>JAGSGY010000055.1 GCA_023954855.1 Pseudomonadota bacterium | reverse complement strand
GCCGGTGCGACGGGCGCGGGCTCGGGGGCAGGCTCTTCGGGAGCGGGCTCCTCGGGCGCGGGCTCCTCGGGATCGACGTCAGTCGGAGCGGGCTCCTCGGGTGCAGGCTCCTCGGGCGCGGGTTCCTCAGGAACGGGCTCGGCGACGGGCTCTTCTGCGACGGCACCGGAGTCGACGTAGCCGGTCTCGTATTCGGGGAAGATGAAGCCCTGCTGGTAGGCCACGCCCGCACCGACACCGCCGATGATCAGCAGTCCAAGCAGCAGGAGTCCGATCGTGCGGCCACCGCCACCGGAGTCTGTGGAGTTTCCGGCCATGAGCTCGGCGCGGGTCGGGAGCGCCACCTGTGGCGGTGGCGGCTGCTCCGGCTCGGGGAGCGAGTCGACGCCACCCATGCTCGGCGGAAGAATCTCGACCGGCTTCGGCTCCTTGGGAACCTTCGGGGCGCGGCGGACTGCCGAGATCCCCACGCGTCCCTCCGAGGGGACTTCTGCGGGTGCCGGGGTCGCCCCAATGTCGCGCGAGGGCGCACCGATGGGGGTCAGGTCGTCTTCGAGGGTGATGTTCGCACCGGCTCCGTGGCCGTCGAGCACCGGCGCATCGGGGGCTTCGAGGCCTTCGGCGCCATCGAAGTGGGTGACGTTTCCGGTCGACCAGCCGTAGTTGCTCGGGGCGCCACTGCGGGCGTCGTCGTCGGTGACAGCCCAGTCGTCCTCGGGTTCGTCCCAGTTGTTGTCAGCATCCGCGGCGGCCAGCAACAGGTCGAAGCGGTTGTCGATCAGGAAGCTCGCCTCTTCCTTCTTGCGCGGATCATCGGCCGCGCGCTCCGCCCACTTCAGGCGGCGCTCGAGGGCCTGCTGAACCGTCTCTCCCATGGGATCGAGGTACTCGACCAACGAATCACAGCCAACCATGCGGAGGAACTGCTGAAGCTGCGCGTCATCCATGTCCCAAATGCTCCCTAGCGAGTCTCAGGCGAAAGGCGCCCCATCATAGCCTGTGCGGGGCTTTTGACCCACGCACACGGCCACGGCTATTGTTGCGACACACCCTACGCCACTGGAGTTCCCTTGAGGCTGATCTTGGCTTCCGTTTGTTTGCTCGCTTCAACCACGGCAAGCGCCGTCGAGGTCGGAAACGGGAAAAACATCGGCGTCGGCCTTGTTCTCGGAGAGCCGACAGGTGTGACCGGGAAGTTCTATCTGTCTAAGAACCACGCGATCGACGTCACCCTTGGGACCGGAACCTACGACAACGACCGCGACAGCCGGCTCTGGGTTCATGGCGTCTATTTGTGGCATCCGAGCGTGCTTCATAGCGATCCCGACTTTGACTTGGGCTGGCACGTGGGTGTCGGCGGATTCGTTGCAGATCGCCACAATCGCGACGGGGCCTCCATCGGCGCGCGCGTCCCCGCGGGGCTCGACTTCACGCTGTCGAAGGTGCCGCTCCAGTTCTTCGCTGACGTGGCCGCGGACGTCGAGCTCGTGCCCGATGTGGTCGAGCTCTACCTGGGACTTGGGCTCGGCGGTCGCTACTTCTTCTGATCGAAACGCCACGGGCCGACGCGCTCTGGCGTGTGGTGCAGGCGCTGAAGGTGGCGCAGGTAGTCCATGCGCGGAATGTCACGGGCGCCGAAGCGCTCGAGGTGCTCGGTGTGCATCTGGCAGTCGATGAGCTCGAAGTTCCAGTCGCGGAGCTGCTGAACGAATGTCGCAAACGCGACCTTCGAGGCATCGGGCGCGTGCGCGAACATCGACTCACCGGCGAAGAGGCCTCCGACGGCGACCCCATACAGGCCGCCGACCAGCTCGTCATCCTTCCAAGCTTCGACGCTGTGGGCGAGCCCACGCTCGTGCAGACCGACGTAGCCGTCGACCATCTCGTCGGTGATCCACGTGCCGTCCTGGCCGGGACGTGGAGCCTCGCCACACGCCCGCATCACCTGCTCGAAGGCCGTGTCCATGCGGATCTCGTAGTCGCCGCGTCGCATGCGCTTGGCCAGGCTGCGACCGATGTGCAGTTCGTCGGGGAACAGCACAAAGCGAGGGTCGGGGGCCCACCAGAGGATCGGCTGGCCCTCGGAATACCAAGGAAAAATCCCCATGCGGTAGGCGAGTAGTAGGCGGTCGGGATCGAGGTCTCCGCCGACGCCGAGCAGGCCGTTGGGCTCGGCACGCCAGGGGTCCGGGAAGATGTGTTGCTCGGGGATTCGGTAGATCGGCATACGTCCAGGGGGCACAAAAGGGGACAACCAGGGGTAGCCAAGACGCTCGTTTCCGGGCATGTTCCGCGCCTGAACGCATCCTAACCCCGACACCGCTCGAGGAGCTCTCATGCGCTTGTCCTGGCTTCTTCTCTTCGCCCTCGCCTGCACCGGAACCACCGAGGACGACCCCATCGATAGCTCTGATAGCAGCACCGATTCCGGCTCGACCGACACGGGCATCGAGCCGAGCTGCGATCTCGACAGCCACAGCGTGGGCGACAGCGCGGCCACCGGCACGCTCTCTGGCGTCATCACCGACGCGTCGGGCGCGCCCCTCGAGGACGCCGAGATTGGACTTTGCCGCGCGGTCTGCCGCTCGGTCTGCACGGACGCCACCGGAGCGTTCTCGTACGACGGCATTGGCGTGGACACGTTTTCGTTCCACGTGCGTCCGCCGCATGACCAGCACGACCTGTTCGACATCGTGTTCCCGCTCGACGTCGCGGCGAACGACACGCTGACCCAGAACGTGCAGCTGGTGACCGCTCCGACGGCCGTGGCCCTTCCCGGCACGGCGGCCGAGCTCGAAGTGGCGACGGGCCTGCACATCACGGTTGGCCAGGGTGACCTCAGCATCCTGTTTGAAGACGACCCGACCGACATCGGCGCCGTGCCGTTCACGACGGCCTTCTTCCCGACGCCCGCCAACGAGACCTTCCTCGGCGGCTGGCTGATGACGCCCTACGACGCCGAGGCGGATCCCGGCCTTCCGATCCGCTTCACCAACACCTTTGGCGTGGCGACCGGAGCTTCCGTCATCGTGCGCACCTCGTCCTACGGCGACTTCGTGTGGCAGGACATGGGCACCTTCACCGAGTCGAACGGCTTCCTTGTGGCCGACAACGCCACGACGGGACGCCTGCCGCGGCTTGCGACACTGATCATCACCGCCGCGAACTAGCGGTTCTCGCAGGGGTTGTTCTCGACCCCTGCGTGTGAAGATGAGCGGCATGACTACCCATCTCACCGTCGATGGCATGACGTGTGGGCACTGCACGAGTCGCGTGACCGACGCGCTTCTCGCAGTGCCTGGCGTGACCTCGGTCGATGTGCAGCTGCCGGACTCTGCCTCGATCGAAGGGGCTGCCGACCGCGCGCTGCTCGTCGAGGCCATCGAGGATGCCGGCTACGACGTGGTGAACGGTGAGGCCCCTGTGCCTGCCGCTCCGGTGACGCTGCTCGAGCCGGTGCCCGCCGAGATTCCCGATGCCGACGCGGTGCGGCTCTCGGTGCCGGTGATGGGCATGCACTGCGCCTCGTGTGTCTCGACGGTCGAGGGCGCGCTGGTCGGCCTCGACGGAGTTCAGGGCGCGTATGTGAACCTCGCATCGCAGCGGGCCACCGTCACGGCCAAGCCGGGCGTGGAGCTCGATGCACTGCGCGAGGCGATTGCCTCGGTGGGCTACCGATCGCCCGAGGTGGCCGAGAACGAGAGCGCCCTCGACCTGACCCGTCGTGAGCGCGCCCGTGAAATCGCGGAGCTCAATCGCGATCTTGCCGTCGCCATACCGCTCAGCGCGGTGTTGATGGTCGTGTCGATGGGGCCGATGCTCGTCGGCTGGCCGATGATCGAGCCGAAGCTGAACGGCGCGATTCAGCTGGCCCTGACCCTTCCGGTGCAGTTCTGGGCCGGACGTCGCTTCTTGACCGGCACGCTGCTCGCGCTTCGAAACCGCACCGCCGACATGAACACCCTGGTGGCCGTGGGCACCTTGTCGGCCTTCCTCTGGTCGCTGGTGGTCTGGCTCGCACCCGGCTGGACCTATGCCTCGGGCGGCGGACACGAGCTGTTCTTCGAGACGTCTGCAGTCATCATCACGCTGGTGCTGTTCGGCAATGCCCTCGAGGCCCGGGCGAAGGGCAAGGCCTCCGAAGCGCTCAGTCAGCTGCTCGAGCTCGCACCTGAGCGGGCGACGGTGGTGCGCGGCGAAGAGGACGTGGACATCGCCGTCGCCGACCTCGTGCCAGGAGACCTGATCCGGGTGCGTCCGGCCGAGCGCGTGCCCGCAGATGGTGTGGTGGTTGAGGGCACCAGCGCGGTCGACGAGAGTGCAGTCACTGGCGAGTCGGTACCGGTGCTGCGAGAGGCGGAAGACCGGCTGCTTGCCGGCACGCTGAACACCGATGGTGCCCTGGTCGTGCGGGTGACCGAGGTCGGCGCCGAGAGCGCCCTCGGACGCATCGCCGGACTCGTGGAAGAGGCGCAGGGAAGCCGGGCGCCGGTGCAGAGGCTGGCGGACCGGGTGGCGGCCGTGTTCGTGCCCGCGGTCATTGCCATCGCGCTGCTCACCCTCGCGGTGTGGGCCACGATTGGAAGCCTGGACGCGGCCTTGGTGCGCGCCGTCGCGGTGCTGGTCGTCGCCTGTCCGTGTGCCCTCGGAATCGCCACGCCGACAGCCGTTCTGGTCGGCACGGGTCGCGGGGCCAGCGCCGGCATCCTCATTCGCGAGGCGGCGGCCCTCGAGGTCGCGCGCACGCTCACGACCGTGGTCGTCGATAAGACCGGCACCCTCACCGAGGGCAAGCCCGCCCTCGTCGATGTCGTCGCCGTCGACACCGATGCGGACCTGCTCTTGGCAAGGGCCGGTGCGGTCGAGCGCGGCTCCGAGCACCCCATCGCAAGGGCGATTGCCGATGCGGCGCCACCCGGCACCGCCACCGAGGTGCAGGGCCTTGCTGGGCGAGGCGTGGTCGGCGTCGTCGACGGCGTGCGCGTGCAGGTCGGCGGGCCGCGGGCCGTGGCGGAGTGGGGCCTTGATGTGAGCGCGCTCGACGAGGCTGTTGCCGCTCAGTCTGCACAGGGACGCACCGCCGTCTACGTGGCTTGGGAGGGCGAGGTGCGCGGCATGCTCGCCGTCGCCGATCCGGTGAAAGAGACGAGCCGTGCGGCTGTCGCGCGCCTTCACGCGCTTGGCCTCAAGGTCGTGATGCTCACCGGCGATGCACAGGGTCCCGCCGAGGCCGTCGCCGCTGCTGTGGGCGTCGACCGGGTCGAGTGGGGGGTGCTTCCCGAGGACAAGTCGTCAAGGGTGGCCCAGCTGCGCGAGTCGGGCGAGATCGTCGCCAT
The DNA here is from genome assembly GCA_023954855.1 of Pseudomonadota bacterium. Lineage (GTDB taxonomy): Bacteria > Myxococcota_A > UBA796 > UBA796 > M1803. Next base: position 32,799 of record JAGSGY010000055.1, on the reverse strand, counting down.
GGTCGGCGATGGTGTCAACGACGCTCCGGCGCTGGCGGGAGCCGACCTCGGCTTTGCGATGGCCTCGGGCACCGCGGTAGCGGTCGAGGCTGCGGCCATCACCGTGCTTCGCGACGATCTTCACGCGGTGGCCGATGCGATCGACCTGTCGCGCGCCACCATGCGCACGGTGCGCCAGAATCTCGTCTTTGCCTTTGGCTACAACGTCGCGGGCATTCCCCTGGCGGCGGGTGTGCTCGCCCCGTTCGGCATTCTGCTTCCTCCGATGTTCGCGGCCTTTGCGATGGCCATGAGTTCGGTCAGCGTGGTCACCAACAGCCTGCGCCTGTCGAGCTGGTCGCCGGCGCGCTGAGCCTTGGTTTAGCCTCGGGTCCGTGGAGGATGCTTGTCTGCTGAGGACCTGATTGGTGCGCTGTGTGCAAGGGGATGGGATGCCCCCGTCACCGTGGATCTCGACCGGGCTCGCAAGCTGCTCGGCGCCGCGGCCGAGAGTGTGTTTGCGGCGGCCACGGCGGGTGACGTCGAGGCGCTCCGGGCGCAGCTCGATGCGGACCCCGAAGCGGTGAGTCGGAGCGGAGGTCCACGCGACTGGCCGCCGATTCTCTATGCCGCCTACTCACGTGCCGATGAGATGGAAGGCACCGACATCCTCGGCGTGACTCGACTACTGCTCGACCGAGGTGCCGACCCCAACGCCGGCTATGCGGGTGAGGGGTCCGACAACCCGTTCTCGGCGCTGTACGGCACGATTGCGGTGTCTGAAGACCGCGAGCGCATGAAGCTGCTTCTGGCTGCAGGGGCCCATCCCAGTGATGGAAACTCGACCTTTCACGCGGTGGAGTCCTTCGACCTCGAGCTGCTCCAGGCACTCGCCGATGCGGGCATCGACAAGGACGACGCCTCCTACACCCTCAAGCACGCGTTCGACATGCGCTGGCCAGCGGCCATCCGGCTTCTTCTCGATGCCGGCGCAGACCCGAATGCGGTGCATCCGGCCGCGGGCGAGACCACCTTGCACTGGGCGATCAAGCGCGGGGCGCCTGCCGATCAGCTCACCTCGCTCTTCGATGCGGGTGCGGACCCCAATCTTCGAACGAACGAGGGGAAGGCGGGCTTTCTCGCGATTCGCGGCTTCACGCCCCTCGACTTCGCGCTGCGCTTGGGCCATGTCGAGGCTGTCGACCTGCTTCGCACCAAGGGAGCGGTGGCCTCGGAGCCGACACCTGCAGAAGCCTTTGTCTTCGCAGTCGCAAGGGGCGACGAGGCCGATGCCCGCGGACGACTGACCGCACATCCGAGCCTTCTCGACGACCTCACCGACGAGGATCGCGGCCTGGTCGCACACTGGACTCAGCATGGTCGCCACGAGGCGGTGGCGCTGGCCTGTGCACTTGGCTTTCCGGTCGACAGCGTCGCGTGGATGGGGCTGACCGCACTTCATTGGGCCGCGCTTCGCGGCGATGTGCGCCTGGTCGAGACCCTTCTCGCTGCGGGGGCCGAAGCGGTCGACTTGGGCGGGTACTTCGGAACACCACACCACACCGCCGACACGTGTCCTTGGTACGACGGCGACTACTCGGCTGTGCTGCGCCTGCTCGCCTGACTTCGCGCGCTGTGCAGCATCGCCTTGGCGATCGACAGTCCTTCTCGAAGACGCGGACGCCACCAGCGACTGCCCGCCACGCTGACCACCTCGACCTCGGCGAAGTGGGCCCCGTACAGCCAGCTGCAGCGCCACACGTGAAAGTCGTCGGTGACCACCAGCACGCGCCCTGAGACCATGGCCGCCGAGAAGGCGGCATTCTGTCGAGTGGAGGTGGCTTCGGTCTCGAGCAGGAGTGCGCTGTGTGGCAGCCCCAGCTCTTGCGCGAGCGCGCCGCCCACTTCGGCTTCGCCACCTGCGCCCGAGATCAGCAGGATGGGTGCGGCCCCGGCTTCAAAGGCCGCCACCGCACGCTCCACACGACGGCGTAGGGCGGGTCCTGGCTTCTCGCCGTAGACGCGCGCGCCGGGAACCAAGATCGCATCGAAGCTACGGGACGTCGAACTGCCCAATCTTGTTCGTCGCGGTCCAGGTGCCCAGGCAGGTGTTGCCGATGCGGGCCTGCCACGGATGACCGGCGTACGCGCGCTGACGCACGGTCTGGCCGGGAGAGAGCGTCTGCTGGGCGACGGCGCCGCCAGTCCAGTTGAGCCAGACGAGGTCGACGGACTGGGAGTTGAGGTTGCGCACCTCGATGAGGCTCTCCTGCAGCGCATTCGCGGGAAGGCCAGGGGCGGTGCACGGCGCCATGTTCAGCTGCTCGAAGTCCAGGAAGACGTCGACGCTGTAGCTCGCGTCGTCTTCGCAGGTCTCGTAGGGGCAGCTGCTGCCGCTGCAGGTGACCTCGCTGTTGATGGTCATCTTGCCGGTGTCTTCGCCGTCGAAGACGAAGCGGTGAACGAGGGTCCAGCCGTAGGTGTTCGAGTCGTCGCCGATGTGCTGGTCGAACTGCTCGCCGCAGTAGTAGCTGCCATCCGAGGGGTCGCGGGTGCAGTCGAACAGGTCTTCGCCCTGGCTATTGCGCACGACGAGCTGGTCTTCTTCGGTCGCGTCGTAGGGAAGCACGAGCACGTACTGCTGGCGGACCGACAAGATGCGGTCGTTCACGATGCCTAGATCACAGGCCGAGTAGGTGCCGTCGAAGATCGCCCGGTACGTACCTGCCACGGGGAGAGCCGCGGGCTCGGAGGTGTCGATGAGACGGCTGTCGTCGTTTGATCCGGTTCCGGAGCAGGCGACGAGCAGAAGCAGGGCGATGCGCATGAAGTCCTCGTGTCAGAGTCTTTTACCCGGTGAGACCGGCGTCGTCAGAACTCCCACGCGAAGCGGCTCTGGACCGTGAAGAAGTTTCCCTCGGGGTTGAGGTCGCCGGCGTTGAGGTTCACGCGGTCGGTGGCGTGGGCCACGGCCGTCTCGAGCGAGAACAGCAGGTGCTCATGCCAGCGGTGCTTGATCGCCACGTCCACTTCCCAGCCGAGGATGTCGCTCTCGGCGGTGGTCTGGGCACAGTCGTCGCCCTCGCCACAGAGAATGCGCACGCCATCGGGCTCGTCGGGCATGGCGACTAGGAATCCGGTCGCGATCTCCCAGTTGTCCAGCGGGTAGATCGACGCCTGCGGGAACACGTAGGTCGAGTTGTAGACCGAGCCCTTCGACCACAGCGACTCCGCGCTCTCGGTCCACGTCTCAGCGGTCACCCGGCTGATGACCTCCTCGTAGAGCAGGATGCCTGCGTTGTGGTCCGGGTGGAGTGGCCGGCCGGTGAAGTCCTCGTCGGCGACATTCGCGTCACCCGAGGCGTGTCCGACCTCCATCAGCGCCTTCCAGCCGGGCTGCTCGTAGCCAGCGCGGGCGACCATGCCCCAGATGTTGGCGCTCTTGGCCAGCGGATCCTCTGCGGACGGGTCGCCGCCCTGCAGGGCGATGCCCCGGGTCTTCCCCTGAATGGTCAGGCCTTCGAACTCGACGTGAATGCCGTGGATCTTCGCGTCGATGTAGGCATCGGCGATAATCACGTTCGATTCCGACACACGCTGGACGCGGTGGATGACGTAGCCGCCGGCGGTCAGGTCGCCGGTGCCGCCGAAGTAGTCGACGTCTTCACCACGGTAGATGAGCACGTAGATCATCTCCATCACATCGTCGTTCTGGTCGGCCCACCAGTCTTGGCGTCGGTCCGAAGCCACCCGCTCGTCGTTGACGTAGCTGTGGTCGCTCGTGGTGGTGCCGGTGTCCTGCGGGTCGCAGCGCTCGTCGTAGTCCGGGTCGTCGTCGGGAATGCCCGGCTCGCAGCGGTAGCCGTAGTACTCCTCGAGGGGTTCCTCGACCAGACGGTCCACGCCCACGGCGATGAACAGGGGAATCTCCTTGTCCTCCTTGCCGGTGATGGCGGCGGCGATGGCCAGCGGACGGGTCGCGAAGATCGCGCGGTCGAAGGAGTTGCCGTAGTGGTTCTCGCCGAAGGTCTCGTCGAAGCCGTTGCCATCGTTGGCAAGCAGGCCCATGCCCCAGTGCGACGCCTGACGGCCGACGCGTACCAGGCCGATGGGCAGGGTCGCCTCGATCCAGGCACGGTTGAGCTTGAAGCCATTGCTCTCGCCGCCATTGAGGCGGGTCTGGGTGGGGTCGCCGGCAAAGAGCGAGGTCGACGCGAGTGAGGCGTTGTCACCGAACACGCTCTCGCCAAGGAGATCGGCTTCGAAGTGAAGCGAAGCGAGCTCCTTGAACTTCACGACTGGGCGCACGCGCAACCGGTGCTGCATGTAGCGGGCGTCGGTGTAGTTGCCGTCGGCGTCACCCTGGTTCTCGAACATGTGGTTGAACACGTAGCCGCGAACCCGGTAGTGGCCTTCGAGCTCAGTGGTCAGGTCCTTGGGCATCAGCTTCACGCGCTGCTTTGCGAGGGTCTCGGCCTGGCTCTCGACCATGGCTTCGAGCGCGTCGATGCGCTTTTCGAGGTCGGCCTGCGTCGTCTCGGGGGCGGCGGTTTTCGGAGCGGCTTCAGCCTTTGCGGCCTCGTCCGAAGTCTCGTCCTCAGTGGCCTCAGCGTCGCCCTCGGATGCGTCTTCGGCGGGGGCTTCTGGACTGTCAGCGGCCTCGCTGGCGTCACCCTCTTCGGCATCGGGCTTGGTGACCTCGGGAGCCTCCGCTTCGGGGGCGGCTTCTTCCGCGGCGGGCTTGGTCACGTCGGCGCCCGCAGGTTCAGCGGGGGCGTCCTGGGCCATTGCGGGCAAGGTCAAGGCAAGCAGCAGAGTGAGGGTCGGCGTCACGAGCGATCTCCAGTTGCGCGGAGGATACGCCAGGAGGGGCGTCGCCGGGCGGTATCCGCGTCTAGGCCTCGCGTTGCCGCGGCTGTTGTGGCGTTCGTGGGATCTCCGTGGGGTGTGTGCGGTCGCGCTGCGCTCTATGGTTCGCGGCACACGGAGACACCATGCGCACGCTTCTTCCCATTCTCGCTCTCGTCGCTTGCGGCACCCCCGATGACGACAGTGAGCCGAGCGTTTGCGACGCCGGCGACACTCAGGTCTCCGATATCGCGTGCGGCCTCAACGACCGCGGCCTCGTCGAGCAAGAGTGCGTCGATGGTGCCTGGCAGGACGGGACCTGTGACGACCCCGATGATTGCGTCGATGGCGACACCGATTCCGAGGCGTGCTGGGACGGAGCGGGAACGCTCAGCCTCGGGTGTGAAGAGGGCGAGATGGTCGAGGTCCAGGCCTGCCGGGTGGACGCACCGATCCTCGTCAGCATGCACACCGATGGAACCCTCGGGGACGATCGCTCCGACGACCCGGTCATCTCGGCGGACGGGCGCTGGGTCGCCTTCATCTCCTACGCCACAAACCTGGTCGATGGGGACACCAACGCGCGCCGCGATGTGTTCCTGCACGACCTTGAGACCCGCACGACCACGCTCGTCAGTCAGGCGACGGATGGCACGATCGGCACCGGCGACTCCTGGTCCCCGTCGATCTCTGCGGACGGCCGCTACGTCGCGTTTGTGACGCAGTCGAACTTTGACGCGGGCGACATTGGGACCACCGACGTGTACCTGCGCGACACGGTCAACGGAACCACCTCCTGGATCAGCAAGAACGCTGCCGGCGAGGGCGGTGACCGCGACGACTTCTGGGTCGACATCTCGGCCGATGGCAGCGTCGTGGCCTTCTCGTCGAACTCGACCAACCTCGTGGCCGGCGACGACAACCTCACCACCGACATGTTCTTCTGGGAGGACGGTCAGCCGCTCGAGCGCTTTGCGATGGCGAATGGTGCGTACGCAAGCAACCCGGTAATCAGCGGTGATGGCAGCTACGTGGCCTTCATCTCGGATGCGGCATCGGCTGTGGCGCGTGGTGGTGGGCCCGAAGAAGATGCCTACTTGCTCGATCGGGGAACGGGCAGCGCCGTCCTGATGAGTCGCGACGCCAACGGCACCGACTCGATCAGCTACAGCCTGCCAGACGACATCTCCGACGACGGAAAGCTCGTCGTGTTCTGGACGCGCTCGCCGCTGACCGCGGACGACGGGAACACCTCGGACGATGTGTACCTCTACGACCGTCTTGCCGACGACAATGAGGTGGTGAGCCTAGACGTCGACGGGGACCAGACCGTCCGCAGCGCGAACTACCCAAGGCTCTCGGCCGCTGGCGACATGCTCGTGTTCCAGTCGAACGGGCAGTACACCGACGTCGTCACGGGTGGACCGACGCACATCTACCTGCGCGACCTGGCGACGGGTGCAGTGTCAATCGTGTCGGTGGACGACAGTGGGACTCCTGCCGACACGGGTGCCGTCAAGGCCACTCTGTCGGCTGATGCACGTCATGTCGGCTTCGTCTCGAGCGCAAGCAACCTCGACACCGCATCCACCGTTGGAACGCGGCACGTCTTCGTGGTGCCCGGTCGCTGAAGAGGGCGCTGGCGGGTTCGGAAGGACGGCCGGGGTGCAGGGGTTGTATGATTGCTAGGCATTCATGCGGCAGATCCCTCCTCAATTCTCGGACCTGACCTCCGACCAGATGCGCCGGATGCAGGTGGAGCTCGCCCCGCGGGTCGAAGCGGTAGACCGCCTCGGCCCGATTCGCACCATCGTTGGGTTGGATGTGGCCTACACCGATGAGGTGGCGATTGGGGCGGCGGTCTTGCTCGATGCCCAGACCCTCGAACTCCTCGATGAGGCGACGGCGGTGCGAGCCATCACCGCCGAATACGAGCCGGGTCTGCTCTCGTTTCGTGAGCTTCCGGCGGTGCTCGACGCACTCGCCCAGCTGCCTACGCCCGACCTCGTGTTCTGCGACGGAAATGGCCTCGCGCACCCGCGACGCTTCGGCCTCGCTTGCCACCTGGGTGTGCTTACGGACCTGCCGACGCTTGGGGTCGCGAAGTCTCGGTACATCGGCGAGCACGACGAGCCCGATCCGGGTTCCGGAAGCTGGAGCGAGGTGGTCCACGAGGACGAGGAAGTGGCGTCGGCGCTGCGGACTCAGAGCGACGTGCGCTGGGTCTACGTGAGTGTGGGACATCGCCTAAGCCTGCCGACCGCACGCGACTGGGTGCTTCGCTGCGCCACCGAAGCGCGAATTCCGCAGCCCACCCGCTATGCCGACCAGCTCGCGAACCGGCTTCGCCGGGAGATCTTGGACGAGTGACACGCTCAGACGCGCGTGGGACGGTGCGCAGCGGCTATCCTGGCGCGATGCCGCACCTGGGCCCGTTCGAGCTGAAGCAACCCCTTGAAGAGGGAGGTCTGGCTACGGTTTGGGCGGCCGTGCACACGCCCACTCGGCTTCCAGTCGCCATGAAGGTGCTCGACCCGAAGACCGACCACCGGGTGCGGGCCCGTGCGCTGCGTGACGAGTTGCGAGCCATGGCGGTGCTCTCGCACCCGAACATCGTCAAGGTGCTCGATCATGGCCGTGTCCCCGCGGGTGTCGACGCCCTCCCCGAGGGACTGCCGTGGATTGCGCTCGAGTATGCGGCTGGAGGACATCTCGGCCAGGTGACCGAACCCCAGCCGTGGTCGGTGATCAAGGCCTGGCTCGGTCAGCTCCTCTCGGCGCTGGGGCATGCGCACGCCCATGGGGTGCTGCATCGCGATGTGAAGCCGTCGAATGTGTTGCTCGACGCCAAGGGGCGCGCCAAGCTCTGCGACTTCGGCTTGGCCAGCGCGCTCGATCCGGAAGACGGCGCAGCCCAGGCCGGCGGCACGCCTCGGTACATGGCGCCAGAGCAGTTCCTCGATGACTTGGTTCGGCAGGGGCCGTGGACCGACCTGTACGGCGTGGGCTGCTTGGCCTGGCGGCTAGTCACCGGGCATCCCCCGTTCTTGGACAAGGGCTACGAGGCCCTGTGTGGGGCGCACCTGCGGCGTGATCTGCCGCCGCTTCGGCCGTGGACGGCGATTCCCGAAGACCTCGGTTTGTGGCTGGAACTCTTGCTCGCCAAGGACCCCCGAGCTCGCTTTGCGACGGCGCCGGACGCGGCGTACCACCTGCTTGGGCTGGGCCCTCCGGTGGTCGAGGCGGTGTCGGATGATCTGTCGGACTTTCTGCTCGACGACGAGCCGAGCGAGGGCGTCTCAGACGTGCTCGAGGTCTTGGAGCTTCCGGACAACGACCCGCTCGGCGCACCGCTTCCCGTACCGATTCGTCCGCCTCCGCCGCCGTTCCCACCGCTTCCCATGGCGCGCCGCGTGCCGGCGCAGCCACGACTGACGGCGGCCGGTCTCGCGCTGCTCCCGCTGCGTCCGCTCTCGGTCGCCGGGCGACAGGGTGAGCAGAAGGCGCTCTGGAACCTGTTTGGCGAGGTGCATGAGCAGCGTGAGCCTCGGTTGGTCGCCCTGTTCGGTGAGTCCGGGTCGGGGGCATCGCGCCTGGCCACCTGGCTGGTCGAGCAAGCGCGTGAATCGGGAGCAGGTGGAGCGCTGCGTGCCGTCCACAACCCGCTGCCGGGCACACACGACGGCCTTGCGGGCATGCTGCGTCGGCACTTCCGCTGCGGGTCCAACCGCGTGCGCAACGCCGAGAAAGTGCAGCGCGCCCTCGAGCGGAGCGGCGAGACCAACCCCCACCAGTGGGAGGCGTTGACCGACTGGCTGTCGCTCTCAGGTCGCGATCCGGCGATGGCCGAGCGCCATCACCTCGTGCTCGATCACCTCGAGCGGCTGACCAGTGAGCGGCCGTACGTGCTCGTTATCGAGGATGCGCAGTGGGCGGCGGACGCGCTCTCGTTCTGCGATGTGCTGCTCGACAGCTCTCTGCCGGTGTTGGTGATTCTCTCGGTCGAGGCGGCGGCGCTGGCGGAGCGACCGGTCGGGAAGGCCCACGTGGCGCGCTTACTTGCACACGAGGCCTCGGCGCGCCTCGATGTTCGGTCCCTGGGCGTCAACGGCCGGTCGGCCTTCGCGGCGTCACTGCCGATTCCCGACAGGGATGTGGCGGACCAGCTGGTCGAGCGCGCCGGAGGCATGCCGCTGTTTGCGGTCCACATGCTTCGTGACTGGGTCGCGAGTGGGGCGCTCTCTGCGGGTCCCGAGGGCCCTGCGCTCACACCAGATGCCGTCGACTCGTTGCCCTCAGAGCTCGAGGAACTCTGGAAGACCCGCGTGGACCGGCTTCTCGACGGTCGGCCTGCCACCGATCGACTCGCGCTCGATGTTGCCGCGACTCTGGGACGGGTGGTCGTGTACCGCGAGTGGCAGCTCGCCTGCGAGCAGGCCGGTGCCGTTGCCGATACCGGCCTGGTCGAAGCGCTCATCGATGCCGGCCTGGCTCGCCGAACGCGCCGCGGGGACCCGGCTTGGAGCTTTACCCATGCGGGACTGCGGGATGTGCTCGTGGAGCGCTCGCTGAACGAGGACCGCTCGCAAGCCCTCAACCTCGCTTGTGCCCGCATGCTCGAGCAGCGCGGTGCCGCTCCGGATCGACTCGGCCGCCACCTGTCTCGCGCAGAGAAGTGGGACGAGGCCGTCGAGCCGCTGCTCGCGGGTGCGCGGGCTGCGTTCGAGCGTGGCGAGTACGCCTGGGCGCTGGCACTGCTGGGCGAGGCTGAGCTCGGCTGCAGCATGGCCAAGGTCGATGAACGCCTGCGTCTCGAGCTGCTCTCCATTCGCGCGGCTCTTGCCCATCGGCGCGGACGGCTCGAGGATGCCCAACGATTCGCGCACCGCGTGCTCGAGCGCGCCGAAGAGCAGCAGCTCATCGCCTACCAGGTGTCCTCGCGGAGCCTATTGCTCGCGTCCTCTCTCGCCGCCGGTGATCGGACAGCCGCCCGTGAGTGGGCTGAGCAAGCCAAGGTGCTTGCCGATGCCAGCGAGGACCAGGGCCTTCAGGCCACGACCGCGCTCGGCCTGGGAGACGTGCTGCTTCGGTCTGGACGCTTCGCGGCGGCGGTGCGGCCTCTTCGCCGGGCCGTCGACCTTGGGCGGGCCAGCGGTCGGCCGCAGACGGCGCTGGTTGCGCTCCTCCACTTGGCAGATGCCGAGAAGGTCGATCGTCGCTTTGATCGGGCCCTCGAGCGGGTCGGCCGAGCAAGAGACCTCGCCGAGCAGATGCAGTCGGGTAGCGCGCTGGCGTCCTGCGACCTGGCCGAGGCCGACATTCTTCGGGCCGCCCGGCGCTACGACGAGGCTCTGGAGGCCTATTCCCAAGCCGAACGCAGGCTCGACGCCATCGGTGAGGTCGGCGCGCAGGGGGCGCGCATCGGCATTGCGCTGGTCTCGGCACTTCGCGGGGACCTCGACGGGGCAAAGCAGCTCCTCGACGCCTGTCTCGAGCACGCGACCCAGCACGGCCACTCGAGCTCGGAGCTCTATGCCCGCTGCGCGCTCTCAGTGTGGGCGGCGCTTCAGCCGGACCCGCGGGTGTACCAGTCGATCTTGACCGCTGCCCTCGCCCGCATCGAGGGGCTCGACTACGCCGAGCCGGCCTACGCCGAGGTCTTCGAGGTCGGAGCCAACGCGATTCTCAATGCCGGCCGGCCGTCGCGGGCCCAACGCATGCGCGATGCTGCCGCCGAAGTATGGGAGCGCCTCGGGCGCGCTGAACGCTCTGCTCCGCTCCGAAACCTGATTGCGCCTCCGCGTCGCTGATGGGGTACTAGCCGCCCATGTCCAAGACCTACGATCTCGTTCTCTTCGGTGCGACAGGCTTCACGGGGGTGCAGGCGGCGCACCTGTTCGACGTTGAGGCCAGGGGAATGAGCTGGGCAATCGCCGGACGCAATCGCGACAAGCTCGAGTCCCTTAAGGCCGAGCTCGACAGCGATGTCGGCGTGATCGTGGCCGATGGACGTGACGCCGCCGCCATGAGCGAGCTCGCCGCCTCGACGCGCGTGGTCTGCAGTACCGCGGGCCCCTTCGCGCTGTATTCGGATGCCCTGGTCGCCGCCTGCGTGCTGCACAAGGCGCACTACTGCGACATCACCGGAGAGACGCCTTGGGTTCGGCGCCTCATCGATGCGCACCATGACAAGGCCGAGGCCGACGGCACCAAGATCGTCCCCATGTGTGGCTTCGACTCGGTGCCCTCAGACCTCGGCGCATGGCTGGTCGCGCACACCCTGCGTGAGCGCGACGAGCAGACGACGACGGTGCGCGCGGCCTTCAAGATGAAAGCGGGACTCAACGGCGGAACCCTGGCCTCTGCGCTGACCTCTTCGGTGCACGAGAGTCCCCGCGCCTTCATCGACCCGATCTTGTTGCACCCTGCGGATCTGCGGACGCCCGCCGAGCGCGACCGGCACCAGGACGACCGCAAGATGGCCTACGACGAGGCCCTTGGCGTGGTCACGGCTCCGTTTGTGATGGCCGCGGTGAACACCCGGGTCGTGCGCCGGTCGAATGCGCTGCTGAGCGAAGAGGGCCACGGGTATGGCGACAGCTTCAGCTACCAAGAGTTTCTCGGTGTGAAGTCGCGCCGACAGGCCTGGCTCGTCGCCGCCGGTCTCGGCAGTCTCGCCGGCCTGCTTGCCACCCCTCCTGGCCGCTGGCTGCTCAAGCGCTTCGGTCCCGATCCGGGCGAGGGGCCGTCCGATGAGCAGATGGATGGGGGCTACACCAGCGCCGTGCATGTCGGCGTGGGGTCGAAGGGCACGGTGGTGAAGGCCAAGCTGACCTACCCCGGTGACCCCGGGAACCGCGCCACGCTGCGCTTTCTGGTCTCGGCCGCACTTCTTCTCTGCGATGCCGACAAGCTCCCGAAGCGGGCGGGTGTGCTCACACCGGCGACGGCGTTTGGGGCGTCACTCATGGACGCACTGCACGCGAAGGATGTCTCGTGGACGGCCGAGGTCGTCGCCTAGGGCTGCCGGCTCCAGGTTCTGTCCGGTCCCACTAGGGTCGTCGTGCCTTCGACCGTGGTCACCGTTCGCGTCTGCGTGGCTCCATCGTCCGACTCCCAGGTCAGCGAATCGCCATCGATGCGGGCGGGTAGGGGACCGGTGCGCGTGGTCGTCTCGCGGAACACATGTCGACCGTCCACCACTCGGTGCCGAGCGCGGTCGTCGACAATCTCGTACACGGCGATGTGCGAGGCGTAGACCTTGACCTCGAGGCGCTGGCACGACCCCGTGCCGATCACGGTGCGAAAGCACGGCGGCGCCCATGTTCCTGCGAGCTCGGAAGGTGGCGTGGCGAGGGCGATTGCGACAAAGAAGGCGATCATGTTGGCAAAGGTAGCGCTTCAGCCGATCGCTTCGGTACCGCCTCTGTAAATGCGGGCGAGCGCATCGAACTCGGCGCTATTCACTGAGTGCCGTCCATCGGCCTTCGAGCAGTGTGAGCTGCCTCCGCAGGGCCTCGAGCACCACCTCCACTCGCGCCGGAAGGTAGGCGCGGTGTGGGGTGACGGCGAAGATACCGAAGCTGTGGTCCACCCGCCATTCAGGGAGGATGCGCACCAAGCGGCCGCGCTCAAGCTCGGCCTCGGCGGCGACCGGTGTGAGCGCACTCACGCCGAGGCCGGCGATCACGCCATCTTGGATCAACTCGCCAGTCGAGGCGGTCAGCACGCTCCCGACCTCGATCTCGATGATGCTGCCGGGCTTCTCGAAGCGCCAGCGGTTGGCGTAGCGGCCAGAGCCGTACAGGACCCAGTGGGGGGCGAGATCGGCGGGCTCCTGCACCTCGGGATGGGCGGCCACCCACTCTGGATTGGCGCAGAGGATGTAGCGCCAGGTCGCCAGTCTGCGGCTCACCATCGACGAGTCGGGCATGCGCCCCATGCGCAGGGCGAGGTCGAAGCCTTCATCGACCAGGCGCGCCATCACCTCGCTGGCCGCCAGCTCGAGGCGCACCTCGGGATGGGTCTCGGCCAGCTCTCGAAGCACGGGGCTCCAGATCGAGGAGCTGCCGGGGAAGGTCGCCACCCGTACAGTCCCTTGAATACGCCCCGGATTCGCCGCCAGCATCAGCGCCTTGGAGAGCTCACCCAAGGGCTCTTGGGTCGCGCGAACGAGCTCCTTGCCGACGTCTGTGACCCGCATGCTTCGGGTGGTGCGATGCAGAAGGCGCACCTCGAGGGCCGCTTCGAGGGCCTTGACCCGCCGACTGATGACCGCTTTGTCGACCCCGGCCCGACGTCCGGCGGCCGTGAAGCTGCCCGCTTCGACTACGGCGAGAAAGGCCGCCAGCTGCGGCATGAGTTTTGTTGACTCAAATGCACCAATACTAAGACGATCTTGCCCCATTGTGGTTCTCCTGGCCTCTGCTTACGGTTAGCTCACCCGACGGGGTGCCGTCGAGAAACCGGCTTGGAGGCCAAGATGCCCACCATTTTTGTGTCCCGTACTGTCCGTGCCACCCCTGCCCAGGTGTTCGCGGCGCTCAACGACTTCGGTGGTGTTCATCGGTACCATCCGCTGGTCGCGTCCTCTCCGCTTGAGGAAGGCTCCGCAGCTGGCGGTGTCGGCGCCGCGCGCACCTGCCACTTTCATGATGGCAACCACGTGCTCGAGCGCGTTGTGGGTGCGGTTGAGGGTGAGCAGCTCACCGTCGACATCGTGGATGGATCCCTGCCGATTCGTGACGCGCGGGCCATCTTCGACCTGACGCCCGAGGGCGGCGGAACACGCATGGAGCTGCGGATGACCTACACCCCGCCATTTGGCGTGCTGGGAACGGTCCTCAACGCGCTTGTGATCAAGCGCAAGTTCACCGGCAACCTCGACATGCTGCTCGCTGCCCTCGATCACCACCTGCAGACGGGTGAGACCATCGAGAAGGGCTGGACACCGCTGGCGGCGGCCTAAGGCATGACCCACCAGACCCCAACGCCGCGCGTGCTCACCTTGCTGACCGAAGACTGGGCTGCCCAAGCTCTGGCGGAGGATGTTCGGCGGGCGCTCGCCACGTCGCCGCACATCCTGTCGCCGCGATGGTTGTATGACAGCTGCGGAAGTGCGCTGTTCGAGGCGATCACGCGGCTCGAGCCGTACTACCCGTTCCGAGCAGAGCGGCAGCTCCTCGCGGACCATGCGGCAGAGCTGCTCGCGGTGGCTTGTCCCGATGCGGTCGTGGAGCTCGGCGCGGGTAGCTCCGAGAAGACCCGCCAGCTGCTTGATGCGGCCGAGGGGCTCGAGCACTTCATGGCGCTCGACGTGAGTGCGTCGGCCATTGGCGATGCGCTTCCGGGACTGGCGCAGCGCTACCCATCCCTGTCGCTGAGCGGCGTGGTGGGCGACTTCAGCGAGCACCTGCACGCCACGGTGGTCGGCGAGCGGCGCATGGTGGTGTTCCTGGGGGGCACCGTCGGCAACTTTTACCCCGACGAGCGGCGGGACTTCTTTCGGGCGGTGGCCGAGAGCTTGAGGCCCGCAGAGAGCCTGCTTCTCGGCGTCGACCTGGTGAAGGAACCGCGCCGTCTGGTCGCCGCCTACGACGATCCGCAGGGTGTGACGGCAGCCTTCAACAAGAATGTGCTGGCGGTGGTGAACCGTGCACTCGATGCCGACTTCGATCTGCGGGACTGGTCGCATGTGGCGCGCTGGGATGCCGAGCATCAACGCATGGCGCTTTCGCTGGTCCCATCGACGGCCCAGCGGGTCCGCGTGAAGAGTCTCGACATCGAGGTGCAGTTCGAGGCCGGAGAGGCACTGCATACCGAGATCAGCACCAAGTTCCGGCTTCCTGCCCTGCAGGACGAGCTTCGAGGCTGTGGCCTGGCTCCAACCCGGGTCGTCACCGACGGGGATGTCGCTCTGGTGCTCGCAACCCGGTGATGGGGCCCAGGGGATGAGTTGTTGGCGTAACGGCGGGTAATTCAGGTGGCCGCGTCGTGATCGTGCCGACTGCGGGCGCATCGTGGCTGGGTGGGGTGCGCGCACCGTGCCTACCTAGGGTGGCAAAAAGGGGCTCAGCCCGGTATCAGCACTGTCCTCGCTGTCCGTCTGTTCGTCCCTCGAACCCCCCTGGACTCCCATGAGCCTGACCCAGCAACAGCTGACGCATCTTCAGCAGCTCGAGACCGAGAGCATTCACATCATTCGAGAAGCCGCGGCCGAGTTCGACAATCCGGTCATGCTGTACTCGATTGGCAAGGACTCGGGCGTCATGGCCCACCTCGCGATGAAGGCCTTCGCTCCGGGCAAGCCCCCGTTCCCGTTCCTCCACGTCGACACGACCTGGAAGTTCAGCGACATGATCACCTTCCGGGATCAGTACGCCAAGGACAACGGCATCGACCTGCTGGTGCACATCAACGAAGAGGGCAAGGCGTCTGGCGTCAACCCCTTCGACGACGGCTCGAACCACTACACCGGCGTCATGAAGACGCAGGGTCTCAAGCAGGCGCTCGACAAGTACGGCTTTGACTGTGCCTTCGGTGGCGCCCGTCGCGACGAAGAGCGCAGCCGGGCCAAGGAGCGCATCTTCTCGTTCCGCGACAAGCACCACCAGTGGGACCCGAAGAACCAGCGCCCCGAGCTCTGGTCGACCTACAACACTCGCACCCGCCAGGGCGAGAGCGTGCGCGTGTTCCCGCTGTCGAACTGGACCGAGCTCGACGTGTGGCTCTACGTGCTTCGCGAGAACATTCCGATTGTTCCGCTGTACCTCTCGGCCGTGCGCCCAGTGGTCGAGCGCAACGGCACCCTGATCATGGTCGACGACGAGCGCATGCGCTTGTTGCCCGGCGAAGTGCCGATGATGAAGAGCATTCGTTTCCGTACCCTCGGCTGCTATCCGCTCTCCGGCGCGGTCGAGTCCACCGCGGACACCGTTCCCGCCGTCGTCCGCGAGATGCTGATGACGACCTTCAGCGAGCGCCAGGGGCGCCTCATCGACTTTGACGAAGACGGCTCGATGGAGCGCAAGAAGCGCGAGGGATACTTCTAATGGGCACCGACGCAGACCTGATCAAGAGCGACATCCGCGCCTACCTCGACAAGTACGAGCAGAAAGAACTGCTCCGCTTCGTGGCCGTGGGTTCTGTCGACGACGGCAAGTCCACCCTCATCGGCCGCCTGCTTCACGACACCGGCATGGTCTACGAGGACCAGCTCGCGGCCGTAAAGAAGGCCAGCAACCTCGAGGGCGAAGAAGACGAGATCGACTTCTCGCTGCTCACCGACGGCCTGCGTGCCGAGCGCGAGCAGGGCATCACGATTGATGTCGCCTACCGCTACTTTGCGACAGATAAGCGCAAGTTCATCATCGCGGATACCCCCGGGCACATTCAATACACCCGGAACATGGTCACCGGCGCTTCGACCGCCAACGTGGGCTTGATCCTCATCGATGCCCGTCTCGGCGTGCTTCAGCAGTCGCGCCGTCACGCGACCATCGCCTCGTTGCTCGGCATCCCGCACCTCGCGGTCTGCGTGAACAAGATGGACCTCACCGACTTCGATCAGGACGGCTTCAACGCCATCCGCGACGAGTTTGCTGAGTTCGCCAAGGACCTGTCCTTTAAGGACGTGACCTTCTTCCCGATCAGTGCGCTCAAGGGCGACAACATCGTCTCGAACAGCCCGAAGACCCCGTGGCACGACGGTCCGAACATCCTCGAGTACCTCGAGAATGTGCCGGTGGCCGCCGACTACAACCTCGAGGACTTCCGCTTCCCGGTGCAGACCACGCTCCGCCCGAACCTGAACTACCGAGGCTTCGCGGGGCAGATCTCGAGTGGAACGATCAAGGTCGGCGACCCGATCATGACGCTGCCTTCTGGCAAGACGAGCACCGTCGAGGCCATCGACTTGCTCGGCGTGCCGGTGCAAGAGGCGTTCTGCCCTCAGTCGGTCACCATCCGCCTTGCCGACGAGATCGACACCAGCCGCGGCGACATGTTCGTCAAGCCGGAAAACACGCCGAACGTGCAGCGCATCACCGAGGCCCACCTGGTCTGGATGAGCGAGACGGCACTCGACACCGAGAAGTCGTACCTGCTCAAGCACACGACGCAGACCATGCGCGCCGAGGTCGAGCACATCGACTGGAAGCTCGACATGGACACGCTCGAGCACGTGCCCGCCGCGACGCTGGACCTCAACGACATCGGCTACGTGCGCATCTCGTGCACGCGGGCGCTGTACACCGACCCCTACGCCAAGAACCGGGCGACGGGTGCGTTCATTCTCATCGACTCGGCGACAAACAACACGGTCGCTGCTGGCATGGTGGGCGGACAGTCTTCGCTGCTCGAGCTCGAAGACCTGCTCAAGGAAGCCCGCGCTGGCTCGGCACTTCCGCCCCGTACCCAGGTCTCCACGCGCGAGCGCTACGACCGCCTCGGACAGCGCGGTGCGACCGTGTGGCTCACCGGACTTCCGGGCTCGGGACGCTGGGCGCTTGCCTACGCTCTCGAGCGTCGTTTGTTCGACGAGGGCCGCACCGCCACGGTGATCGTGCCGACGGGCGAGGACCTCGATGGCGTACTTTCGGCCGCACGCGCCGCGACCGATGCTGGACTCATCGCCATCTGCGCCTTCCCGTCGCCATCCAAGGCCGACCGGGACCTGGTTCGCGAGAAGGTCGGTGCCGAGCGCATGTTCCAGGTGTTCGTGAACACCGATCCTGCACTCTGCCTGGAGCGCCGGCCAAATGCCGAGCACGAGGGCTTCGAGGCCCCCGAGGACGCTGCGGTCGAGGTCTCGCTCGATGCGGGACGTCTGCTCGCCGCGGTCGGAGAGGTTCTCAAGGGACTCTCGGATGCCGGCCAGTTCGACCGTCCTTCGCACTAGTCGGGGGCGTCCGGTATACTGCTCCGAGTTCCGCTGCCTCGCCGGCTGCGGTTCTTGGAGTTCCTATGCCCGTTCTTCTTGACCGCCGGTCGTTCCTGAGTGCTGCCGCGGGCACCGGTACGGCGCTGACTCTGCCGAGCTCCGCCTTTGGAGCCGCGGTCGACGCCCCCGAGTGCGTGCACGGCATCGTTGATGAGCTCACGCTCGAAGAGACACTGCTGAACGGTGCGGTGGCTCCGGCCTGCCCCACAGCCTCGGGCTGGGAGCCCGACAAGCTCTTCAACCAGTCCGCAGCGACGATGGTCTGGGCTGGGCGCGCCCGCGGGGCCGGAAAGTCCGAGCTCGACAAGGGTGAGCTGGCCGAAGCGATCGATGCGCGGATGGACGGCATGGTCCGCACGCTGTGGGCCGCCGGCCTCGAGCTGGACGCGATGGACTCGGATGAGGTCGAAGAGCTCGAGCGCGCGATTCGCGAGGAGCCCTGGATCCTCGAAGAGGCCCGTCTGAACTTCACCGCGAGTGCCCTCGAGAACGACGTCTCGATGCGACAGGTCAAGCAGGTCGACCGCCTGTTCGAGCGCACCCTCTGGCGAGTGAACAACCAGGGACTTGAAGCCGTCCGCCAAGACCTGCTCGGCCGGCTCGACAAGGCGGCCAAGCGCGACGGTGTGGACTGGCGCGCCGAAGGTCGGGCTGGGGCGAAGAAGCCCTTCGTGCGGCCCGTGACCCGCAAGGAGGCCCCGCGGGAGGCGCAAGGGGAATTGAACCGGCGACCCAAGCCGCCGTTCGACAGCCCGGCGGAGTACGAAGCGCTGGCTAGGCGCCAGAAGAGTACCGGCGGCTGGGCCCTTGGCATCGGCATCCTCTGGATGGCGGGTCCGCAGATCATCTTCGGTGGCATCTGCTTCGGCCCGCCGCTGATCACGCTCGGCATCATCAAGCTTGTGAAGGCAGGGAAGCATCGTCGGACCGGCGAGGCCCTCAAGCGTCGCCTGGAAGCGGAGTAGCCATGTGGTCTCGACTTTCTCTGTTGGTGGTGGGCTCGGTGTTGCTCCAGCCCGCCTGTGTTCGCGATCTTCCGGAGAGCTCGCTCGGCGAAGATGCACGGCTTCTGTTTCGCGACTTCGACGCCGACCCCGACGCGCTGGTTGAGGTGCTCGACCACATGGACGAGACCTTGGCGGGCCTCGATCTCGAGGCGAGCAAGAAGAAGCGCATGTCTGGCGTTCCCGAGCTCAGCGCCGCGTACTTCGAGGATGTCACCGTGCCTGAGGGCATCGACACCAGCGATCAGATGCGGGCGGCGATGGTCGGGCTCTCGCAGCACTCGCTCGACGACAATCTTCGCGCGCAGACCGAAGAGGACTTCACCTGTGTGAACTCCAATGCGGTCACCTGCCACGAGCGCCTCGCGGTGGACGACTCTGATGCCGACTGCTTTGTCGAGGGGGACTGCGACGTGTACCGTACCTCGAATGTGCTGAGAATCGAGTCGGTGCTCGACTTCTGGCTCAAGGTGCCCGTGGACTTTCGCCGCGTCACGCTCACCGACGGACGCGCGGCAGTGGTCGGCCGGACCTGGGCCGAAGAGAGCTTCGATAATGACAACGGAAAGCGGTCCTGGGAACAACGCTTTGGTGTGGACGTCTTTATCGAGGACCCGGACGATAGCTCGAAGACGCGCCGGTACTACGCTTCGTGGATTGGGCCGAACGTCACCGGCATTCCGGGCCAGTTCCTGCAGCCCGCGATTCGCGGTGGGCTGGAGGATGGCTTTACCAATCCAGATGCCTGGCTCGACGACAGGACCTGTGAGGTTGTGCTCTCCGAGTGTCTGGCAGACTCGCCGTTCTAGCGAAGCGCTGTGACGGTTGCGCGTAGGTCCCTGGCTCGGTCGGTGCGGTGCACCCGGACCTCCGGCCAGAAGGTGCGCAGGGGTGCGGTGAGCACCTTGCTTGGACCGAGAATGACAAGGTCGGTCACGCCGGACGCTCGCAGCGTGACCAGCACGCTCTCCCAGTGCACCGCATGGGTGAGCTGACCGAGTAGGTGGGCGCGGAAGGCGTCGTCGTCGCGGACGATCGAACCGTCGCGATTGCTGACGACCGGAAGCGCAAGGGGCTGGCGAGGAACGGCCTCGAGCGCGGCGGCGAACGGCGCTCGCGCAGCTTCCATCGCCGGGCTGTGCCAAGCACCACTCGTCGGAACAGGCCGTCCGGTGGGGCAGGGGCCGGGACCGGAGAGCACGCACTGTCCAGGGTTGTAGACCGCGACCTGAAGTCCCTCAGGGAGAGGCTCTGGGGCCGCTGGAAAGGCCCACATGCCGCCGGGTTGGTCTCTTGCCGCCGCGGCCATCGCGTCTCCGCGAGCCCGCGCAAGGTCGATGGCCTGGTCGAAGGCGATGCCCCCCGCGACGGCCCACGCAGCGAGCTCGCCGACGGAGTGGCCGGCCGTGACCTGGCAGGGCACGCCGGCGTCGCGCAGCACGGATGCAGCGCCGAGCGCGACCGCAGTCAGCGCGGGCTGGACGAGCTCGGTGCCGTGTAGTCCCGGGGCGACAGACTCGAGCAGTCGTGCGGCGCTAGGCCAAGCGCGTGCGACATCTCGGCCCATGCCGGAGCGCTCGCTTCCTTGCCCGGGAGCCATCCAGGCAATCACGTGTCACGCCCGCCCAGGAAGCGGCAGACCCTCGACGATGGCGGCAGCCAGGCTTCCTTCGACGACCAGCTCGCCATCGACGCTCGCCTGCACAGCGAAGCGAACTTGCTCACCGAGTCGATGGGTGAGCTGGGCCTCGTAGTCGAGGCGGCATCCCGGCGTGACCGCGCGCAGGAACTTGAGGCGAACGCCGCCCGCCACGCCCACCGGCATGCTCTCGAGGCGCGAGAAAGCGTCGACGAGCAGGGGCTTTCCGGGATCGCGAAAGCCCGGCTTCAGACTGTAGGCGTCGTCGAGCAGCTTGAAGTCATCGGCGAGCCGGGCGAGGTCGAGGTCCCGCTCTTCGTAGGCATCGAGAATGGCGGCGAGGGTGAACACCAGGCTCGCGGTCTGGCCCACGCCCTCGAGCAGTAGGGCACCGGGCAGCAGTGGCAGGCCTGGAAAGTGGCCCCCGAAGACCGGGTCGTTGGCCGTGAGATAGCGACTCGCGCGGGCGCAGGGCCGGTCACCCGGCGCGAAGGCCACCAGGCGGTCCACCATCAAGAACGGAGGCCGCTGTGGGAGCAGCCGCTGCACGATGGCGGAACCGCAGGCCAGCGGGGTGAAGACGGGCTGGCTCATGTGCAGAGTCCTCCATCGACGGTCAGCTCGGCTCCGCTGATGTAGCGGGCACCGTCCGAGGCGAGGAAGACGACCGCTGCGGCGACGTCTTCGGCTTCACCGAGGGTACCGAGGGGTACGCGCTCGAGCACGGCGTCGGCATGACGCTGGTCGACGCGAGCGCCCATCCCGGCGCGAATCAGCCCCGGAATGACCGTGTTTACGCGAATGCCCTTGGAACCCAGCTCGCGGGCCATCGTGCGCGAGAGGCCGAGCAGGCCGGCTTTCGCGGCGCTGTAGTTCGCTTGGTAGGGGCTGGCGCGGATGCCGGCGACCGACGAGATGTTGATGATGCAGCCACTGCGCTTGCCCATCATCGCGCGTGCGGCGGCCCGGCAGACCTTGAAGGTTCCGGTGAGGTTGGTGTCGATCACGTCGGTCAGGCTTGCGTCGTCGAGCATCGCCATCGGACCATCCGCGACCACGCCGGCGTTGTTGACGAGCAGGTCGAGCTGTCCGTGGGCGTCGGTGATGGTGCGGATGGCGGCTTGGACCGCTTGGCTGTCTCGCACGTCGAAGCCGATGGGTTCCGCACCGTCGAGCTCTGCGCAGAGGGCCGTGGCGGCGGCTTCGTTGCGGCGAAAGTGAACGTAGACCGTGGCCCCGTCTGCGCTGAGGGCCCGCGCGATGGCGGGTCCGAGGCCGCCCGTGGCGCCGGTGACGAGGGCAATGGTCAATCGTGCCTTCCTTCGATCGCGGCTGCGGCGATCAGCCCAGAGGTCATGGCGGGTAGAAAGCCGCTTCCGGCGTAGGTCCAGCCGCCGACAGTGTACAGCCCACCCACGGGGCCGCCGATGCCGAGGCGCCTGGGTCCGCTCTGCGATGGCACGGGACGGAAGCCATGGATGGTGCCGCCGGGGTTGTCGGTGTAGCGGTAAAAGGTGCGCGGGGTAGCAACGACGCGCACGTCAGCAGCGGCCTGCAGTCCGGGCACCAGGCGGCTCTCGACCTCGTGAACGGCCGCGTCCGCGAGCGCCTTGTGCTGCTCGGTTCGGTCGAGGAAGGCCTCGGCGCCGGCGGTGATCGAGAGCACCGCTCCCCCGGCCGGCGCGCAGGTCGGGTCGAGCTTGTGCGGGGCGACAACGCCGATGTCCTCGAGCGTGCCATCGCAGAAGGTCGTGCCGTAGGTCGTGCGCAGGAAGGTCTCATACGGAAGGCCCGGCGGCAGCGCGTCCTTGGGCATGCCGAGCCAGATCTTGATGACGCTCGTGCCGCGAGACATCGCCTGAATCTGACGCAGAAAGCGGCGATTCACCTGGCTCGTGTCGACCAGGCGGCCGTACGTATCCGGCGGGGAGGCGTTCGAGACCACCAGCGGAGCGTCGAGGTCTTCGCCGCTCGCGAGCGTGACGCCGGTGACCGTTCGGCGCTCGGTGCGGATGGCGAGGACTGGGCTGTCGGTTCGGATCTCGCCGCCGAGCGAAGTGAGCGTGCGCGCGAGGGCAGCGGGGATCGCTCCGCTTCCGCCGACCGGGTAGCTGCCGCTGTGAGCGTGGTAGCTGTGCAACATGGTCAGGTAGGGAATCGCGGCTAGCTCGTCGCAGCCTAGGCCTAGGTAGCAGGACAGCGAGCCGGCAATCGAGACCAGAGTCGGGGCGCGAAGGTACTGGCGCATGACCGTGCCGGCGGTCTGGTTCAGCAGCGAGTGGAGCGGCTCGACCAGCGGCGGTGGAGGCTCGCCCGCCAGACGCGCATTGCGATCGGCGGTGACGGCGGCGTGCACGTCGGCGGCCATCGCGGCGAGTGCGGTGAGCCCATCGCGCTCGTGGGGGAAGCTCGCCGAGAGGGCGTCGACCCAAGCCTGCATGCCCTGGCCGATGCTCAGGTCGTGCTCGGGCCAGATCTCGCGACGAAGCAGTGGGGGCGTGGCAGTGGGCACGCTCTCGTGCAGTCCGAGTGACTCCCAGATACCGCGATTCGCTCGACCCGGCTCGACCGCGTCGAGCATGTGCAGACTGGCGTCGAAGCGGTAGGGGCCCCGATCGAAGTTCATCGCGTAGCCGCCGACCTTCTCTTGGCCCTCGCAGACGCAGACCCTTCGGCCCGCGCGTGCAAGGCGGATGGCGCAGGCGAGACCGCCGAGTCCGCCGCCGACTACGACGACGTCGTATTCTGCCACTGCAGCCCCTCGGGTAGCTCGACTTCGTCGCGCCCCGCCCAGCTGTGTCGCTGCGGGTTGACGAACAGGCTGCGGTTCACGACAAAGGGCGCGGACTGGCTGTGAACCGGCTCGCCGTCGACCGTATAGGTCATGCCGGCTTCGGCCCATGGCGTGTCCAGGACCGAGAGCACCGCCGTCTCGGCAGCGGCGAGCACCTGTCCGATCTCCTGACCCTCACACAGGACGCGTGCTCCCGATGCGAGCGGCTTGCCGGAGCGAAGGGCGGTGATGCGGCGGCGCAGGCCCGCGTCGCGGTGTGCGCGGATGGCGTCCAGACCCACGGCGTCCTTGTGCAGATCGAGGCGCCAGGTGAGCTGCAGCTCGAGCGCATCGAGTCCCGAGCGTCCCTCGCGATCGATCTCGAAGACCCAGTTCTCGAGCGATGCGCGCTCGAGCGTCTCTTTGCCGACGACGGTGACCGGCATTGGCGAGGCGGCCAAGAGCTCGTTCCAGATACCCTCGGCCTGCGCGCGCGGTACCACGAGCATGTACCCGTATTCGCCCGTTCGTCCGGCTCGAACGGCGAGTACGCCCTCACGTGGGCTGTAGGCACCGAGGTACGGCAGGCCGATGGCGGAGGGCGTATCCCAGGCGCCGAGCAGCTCCCAGGCGAAGGGCCCGTCGATGCTGATGACGACGTGGTCGTCGTGGGCCTGTACGGCGTCTTGAGCGCTGAGGGCCTCGGCCATCGCCGCGTGCTCCAGCCCGGTTCCGAAGACGTGCAGGGTGCCGCGAAAGAAGCCGATCAACAGGTCGGCGAGGGGGCGCCCTTGGTCATCGAGGCGTAGGGCCTGGCGAAACTGCGACTCTCGGATGCCGAGGTCGGTGGCGATCAGGGGCTCGAGGGTCTCGATGCCGCGATTGGCGTCGAACCGCAGCAGGCTGAGGCCGTCGTGCCAAGACAGCGTGACCTCGTTGCGGAGCGCGCGAAGCTGCGTCGTCAGGTCGGCCGTCGGCTTCATGCGGCCTCCTGGGTCTCGGCGATGACCAGGTCCACGACCGTGTTGACGGTGCGCAGATGCGGAATCGACAGCACGCGCGACTCCTGCAGGCGCACGCCGAAGCGATTCTCGAGGGCGACCACAAGCTCCACGGCGTCGATCGAGTCGAGCGCGTGCCCACTTCCGAACAGCGGGGCGTCGGGGTCGAGGTCCTGTGGTTCGACATCGAGCATCAGGTGCTCGACGAACAGGGTCTGCACGTCCTCGACGGCCTGGCGTCTGCGCTGGACTCGTTCAAGTGCGGTCATCGTCATCTCCCAACGTCGGCGAGGCCCAGAGAAGTGCGGTCACGCCGCTCTCTTCAGCGATGGACACCGCGAGCACCCTACCGGAGACGCCGGCGCGTATCCATTCGATTGCTGCAGTCGACGCGAGCACGCCGCTTGCGGCCGGAGCGTAACCAAGGGCAGCGTCGAGGATGTACTGCGTCTGGCCGGGCAAGGTCGCGGGGACAGCGCCGTCGCTGCTGACCACCGTGCGGTCCGGTTCAAGGCCACCGATTGCCTTTGCGATGACCGCGTCCAGCTGTGTCGGAGGACCCCAAGCCGCGCCCTTCAGTTGCACGTCACTTGGGGTGCGCGACAGGACGAGGGCTCCGCCGGCAGCCAGGGGCGTTGCGGGCAGTCGCCCAAGTTGGTCGCGATCGGCGGTGATGTAGCCAATCTCGTCGGCCGCAGCGCACACCACCTGCTGCACGTCCCCGTGGTGCTGAAGCAAGCGTGCACCGCACAACACGGCCTGTGCGCCCGCGCCGTGGCCGCTCCACAGCGTCAGGTTTGCGCCGCGCAGGCCTAGGGCCGCGGCCGCGGCTCCGGCCGGAGCATTGAAGACCATGCGGGCAAAGGCGGCGGCTGAGGCCTGGCCGAGACCGCGCTGATCTCGCGAGTCCACGAAGCGACGCATGCTGTCCTGTGGGCCATCCGCCATGCCGATCACCATGGCCACACCATCGTGAGCGCCGTGACGTGGCACATCGGCGTCGGCGGTCGCATGGGCTACCGCCTGAGTGAGCAGCTTGGTGACGGGGTCAGCGCGTCGCACCCGCAGGGGACTGCCGGATGGGCTCGGCCTGTGCGCTGGATCGAGCGCGGAGCCCACCGAACCCTCGAAGGGCCCGACGGCACCGACACCTGCCAGGAAGACCGGCGACTTCGGCTCCGGCTCGCGGGCTCTCGGTGAACGGCCGATGATCACGGCGACGTTGGTGCCGCCGAATGCCGCGCTGTGGCTCATTACGGCGTCATAGCGGGCTGGACGAGCGCGCCCCCCAGCCACCGGGTCTGCCGGGGCAACCCGTCGTGCGGGTGTCGAGCGCAGCGTGGGCGGAAGGTGCTGATGTCGCAGGGCAAGCGTCGCGACGATCGCCTCGAGCACGCCTGCTGCGCCCTGGGTGTGGCCGAGCTGCGACTTGCTGGCACTGACCGGAATGCGGTCGCCAAACACGGCGCGAATGGCGTGGGTCTCGGCGGGGTCGTTGGCCTCGGTTCCGGTTCCGTGGGCGTTGAAGGCGCCTACGGCGTCGGGCGTGAGCTGTGCGTCGACGAGCGCACTACGAAAGGCCCGAGCCATGCCCTCGCCGCGCGGGTCCGGGGCGGTGGCGTGGTAGGCGTCGCACGAGCCCGACCATCCGAGCAAGGACGCAACAGGGTCCTCGCAGGCGCCAAGTAGCAGTGCACCGGCCCCCTCCCCGAGGCTCATGCCAAAGCCTTCGCCGAAGGGAGAGCACGGTCGCGGAGCCAGGGCGCCAGCTGAGTGAAAGCCGGCGAACAGCGAGGCGTGCACGGCATCGGCGCCGACGACCAGCACGCGCTCAGCGTCGCCGGACCGCATCAGATCGATGGCCAAGCCGAGGGCGTGTCCACCCGATGCGCAGGCGGTGCTCACGGTGGTCCTCGCCCCCCCGAGCCCCAACGCGTCGGCAATGACCGAGGCGAAGCTGGTGAAGGCACCGCCAGCGAGCAGCTCGGGGTCGAGGTCGGACTTTCCCCGGCGCGCCCGGTCGTAGGCGTCGTGAGTGTCGGCCGCCCCGGCGCTCGTCGCGCAGATCAAGGCCGTGGCGGCGCGCTGCTCTGCGCTCAGCTCCGCGACAGCATCGCGCGCGGCGAGGATGGCGAAGGCCACGGCCGGGTCATCGTGGCCGGCCTCGGCGCAGAGCTTGGCGGTCGTGGGGCCATCAAAGGCGCTGGCCCAGCGGGTCGGAAGACCGGGAAGGGCGAAGCGGTCCACCTCGATGAAGCCGTCGTCGCCGGCTGCGATGCGGGTCCAGAACGCCTCGAGGTCACGCCCGAGAGGGGTGCAGATGCCAATGCGGGCAACGGGGATGCTCATCGACGCCTCGGACGGGGAGCGGGTTTGCCGATCGACTGCCAGAGCGCATCGACATCGCCGAGCTCTGTGGCGAGGTCGCCGGTGTGCAGACCGTAGTGACGCAGTTTATGGGCCGCACGGGGCACGCGCCGCCGCGACCGCTCGACGGCCTGGTCGAGCGCGTCGGGGGCCGGTGACGCGGTCCAGCCAAAGTGGCGGTAGAGCGCACCGAGCGCTCGCTTGGGATTGGCGGTGAGCTGGTCGTAGCGCACGCGGATGCGGCGGTGCTCGGGCAGGTCTGCCCACGCGGACTCGGCGTGACGATAGACCCGACAGCTCGCCGAGAAGGCCTGGCGAAGCCTCGGATCCTTCCGCGAAATTTCCCCACCCCACGCGCGGGTGAGCATGTGCAGTCGACTCGCAATCGCCTCGGCCGGGTCGCGCATCAGCATCACGAAGCGCGCATCGGGAAAGCGCTTGTTCAAGGTTCGAATCCATCCGGTGAAGTGGGGGTTCTTGGACAGCAGGGTGGCCCCGGGGGGGCTTCGGTAGAGCAGGCGCTGCACCGACCGTCGGTACCACTTCATGGCGCGATGGCGCTCGGATGCGTCGAGCGCATCGCCGACCCAATAGCGTTCTGTGAGCGACGGATTTGCCGTGAGGTACTCGAGGGTGGGGGTGGCCACCGCGTGCACGAAGAGCCAGTCGTCCTCTTCGGGTTGGGACCAGGTGGTGACGTGGCTCGAAGCCATCGCCCCAAACATCGCCTGCTCGAGTCGCGAGGCAAAGGGAAGCAGGCCGTGGGCATGGGCGCGCTCGATGCCATTCTGCAGGGTGACCGAGGGCACCATGAGCTGCCAGGCCATTGGCGCGGCGAAGCGAGGGTCGAGAGCCAGCAGCCGATGCAGAAACGTGGTGCCACTTCGCTGATGTCCGATGACGAACACGGGCTCTTCGATGGGCTGAGTGCGAAACCCGGGGCTCAGGGCGTGGTCCGCGAGACGTCCGGCGCGAACGAGGCCCTCCCAGGCGGGAAAAGCGAGCGTGGACGCCGCGAGTCTTCGACGGGATCTTGGGCCCTGAGTGGGCTTGGCAAGCTCGCGAACCACGGCGCCGTAGGTGCGGAGATCGATCACGCGCTGGCCACGATGTGTGCTGCGGCTTGCACCGTTCCAGGACCGAGGGTCGCGCCGATTCGAGCGGCATTCGCCCGGTAGGTCGGGTCGCCGAGGACCGTCCGCATCGCCGCGCCAATGTCTTCGGCGGTCGCATCGGCGTAAGACAGCATCTCGCCCGCACCCACCGCGCTCACCCGGAGGGCGACGCCGGGTTGGTCGAACTGGACGGGTGCGACGACCATGGGAACCCCGTGCAGAAGGGCCTCGGTGACGGTGTTCTGCCCTCCGTGCGTGAGTAAGGCATCCACGTGGGGCATCAGCTTCGGCAGCGGTGCCCACGGCTCGACGCGTACGCCCTCGGGTGTCGGAAGGTCGAGGGACGACAGCACCAGCACGGAGCCCAGCCCCGCCAAGCCGGTGATCGCGCGCTCCAAGAAGGCGCGCCCGGCATCGCCAGTCAGCGTACCCAGCGAGACCACAATGCGCGGGGAAGGTCCGAGCCAGTGGGATGGATCGATCTCGTTGGCGTCGGCGTCGATCAGTGCGCCCACGAACAGGTCTTCCTCTCGCACATCGGCCTGTTCACCGAGAAAGTCGGCGGATGAGGCGATCAGGGTCTTTGTGGGCGACCGCATGGGCCAGGGAAGGGGCTCGACCCCATGGGCGCGGTGAATCTGCCCCACCTGCTGGTCCATCCAGGTCTGAATGCCGGGCAGCGCGTCAAAGGGCTTGAGCAGCAGGACGGGGGTGACATGCACCGCCACCCAAGGCACGTCTTCGAGGCGCGCAGCGATGCTGCCGGCGATGCAGCTCTGCTCGACGACGACCACGTCGGGCTCGAAGTTTGCGATGGCCTCGCGGATGTGCGGCAGCATGGCGTGGGCCGCGCGGGGCAGGATGTCCGTGAAGTACTCGCGGACTGCGGCCAATGCCCGGCGTCGGCGCTGCGTGGTGGTTCGGCGAGCCCCACCCGGAATGGCGAAGAACGGCGTGTGTGTGGGCCGGATGCGGTGGCGAATCTCGTCGTGGGCCACCCACGCGACGTCGTGCCCCTGCTTGTCGAGCTCCACGGCCAGCGCACAGAGTGGCGAGGCATGCCCGAAGGCCGGCAAGGTGGTGAACAGGACCCGCAACAACTCTCCAGAAGTGCCGTAGGCTACCATCCGGATGGAGGCGCTCTGCCAGTCGAACGGGCCACACTACGGTTGCTCTTGGTTCGCCCCGCAGGGCGCTTCATGAGCCTGAGCTTTCCCGACGGACCGATGGTCGGTCCACCGCGGGCGCTGCTCTACCTGGCCGGCGTGGCCCGTGACTTCGCCGAGGTCGAGGTGCGCATCCTCGATGCGCTGGCCGAGCCCGATCTCGCCCATCTCGAGACTGCCGAGCGACCGGTGTTGTTTGGTCTCGACGCCGATGAAGTGGGAACGCGAGCGGCCGAGTGGGGGGCGGATGTGGTCGGGGTGACCACCATGGCGAACTACTACCACCGCGAGACCGTCGAGCTCGGCCATGCTCTTCGCGCCGCGCTTCCTGACGCGACGCTGCTGTTGGGTGGTGCCGATCCCACCGTCGACGCCGAGGTCTACTTGGATGAGGCGCCCTTCGATGCCGTGTGCATTGGCGAGGGCGAGCAGACCTTTGCTGAGCTTCTGGGCTGCCTGGTCGCGGGTCGCAGCTTCGCTCACGTACCGGGTCTTGCGCTTCGCACCGAGTCGGGGACGGAGCGCACACCTCCTCGCGCATTCGTGGCCTCGCCGCAGTCGGGCGCAGACTTCAGCCCGCTGAACCTCGAGCGCTACTTCGAGCTCAATCGTCGCGGCTGGCGCTCTCGGCCGACCTTCCTGCGACCCGGTGTCGAGCGCAGCGTCGATGTCATCACGAGCCGGGGATGCCCGTTTCGATGCAGTTTCTGCGTCATTCACGCGAGCATGGGCCGTCGGTTTCGAACCCGCTCGGCGGCTGCCGTCGTAGAGCAGCTCCGCGTGTTGGTGGAGCGCGGTGTTCAGCACGTGCACTTCGAGGACGACATCTTCAATCTCGATCGCGCGCGCTTCGTCGAGCTGCTTCGCGCCTTGGTCGCTGCGGATCTTCCGCTCACTTGGGACACGCCGAACGGGGTGCGGGCCGACATGCTCGATGCCGAGACGGTTCAGCTCTGCCGCGACACGGGCTGTGTCTACCTGATCTTCGGCGTCGAGTCGGGCAACCAGCGCGTGCTCGACGAGGTGGTGCACAAAGAGCTGCAGATCGAGGCGGTGACCGAGGCAGCTCGGCTGTGCGACCAGGCCAAACTCGACACCTTTGCCTTCTACATCGTCGGCATGCCGGGTGAGACCCTGGCCGAGGCCGAACAGACGGTTCACTACGCCTTCGAGCTCTTCGACCGCTTTGGCACCACTCCGTTGCTGCAGATCTGGCGGCCCTATGAGCAGACCACGCTGCGCGATCGCGCCGAGGCCCTGGACCTGTTGAAGCCGGCAGATCCGGCGGCGCTGCATGCCGAGACGGGTATTCCCTACACGCAGTTTCGCGACCGCGTCGCCACGGGTGCCGAGATCGGCGTGCAGGAGCTCACCGCGTTGTTTGACGGCTACCGCCGGCGCTTGGTCGCGGGCCAGCTGAGTCGCTGGCGCCGAGCGGGTTTGCGACCGCCGGGCGACCTCACATCACCGGGGGGCGTCGAGCATTTCGTGCTCGCTGAGGCGCCGTACCTGCATGCGCGACGACGCTGGGATCAGGGCTGACACGAGGGGTGTGGACTGGCTTGTGGGTCGACATCCGCCGCAAAGCCGATACCTGCGCGGCTCGGAGGCCTCTTGGTCGAACTCACTGGTCCTGAATCCATCGTGCTTGGGCAGCCGTTCACCCTCCAGTTCACCTCGCCGGCGCGGGTCTCGGGGCGGCTTCGGCTGACATCGGGCACCGACCTGGTGCCGTTTGTGCTGGTGCGCGAGGGGCGCGATCCCGAGTCGTCCACGGCGCATCGCGTGCGCGGAAAGTCGGCCGAGTTCCGCATCGAAGACTGGGGCGAGCACGAGCCTGGTGTCGAGCTTGTCGCGCGCTTCGAAGGCGCAAAGCTCTGGATGCGCGTCACGGCATCGTAGGCCGCAATGCACGTGGGCCTTCGCAGCGACTAGGCTGTGCGTGGAGGCTCGATGAGCTGGAATGACCTCGTCCCCGACCTGCACGCTCTCGATCGCGGCGATGCCGAAGCTGCTGAGCGCATTCGCGAGCGATTCTCTCGTCGCCATGCGGTGCTGGTCAGCGACATGTCCGGCTTCTCCCGCATCACGCAGCGTCGTGGCATCACCGCCTTTCTCGCGCTGATCGAGCGCATGCGGCAGCTGTGCGGTCCGTGCGTCGAGGCGGCGGGCGGCAGGGTGGTCAAGGCCGAGGCCGACAACCTGCTTGCAGTGTTTCCGACGCCAGATGCGGCCCTCACCGCGGGCCTTGCGATGCACGCAGCCTGCATGGCCGACAGTCTCGCGCGCGAGCCAGATGACCAGGTGCGTGTCTGCCTGGGCATCGGCTACGGCGACCTCATCGACATCGGCGATGACGTGTTTGGCGATGAGCTGAACCTCGCCTCCAAGCTCGGCGAGGACCTCGCAGACCCGCAAGAGATCTTGCTCACCCCCGCGGCCGCTGAGCCCGTCACCGCCCGGCTCGAGCCCTACGGACCCGAGTCCCACTCGCTGCTTCTGGCCGGCCTGCACTTGAACTACTGGCGTATCGCAGTCTGAACGCTACGATGCGCGCATGCGCTCTGCCTCCGTTCTGCTGTTTCTCGCTGCGTGTTCCGGCTCCAAGACCGAGACCGTCGGCGACTTCGAAATCACGGTGCACTCCGATGGGTCTCTGGCCATCGAACACCAGCTGTATGGGCCCGTTCTCGAAGACATGACCGTGTTCGCGGGAGAGGGCTCTGCGACCATCGAGAGCTCGTTTGGTTCGTACCTGTTCGACGACGTCGAGCAGAGCCTTCGGCATCCGAGCAAGGCCAAGGTGAGAGGACGCAACCAGCCCTTGCTCATCGAGCTCGCCGACGCCGACGGGCCGATCGGCGACCTCGTCATCGCCTCGCCCGGAGAGGATCTGCTGAGCCTTCGGCTGTCGGCCACTGGCAACCGCAAGGGTTTCTCGGCGGCCTGTGATGCCGACGACCACTTCATGGGTCTCGGCGGACACGCGATGGATGTCGATCACGTCGGCCAGGCCTTTGATCTCTGGGTCTCCGAGCCCGGCATTGGCAAGAGCGAGGACGAGGTGCCCGCAGACAACTGGTTCTCGAAGGGAACCCGTCACGCCGCCAGCTACCCGATCCCCTGGTTGCTTCGTCCCCACCGGTCTCAGGGGGTGCTCGTCGACACCTCTGCGCGCGTTTCGGTCGATCTCTGCGCCACCGACCCAGAGCGCTTCTCGGCCACCGCATGGGAGTCGGATTCGCTCGAGTGGATGGTGATTGCCGAGCCCTCGCCGCTCGAGGCGGTGCAGCACTTGACGGAGTGGACCGGCCGGCCCGGACTCCCCCCAGCGTGGGCCTTCGCACCCTGGAATGACGCGGTGCGCGGCGAGGCAAGGGTCCGCGAGGTGGCCGCTCGTCTACGTAGCTTTGGTGCGGCGTCCTCGGTGATCTGGACTGAAGACTGGAAGGGCGCGAGCGAGAACGGTGTCGGCTACCACCTTGAAGGCGAGTGGTTCGTCGACGAGACGCTCTACCCCGACGCCACCACCCTCGCCGATGAGCTCGAGGCCGACGGCTTCAAGTGGTTCGCCTACTTCTCGCCCTTCCTACGCACGGGTACGCAGACCTTCGATGAGGCGGTCGAAGACGGCGTGGTGCTGCGCAATGAAGACAACGAGACCTACCTGTTCAAGGGCGCTCAGTTCGAGGATGAGACCATGGTCGACCTGTCCACCGAGCTCGGCCGGGACTGGGCGCGTGACCGCATGCGGGCGGCACTCGACCTTGGCTTTGACGGGTGGATGGCCGACTACGCCGAGTGGCTTCCGACCGATGCCGTGCTCAACGGTGGCGAAGACGCGCTTGCCGTACACAATCTGTTTCCGGAGTGGTGGCAGCAGACGAACGCGACGCTGCTCGACGACTACGACATGACCTTCTTCGTGCGCTCTGGCTGGTCGCGCACCTCGGGCATCGCGCCCATC
>JAGSGY010000137.1 GCA_023954855.1 Pseudomonadota bacterium | reverse complement strand
GCGGACATCTTCGTGCCGGGCGGCGCGGGCTTTCGACACATCACCCAGCGCAGCGAGGCGAAGCTCCCGACCATCAGCCTGGTCTTCGGCTCCTGCACCGCCGGCGGCGCGTACATCCCAGGCGTCAGTGACTACACGGTGATGGTGCGCGAGGCCGCGTACATGTACCTGGCGGGCCCTCCGCTCGTGAAGATGGCGCTCGGCGAGGTCGTCGACGACGAGACCCTTGGCGGTGCGGATCTACACAGCCGCGTCTCAGGCGTGAGCGACTACCTGGCCGACTCTGAGCCCGATGCCGTGCGCCTCGGTCGCGAGATCGTCGACCAGCTCGGCTGGCAGCCACCGACCGCACCTTCGGGCCGCGGTGACGCGCCTCTCTACGACGCCGACGAGCTTCTCGGCGTGGCCTCCGCCGACCTCAAGGTGCCCTTCGACATGCGCGAAGTGCTCGCCCGCGTCGTAGACGGCAGCCGCTTTCACGAGTTCAAGCCCCTGTACGGCAACACCCTGGTCACCGGCTGGGCCGAGATCGGCGGGTATCGGGTCGGCGTCATCGCCAACAACGGCGTGCTGTTCCGCGACTCTTCCGAGAAGGGCGCGCAGTTCATTCAGCTCTGCAACCAGTCGAACACCCCGCTGCTGTTCCTGCAGAACATCACCGGGTTCATGGTCGGCAAAGAGGCCGAGGCCGGCGGCATCATCAAGGCCGGCGCAAAGCTGATCAACGCCGTGAGCAACTCCAAGGTTCCCGCCATCACTGTGATGGTCGGCGGAAGCTACGGTGCCGGCAACTACGCCATGATGGGCCGCGCCTACCGTCCGCGCTTTCTATTCACCTGGCCAAACCACAAGATTGCGGTCATGGGCAGCGAGCAGCTCGCCGGGGTCATCGACCTGGTCAAGCGCGAAGCTGCCGCGAAGAAGGGCATCGAAGTCGACGAGGCCAAGCTGGGCATGCTCAAGCAGATGCTCGCCGGCAAGGTCGAGCACGAGTCGAGCTGCTGGGCCGCGACCGGACGAATGTTCGACGATGGCGTCATCGACCCGCGCGACACCCGGGCAGTGCTGGTTCAGGCGCTGACCGCAATTCATATGGCCCCAGTCGAAGGCACCACCTCCTGGGGAACCTTCCGTCACTGACGGACGAGGACAACATGACGATTTCCAAGGTCCTCATCGCCAATCGCGGCGAGATCAGCACCCGCATCGCACGCACTTGCCGTGAGCTCGGCATTCGCAGCGTCGCGGTCTACTCCGACGCCGACGCCGGGCTTCCCTTCGTGGGACACGCCGATCAGGCCGTGCACATCGGGGCCTCAGCGGTTTCGGCTTCGTATCTGAACGTCGACGCCATTCTTGGTGCCGCGAGCAAGACCGGCGCCGACGCGGTCCACCCCGGGTACGGCTTTCTCGCCGAGAACGCCGACTTTGCCCAAGCGGTCATCGATGCCGGCTTGGTGTGGATTGGCCCCTCACCCGAGGCCATGCGCTCGATGGGCGACAAGTCCAGCGCGCGCCACCTCGCCCGAAAGGCCGGCGTGCCCACCGTGCCCGGCTTCTCGGCGCGCAATCCGACGGACGCGGTCTTGATCAAGAAGGCCAGTGGCGTCGGCTTTCCGCTGATGGTCAAGGCGGCGGCTGGCGGTGGTGGACGCGGTATGCGACTCGTGCGCGACCCCGCCGATCTGCCCGAGGCCCTCGCGAGTGCGCGACGTGAAGCGTCCAGCGCCTTCGGGGACGGGCACCTGCTGCTCGAGCGCTACATCGAGCGGCCTCGCCACATCGAAGTGCAGGTGTTCGGCGACAGCCACGGCAACGTCATTCACCTCGGCGAGCGCGAGTGCTCGATCCAGCGCCGCCACCAGAAGATCTTGGAAGAGGCCCCTTCCCCCGCCGTCGACCAGGACCTGCGCGAAGCCCTCGGCGAGGCCGCCGTGAAGCTCGCCGCCGCCATCGACTACACCGGCGCTGGAACCTGCGAGTTCCTGCTCTCCGAAGACGGCGAGTTCTTCTTCCTCGAGATGAACACGCGCCTGCAGGTCGAGCACCCGGTCACCGAGCGCATCACCGAGCTCGACCTCGTGGCCCTTCAGATCCGCGTGGCGGACGGCCAACCGCTCGACATCGACCAGGACGAGGTCTTTCTCGGCGGCCACAGCATCGAGGCACGCCTCTACGCCGAGGACCCGAACCGCGACTACCTGCCGTGTACCGGTCCCCTGCATCGCCTCGACTTCGGCTGGAGCGACGGCGCCCGCATCGACACGGGCTTTGCGACCGGCACCGAAGTCAGCATGCACTACGACGCGATGGTCGCGAAGCTGATCGTCTGGGGCGAGGACCGCGAGGATGCCCTGCGAAAGCTGCGCCGCCTGCTCGAAGAAGCGTGGGCTCCGGGAATCATCTCGAACCTGCCGCTGCTGCGGGAGATTGCGTCCCACAAGGCCTGGCTCGACGGCGAGCTTCACACCGGCTTCCTCGACGAGCATGGACTGCCCTCACCCCCTCCGCTCGACCCCGACCTGGGCATTCTCGCGGCCCTCGCACTCGGACACGCCGAGCGCCGCGGAAACACGGTCTACAAGCAACACGTGCCTGCTGGCTGGCGTCCCTGGGGCCCGGCGGAGCAACGCGAGCAGTTCGCGGTCTTTGGCGAGACCCACGACACCCGCTGGACGACTTACGGCGACACGCTCACCGTCCACATCGGCGAGGCCCACCACGCCATCACCGTGGGCGCGCTCAATGGCGACACCCTGACCGTCACCCACGACGGAGTTCGCGAGCGCTGGCGGGTCTGTCGCGTCAGCCCGACGAACCACGCCACCCTCGGTGATGGCGACACCGTCTACGTGCACACCGGCGAGACCGAGTCGATGGCGATGGTCGTGCCGCGCTTCCCCGCACCCGCGGGCGCCGAGGCCGAGCCGGGAAGCTGCATTGCGCCCACCCCTGGAACGGTCGTGGCGCTTCATGTCGCGGTGGGCGACAGCGTCGACGCCGGAGCCTCTCTGGTCGCCATCGAAGCGATGAAGATGGAGCAGACACTGACTGCGCCGAACGCCGGTATAGTGGCCGAGGTCCGTGTCGCCGTCGGCGACGCCGTGGATGGCGGCCAGCTGTTGATTCGTATCGAGGAGAGCGCTTGAGATTCGCCCTGGTTCTGTGTCTGTTCGCCTGTGGCTCCCCAGAATCGGCCGAGGCGCCCGAGCCACCACAGGAGGATGAAGCCCCCGTGGCGGCGCGCCTAGCTACGCCAGACGACGCCGAGAAACTCGAGGTTGTGCACCGCGAGACCCCGCGGTTTCCTGATGCCGCCCGTGCCACGGCCGGTGACGAGCCCACGGACTGCAGCTACCGGATTCTCGTCGACACCGAAGGAAAGGCGGAAGATCTCGAGCCGCTAGACTGCCCGGAGGCGTTCCGAGAGAGCGCCGAGACAGCCCTAGCAGCGTGGCGCTGGAGCCCCCCGTCCGAAGCCACTACTTTCGACCTCAACATTCGCTACAAGCTCAGTTCGACGCCGGCCAACCTGCCAGAAGGCATCGCTGACGTCGCCTGCAAGGCGCGCTTCGACACCGACGCAGCCGGCAAAGCCGTGAATATCAACATCGGCAACTGTTCAGAAGCCGATCGGCCGGCCGTGCAGGCCTACATCGAGAGCCAGACGTTCCCGGCCAGTCTGCCCATGCTCATCGACATTCCACGGCTGGCCATCAAAGCCCACGCACAGCCGTGAGTCGCGACTAGGGCAGCATCGCCGGAAGCCTCTTCTTCGGCGGCATCACCGCGATCAACCCACCCGAGAACGCACTGACGCCGAAGCCAGCGAGCACCATGTTCGGAATCAGTCCGAGCACCTTGCCCGTCGCCGCCCCCATCAGCAGGTTGAACACCACCACCGTCGGGATCACGATCACCGCGGCGAGTCCGGTGAACTGGCCGAGACGCTTCTTCCAGCGCTGCTCGTCGAACGACCGGATCATCTCGACCACATCGGCATTGCGTAGGTCGAGCAGCGGCTCACCATCACACGCCGCGCAGTCACCGGCGCCCGCGTAGCGCGCCGTACACACTTCGCAGAAGAACACTCCGTTCGCCGCCTTTTCAGCCATCCTCAACCTCCGAAGGCAGCCTAGAATGTGGCGAGGCCGCGGCGCCGGAAAAAGACCGGTTGCTTGCAACAATTGCTGAAGCGCCGCGTATGTTCCTCCCGCCAGCACACTGGCATGGAGGCGACTTGGAACTGCGCATCGCTGGACTCTCGAAGACCTACCCCAACGGCGTCGAGGCCCTGAAAGCGGTCGATCTGACCATCCCCCAAGGCATGTTCGGCCTGCTCGGCCCCAACGGCGCCGGCAAGTCGAGCCTGATGCGCACCCTGGCCACGCTGCAAGAAGCCGACACCGGCACCGCCACGCTCGGTGACATCGACATGCTCACAGACAAGTCCGCGGTGCGGCGCACCCTCGGGTACTTGCCCCAAGAAGTCGGCCTCTACCCGAAGATCTCG
The DNA here is from genome assembly GCA_023954855.1 of Pseudomonadota bacterium. GTDB lineage: Bacteria > Myxococcota_A > UBA796 > UBA796 > M1803. The sequence continues at coordinate 5,970 of JAGSGY010000137.1, read as the reverse complement.
GCGATCAACCTGCTCGACCACTTCGCCGTGCTCAAGGGCATCACCGATCGGGGCGAGCGCAAGGCGGTGACCGAGGCGCTGCTCAAGCGCACGAACCTCTGGGAGCACCGCAAGAAGAAGCTCGGCACCTACTCGGGCGGCATGCGGCGTCGCTTCGGCATCGCGGTGGCCCTGCTCGGTGACCCAAAGCTGATCATCGTCGACGAGCCCACGGCGGGCCTCGATCCAGCGGAGCGTGAGCGCTTTCACAACCTGCTCGCCGAGATCGGAGAGTCCTCAATCGTGATTCTCTCCACCCACATCGTGGACGACGTCTCGAACCTCTGTGAGCGCCTGGCGGTGCTCGACAAGGGCCAGATCGTGCTGTCGGGAAGCCCCGAAGAGCTGGTCGCCAAGCTCCGCGGGCGCCTGTGGATTCACTACGCCAAGCGCGCCGAGGTCGATGCGCTGAAGCAAGCGCACACGGTGCTGTCGACGCGGCTCTCCGCTGGACGCACGGCCGTTCGTGTCGTCGCCGCCGAGGCACCCGAGGGCTTCGAGGCCATCGAGCCCACCCTCGAGGATGTCTACTTCGCCGCCACCACCGGCCTGATCGGGAGCCGCGCGTGAGCACCTGGCTGTCCATCTTCGGCTTCGAGCTGCGCTACTACCTGTCGCGCGTCTCGACCCACGTCTACTTCGGCATCTTCTTCCTGATCGGACTGATCCAGATTGCCGGCATGGGAGGCCTATTCCCCGGGGTTCCCGCGACCGGATTCGGCAACCCGAACACCCACATCGACTCGCCCATCGCCCTGGGCATGCTGAGCATCGTGCTGTCGCTGTTCGCGACCATGGTGGTGGCGGCCGTCGCCGGCCACTCGGCTCAGCGGGACTTCGGCGAGCACATGCACCCGCTCGTGTTCACCACGCCGATCCCCAAGACCTCGCTGTTGTCGGCCCGCTTCGTCGCCGCCTGGCTCGTCAGCATGTACGCCTGCTTTGGTGCCGCCGCGGGCATGAGCTTCGGCCTGCTTCTGCCTGTCGACGCCGACTTCACGGGCTCGTTCACCCTGACTTCGATCATCGTGCCCTACGCCCTGTACATCGGGCCCAACGTGTTCTTGGTCGCCGCGCTGTTCTTCAGCATCGCTGGCATCACGCGCAAGATGTTCCCGAACTACATAGGGGGTATCGGCCTTCTCATCGGGTACCTGGTCGCAAGTGAGCTCACGAGCGACCTGGACAACAAGACCCTCGCCTCGCTGATCGACCCCTTCGGCCTCGAGACGCTGTCGCAGATGACCCGCTACTGGACGCCGGTGGAGCAGAATGCGCTCCAGCTGTTCCCCGACGCGCTGGTCCTCGCCAACCGCGGCATCTGGCTCGCGGTCGCCGCCGCCACACTGGCACTCGGCTTCTACGGCATTCGCTTCGCAGAGACCGGCTGGCAGCCCCTGAGCCGCTTCCGCAAGGCCCCGTCCGAGACCGCTGAGCCGGCCCTCGCTGCCGACGCCGTCGTGGTGCCTCCAGCGTCCCGCCAGTTCGGTAGCTCCGCGGCCTTGGCCCAGTACAGAGTCCTCACGGCCCGCGCCCTTCGCGAGGTGCTTGGCAACCGCTACTTCGCCGCCATCGTCGGCGGAGGCGTGCTGCTTCTGCTCGTGAATGCCTGGAACATCGGCTCGGTCTACGGCACCACGACCTGGCCCGTAACCTACGTGGTCATCAACGGCCTCACCGGCGCCTTCGGCCTGTTCACCATCATCGTCATCACCTTCTACGCCGGCGATCTCGTCTGGCGGGAGCGCGACCTCAAGGTCGCCGAAGTGGTCGATGCCATGCCGATGCCGACCTGGGTGTCGCTTGCGGCCAAGGTCACCGCCCTGATCGCCGTCGTCTTCGCGATGCAGACCATCATCCTGGTCGTGGGCGTGCTGACCCAGCTGAGCTCTGGCTACACCCACTTCGAGATCGGGCTGCACCTCACCGAGCTGTACGGACTCGAGATGCTCGAATGGATTCCGCTCGCGCTGCTGGCCATCGCCATTCACACGGTGGTGAACCACAAGTACGTGGCCCACTTCTTCGTGATCTTGTTCTTCGTCGGTCGCGGCTTCCGCGGCCTGATGGGCTTCGAGCACAACCTGCCCTGGTTTGGCTCCTCCCCCGGCTTGGTCTACTCGGACATGAACGGCTGGGGCAGCTTTCTCTACGGCCACCTGGTGTTCAAGGCCTACTGGATGGCCTGGGCTCTGGTGCTGCTGACCTTGAGCTTCCTGCTCGTCGTCCGCGGCAGCGAAGCGAGTCCCGCCGTGCGTCTTCGCGAGCTGAAGCGTCGACTCACGCCGACCGGTATCGGTGCCCTCGCGGGATTCACCGCCGCGGCGGTGGGCCTGGGCGCGTTCATCTTCTACAACACGAACATCGTCAACGAGTACCAGCTCGCCGAGGCCGGCAAAGACGACGCCGCGACCTACGAGAAGCGGTACAAGGCCGACTGGGACGGGGCCAATCAGCCGCGCATCCTCGCAGTCGATCTCGCAGTCGACCTGTTTCCGAGCACGGGAAGCGTGGCCGCGAGCGGTGAGCTGACCCTCGTCAACCAGCACGACTCGCCGATCGACACGCTGTTCATCGAGCGCCTGGCCGGAAAGCACATCGAGGTGGTGAATCTCGACCCCGGAATGCCCGTGGCCAACGTCACCGTCGACGAGGACTTCGGCGTGCACCTGTTCGAGCTCGCCGAGCCGATGGCGCCAGGTCAGCAGGCCACCCTTCGCTTCGAAGCACGCCGCAGCACACCCGGCTTTCGCAACAGCGGCGCCGAGACAACCATCGTCGGCAACGGCAGCTTCATCAACAGCGGCATGATCGTGCCCGTGCTCGGCTACTCACGCGGCGGCGAGCTGTCCGACAAGTACGACCGCCTGGCGCGCGAGCTCCCTGAGCGCGAGCGGATGGCCGACCTCGACGACCCCGAGGCGACCCAGAACAACTACATCTCCTCGGACGCGGACTGGATCGACTTCCGCGCGGTGGTCTCGACCGAATCGGACCAGACCGCCATCGCACCCGGCTACCTGCTCAAGGAGTGGGAAGACGGCGGCCGCCGGTACTTCGAGTACGAGATGGACGCGAAGATCCTGCACTTCACGTCGTTCCTGTCGGCTCGCTACGCCGTGACCAAGGGCGACTGGAACGGCCTGCCCATCGAGATCTACCACCACCCCGAGCACGACCGGAACGTCGACCGCATGATCGAGTCCGTGCAGCACAGCCTGGACTACTACACCAAGCACTACGGGCCCTATCAGCACCGCCAGGTCCGCATTCTCGAGTTCCCGCGCTACGCCAGCTTCGCGCAGAGCTTTCCGAACACCATCCCGTACAGCGAGTCCATCGGCTTCATCGCCAAGGTCGACGACCCCGACGAGGACGTCGACTACGTCTACAACGTCACCGCTCACGAGATCGCACACCAGTGGTGGGCCCACCAGATCGTCGGCGGAAGCCAGCAGGGCGCCACGGTGCTCTCCGAGAGCTTGTCCGAGTACAGCGCGCTGATGGTCATGCAAGAGCGGCACGGCGAGGCGCACATCCGTCGCTACCTCGAGTACAGCCTGGACGGCTACCTGCGTGGACGGGCCGGTGAGCGCGAGAAGGAGCTGCCGCTGCTTCGCGTCGAGAACCAGGGCTACATCCACTACCAGAAGGGCGCACTCGCCCTGTACCTGCTGCAGGATGAACTCGGCGAGGAGGTCGTCAACGGCGCGCTCTCACGCCTGCTCGACCGCACACGCTTCTCGGGTCCCCCCTACCCGACGTCACGCGACTTGGTCGCCGAGTTGACCGCCGTGACGCCGCCGGAGCTGTCGTACCTGATCGACGACCTGTTCGAGCACATCACGCTCTACGACAATCGAGCCGAGTCCGCGACCTGGGTGAAGACCGAGGATGGGCGCTACGCCGTCACCCTTGAGCTTCAAGCCAAGAAGCTACGCGTGGACGAAGATGGCAGCGAGAGCCCCATCGCGATGGCCGACCGCGTCGAAGTGGGCGTGTTCATCGGTGACCGCGACCATCCGGAGCCGCTGTACCTGGCCAAGCACATCATTGGTGATAGCACCAAGTCCGTGACCGTCCTCGTCGACGAAGAGCCGCTGTTTGCCGGCATCGACCCTTGGCACAAGCTGATCGACCGCGACAGCGACGACAACCTGGTCAACGCTAGCGAGGGTGAAGGCGCCGCACCGAGTGCTGACGCACCCGCGCCCGCCATCGCCGCCGTGGTCCTCGACGAACCCGAAGAGGATGCACAGGTCGAAGGCGAACCTGCCGAGGACACCGCCGCGCCCTAGGCCGGGTCGCAGGTCGCCGTGAGCATGGGCGTGTCTTCGGGTGCCGTGGGATCCGCCCCGACACATCCGTCGGTGCGAACCGCATCACTGCCGTCGCAGTCCGAGTCCACCCCGTCACCGTCGACCTCGTCGGGGGAGCAAGGGTAGACACTTGGGTTTTCCTCGTCGCAGTCCGCATCGTCTGGCCAGTCGTCGCCGTCCGCATCCGACTCTTCGGCGCAGTCCGCATCACAACCGTCGCCTCGAAAATCCGGCGCACCGGGGAAGACGTCTGCACTCTCGTCGTTGCAGTCCTCGTCGGCGGTGAAGCCATCCCCATCCGCGTCGACCGAACACCCCATCGCAAACAACATCGCCAAGACACACAAACGCATGGGACCTCCTGGAAGCGAGCCTACATGCCCGATGGCGTGGACGCTAGGACGTCCCCCGCGGTATGCATCCCGCCTTGGAGAAATCGATGCGTTCTGCCCTGGTTTTCGCGCTCCTCGCTGGATGTGGCTCCGCTGGCGAGGCCCATAAAGCCGTGCTGCTGTCGACGGGAGAGATCGATTCAGCCGCCGACTCACGACTGCTTCGCGACCTCGAAGACGGCTTGGATGAGATGGGCTTCGACATCGTCCACGACCCCAATCCTCTGGACAGCGTCGACGCTGCGACCGCGCGCAGTCGGGCCGATCGGGTGGGCGCCGCTCACGCCGTCGTGCTTGCCTTCGAGAGCAGCAAGGAACGAGAGGGGGCGCTGCCGGGGTCCCACCTATACACGGCGAGCGTCACCGCACACGTCGTCAACGCCATCGAGCAACATCCGACGACCAAGCCTTTCGGGTTGGAGTTCGTCCGCGAGGACACCTCTGCGACGGCCATCGCTTCGAGCGCTCGCGGCACCTGGCTCTCAGCACTCGCGCCCCACATCGCGGACGCCCTGCTCTACAGCCCGCAGCTCTCGACGGTCATGGACGGAGAGGGCGCGACGAAGGCCCTGATCGCCGTCACCGACCTCAAGAAGTACGAGGACCTGATCGGCAGCCGCCACGACGCGAATCTCGAGTACGAGACCTACTGCAAGGAGCAGGGAGAGCGCCTGCACAGCTTCGCCGAGGCCGAGGGCATCACCTGCTACGGAAACCCCTGCGGGCAGTACGCGATGGTGGGCGTGACGCCCAACAACCGTCCCATCGTGCAGGACCTCTCGCGCATCCCGATCTTCAAGGTGCCGCCGGCACGTAAGGGCTACTGGGCCGAGCCTCCCGAGCGCCTCACCGTGCTCGAAGAGGACGGCACGGAGCGCGACCTGATGCGCAGTGGCAACTTCTACGGCATCGCGACTGCCCGGGCCGGAGGCGTCGGCACCGTCGAGGCCTTCACCAGCGAGGGAAGCAGCGCGGTCTGGGGTTTCTCGACCCAGGACGGTGGAAAGGAGCAGTTGACCCTTCTGGCGCCTCGCGAACGCAATGCGCTGTCCGAGGTTTCTCCCGATGGCTCGACCACCTTCTGGTGTCTCACCGACGGCGCTGGCTGCTTCGTCCAGGGCGACGGCGCGAAGACCCCGATTCCCCAGGTCTGGTGGGCTCGGTGGGCGCAAGCCGAGTCCGGTCTCAAGCTGATTGCTGGGCAGAAGGGCGGCGGTTTG
>JAGSGY010000040.1 GCA_023954855.1 Pseudomonadota bacterium | reverse complement strand
CTTTGATGTGGTGAAGGACCTGGTTCGCTAAGTCGTGGCCAGCGCCGGCTCTCTCGAGAGCGAGGCGGTCGAAGCCATCGCCAAGCCGGACGGCGTCGTCGCAGGCGAAGGCGGTCTGCAGGTCGATGTCGCAACCACCGCACTCGTCGGTGCCGGCGCCGGACTCGACTACCTCCTCGACTACCCGCATGGATGCGTCGAGCAGCGCACAAGCCGTGCCCTCGGCAGCCTGATGGCCCTGCGCGTGCGTGACTCCGCGGGCGTCGAGGTCCCCGAGGCCACCCTGCGCGCCAACGTCGAAGGCGTGCTCGCCGAACTGAGCGGCTTTGCTCACCCCTCGGGCGGCCTCGCCTACTGGAAGGGCTCAAGCAGCGCGAGCATCATGGGCACCGCCTACGCCGTCGAGTTCATGGGCCGAGCCCGCGAGGCCGGCTTCTCGATCGACGAGGACCTGCTCGAGAAGAACGTCCGCTTCTTGCGCCAAGCCGCCCGCGGCAAGCACGCGCCGACGCACTGGCATCCGCTCACCAGCCGCTCGGCGCGAGCCACCGTCGCACTGGCCCTCGCTCGTGCCGGTCATGCCGACTCGGGCCTGCACAACGAGCTCTACAACGCCCGCCGCGACCTCTCGACCTTTGCCGTCGCGCAGCTCACCGAGGCCATCGCCCGCAGCTCGGGTCCCGACTCCCGCACGCGCACCCTCGTCTCGACCCTCGAGTCGCGCATGATCATCGAGGCGTCTGCCGCATCGATCCGCGAGGAAGACACGGGCAAGTGGCGCGTGCTGTGGGGAAGTGATGACCTGGCGACCGCGGCCACGCTCGAGGCTCTGCTCGTCGCGTCCGACAAGCCGCCGCTCGCGCCGAAGCTGGCGCTGCACCTCGCCTCGTCGCGCAAGCACGCGTACTGGGCAAACACCCGTGGCACCGCAGGTGTGCTGGCCGCGCTTGCCGACTACGCCGATGCCTTCGAGGGTGGGAGCGGCGAGATCGCGGCCACGGTCGCCCTCGCCGGCAAGGAACTGTACAGCGAGCCCCTCTCCCGGCCCGGCAGCGGAAGCGTCACGGTTCCGCTCGATGAGCTGACCGATGGCAAGCTCTCGATCCAGTCCGATGGCGAGCGGCTCTACTACCAGTCCCGTCTGTCGTACGTGCTCAAGGACGCGCCCCCGCAGGACGCGGGCTTCACGATGGTGCGCAAGCTCGAGATCGTCGACGGCGGCACCCCGGAAGGCCGGGTCACAGCCGGCACAGCACTCCGCATCACCCTCCAGGTGATCACGCCGGTGACCCGCTACGACGTCGCCGTCATCGACCGCATCCCCGCCGGCCTCGAGCCCGTGAACGGGTCTTTCGCGACCACGTCCCGGGCGCCCGAAGCACCCCCCGAGCTTGGCGCAGGCTCGGCCGCCATCCCCGAGTGGGGCGGTGACTGGGTGTTTGACCATCACGAGATCGACGACGACCAGGTTCGCCTGTACGCCGACTGGATGCCTCCCGGAATCCACACCTTCCGCTACCAGGTTCGCGCCACGACGCCCGGCGATTTCGACCATCCGCCGGCGACCGTCGAAGAGATGTACGAGCCCGAGAACTTTGGCCGCACAGGAAGCGGTCGCCTGACCGTCGGCCAGTCCGCGGAGATCGCGGCCCAGTGAAGCAGCGCGTCGCGATGGCGGTGGCGGGCGGCGTTGCCGTACTCGCCGCGCTCGCTTGGCCGGTGCCCGACAGCTGGTTCGAGGAGGTGGCCCACGCCCAGGTCCTCGACCGCAACGGGCGGGTGCTCGCCGAGCAGACCGTCCCCCATCGCGGAAGGGCCGCATGGGTAGAGCTCGACCAGGTCTCTAAGCACGTCGTGGACGCCCTGATCGCCGCAGAAGACCAGCGGTTCTACAGCCACGTCGGCATCGACCCCCTCGCGTTGCTTCGCGCGGCCCGAGCAGATGTCCGCGCAGGAAGCGCAGTTCAAGGCGGCTCGACCCTGACAATGCAGCTCTCTCGCCTGCTGGCCGGTCGTCCCACCGGACTGCCCGGAAAGGCCGTCGAGGCCTGGCGCGCCATTCGCCTCGACCTGCACCTCGACAAGGACGAGATCCTCACGTGGTACCTGAATCGAGCCTACTTTGGCCGCGGCGCCACCGGCATTGAAGCAGCGGCACAGCGGACCTTTGATGAGAGCGCGAGCAGCGTCTCTCTCGCCGAGGCCGCCCTGCTCGTCGGACTGCTGCCTGCCCCTTCACGGCTGCATCCCTCGGTCAGTCCGGACGCGGCCCGCCAAGCTCGCGACCGTGTGCTCGACCGCATGCTGCAACACAAGCTGATCACCGAGGAGGAGGCAACTCGAGCGCGTTCAGAAGCGATTGAGTTGCGCGCGAACCCCGCCCCAGCCGAGGCCCCTCATCTCACCGCCCACCTGCTCGAGACCCGCGCCGAGTCCGTCGTGCACAGCACCGTGGACCGAGAACTACAGCGCCAGGTCGAGGCCATCGTCGCTGACCGCCTGGCCGCTCTCGAAGGCCGGCAGGTGGACCACGCGGCCGTGCTCGTCGTCGAGTTGCCCGCCGGCGACGTACGGGCATGGGTCGGCTCCGGCGACTTCTCAGCGGTCGACGGAGAGAACGACGGCGCTCGCACCGCCCGAAGCCCTGGAAGCGCCCTCAAGCCCTTTCTCTACGCCCTCGCGTTTGAAGAAGGACACACGCCGAGCGAGGTCATCCCCGACCTGCCGGTCCAGTACGCGACCACGCACGGCACCTGGGCTCCGCGCAACTACAGCGAGAGCTTCACCGGCCCGGTCTCGCTACGGACCGCGCTCGCGACGAGTGGAAACGTCCCCGCGGTGCGTCTGCTCGACGACATCGGCGTCCCCGCGCTTCAGGAACGACTGGTGACGATGGGACTCCCCCTCGATGCACGCGCCTCGACCTATGGCCTTGGGCTGACGCTCGGTGGCGGAGAAGTGACCCTCGAGCAGCTGGTCGCCGCGTACACCACGCTCGCCCGCGACGGCCTCTATGCACCGCTACGGGTCGTCGCGACAGACGAGGTGCCCGAGACCGTTCGCGTGTTCTCGCCCATGGCCGCCTGGCAGGTCAGCGACGTGTTGGCCGATCCCATCGCCCGTGCACCGGCCTTCGGACGCGACGGCATCCTGACGCGGCCGTACCCCGCCTCGGCGAAGACGGGGACCAGCACGGGCTTTCGAGACAACTGGACCGTCGGCTACACCGATCGCTACGTGGTCGGCGTCTGGGTCGGCAACTTCGATGGCCGGCCGATGGGCGATGTCAGCGGCGTCACCGGCGCAGGACCCATTTGGGCGGCAGTCCTGGACGAAGTCACAGGCCTCGACGCCGAAGCCCCTGCCCCACCGGGTCCGACCGTCATGCAGACGACCTGCGCCCTCTCCGGGCTCGCCGCGGGGCCCCACTGCACCCACAGCCGTGACGACCGGGTTCCCGAGGGCACACCCTCTCCAGAGACCTGCACCTGGCACGACGCCTGCGGCGTGCGCTGGCCGGCGGAGTACCTGGGCTGGGCCGGCGAGCAGGGCCGACTCGGAGCCTGCCAAGGCGGTCTCGCGGGGGGCATTCGCTATCCGGTGAACGGCACGGTGCTCTATGTCGACCCGCGCTTGCCCGCGTCAGCGCAGCGGGTGCCGCTGCGCGCATCGGCCTCTGCAGGCAGCACGGCTCGATGGGAAGTGGATGGCGTCGAGGTGCACACGGGTCCCGCCGACCAGGTCGCCCTGTGGACCCCCACCGTGCCAGGGGAGCACGGCATCGAGCTGTTCCTCGACGGCGCGCCCGTCGGTCAGGTACGCGTTCACGTAGGCGGCGTGGACTAGCGTGCGACTGCGTCGAGATGCACACCGCTCACATCGACGACCTTGGGCATTCCCTCGACGCCAAGCTCGAGCGCCAGCGAGCGCTCGAGGATCAGCCCGTCGACTTCAGCGGCACCTGCGAGGCGCGCGGCCTTCGCAATGACCTCACCCGCAAACTCGCTCTGGCCATGGGCCATCGAGAACACCAACACATCGCCGGCCGCCATGCCCATGCGCACCTTGACGCCTCGGCGCCTGAGCGCGGGAATGACTGCCGCAGAGGCCGCGAGCGCCTCCTTCGGCGTGTTGTAGGCGATGATTCCGTACCGGCCGGCCACCTTGTGAGGCACGCCGTCGTCGGCGACGAGGAAGCGGACCACGCGGTGAATGGCGGCGTAGCCATACAGGCGTTCGAGCAGACCCTCTGGCGAGGTGTCGCGGGCGAGCGACGTGCCCTCGATGATCAACACGGTGCGGGGCTGCAGGTAGGACAGCTCGATCTCAGCGAGCACTTCTTCGTCGTCGCGTCCGGCGTGAAGCTCGCGCAGGCGCTGGCGGAGTCCGTCGTCGTAGGGCGCCGGGTAGTCTCGATCGACGAGCTCCGCGCGAGGCCATCCCGGGCCACTGTCCACGCGAACCCAACCCGGCAGGTCGTCGCGAGCGGTCGTACCAAACGCCGTGGCGCTGCGCAGCTTGGCCGCGAAGGCCTTGGTCATCACCGTCTCACCGGGCGCGGTGTGGTCCTCACCCACCATGCAGATCGCGTCGGCGTCGGCACCGTAGATGCCACCCTTGAGCGCGTAGAACTCACCACTGCCGATCGCGAGCCCGAGCTTTGCCATGCCCGGCTCGTACCGGCGATGCACCTCGAGCATCGCGCAGAGCACGCGGTCTGGAGACACCGACTCTGGGAAGAAGAGCACGCCGTTGTCGGCCACCCAACGTCCCACCGCCCGTCCACCGGCGAGTACTCCGAGTGCGTGCAGGACCTCCTTGGGACGCGAGATCATCGACAGCGCCTCGGTCAGCGACACCCTCTCGGTGATGTCGCCGAGGCCCGGTGTATCGGAACGAACGAGGGTGCCTCGCACCCGGTACGGCTCGAGAAGCTCCTTAGCTCGCGCGGGGCTTCGCTCTCCGGAGGCCCAGGCCTTGGCGAGTCCAATCGGCACACCGGCGGCGATGTCCTCCGACAGATCGAGCAAGGCGGGGATGGGCATTCGAACGCTCCAGGGGGGACCGAACTGTACCGCAGAGGTGTGGGCCCGTGGGGATGGGTTGAATGACCTCGATCGCACGGCGTTGATGGGACCTGAAGGCGCGCGCCGCCGAAGTCCGCGCACATATTCTTGACTTCTACTTGCCACGTCAAGCCCTTGAGTTAGCTCAAGGGGGTTCTTCGCTTCGAAGACGTCCTCTTTCCACCGGAGCCTACATGTCGACGCATCAGCCCTCGTATTGGCAGACTGCGAGCTCCGTTATCGCCGGCGATATGCCGGCGGCTGGGAATCGGACCCTTTCCCTCCGGAAGCCGCCCACCTGCTAGCCCGCGCGCAAGCGCAGCAGCATCTCGGCCGGTCACTCGCTCCCTAGCGGAGTGATGCCGCACGTTGTCCTCGCCTGGCGAGGATCCCACCCGTCCAAGGCCTTGCTAGGCCCGCGGACGGCGCACCGCCGCCATCGCGGCAGTGGAGGCCCGCATGTCGCGGGAAACACGCAAGAACGGACCTCGCGAGGTCCTTCATCTCGCATGGCCAGTCATCGTCCAGATGCTGTCCTACCAGCTGATGACCACGGCAGACACGATCTTCGTGTCGCGCCTGGGAACCGCTGAGCTGGCCGCTGTCGGCCTGGCGCTGCCTATCGTCTTCTTGTTCCGCTCCTTCGGGCACGGACTGCTTGGCGGTGTGCGGGTGCTCACCTCGCAGCGGCATGGTGCCGGCGACCTCATCGGTGCACGCCGGGCCGGATGGCAAGGGCTGTGGATCGGTGCGGTGATGGCGCTTCCGGCCCTGGCAGCCGCAGGCTTCGGCGAGCAGATGTTCGCGTTCATCTCGGCCCCCGCTGAGATGGCCGAGCTCGGCTCGGGCTACCTACGTGTGCTGATGCTGGGCGCGCCGTTCACCTTTGCGGTCTGGGCGACGTCGTTCTGGTTTCAGGGCACGGGGGACACCCGCACGCCGATGCTGGCTTCGCTGCTCGGCAACGCGCTGAACATCGCCCTCGACCCCGTCCTCATCTGGGGAATGGGCCCCTTCCCCGCCATGGGCGTGGAGGGCGCTGCAATGGCCACCGTGCTGTCGCAGTGCGCGATGGTCGTCGTGCTCGTCTGGCGCTGGCATGCCGCTTCACCGGGCGTGGAGCCATGGCGGCTGGTGCGCGCCGATGTGCTCGAAGTCTGGCGTCTCGGCTCGCCCTTGGCGTTCATGGAGCTGCTCGACCTCGGCGCATTCGCCGCGTTCACCGCGATCCTGACCTCGGCCGGTGAGGTGCACCTGGCGACGCACATCGTCGTGATCCGCATCGCTTCGCTGTCGTTCCTGCCAGGTCATGCACTCGCCAGTGCGACGGGCGTGCTCGTCGGACAGGCTGTGGGCGCAGGTCGCCGTGAGGCTGTCGCAGAAGCGATACGCTCCGGACTGATGCTCACGGTCGGTGTGATGACCGCCATGGGTGTGGTCTTTCTGGTGACCCCGGGACCGCTCATCCAGGTGTTCGGCGTCGAGGCCGAGGTCGAAGCTCTCGCACGTCGAGTGCTCGTCGTCGCCGCTGCTTTTCAGCTCTTCGACGGCATCGTGATGGTGCTCTACCAGAGCCTGACGGGTGCCGGTGACACGCGCTTCGTGCTGGTGGCGGGCGTCGCTGGAGCCTGGCTGGCCAAGGTGCCGCTCGCGTGGTTCTTCGCCTTGCCCATGGGCTACGGCGTGGTCGGCGCTTGGGGTGGATTCACCGCGGAGCTGATCCTGGTCGCGCTCGTGCTCGGCTGGCGCGTGCGCCAGAGCGCTTGGCTCGACTCGGCCATCGCTGCAGCACCGGCCAAGGCGGCAGCGGCCTAGCCTTCGGGGGCGGCGGGAGGAATCCCGTCGCCCTCTTCTTCGTCGCAGTCGACCTGCTCGGCTTCTGGCAGGGCCCCCTCCGCGGCATCCGGAAGCGGGGTGCGCACGCAAGCCTCGGCATCGAGGAGGGCCCGCACGCGAACGTCAGTTCCCGCAAACTCGAGCGGGTCGAGAAGCCGAACCGTACTGCACTGCTCGAACTCAGGACAGGCCCAGGTGGGCTCGAGGACCCGGCCACGTGCCATCCCAGGAATCGTCTCAGGATCGGGAAGCCCCTCCGAGAGGCGAAGCAGCTCTTGAAGATCGGCCCTCAGTCCAGTCTCGACGGGCCCGGACGCAAATCGTGCGGCGAAACGCGCGAGTGGACTGGTGCCCACATCTCCGCGTTGGGTCCAGACCACCACTCTCCGCTCACCGACGTCTTCGATTTCGATCTCGCCCGTCATCTGCAGCGCGCCGCTTTGGTAGCTGAGCATCGCTCCGGTGGGCCCAGGCGTAATCTCGACCCGCTGCGTCCGCGTGCCGCGCACCCACTCCCCCACGAGGCCGGTCTCGGTCTCGGTCCAGGTCTCGGCTTGCCCGCGCCCAGCCTCCCACGCCTCTCTCGAAGCGAGTTGCTCCACGACCGCTGCGGTCGGCGCTGTGGTGGTGGCCCGCGCTCGGGCGCGCCACTCGCTCGGCGAGAACAGTCCGACAAGCAGCACGAACCCGGCGATCAGGGCCACCGAGACGAGGCTAGCGACAACGGCGCGACGTGCAGTCTCCATGGGTGCGCCCATAGCCCGCCCGCCGGGTTAGAGCGCCGCCCGGGAGGAAGAATGGGCGTGGTCCTTGAAGCATTATCGGGCGACATCGCACTGTCGATGGGCCGCCACGATCGCGGCATTCTCGACGGTCTGATCCGCAAGTGGCGCGGCGCGAGCGCCGAGGATCGAGCGCTAATGACCGAAGACTTCCGCAGCCTTCTGCACGTCGAGGACCTCAAGCGTCGCAGTGCGGCCGTGCTGTTCTTCGAAGCGGTGCCCGCCGACGATGCCGGACAGCTTCACCGCGCGATGACCGAGAACCCGGAGCGCTTCGACCACGTCCCAGACCCCTGGTTCGGACACGGCGAACTCCGGGTGATCGCCGCGACGGCCCTGTCGAACCGCGAGCTCGACGAAGCAACCCTCGATGCCGTCCGCGGAGAGGCCCTGCGCCCCCGACTTGGCCACCGCATGGTTCCCGGACTGCTGAAGACCGACCGCGCCTGGATCTTGGCCAACGCTGCCAAGATCATCGAGAACACTCCAGAGGCCCTGGCCACCTTCGTAGAGCACACCGAGGCGGACGCGCTCGAGACCTGCGTGACTGCCGCCCGCACAGCGCTGCGCCCCGAGGTCTTTGAAGGCGTGCTGCAGTTCATGGTGTTGGATGAGGCCCTGCGCGCGAAAGTGCTCGCGCTCTAGTCCATCACGCTGGGCGGCTGCTAGTCTCGGACCCATGAGCACTCGCACCCTCTACTCCGATCCTTCGAACAAGCGCTTCTTCCACGTTCCGGACTCGGCCCGCATACCGGCCGGGGACTTCGTGCTGCGCTCTCTCGCCGGCAAGAAGCTCGAGGTCGCCGAGGCGTCGGTCGAGATCTTCGAAATTCCCGAAGACAAGGCCAAGGATCTCGCAGGCGTCGAGATGAAGCGCATGGCCGCAGCAGCGGGCCGCTTCGCGTCAGGCGCCGGAACCTTCCTGCGCGGGCTCGCCGCCCAACTCCCGAACCCGACGCCCCCGCCGGCTGGCCGCGAACAGCGGCGCACCACGATCGCAGATGCGCTCGGCGTTACCGAAGAGCAGCTCAGCAACGACCCGACCGCCGTCATCGAGGGCATCAAGAACGTGGGCAAGGGCTTGGAGCAGCTGCTGAAGGATGCGGTGAGCACATCGGCGAGCGATGAAGACGTCGAGGCGCGCCAGTCCGCACTGGTCGAGTACATGCGTGAGCAGCTCGGTGACGATGCGGCTGTCTCGGCCGAGACGCTGCCCGAGACCCTGCGCAACTTCCTCTCGAACCCCGAGCTCGAAGAGCGAATCCGCGACGCCGCTGCACAGCTGAATCAAGCGTCCGAGCAGCTCAAGAACCGGGACGGCTAGCCGCCCTCGGCCCGCCGAATCGCGATGGTCGCGTTGCGACGCAAGATCTCACCGAAGTTCGCGGTGACATGGGTGCGTCGAGCCATGGAGTACAAGCCTCCCAGGCTGCGGTGCAGGAAGATCAGGTCCTTGGGCATGCGGACTTCGGGGTAGCGCATGATCTCGCGCACCGGCACCTGCACGCTCTCGAGAATGCTGTCGGCGTGTCCACCGAGGGTGTGGCTCTCTTCGCGGAACGGCTCAGCGATCATGTCGCAGAAGCTCCACAGCGCATCGCCTGCCTCGGGAGTGTTGCCCTTCCAACCGCCGATCTCCCGGCACGACTCGAGGGTCTGCACCTTGTCGCCACGCTCCGCGGCGAGGGCAGCCCGGCCGTAGTGGGCGATCCAGAACTCATCGAAGCGCTTCACGCAGCCGAAGTCGATGAAGCCGACGCGGCCATCGGGCTCGTAGAGGTAGTTTCCAGGATGGGGATCCGCGTGCAGCATGCGGTGGACGAACACCATCTCGTAGTAGAGCTCGGCGAGGTTCAAGCCGGCCTGCTGCATGGCCTCCGGACCCGCGTCCTCGAGGAAGGCCTCAAGCGGCTTTCCCGTCAAGCGGGTCATCGTCAGCACGCGCTCAGTGGAGTGGGTGCCGAACACCTTGGGCAGCCGAATACGGGGATCGTCCCCGAACGCCCGGTTGAAGGCGGCGATGTTTGCCGCCTCCTGCAGATAGTCGAGCTCTTCTTTGAGCCGCTCGGCGATCTCGTCGAACAGCTCGTCCATCTCGGCCTTGTCGCGACGGAAGGCCACCGAGCCAATCAGCAGGGTCTTGAGCGCGAGCAGGTCGGTGTCCACCGAGATGTCGACGCCGCGGTGCAGCACCTTCACCACGACATCGGTGCCATCGGGTAGGCGAGCCGCATGCGCCTGACCCAGGCTGGCAGTGCCGAGCGGAAGTGGGTCGAACCAGGAGAAGGCCTCGGACAAGGGCATCTCGAGCTCAGCCTCGATGTCCTCGCGAATCACCGGAAACGGAATCGGTTCTGCCTTGGAGTGCAGGCGCGACAGCATCGTCGCGACCTCGGGGGGCAGATCGAGCTGGTCGGCGATCATCGCGACCTGCTGCCCCACCTTCATCGCGGCGCCCT
The DNA here is from genome assembly GCA_023954855.1 of Pseudomonadota bacterium. Classification (GTDB taxonomy): domain Bacteria; phylum Myxococcota_A; class UBA796; order UBA796; genus M1803. The sequence goes on along the minus strand of JAGSGY010000040.1, from coordinate 36,764 downwards.
TGAGACGGCCGAGCGTGCCGACAATCTCCTTGGCGTTGTCGAGGTGTAGGCGCTCCATGGCGCGCTGGCGCGCATCCCCGTCCAGAAAGACGTCCTTCACCTTCTGGCCGACATAGGAACTGCCGACCCGACCCGTCAGGCTTCCCAGCCTGGCGAGGCGCGAGAATCGGGAGCCGGAGCGGTCGCGTGCCATGCACAGACCCTATTCCATCGCGAGCGACAAGGCAGCCAAAGGCACGAGACCGCCACCCACTTAGCGTGCCCCGTCACGACACCAAGCCTCGACGACTTCCAGGTCTGAACCGACGAGTCCGAGATCGCAGCGGCGGTGCACCCACATGGTCGGGGAGCGGGCGTGAGCGCCCCTTCGGCAGACCCTCAGGTACCCAGCGTGGCGCATCGTCGCGTCGTCGAGCCCCGTGCGTTCGGGCCAGTCACCATGCAGATACAGCGCGTGCATCGGTCGCTCCGACAGCCGCTCCGGCCAGTACTCAAGAGGGTCGACCCCCACCAGCTCCGGCTCGGTCAAGCCCCCGAGATCGACGACGCGAAGCTCGGGATGCACCCAGAGAAGACCGCCAATGTCGGGGCTGGCGACCAGGGGGAAGGAGTCGCCGCACGCCGAGCGACCGATGCGACGCAGCACATCGCCCTGCCGCGCCTGCACCTGAATCGGCAGCGGGGGAGCTTGAACCGCGAGCCAGCCCTCCGCGAGCTGCGGAACGAGCACGAGGGCCACCATCGCAGCACCGCTCACCCCTCCCCCGGCCCAGGCGCGAACCTGTGGGAGGAAGGCCGCGATCACAAACGGAACCACGGGTACGACGAAGCGCCCATGACGCATCCAGTCGCCACCCGACAGCGCACAGAAGACCACAACCGCACCGAGCGGTGCGAGGTCCAGTGCCAACTCACGGCGCCGGTCGGCGGGGGTCACGACCGCACCCACGGCGACGAGTGCGCCGACAGGGGCAAACGACCCGAACACGTACCAGAGGCCCGCAAGCGCGTGTGGAAGGTCGGGGTGTAGCTTCGCGTAGGCCGGAAGCGGCCAGAGCAAACCAAAGATCTGCCAGCGGACCCCGTGCCAAGCGAGAACCGCAAACGCGGGGGCAAGCAGGGTGCGCATCGGTGCACGTCCCGCGATCAGCGCCCCCACCGCCAGCAGCGGCCCCTCCGGTCGCGTCACACAAGCCAGCGCCGCGAGAAGACCCGCGAGGGAGGGATGCTCCGCCCGCGCTGCCACCGTCGTCGCCACGAGCAGGGCACCGAAGAGCGCCGTCTCGAGGCCAGAGGCCGCCCACATCGCCCAGCCGGCGTGCGTCGCGAGTGCCATCGACACGAGCAGGCGGTCCTCGTTGTTCTCGGAGCGTGCGAGGAACGGGACCAGAGCCACCCCCAGGCCGCCAAACACGAGCCCAAGCGCCTTGCTACCCAGGTCGGCACGTAGGCCCACTGACTCGAGCCCAGCGAGCATGAACATCCAGAGCGGATCCGAGAAGCCCTCGCCGACCGGCCCTCCGGCGTAGGCCACACTGCCCCGCCCACTCGCGATGTTCCGGGCGTAGGACCAGACGATGCCGGCATCATCGATCATCCATGTGCCGAACAACGCAATCGAAGCGACCACGGCAAGCATTGGAAGCACCGCAGCCTGCGCCGCTTCCTCGCGTCGAATCGCGACCACCGCACCCGACCAGGCAAGCACGAACAGAACCGGGGCGATTAGGGCGACAAGACCTCCTGCACGACGCGCTCTGCACTCTCGAGCGCGCCCTCCATATGACCCGCCCACTCGCTCGCGGTTTCCGTTCCGGCCCAATGAATGGGACCCACAGGTCGCGTCAACGCCGGACCGAGCTGCGTCAGCACCCCAGGCCCCATCAAGCCGATGGGACAGCCGCCCGTGAAGCCCTCATCATCCCAGCGCTTCTCTTGGTAGTGCACAGGCGAGAGTGCCTCGTCCCCAAAGAATCGTGCGAGCTGCGCAAGCACCGCACCCCGCCGTTCACCCGCAGGCCTGCGCTGCCAGCGCCGCGACGGGCCACCGACCATGAAGCCCAGTAGCGCGGGGGCGCTGCCGTCACCCTGGGTGTTGTCGCAGACATAGGAGAGCGGCCCCTCGTCCGTCATCGCCTCACCCGACAGTCCGCGGGCCCGCCAGAATGGCCGGTCGTAGAACGCGAAGCACTTGGTCGTTGACCCCATGGGCATGCGCATGTGCAGGTGGTCGCGATCGGGCGGCAGCTTGGGCGACCAGCGAATGCGGCCGGCAAGGGCTGGCGCGAGCGCGACGACGAGTCGGTCCGCCGCAAACGGCCCGGCGGCGGTCTTCAGCCGAACCCCTTCCTCGCTCCACTGCACCGACTCGACCGCCGCATCGAGAATCACCCGATCGCCGAGTCGAGCCGCCAGGCCCTTCGCGAGCTGTTGCGCGCCGCCCGCCAGCCGGTCCTGCTGGGCACCGCCCTCGACCTCGACCTCTTGCTGAAGTCCGCCGCCGGTCGCCAGGTAGTGCATGAAGAACAGGGCCGAGACCTCGGACGGCTCGGCACCGAACACGACCCGCACCATCACGTCGAGGGCCGCGCGCACGCCATCGGTGTGGGCGTAGGCTTGCTTGAGCGTCTCGACCGTCATGCTGTCGAGCATGGCGGCATCGGCATCGGTCCATGGCGCGCGGGTGGGCACCTTCGCGATGCGTCGCTCGAGCCGGAACAGCGACTGCTGCAGGTCGAGTAGCGACAGCCACGGAAGCGCCGGAATCGTGCCCTTGAAGGTGCCGCTTCGGCCTGCCAGCTCCATGCTCGTCTTGCCGATTGACGGTGTGGGAAACAGCCCCACCCCCAGCTCATCGGCCAGGGTGCGGGCACGGTGCTGGGTCGGCCCCAGCCACTGTGCGCCCAGGTCGACCTCGGCGCCGCGAACGCTCTCGGTGAGCGTCCGTCCACCCACTCGATCGCGCGCCTCGACGACGTACACGCTTCGGCCCGCGCGGGAGAGAATGTCCGCCGCGCGAAGACCCGCGAGTCCTGCGCCAATCACGACCACATCGGCCCGCCGAAGCCGCCGGCTCTTGCTCATCGAACCTCCGGGCGGAGGATAGCGCGAGGGAGTCGGCTCAACCGAGCAGGCGGGCGGCAAGGCCGTGAAAATGAGCCAGCGCATCTTCGTGACCCGGCGCGTATTGGACCGCTCGCGCGAACCGGCTGCGCATGCCTCGCATCGCCGAGAAGACCACCTGCTGGTCCTCGGACTCGACCTGGTCCAGATCGGCCCCAGCCCCGTCCCCGAGGTGCTCGGGATGGCTGACGTAGGTCAGATAGGTCACCCGGGTCCGTGCCACGCTCAGGGGCTGCACGATGTTGATCGACAGACCCCAAGGGTAGAAGTTGAGCATCGTCCCAGGAAACAGCCACAGGTAGTACGCGGCGATGCGCCTGCCCGCGTGGGGGTGATCCGCGGGCAACTCGAAGCACGGCTCCCCTTCCTTGGCCTCGCCTACCTGGAGCGCGCTCCACTCAAAGCAGTGCACCTCGTACTCGGCGAGGTCGAGGGCACCCGCGAGGCCTGGATGCACGAACGGAATGTGCAGGCCCTCGAGGTAGTTGTCGACGTATAGGGCCCAGTTGGCCGGCACCTCGAAGTGTCGCGAGCGGTCCCCGTCGAAGCGGAATTGGCTCCAGTCGATAAAGTCCAGGAACGCCGCCGCGCCCCCAAACAAGTCTTGCAGCGACATGGCCGGGTTCAGGCTGACGAAGAGGAGGGGCCCGTGCCGATCGATGTCCACCTTCGCCAGATCGTTGTCGTCCCCGAGCGGACAGCCCTCGAAGCCAGGCGCCGCCTCGAAGGTGCCGTCGAGTGAGAAACGGCGTCCGTGGTACGGGCAGCGCAGTCGCTTGATCGGCCCCTCTTCACCGACGACCACCGCTCCGCGATGCGAACAGACGTTGGCGAGCGCGTGAAGCTGCTCGCCAGATCGGGTCAGCACCAGCGGCTCATCGAGGTACCCACCGAGCAGGGTGTAGGGCACGGCCCAGTTGGACGCGGGCAGACGCCACACGTCCGCAGCGAAGTGCCACGACCTCGCGAAGATGCCCTCTTTCTGGGCGTCGTAGACTTGTTGCGAGGTGTAAAAGGCCGGGTCGGTGCCGCGACGCTCGCTCACTCGGTGAAGTCCGGAAGCTCGCCACCGGCTGCCAGCGCCACCAGCGACTCATGCATGTCCTGTCCGTAGGCCAGCGGGTCGTCGGTCGAGGTCTGCGGTGCTCTTAGGCGCTCGATGAACTGAAACTCGGTAATGCCGTCTTCGATGACATTGAGCACGATCGAGCCTTCCTGAAGGTCGATGAGCGACGAGCCCTCGGTCTTCTGAAAGCGAATCGCGAACCTCTCAGGCGTCTCCTTGTTCCCTGCCGCCACATCGCCTCGGTAGGTGATGTCCCACTCGAGGGTGATGATGTCGTTGACAGTGACGTGGTTCACGAAGGTCAGACAGAGGTCGGGTTCGACGTCGTAGGTGGTGTCGATGGCATCGACGCCCCGCCTGTCGGCCATCATGTAGCCGTCGTCCCGCATCAGGTCCCAGACATCCTCGGCATCGGCGTGGATGTAGCCGCGGACGTGGGCCCACACCCAGTCGTTTTCGGTGTCGTCGCCCACCACGAAGGTCGTGGTCTCGGGGAAGGGATCCCCAACGGTGCCCACTGGAGCCTCTACCGCCATCTCCTCGAGGGGTTCGAGCCCTTCGGGGAACGGCGTCTCGACATTGCGCTGGCACGCGGTCAGAGCCAGGATCAGCGGTAGAAGTGGGCGCAGCTGTGCCTCCATTCGCTGCAGTTTACCTGATCAAACGCCGTCTCGGGAGCCCACCCGGGCCGATTCAGCCGAGAATCGCCCTCGATCCCCTTCCTCCGCTGATTGACGGAACCGGCGTTCTGCGGGTCGCTACAGAACCGTTGCCCGCGGAAGTGGATCAGCGGCGGATCGACACCCCGGTCCCGAAGCCAAAGCCCTGGGTCGCATTGTTCGCCCACAGATCCGCGGAAAAGCGTCCTTCAATGGCAAGGCCTTCGGCGACGTCGACCAGCAGCACGGGCCCCGCACTCACCGACTCGGCCGTGATGGCATCTGCACCGATGGCCTTCTGTCCGTCCACGCGCAGAATCGCGACCACTGGCCCTTCGCTGAATCCGAGTCCCGCGCCAAACCGAATGCGATCGAGAAAGTTCAGGTCGCCGTGGTTCCGCCACCCGATGAAGCCTTGGGTGCGGTGCTGGTAGCCGACCGCCGCCTCGCCCCAGAGCGGCCCTCCAAAGCTCGCGCCGCCGAGAATCCAGCCGGTGAGGTCGACTTGCCCTTCGCCCGCGAGTGGAAAGAGTTCCTCGAAGCCCCCGTAGCGTGACCCGACCGAATCATTGGCGTACATCGGGACCTTCACCTCGACGCTCGCTGAGAGTGGCCCCCCATCGGGCAGAAGTGAGGTCTGGGCCGTGAATCGCAGGTCCCCGAGTCGACGGGTGGTGGCCCGCGGACGAAAGCTCCCGGTCTTCTCTTCGAGGAACAGTGTGCTGCTGGCCCAAGGCGCCTGAACGGCCACCATCAGCGGATGCACCTTGAGCAGGCCCACCTCGCCATACACGCCGATCTGGTAGCCGAGGAAGCTCTGCCCATCGGTCGAGACGAAGTCCGCGGCCTGGTACTTGGAGGCGGCGTAGGCGTCGACGCCGACCTTTGTGTAGAACGAGCCCAGAGAGCGGGTCCATGCGCCCGCTTCGGCGGTAGTCGAGCACAGGACAAGGGCGAGCGAGAGAATGCCCCTCATTGGACGGCGACCTCGATCTCCATGCCGCCGTCGTAGCCGTTGAGCCGGTTGGTTCCGGAGGGGTCTGGGTTGCTGACGACCCCGGCCTCAGTGGTCACGCGAGTCCGGATGCGCTGGCGACCGTTGCGGGTGGGCGTCCAGTCGAAACGCCAAAGCGTCCAGATGTTCGGTCCGGGCCCGTAGTCGATGACGCAGTCCTCCCAGGAGTCCCCGTCATCAAAGGTGATCTCGACGCGCTCGATGGGGTCTTCGCCGGCGTAGGCGGTGCCCAAGAGCACCAGCGGCTCGTTGCGCATGACGGTGGCCAGATTGGGCGGCGACTTGATGAAGGCATTGGCTTTGTAGGTGCCGTCCTTCTCCCAGTTCTGCTCTTGCCAGTACCCGATGTACGGCTCATCCACGAGGCGGAAGGCCGAGGGCCACTTCACATTCTTGATGCCGTAGCGACCGGGGACAAGCAGCCGACATGGAAATCCGTGGCCCGCGCGAATCGGCTCGCCGTTCATTTCCCAGACCAGCCAGACCGGCTTGTCGAGGTCTTCGATGGGGAAGCTGTCGTGGTACCCATCGACGCCCTCGAAGGCGAACTCGACAATGCTCGAGTCGATGGTGACGCCCAGATCGGCGAGCACCTCGGAGAGCGGCAGTCCGCCGAAGACGGCGTTGTCGATGTTCTGAAGCCGGGGGCCGCTGCCGATGCACTGCAAGGTGTGCTCGAAGGCCACCGGGGTCAGGGTGTCGAGGTAGGCCACGTCGAAGGAGGCAACCTCGGAGCCGCGGTCCTCGATGACGCAGGACCAGGTGTCGAGGTCGATCTCAGGGCGCCCTGAGTACGAGTACCGGTAGAAGGTCTCCCAGGTCGAGATGGGCGGAATCTCGGTGAGAAACTCCTCGCCCGGCAGTACCAGACGGTCACAGCCGGGCAGCAGGGCGCTGGCCGCGGCCGAGGTGCTCAGGAAGAGAATGTTGCGTCGGGACGGATCGGACATGCGTTTGGATAGCCGGGGTCTGACCCCATCGTCGACTGCGAGGACCGTTCGTTACGCGCAACGATCGCTGAATTCTCGAAGTTAGAGATCCCTAGCTCGGATCGACAGATCAACCGCCAACCATCGAGAGGCCAACACACCGAGAAGCCCGATCACAACGTGAAGAGCGACTTGGCGCGTTCCTCGCAGTAGCGTCTGCCCACGAGGTTCGAATGCTCCTGCTCGCCCCCCTTCTCGCTCTCGCAGCTCCCGCCACCGTCACGCCAGCGACGGTCCCGGCGACCGGACATGCCGAGGCCATCGTCACGGTCGACCCGTTTGGGCGCTATGCGCTCGAGGTGACCTCGCCCAGGGGCACATCGCTTCAGGTGGTCGACCACATGAGTGGGCCCGGCAAGCTCGACGGCGTGGTCGGCGTGCGCGATGGACGCGTCGACGTGTTCCTGGACCGCGGCGAGGTAAAGCTCTGGCTCGAGTCCGCACCGAACGGCACCGGCGAGGCGGCCGTCAAGGCCACCCGCTTCGAGGAGCTGCAAGGGCCCGACCTTCCGCTGCTTCTGGAGCTTCGTGAAGAGACCACCAGCCTTAGCGACAAGGAGCAGCGCAGCTGGTGGATCGACATCCCAGAGCGCACGACCGTCAGTCTGGAGGCCGCGGGCCGCTACCTAGGCGACCTCCGGCTCTGGCAAGACGGAACCTGGCTGCACCCGAGCACACCGCACTGCGCGCTCTTCGAGCCCATCGAGGGTCAGCCTTGGCGGGACTGCACCCTCGAGACCCAGCTCGAGCCAGGGCTGTACCGGGTCACGGCCTATGGCGGGGTCTCCGAGCCGTGGACCGAGGACCTCGACGACAACCGACTCTGGGTGCGCATGGGCGTGCCCGAGCTGGGCGTCCCGTCCGAGCACCGCATCACCCTCGACGCCAAGGGCTTCGCGCGGTTCAACGTCCCAAACGGGGCGAGCACAGCACGCCTCGCGCTGCCCGAGAACACCGCCAACGCCCAGATCAGCAGCCGGTCGCTCTCGGGTGAGGCGCGCTTCGCACGCGGCAGAGGCAACGTCGCGAAGATCACCGACGAGAGCCGCGTGCCCGAAGCCGCGGCGAGTATTCGCGGACGCTCGGCGATCGAGGTGCGCGGGATCCCAGGGCAGACCGCCACCCTGCAGATCCTGCCACCCGCGCGCTGGACCCAGTCCCTCGACTCGGGACGGCACACCCTCACCTCGATCGTGGGCGCACACGATGCGGACGTGTTCCCGCCCACCGGGCTCATCTACCGTCGTCGCCCCGACCGCGCGACGCTGGTGGTCGAGTCCTACGCCATCAAGCTCAATGCGAATCAGCGCGTGGAGGAGCGCTTCAACCTGCTCTCGGACGGGCAGATGCTCGTGAGCATCCCCGACACCGGCTCGTGGAACTTCAGCGTGGAGGGCGATGCGTACGTGACCGTCGAGCCGCTACTGCTCGACCCGCCTCCCCGGTACCGCTCCCCCAAGCCCTCGCATGCCTCGGTCACCAAGGACCTCTCAGGCGGCCTGCATCTGGTCAAGCTGCACGCCGTCGAGCCGGGCATCGTCACGCTGCAGATCACCCCGAACACGTGGAGCTCGAGCGCTCGCGAGCTGGTCGGCGCAAAGCTGCCGCTCATGAAGCTTCGGCCCGTGCTGCAAGACCTGCAGATCTCGTCCCAGGACGGCGACCGCATGCAGATCTACGGACCGCCTGGGGTGCTGACGGCCACCTCGGTTCGCGACAGCCCCATCGACGTGTCTCGCCCCCTCGCGCTGACTCTGCTCGGAAAGGAGAAGGTCACCGTGCGGGTCCGCGTGCCCGAGCGCGGCGTGCTCACCGCCACCACTCCCGACGGAAGCCCGCTTCTGGTCGACGTCGAAGGCACGGGGGCCCAGGAAGTCGCAGAGGTCTCAGCAGGAGCCGCATTCGCGGTGAAGCTGAAGAACCCGAGCGATGAGGTCACCCGCGTGTCGCTGAAGTGGCGCCCGCACACTCATCTGCCGGACACCCCTCCGCCGACGCTCACGCGGGAGCGGCTCGCGCAGCTGCCCGACTTTCCCGACCTCGATGCCCGTGCACCCGCATTTCTCGACCTCGAGCGCACCGAGTCCACGACCTACGCCGTCGACGTCGCCGAGCCCGGCCTCTACCACCTGCAGAGCACAGGGCTACTGGCTACGAGCGGCGAGATCCGCACCCGTACCCAAGTCGGCTTCGCCTCGGCCAATCAGAACGGCGTCGGACGCAACTTCCTGGTCAGCCGGTACCTGGGCTCGGGCGACTACCAGCTCAGTCTCAGCGCACAGGGCAAGAGCCGGGGCCACCTCGGCATCTCCCTCGCCAAAGCCACCGAGGTCGCCGGAGGACCGCTGCTTGATGGTGAACCCGCGCGGATCACGCTTCCTGCCGGGGACGCGGTTCGCTACAGCCTCGACGTCGACGAAGACAGCTCGTGGACCATCGAGTCGAAGGGGCTCGGACGCAACTTCAGCTGCCGCATCGAGGACAGCGACGGCTACCCCATCCAGTCGCCACCAGAGCAGAACTGCGCCCTGTCCCGCCAGCTCCGCAAAGGTACGTACAGCGTCGTGGTGGTGCCCGAGCGCACCGAGAGCCGACGGCTGACCCGCGCGGTTCGCGCCAAGAGCTCCGAGCACTACGAGGGCCACGGTCCACACCCTCTCGCCCTCAACGCGAGTCGCCAGCACGTCTGGACCGAGCCGGCCGACAAGGACGGTGCGCGCTTCACCGACGACTGGACCTTCGAGCTGCCAGCCGACGCCAATGTGCGCATCCACCTCTCAGAGACCATGACCGCCTATGTCATTCGCGACCGGGTCGAGATCGGCCGGGTGCTGCCTGGCCAGCCGTTCTCAGCCAAGCTCGAGGCGGGAAGCTACATCTTGCAGGTGAAGGCGGCTCGCCGCGACCACGGCGTGACCTACAGCGTGCAGGTCGCCACCGAGGAGTTGCTCGCTGGCGTGGAGCGCTCCGTCCGCGTTCCGGCCACTGTTCCGGTATCTGTGGGCGGAGACGGCGCGCTCATCCTCTCGAGCTTCGGCCAATCGGACGTCCGTGCCCGACTCGAAGGCCCCGACGGCCTCGTCGCAAGCAATGACGACCGCCCAGACGACTGGAACTTCCGAATCGAAGCGCGCGTCGAGCCGGGTCGGTACAGCCTGGTCCTCGAGCCGATTGGCAGCTCATCGGCGACGACCCAGGTCCGCATGTCGGCACCCGAAATCTCGGCTCAGCCCGAGCTCCCGAGTGGAAAGACCGTCACCTTCGTTCCCGGAAGGACGGTGCACAACTTCCCCATCACAAACATCCAGGGCCAGGTCATCATCGCCCGAGCGAGCTCGACCGAGAGCCTGGGCGTGTCGATCGAGACCACCGACGGCCTGACCTGGTACACCGCCGGCATCATGACCGGCAGGGAGATCGAGCTCCCTGCCCTGCGGGTCAGCGACGTGCGAGTGCGCGTGTGGAGCCTGGACCCTCGCGGCGCCGAGGCGACCCTTCAGGTGTACACGCAGAAGCCGCGCAGCATGAACGAGCGCGGTCTCGCGCGCGGCACCCGACTCGGCGACGCCCGTCGGCCCGTCGGCTCGATACTCATGTCCGGCGACCCCGGTGTGTTCCGCCTGGCTCACGGCGAGAGCACCCTTTGGCAATGCGGGGGACCCCAGTGCGTACCGGTAGAAGGCGGTCAGCTGGCTGCAGAGACCCTCGTTCTGGTCGGCAGCGGCCATGTCGTCGGTCGGCGCATCGTGCTGGGTACCAACCGCGACCGCGTGATTGACGTCCCGGCCGAGGGAGACGCCGTCGTAGACCTCGCGGAGCACAGCGGACCGCTTGTCGTCATGGCCAGCGCCAGTGCGGGCACGCCGCTGGTTCGCCTCGGCGAGCACGCAGGCTTCGCACACACCGCCGTCGGGCAGCGCGCAAGCCTCGCCGTCGACCTGGACGCGAAGGCCACGACCGCGAGCTTGAGCTCCGGAGACGACCACAGCATCGAGACCACGGCCGGTGTCTGGGCCTTCGCCCAGGGCAGGGTCGAAGACCTCGGAAACGGAAAGGCACTCGACGGCAGCCTGGCCGCGGGGGCATCCCAGCGACTGCGGGTCAAGGGCGGTCTTCACACCCTGCGCGCCACCCTCGGCGGGGACGTGGTGCTCGCGATGCGCTCCGGCCGAGACGAACCGGTGGTCCTCTGGGCCCAGGGCGAACCCGAGACCTTCGAGGTCACCACGTCGGCGAGCGAGATCTGGCTGCTGAACCTGGCAGAGACCTCGCGTAGCTGGCGGGTCCGCAGCGTCAAGACAGACGCTCCCATGGCCACCGCAAGCGCCGACGGACCTGCGAGCTGGAGCTCCCCGGACGCCGTGACCCGTCTGGTGACCCTCGATGGTGAGGGAACGTCGCACCTACTCGGCGCAACGGGCCGACTGGTTGATGCCAGCGGAAAGCTCAAGGACGTGAAGGGTGCAAGCGTCAGTGGCACGGCCTACGCGACCGTCCGCACCGAACCCGGATCCGGAGCGCTCTGGGTCTCTCCAGCGGTGGCGGCCGAGACGCGCGGCACCCCCGCAAACCCCGGTGCCATCGAACTCAGCGGCAAGGAGATGCTGCTCCGCGTCCAGAAGTTCGGCCTCATCGAGCTCGGACTCGCCTCGCCGGCCGAGGTCACGATCTACGGCAAGGAAGCCACCACCACCGTGCTCGAACGCGGCGGCTGGGTGCGCCAGTACAGCCCAACACCCCTCAGCATCGGTATTCGCGCCCTCGGCACCGCCGAACTGACGGGTACCGCCGAGCTTCGCGTCAAAGCGAGCACGCCGATCACCGAAGGTATCGGGCCCGAGGTCCTGCTCGGCCCTGGGGAGGCGCTCGCATTCCACTTCGACGTGCCGCGCGATGGCCCCATCGGCATTGGCGTGAAGGCCACGGCTGACCGCGTCGAGGCCACCCTCGTTCGCGACGGCATCAACCTCGGCACCGGCCTCGTGCAGATGACCGAGGTCACCGAAGGCCGCCACACCTTGATCCTCGCCCTCCCCAGCGACGCGGCACCGGTCCGCGCGCGCCCAGTCCTCACCGGCATCGAGCCCCCCGACCTCGGTCCACCCGATGACGTCGTCCGCCACTACCTCGAGCTCGTCTCGGAGGCCCCATGAACATCAAAGCCTTCTTCTCCCGCCCCATCGTCCTGGTGCCGGCCCTTGCCATCGCGCTGGCCGCAGGCGCCACCGGGGGGGACGAGCTGCTCGACGCGATGCTGTCACGCCCCGCCGCGGCCCGAGGCGTGGTCGTGGTGCCCGACCGCTTCGTGCGGGCATGGGATCCGGTGACGGTGTTCTTCCCCAAAGCCACCGGTCCGTCAAGCGGCCCCGAAGACCAGCCAGGCCGTCTGGTTCGCGTAGCCCCCGAACAGCCCGGAGCCTGGACGTGGCTCGACAGTCAGACCCTCCAGTTCCGCCCGGCCGAGCCGTGGCCTCCCCTTCAGACCCTCACCGTGTCCACCGAGGGCGAGATTGCCGAGCTGGCCACCCTGATGTCGCCGCCGAGTCACTCCGATCCGCGCAATGGGGCCTCGAACCTGGGCCCCATCCAGACCGTGAACCTGACCTTCCCCCACCCCATTCCCACGGAAGCCCTCGGAAAGATGCTCACCCTCGAAGTACGCGACCTGGGCGGCTACGGCCGCGCCGGAGTGGAGCTCGATGCGGACGACTTCGAGATCAAGGCCCTGGACCGTCCCTCGGCGGAGTCCCCCGCCCGGTACGCCGTGACCCTCGACCGTCCCATCGGCCTCGGCAAGCAGGTGTTGCTGCGCTTTGGCCTGGCCCTTGGCGATGATGGCGACTCGGTGTCGACGCTGAACTTCTCGACGGCCGAGCCGTTTCGGGCGACCGCCCTGGGCTGCCGCGCGCGCACCTGGCCGGTGACTCCGGAGGGGACGCGCTACGCCGCCGACCAGCCGCTGAAGTGCCGTGGCGACGCCCAGATCTTGGTGCAGTTCTCGGCCACCCCCGCGGATCTCGGCCCCGTCGAAGCTCGAAACCTGATCCGCCTCGACCCCGCCGTCCCTGGACTCGAGCTGACTCGACAAGGCAGCAACATCGTCGTCTCGGGCGACTTCGATCGCGACACTCTCTACGAGGTCACCCTGGCGCCGACGGCGATTCAGGACACGCGAGGCCGCTCCCTGGACATCCAAGGGTCGAGCAAGCTGTATCTGACCTTCGAGAAGCGCAGCCCCTACCTCGCGTGGCAAGCAAGCGGCGTGATGGAGCTCCACGGTCCGAAGCGCATTGGGCTGTCCGGACGAGGCCATGGTCGCGCCGTCCTCCGCGTCGTCCCCGTCGAGCCCGAAAACCGGAACTATTGGCCGCTCCACAGCACCCTCGAGATCAACGAGGCTACGCGCCCCCCTGGACCCGGAGAAGAGCCCGAGAACTTCACCGAGTTGCGGCAAGCCACCACCCGGGAAGTCGCCCAGCGGCTCAAGGCCCTGCCCACCACCGGCTTCTCGCGTGTCGTCGACCTGCCCCTCCGCGAAGACGGCGGCGCTGCGACCTTTGGCCTCGAGATCGACGAGGCCCTCACCGAGCTGTCTGGCAAAGACAAGCCTGGCCACTACCTGGTCGGCGTGCGCACCCTCGACGGCAGCACAAAGCGGGCGTGGCGACGCATTCAGGTCACCGACCTCTCTTTGACCACCATCGAGACCGACGCCGAGGTGCGCTTTTCCGTGACCTCGCTCTCCACCGGCGAGCCCGTGTCTGGCGCCAAGATCCTGCTCGAGGGCGTCCACAACAGCAAGTGGACCACCCTGGCCTCGGTGACCACGAAGTCCGACGGAAGCGTCCTCTGGGCCGCCCCTGGGCGTGGGAGTGGTTCCCTACAGCGCATTCGGGTCGTGAAGGGCGACGACGAGCTCGTCCTCGACCCCCACCACGCCCCCGAGCAGTTCGCCGACAACCACTGGCGCGCGAGCGGAGAGTCCTGGCTCGCCTGGGCTTTCTCGAGCCTCGAGCATCGCTACGAGAACGCCAAGAACCTGGGCCACCTGTTTCCCGAGCGCCCGATCTACCGCCCCGGCGAGACGGTCTACCTGAAGGGCTACGTCCGCCGTCGTTTCCAGGGCGAGCTCACGACCCTCGCGGGTGCGGGCACCGTCGTGGTGTCCGCGCCATCGGGGCAGCAGACACGCATTCCGGCCACGCTGTCCGAGCTCGGCGCCTTCGACGTCACCTTCGCCACGGAAGAAGAGGGTGCGACCGGCAACTACTCCGCGCAGTTCATCGACTCCAAGGGTCACGCGCTGGCCTGGACGAACTTCATGGTCGAGGCGTACCGCCTGCCGACCTTCGAGGTCGACCTTCACGCCGACACGACCGTGCCGCTCGACGCCCCTTTCGACGTGCAGATGACCGCGACCTACTACGCCGGCGGACGTGTCGCTGAGCGCCCTGTGCGCTGGCGCGTGACCCAGTTCCCGTATGCTTGGAACCCCGATCCCATCGAGGGCTTCGTCTACTCGACGGATGCCCGCTTTGCGGGGCGGAGCCGGTTCCGAGCCTCCCCAGACGTCGTCCGCAGCGTGCAGACGGACGCCACCGGCCAGGCCATGCTCGACCTCGACCCTTCGCTCGAGCCCACGGCCCAGGCCCGCACTTACATCGTCGAGGCCACGGTTACAGGCGCCGATGACCAGACCGTCACCGGGACGACCCGCGTGCATGCCGTCCCCGCCTTCGCACTCGGTCTCAAGGCCCCCCGCTTTGTCGAGAACGAGACCCAGATCGAGCCCGAGATCGTTGCCGTCGGCCCCGATGGAAAGCCCATCGCCGGCAAGGAGCTGACGGTCCGCCTCAAGCACCGCCAGTGGCACAGCCACCTGCAAGCCTCCGACTTCACCGAGGGCAGCGCGCGCTACGTCACCGACATCGTCGACGAGGTCGTGGAGACCCGCACGCTGACCAGTACCGATGCCCCGATTCCCGTGTCCTTCGATGTGCCGACCGCCGGTGTCTACCTGGTCGAAGTCGAAGGCCAGGACGACCTCGGACGCGGGCAGCTCGTCACCGTCGACCTCTTCGTGTCCGGCGATGAGCCCGTGAGCTGGGAACGCCCCAAGGCTGGCGTGTTCGAGATCACCGCGAACAAGGACCTCTATGAGCCCGGCGAGCAGGCGACCCTGCTCATCCAGAGCCCCTACCAGTCCGCGACCGCCCTCGTGGTTATCGAGACCCCGACCGAGAACCGGTACGAATGGGTCGACGTGCGCGGTGGCAAGGCGAGAGTGCGCCTGACCATCGACGAGGGGTGGGTTCCCCGGCTGCCCGTGCACACCGTGCTCTTCCGTGGACGAAAAGCGGGCGCCAGTCGAACCGGCAACATGGACCTCGGAAAGCCCGTGACGGTCGCCAACACGACCTGGCTGCGTGTCGCACCCGTCGAGAACACGGTGCAGGTGGCGATTGAAGCCCCCGAGCAGGCGCTTCCTGGCGAAGAGGTCGAGCTCACGGTTCGCCTGACGGACCCAGACGACCGCCCCATCGCTGGCGAAGTCACCCTCTGGATGGTGGACCGTGCGGTGCTCGCCCTCGCCGAAGAACAGCGTCTCGACCCGCTTCCCGACTTCATCACCGACCGCCGCAGTCGCCTGGCGATTCACGACACTCGGAACCTCACGCTCGGCGCCATTCCCTATGCCGAGATGCCCGGCGGCGACGGCGACGACGCGATGGAGCGTTCGGCAGCGGACAGCGCGCTCGACGCGGCCACGGTCCGAAGGAACTTCAAGCCCGTGCCCTACTACGAGCCCAGCCTGAAGGTGGGGCCGAGTGGCAAGGTGACCGTGCGCGTCACCCTACCCGACAACCTGACGGTCTTCGCGTTGCGGGCCAAGGCCATCAGCGGGCCAGAGCGCTTCGGCGTGGGTACCGGCGACCTGCGGGTCCGACTGCCCGTGGTGGCGCAGCCCGCCCTTCCCCGCTTCGTCCGTGTCGGTGATGCCTTCACCGCCACCGCCATCGGCCGCATCGTCGAGGGTGGCGGCGGAGCTGGAAGCGCAGAGATCCGCGCAGAGGGCCTCGAGGTGCAGGGCGAGAGCCGGCGCACCCTCGACTGGAACCCGGTGCTCGCCGAGCGTATCGGCTTCGGCGTTCGTGCGCCGACCCCCGCGTTGCGCGAGGACGGGCGCTACACCCGGGACGAGGTCAAGGTGACCATGGCCGTGGCCCGCCAGAGCGACGGCGCCGCCGATGCCTTTGAAGTCCGCCTACCCCTGCTGCCCGACCGTGGCCGGGTCACCCTGCGAGAGAGCCATGAGCTCGCGGCCGGCGAGTCGGTCACCCTGCCCGCCCTGCCCGAGCCCGCGCGTGCAGGCAGCGTTCAGCGCCTGGTCGTCGTCAGCGATGACCCAGCCCTGGTGCGCATGATCGCCGCCGCCGACTTCTTGCGCCGTGCCCCCATTGGCTCCTCGGAGCAGCGCATCAGCAAGGCTCGGGCCTACCTCGCCCTGTCGCGCATTCGCGGAACCGCCGCCCTGCGCGCGTCGCAGGAAGAGCTCGACCGAGCCGTGAACGACACGCTGGCCTACCTGCCCGAGGTCATCGACCACGGCGAGCGTGTGTCGCACTGGCCTGGCTACCGCGGCAGCGTCAGCCTGACGGCATGGACGGTGCAGTTCCTCGTCGAGGCGAAAGAGGCCGGCTACACCGTCGACGACGCCCTGATGAAGCGCCTCACCGGCACGTTGCGCTCCGCACTGCGCAGCGACTACACCCAGTTCATCGACGGCGAGAAGTGGATGGAGCGCACCCTGGCGCTCGAAGCACTCGCCTCGACCGGGTCCATCGACGAGGCCTACCTCTCTGAGCTCAGCCGCAACGCCCAGTACCTGGACCACGAAGGTCTCGCGACCGTCGCCCTGGCTGCACATCGGTCCGGGGGAAGCGGCGCCGGACTCGCCGGTAGACTGAGCACCGACATCGAGGACGGCGTGATTGTGCGCCTGTTCGAGGGTCGCGAGGTCTACGGCGGGCTCAAGCAGCGTCGAACGCATCGCAGTCCCCTCATCCTGCCCTCCGAGACGCGCTCGCTCGCCAAGATGACCCGCGCCATCGGTCGCACGCAGCCCGACTCGGCGACCCTGAAGCTGATGATTCAGGCGCTGGTGACCCTGGGACGCGATGATGGCTGGGGCAACACCCACACCAACTCGGCGGCGCTGTTCGCGCTGTCGGAGCAGCTCGAGCGCGCCGATGGCCCTGGTGGAAGCGTCACGCTCACCGTCGATGGCCAGCCCATGACCGCGGCTCTTTCGAAGTCGGAGCCCGTCCTGGTGCGTACCCTCGCCTCGGCCGAGTCGATCGAGGTCACCGCGAAGAGCGGCGGACCCCTGTTGGTTCTCGCCACGAGCCACTTCATTCCCAAGGCACCGGGCGCCGAGGCCTCGCCGCAGGCGGCGGGCTTCGTCATCACCCGTGAGGCCCGACCGGTGCTCGCCAGCGCCCTCGGCGACCGCATCGATCTCGCGGATGGGGGCGTGCAGTTCAAGCTGACCTCAGGCGACATCCTCGAGGAACACGTGCAGATTGTCGTGCCGGAGACCCGTCATTACGTCGCTGTGGACGTCCCGTTTGCCGCGGGGGTCGAGCTACTCAACCCCGCCCTGGCCACCGCGCCTCCGGAGGCCACGGCCTCACGCCAGGACACCCTGGCCCCCTCGTACATCGCCAGGCTCGATGACCGAGTGACCTACTTCTACGAGACCCTTCCGAAGGGCACCTACGACTTCGCCTTCCGCGTCAAGGCCACCACAGAGGGTCGGTTCTCGCAGCCGCCCGCCCAGGCGAAGATGCTCTACTCCCCGGACATTCGCGGTCAGTCGGCGGGCGCCTGGGTCACAGTGGAGGCCGAGTGAAGCTCCGGCGTGCCATCGCTGCCGCGCTGACGGCTGGCTGTCTGCTGGGTCTCGGCCTGCTTGGCCTGGCCCACAGTAAGGCAGCCCTGGTCGAGCCGGAGCCCACACTCTTGCTCCTCGACCGCCATGGACACTTCCTCGGGGAGGTGGGGACGGGCGTGAGTGACCCGGTCGGTTTCTGGCCCGCCGTCGACGCAGAGGGCAAACTCCCGGAACGCGTCGTCGCGGCGACGCTGGCCATCGAAGACCGCCGCTTCGGCGAACACCCTGGCGTGGACCCGGTCGCCGTCGGGCGCGCCCTGGCCCAGAACACCCGCAGCCAGCAGCGCATCTCGGGGGCCTCCACGCTGGCGATGCAGGTCGCGCGCATGCAAGACCCCGGCCCGCGCACCTATGCGAAGAAGGTCGTCGAGTCGCTGACGGCGATTGCGCTTGTCGACCGGCACGGCGACCAGCAGGTGCTCGCGCAGTACCTGCGACTCGCGCCGTACGGAAACAACCTGCATGGCATCGCCTACGCAGCCCGCCGCTACTTCGACAAGCCCGTCGCCGACCTGTCCTGGGCCGAGACCGCCTTTCTGACAGCCCTTCCCCAGTCGCCTGGACGCATGAACCCGTACAGCACCGCAGGCCGCAAGCGGGGCATTGCGCGGGCCCGCCGCATCCTTGACCAGCTGCACGCAGACGGGGCGGTCGACGCCCTCGAGCGGGAACGCGCTGACCTCGAGCTCGATACCCTGATCTTTCATCACCGTCCCGAGCGCCCTGCAGCCACGCTTCACAGCGTCATCGCGCTGGAAGAGCGCCTGCGCAGCCCCTCAGAGCGACACCGCTACGCGCTCGACCCGCGCGTGTTCACCACCCTCGACCTACCCCTCCAGGAACAGCTCCAAGAGCAGCTTCGCACCCAGATTCGCGACTGGGAGGCCCGCGGGGCCGGCAACGCGGCCATGGTGGTGGTCGAGCTCGAGACCGGAGCGGTACGCGCATCCGTCGGCTCGACGCACTACTTCGACGACCGTTTTGGGGGGTCGATCGACTTCGCGAACACCCCGAGGAACCCAGGCAGCACCCTCAAGCCCTTCCTCTACGCCGAGGCCCTCGAGCGCGGACTCATCGAGCCGGGACGCGTGCTCGACGACCTCCGCCGCGGCCCGGATGGCATTGGAAATGCCGACGGCGACTTCCTCGGGCCGATGCTCCCGCGGCAGGCACTGGCCAACTCTCGCAATGTGCCCGCCGTCGAGATCTTGCGTCGCATCGGCCTGGACCAGGGCTACGGCTTGTACGGCGATCTGGGCCTTCACGACGGCCATTCTTCAGGCGGACACTACGGCTTCTCGCTCGCCCTCGGCGGCATGCCCACCACCCTCACCCAGCTCGTCCAGGCGAGCACCGGCCTCGCCACCGACGGCACCGCCCGCAGCTTGGTCTGGACGAACCGCGAGACTCAGCAGGCAGTTGGCAAGCGCTTCGACCCGGACACTGCAAGGCGGGTGTCCGGATGGCTGTCGGACCCGATGGCCCGCCTGCCCACGTTCCCGCGCATGGGCCACAGCGAGCTCCCGTTTCCTGCCGCGGTGAAGACCGGCACTTCGGCCGACTTTCGGGATGCCTGGGCCGTGGCGTGGACCGACCGGTACGTTGTCGGCGTCTGGGTCGGCCACCCCGACTGGATGCCCATGCAGCAGCTCTCCGGCTACCGCGCTGGGGCGAGTCTGATTCACGACGCCCTTGTGACCCTGCACCCCAAGGAAGCGGCAGGTCTGGCCGATGTCTCGCGAGCAGGGCCGACCGGCGAGGCGTTGCACGCGGTCTGCCCGCTCTCGGGTGGCGCCGCGACCCCCGCTTGCACCAGCCGGGTTCAAGAGTGGTTGCCGCGCTCACCCCAACCCTGCGCCTGGCACGTACGGATCGAGCTCGATGCAGAGGGGGACTCGAAGCCACGCGCCCGCTCCGCTGTGGACCTTCCCCCGCGCTACGCGGCGTGGGCCGAACGCGCCGGCCTGACGGTGCTCCCCCGCAAGCTCTCGGCAGACGGTGCGCCTTCCGTCGCGGTGTTGTCCCCGAACGACGGCGACCACCTGCTTCGGGACCCGGAGGCGCCTGAAGAACAGGGCACCGTCCTGCTGGCTGCGGCCGTCAGCGCCTCGGTCGAGCAGGTCGTCTGGTACGTCGACGGAGAGCCCTGGAAGGTCGTCGAGGCCCCGTACAGCGCGCGCTGGCCCGTTCAGCCCGGACGTCACACGCTGGAGGCTCGCCTGCCCTACGCGTCAAGCGGCTCGAAGGTCACCATCACGGCGCACTAGCGTGCGTTCAGCGTGTCGAGATGCTCTTCCTGGGCGTTGAAGTTGTCGTCGATGCCCTTTCTCGCGGTGCCGGCCACCACGTCGTCGCTGACGTTGAGACCGTCGAACTCGGTCTCGGTCCACAGAGCCAGCGCGCGCAGCGTTCCGCCTCCCGTCGAGTCCGTCGTCCACTCCCCTTCGTCGGCGTTCTGCTCGCTTCCGTCGCGCACAAAGCCGCCTCCGTCTCGGGGCACCCAGACCTCGATGGTGAAGGACTGGTGGATGTACGCGTTCTCGTTCTCACCGGCGAAGGTCTCAGTCGTCCAGCTCTTGGCGATGATGCCCCAGCGAGGCTCGCCGTCGTTGACCGCGGTCTCGCCCTCGGGCACGTCTTCCGGGTCTGGAAGGTTCAGATCCACCCAGCGGAAGTCCTTGTAGAACCAGTACGGAATCGTCATCAAGGCGTTGTCCTTGATCAGGTCGTTCCGGGTCTCCATCCGCGCGCAGCTGCGATCGGCGAAGCAATCCTCGCCTTCGAGGAAGGTGCGGTCGTAGTAGTCGGGCGAGTACGGCTCGACGGGCGTCTGGTCGACGGCCATCTGGATCTCGGCGTGGGGGCTCGGATCATGCGCAGAGAGGGTCGCGACCGAGACCGGAATCGCATCCGCAAGGGGGCGGTCTGGACGGTCGATATCGAAGACATCATCCTCGCTGAGCTCCGAGGGACTCAGGGCCCGATCGCGCTCGCGGTCCGCCTCGACGTCCATGCCCAGATAGATCTGCGTCTCGAGCTGCCGCATGGCGTACGCGATGTCGACTTCGTCGCCGTTGAAGGTCCGAAAGGTGTACGACAGCGCATCGTCGAAGGACGGGTTCGCCGGTGGCGGCGCCTTGCTGCACCCCACACTGGCTAGGACGGCAAGAACGAGTACTCCAGTTGTGCGCATCGAGACCTCTCGGCGGGCAGCTTACCCGACAAGCGTCTGCATTCGCAGCTCAGCCGTCTGGAAGAAGTCCTGGAGGCAGCGAAGCCAGCGCCATCGGAGGAAGGCTCAACGCGGCTTCGGGCGGCAGCGTCACAGGCTCGGGAGGCAGCACGAAGATGAACGTGGCGCCTCCGCCCTTGGTGCTCTCGTAGCGAATCGAGCCGCCAAAGTCGCCAACGATGACGTCGTGGGTATTCGACAACCCGAGGCCTGCACCGCGGCCGGGTCGGGTCGTCACCATCGGCTGGAACAGCTCACCGGCGATCTCCGGAGGAATGCCGACGCCGTGGTCGATGACGCGCACCTCGACGCCCGACTCGACCAATGCGAGGCAGATCTCGATCGGCTCCTGAGTGCCCGCCGCCTCGGAGCCTTCGATGGCGTTGGTGATCAGGTTGCGCATCGCGGCCGAAAACTTGGCGGCCTCGCCGGTGACGAACAGGCCCATGCCTCCGCGCACCTTGATGGACACGTCCGCATCGACAAGGCGGAAGCCCAGCGACCCAACGACCACCTCAATCTCGTTGCAGACATCGAAGGGAACGACTCTGCCCGCCTCGAGCTGGCGAGCCCCGCCGGCCAGGCCCTCGACGTAGCGACTGGTGCGCTGAATCGCGAACGCAGCCTCTTCGAGTGCTTCGGAGACCCCCTCCACGGTGCCGTTGTCGACGAGGTCGCGGGCTGCGTCGACGCGCTGCCGTGCCGTGCCCAGAGGCTCGGCGATGCCTTCGGCAATGCGCCCCGTGACTCGCCCGACGGTCGCTTTGCGCTGCAGCACGACGAGCTGTCCCTGGGCATCCTCGAGCTTGTGCATCGCCCCCTCGAAGGCCTTGGCCTTCTCGGTCACCGCCATCTCGGCGAGGAACAGGTCCCAGAGCCCGCCGCGCCGCTGACGACAGGCCAGCGCACCACCGCCAGCAATGGCGAGCATCATCATGGTGTAGAGGCCACGGAAGCGGTCGTCAGCCATGAGGGTGTCGGTCAACCAGAACGGCCATGGCAGCAGCGCCATGACCCAGCCCAGCGCCAGGTAACGAACGGCCGGCATCGGCACGAACATGCCGAGGGCCAGGTAGAAGAATGCGGGTGCCAGAGCGAACGGGTGGTTCACGCCACCGTCGAAGGCGACTTCTGTGAGCGGCACGAACGAGCCGAGCGGAACCGCCACGAGCGCCACACTCGACGGGTCGAGCTGCGGGCGCTTGGGGTGGGTCACCCAGAGCAGCAGCACCACGAAGAGCGCCACCGTGAGGCGAATCGGTCCATTGAGATGCGCGAGGTCGGGTCGGAGCGCCAGCGTCACCGGGGTAAACGCGAACAGCGTGATGAGCAGCATCACCATGTAGAAGCGAACGCCACCCAGGGTGGCGTACTCGAGTCGCTGCTCTGGCGTGAGGCCCGGAGGTTCAGTCCCCCAGACCCACCGGGTCAGCGCATCCAGCATGGGACTGCCCGCGATCATTCGGCCTCAGCGGCAAGGCGAGCGGCGAGGTCATGGTGATACTGGGCGAGCCAGTGCTGTGCCTCGTCCCGCGAGTAGTGCCGATCGATGCGCTCATTGCGCGCCCCGCCGACCCAGCTGAACGCCGCAACGCCATACAGGCCCACCCCAGCGAGCGCGCTGGCCCCCCCAGCGGCGACCTGACCTCGCGGAGCCGGGTTGCGCCCAATGCTGGAGCCGATCAACCACGCTCCGGCCCCGACGAGCACGGCGGCCGCACCCATCGATCCGGCCGCAAGGCCATTCTGGCGGTGGCGTCTTCGCTCCACCTCTCGCAGCCCGGGTAGGTCGCCGACTAGGCCCGCGAACTCCTGCGCGTTGAGCTCCTCGTCGGCGCGCACGACCCCGTAGCCCGTGACCTGCTGGCGCAGCTCGAGCGTCTGGGCCTCGAACAAGGCCTCTGGACTCGGCTCTTCCGCGACTGCGGCGCCGAGCAACACAGCGGCCCAGAGAGTCACTTTCGGCCCTTCTTCATCGATCGCAGAGCGTCGAGTGCAGAGCCACCACCACTCTCGCCGGCTTCACCGCGGCGCGCGGGAACCTGACGCCCGGGGGTCGGTGCCGCTCGACTCGGCGAGGGCCGTGAGCGTGACGGTCCTCCGGGAACCAAGTCGTCGATGCCCACGTTCGGCGCATCGTCACCCACGAAAGCATCGGCTACGCCGAACAGATCGGTGAGCGAGATCTGGCCTCCGCACCGCGGGCACCGGGCGGTGCCCTGGATGGTCACGAGGGATTCGGGGTCGAGCTGCGCGCGGCAACTCGAGCACTTGACGTGGTCGAAGTAGGACATGAAGGGAGCATAGCGCAAGACCCGGTGTCCCTGCGCGCACCTATGATGCGCGAGGAGGATGGATGTCCAACCCCGGCTTCTTCGAGACCCTGACCGCAGCCCCGCAGCTGGGCGCCCTTTCCAAGTACACCGTGGCCAATGGCCTGATGTACCTGTGCGTGGGCACCGCCATTCTCTTCATGCCCGCAGACTGGCTCGCCCTCGCGCTCATGCTCGACGGATGGCAAGGCTACGAAGAGGGCTGGGCACGCATGATCGGGTTCACGCTCGCTGTCGTCGGCTGGTTTTACGTCATGGGCGGACGGACCGGTGCGGCCTCATTCGGTCTCGCTACCGTCGTCGACCGGGCCATCGTGCCCTTTGCGATGCTCGGCCTATGGGCCACGGGCAAGGTCGCGGTCGGCATGGTCATCGGCGTCGGCATCCTCGACCCACTGCTAGGCCTTGGGGCGTACCTGATCTGGCGCCGCGAGACTACTGCGACGCGTCGCTGAGCCCGGTAAACGAGAGGCTCCCGAGCGAGTTGGCTTCGGCGGCGGCCTTGAGGTCGGCAAAGGTCGTCATACCGGTCAACGCCGAGGCATCCGACACGGCCCAGAGCGTGAACTCGTAGGTGTGCATAGAGCCGCTGGGACAGTTCGGTACGTAGCCCACCCGACCGTCGCCGGAAGTGAGCTCGGTCACACCCGCAGGAAGGCTCACGGTGTTGCTCGTTCCGCGCGGAATCGAGTTC
Source organism: Pseudomonadota bacterium (assembly GCA_023954855.1). Classification (GTDB taxonomy): domain Bacteria; phylum Myxococcota_A; class UBA796; order UBA796; genus M1803. The sequence goes on along the minus strand of JAGSGY010000040.1, from coordinate 12,699 downwards.
ACCGACGCATCCGAAGTGTAGAAGGCCCAGTGACGCCAGTCCCCGAGATCGGTGTCGACGTAGAGCATCGCGAAGGCCGCGGTGCCTTCTGGGGCGTTGGCCCAAGTCAGCTCAGGATTATCCTGGGCGTTCCATCCACCGGTTCCGGCACAGGTGTACTCGGCGGGAATCGTCGCGCCGTCGGTCCATGCCGACGTCGAGAAGGCGAACTCAGCCGGAGCGGTGTTGGTGTCCGAGGTGTCGGCATTGTCGTCAGTGAGCGGTGGGTTGCAGGCCACGAGCAGCGCGACCACGGGAAGCATGCGGATCATCAGACACTCCTTCGGACGAAGCCCAGCCCCGTCGACTCGGCACTAGTGCCCCACCGATTCGAGATCGTCCAGTCACGAAGCTGTGTGTGCCGTCACCCAGTCGCGAAGCGCACCCGTGAGCTCGGCCACACGCTCATTGGCGGCGGCGATCTGTCCATCCATGTGGACATAGCCATGAACCATGTCGGAGGCGTCAAGCGACGTGACGCGCACACCGGCAGCCTCTAGGCGCGCAGCGTACGCCTCTCCCTCGTCGCGGAGCGGATCGAAGCCCGCGGTGACCACAAGGGCCTCGGGAAGCCCCGTCAGGTCTTCAGCGAAGAAGGGACTGACGAGAGGCTCGGTGGCCTCGCCTCCGTATTGCTCGATGTACCAGTCCACCGATGTCTTCTCGAGCATGAAGCCCATGCCGAGCTCCACGTGGGAGGCGTGACTACGCGTCTGATCGGTGGCCGGGTAGATGAGCAACTGCAGATCGGGCATCGCCTGCCCATCGCGACGCAGCACCAAGCAACTCACCGCCGCGAGATTGCCCCCTGCGCTGTCACCGCCAAGAATCAGTAGACCCGGCTGCTTCCGGAACTCACCAAAGACAGCGACGGCGTCGTTCAGGCCGTGCGGGAACGGTCGCTCGGGCGCGAGGGCGTAGTCCACAGCAATCACCTCGAGACCCGTGTCTGCCGCGATTCGCCTACAGAAGCCGTCGTGACTGTCGAGATCGCCGACGGTCCAACCACCGCCGTGCAGGTACATCAGTCGCCCCCTCGGCTCGGGGCCGGGCTGGTAGCGGCGACACGAAACACCGGCGATATCGACGTCCTCGATAGCCTGCATCGCGGGCTTCTCAGCCTCGACGATGCGCACCGACTCGCGCATACCCCGACGGGACTTCTCGACGGTCTTCTCGGCGATGCCCGGCCCCAGCCGACGCTCAAGCGCCAGCATCCAGTGCACGTCGAAGTCGAGCACATCTCCGCGGCCGTTCACCGCCGGCGCCCCCACCAGTTTCTTGCGGAAGCGGGCGGGAATCGTGAGCGAGGCGCGCAGCAGTGCACGCTGCAGACGAACCATCATGTCCTCGGGAAGAGGGCCTCATCCTCGAGCAGGTCGGCGGTCGCGCGAATCACGTCGGTGCGACTGATCACATGCGTGGCCCGCATGGAGCTGTCCACGATGGGAATGCAGCCAATGCGGTGTGTCGCCATGATCCGCGCCGCGCCCGCCGTCGTCGCATCCGCCATGAGCACGCGCGCACCCGGGTGGGCAATAGCGTACTCGACCGGGCGTGAAGTCGAGCCATCGCCGCAGGCCGAGACGAGGTCGCGGTAGGACACGACCGATTCGACCTGTCCCTCGACATCGACCACGGGCAGGTGACGAATCCCCTTGGCGAGCATCATCTTGAGCGCCTCGAGCGCCGGGGTGTTCTCAGTGGTCGTCAGCACTGGCGACGACCCATCCAGGGTGGCAAGACGTGTCGCAGGCAAGACCTCGGACGCGAAGCGCATCGGATCGTGCTCACTGATGACTCCGACGGGGTGATCGTTGTCATCGACGACGACCAGCATGTCCTGGCCGATCTCGGAGAGACGACGCAGCACGTTCTCGAGGGGTGCGTCTTCCTTCACCACGCCCTGCACGACCTGCATGACATCGGCGACGGTCTCATCGGCCTCTTCCTGGTTGAAAGGAAACCAGAACTCGTGGCCAGCGCGCCCGCCCCAGACCAGAGCTCCCTTCGCAAAGACCGAGTAGTCGAGCAACAAGCCGACGAGCTTGCCGTCTTCGTCCACCACCGGCAAGTGGCGGAAGGCGTGCCTAGACAGCACAACAGCGGCGCGGGCCATGGCCTCAGAAGCCTGAAGCGTCGTTGGGTTCGGTGTCATCCAATCGGCAGCGGTCGGCATCGCTCCTCCTCTCCTAGGGGCATCCCAGGGTTAAGCGTACGCCCCGCGGGCCACGAAAACATGCAGCAGACGGCGGCGCCGCAGCATTCGAGGTTGAGCAAGGCGCCAGAACGGGGCAATCACCAGCGTTCGAGGTCTCATGTCATCACTTCCCCGTCGCATCATCGTCAAGGTCGGCACGGCGCTCGTCACGCGCGCGGACGGCAAGCTCGCTCTGGGACGACTCGGCGCGCTCGCCGAACAGCTGCACGAGCTCCGCGAAGCCAAGGTCGAGGTCGTCCTGGTATCGAGCGGCGCCGTGGGCCTGGGCGCCGAGCGTCTGGGCTTTGAGCGACGTCCCACCAAGATCGTGGACCGGCAGGCCTGCGCAGCCGCTGGCCAGGGCGCGTTGATCGCGTTGTACGACGGCCTGCTTCGTCGACTCGGACACACGGCCGCCCAGGTCTTGCTCACCGAGGATGACTTCCTCCACCGCGAGCAGTACCTCAACGTGCATGCGACCCTCGAGCGGCTGCTCGCCGTGGGCGCCATCCCCGTCATCAACGAGAACGACACCGTCAGCACCGCCGAGATCGCGCTGCGCACCGGCGAGGTCTTCGGCGACAACGATCGCCTCTCGGCGCTGGTCGCGGCCGGGGTCGACGCCGACCTGCTGATCTTGCTTACCGACGTGGACGCGGTCTACACCAAGCCGCCGGGAGAGCCCGGAGCGGAGCGCATCGCGGTCTACGAAGACGACAGCGACGTGCAGATCGGATCGCTGTCCGCCGGTGGCCGCGGAGGCATGGGCAGCAAGATCGTCGCCGCTCAGATCGCCGCACGCTGCGGGACCAAGGTGGTCATCGCGTCCGGTCGCGACCCGTCGATCGTGCGGCGCCTGGTCGCCGGCTCGACCGAGGGGACTCACTTTCACGCCCGGGTCGCCGGGTCGAAACGCCAGCGCTGGATGGCCTTCGCCACGACGCCTGCGGGGACGCTGACGATCAACGCCGGTGCACGCGAAGCCCTGACCCGTCGGAACGCCTCCCTCCTTCCGATTGGCGTCACCGCAGTGACGGGAACCTTCCCCGCCGGTGCCGTGGTCGCGGTCGTCGACCCGGAAGGCAAGCCTGTCGCCCGCGGAATCTGCGCCAAGTCGGCCGCCGACTGTGCCGAACTCGTTGGCGCCATCGGCCAGAAGCCCCTTGTGCATCGCAATGATGTCGTTCTGCTCGGAGCCAAGTGATGACGCCTCGCGAACAAGCCGTCGCCTCCCGCAACGCAAGCCGGGTGCTGCAGAACATGAGCAGTGAGGGGCGCGCTTCCCTGCTGCGCCGCATGGCCGATGCGCTCGTGTCTCACGCCCCCGAGATCCTCGAGGCCAACGCCAAGGACCTGGCCGCGGGCGAAGGCAGCCTCTCGACCGCGCTGATGGCCCGACTCGGGCTGACCGACGCCAAGCTTGCGACCCTCGCGGACGGCCTGCGCTCCCTCGCTGATGCCCCTGAGCCCATCGGTCGCGTCCTTCGTCGGACCGAGCTGGCCGATGGACTCACCCTGCGTCAGGAGACCGCCCCGCTCGGCGTGCTGCTCGTCATCTTCGAGTCGCGCCCCGACGCCGTGTCCCAGATCGCCGGCCTGGCGCTGAGGGCCGGAAACGGCCTGCTGCTCAAGGGCGGTCGCGAGGCGGCACACAGCAATCGGGCGCTGCATCGCGTGCTGACCGACGCGCTCGCTCCAGATGTGCCCGCAGAGCTCATTGGCCTTGTCGAGACGCGAGATCAGGTCGCCGATCTACTCGCTCTCGACGACGTCATCGACCTCGTGGTTCCACGCGGATCCGGCGCCCTAGTCCGGCACATCCAGAACAACACGCGCATCCCGGTCCTCGGACACGCCGAGGGGCTCTGCCACGTCTACGTCGATGGGGCGGCCGACTTCGCCATGGCCACCGCGCTCGTGCTCGACTCGAAGACCGACTACCCGGCAGCCTGCAACGCGATGGAGACGCTCCTGCTCGACCGCTCGCTGCTCGACGGCCGTGGAGCGGCATTGGTTCGCGTGCTCCAGGAAGCTGGCGTCACCGTGCTGGGAGGGCCGGCCGCGAGCGAGGCCTTCGACCTGGCCCCTGCCGAGAACTTGCGCACCGAGTACGGAGACCTGACCTGCGCCGTTGCACTGGTCGACGGGGTCGACGCCGCCATCGACCACATCCATGCCCACGGTTCGGGCCACACCGAAGCCGTCATCACCGACGACGACGTGGTTGCAGACCGGTTCCTGTCGCGGGTCGACGCCGCTTGCGTGTTCCACAACGCGAGCACCCGCTTTGCCGACGGATACCGCTTTGGCCTCGGAGCGGAGGTCGGCATCTCGACCTCTCGTATTCACGCCCGGGGTCCCGTCGGCGTCGATGGCCTGCTCACCACCCGCTGGAAGCTCGAGGGACGCGGTCACACCGCATCGGCCTTCGCCCGTGGCGAACTGGCCTACACCCACCGCAAGCTCGCCACCGACGGATGAGTGGTTAGGCTCAGCCCATGAGCCCTGCCCTCGTCATCGCCATTCCCCTCGCCGCGCTGCTCGGCATTCAGCTGTGGCTGTTCGGGTCGTGGCTGCGCTGGCGCGTGCACATGGGGACCAAGGTGGGGCCAGTCGGCCTCGCGCGCCTGATCACCCTCGAGACGAGCTCGGTGCTGGTCATCGCCTCCTACTACCTGCGGGCGCTCGGCCGGAGCGGGCTTCGCGTGCCCGATCAGCCGGTCGGGAGGCCCGTCCTCTGCGTGCACGGCATCACCCAGAATGGCACCAACATGTGGGGCGTGCGCATGGAGCTCGAGGCGCGCGGCCGTCCAACGCTCGCCGTACACCTCGGCCGTCCGTTCCAGCGTCTGGACGGCTACGTGCCCCGGCTGGTGCACGGTCTCGAGGTACTGCTCGATCTACACGAGAGCGTGGACGTGGTCTGTCACTCGATGGGCGGCGTGATCTTGCGCAAAGCCCTCGCGGCGCGGCCAGACCTCGCCGAGCGAATCTACCGCATCACCACCCTCGGCAGCCCGCACGCGGGTACCCACGCAGCTCGCGGCCTAGAGTGGGTGGCCCATGATGTCCGGGGGCTAGCGAAGAACTCAGCAGAGCTCGAGGCGCTGCCGAGCTTCGCGGAGCTCGCTCCTCAAGCGCTCGTGACCACGGTCTCCGCGGAGTGGGACGTGATCGTCTACCCCATCGAGCATGCGCACCTTCCCGGCACGCGAGAGCTTCGTATCCCCGAGATCGGCCACTGCGGCCTGATCACCGACAAGCGCGCGCTCAAGGCCGTCGGAGACAGCCTCGAAGAAGTCTCTTAGAGGCCGAGTCCGGCCTTTCGGCGTGCCTTGGCCTCGGGCCCACAAGCCTGATCGACACCCTCGAGACAGGCCTGCTGGTAGGCGCCTGCAGCCTGGCTCCAGTCACGCTGACCGACCCAGCCGCGCTGGTAGGCCATTCCCGTGAGGTAGCAGGCCCAGCCGTCACCCGCGCGGCAGCCCCGACGGGCAAGACGAACGCCCTCGTCACGGTCACGAGACACGCCTTCTTTGCCGTAGAGGGTCAGGTGAGCAATCTGGCCGCAAGCAGGTCCGCCACCGCCGTCACAGCCCACCCGGTAGAGGCGGACGAGCTCGATCGAGTCCTTCTTGAGGCCCATGCGCCCTTCGGCGAGCTGGGCGGCTGCGAAGCACGCCGCAGAGTCCTCGGCAGCACAGCCAAGCTGGTACATCTCGAGGGCTCGGCCTCCGGCGTTGGCCTCGCCGGTCGCACCGCTCTCGTAGAGCTTGGCGGCATCGGAGCAGGCCGTCCCGTCACCCGCGCGGCAGCCGCGGCCGTAGTAGTGCACGGTGTTCTTGAGGTCGCCCTTGGCCACGTGGTGAAGCGCCATGTTGCGGCAACCCATCGCCTCGCCGCGCTTACACGCGCGATCGAAGAGCTCGACGGCCCGCGCGGGGTCCTTCTCGACGCCCTTGCCGGCCCGGTACATCGCGCCGAGAGCGTTGCAGGACACGAGGTCGCCAAAGTCGCAGCCCTTCTGGTAGGCCACCATCGCGGCGGCGAGGTCGCCCTTCACGAACTCGCCGGCTTGCAGCAAGTCTCCGCTGCGGCGACAGGAGGCCACCACGTTGCCTTCGCAGGCCTGGGTGAACAGCTCGGCAGCGCGCTGGCGGTCGCGCAGCGTGCCGATGCCATCCCAGGCGAGTCGCCCCAGCTCGTAGCAGGCGCGCATGTTGTTCGCGTCGCAGGCCTTGCGGAAGTATGTCGCAGCGCGGTCGGGGAACTGCCCCTCTTCGCTGGGCGTGCCCAGAGGACTCTGCGAGAGGGTCCAGCCGACGGCGATGCAAGCCACGTCGTCCTTGCGGTCGCAGAGCGGCTGAAAGTAGGCCTGGGCGTCTTCGGCGCGAGCGGCTTCACCGTCGGTCCACTGGGACGCGTCACAGCCCGGTTGCCAACCCGCGTCGCAGGCCTCTTTGTAGAGGGCCTTCACGCGGTCGGCTGGGATCTCGGCTCCATCCTGTTGGAAGTCGACGACCAGTGCGCGGAGGCCGATCTCAGCCGGGCTCTCCTGAGCGAAGGCCGGGAGCGAGACGAAGAGGGCAGCAAGGGACAGAAAGATGTAGCGCATGGGCGCGCGGTCCTCCGAAGGTGGCGATGGTAACGCCCTGGGCGCGAACGCGGGAGATCGGATCGCGACACAGGTGATGCCACCCACAGAACCCCGCATCACGCCGGCACTTCCGAGCAGTCGCCTCGAACGACAGTTCAACGTCATCACAAGGCTGAGGTGCGCATCCGAGACAAGCGGCACGCGCAGACCTGAACGACATGTCGGGTCGCCGAGCGCACTTTGGCCGAGGGCCGGGCTGTGACCGGGTCGCGCTTCTGGGCCAAGGGACCCCCCAGCCTGTGGCTTTTTGCACAGATCGCGCAGTGAATGGAGGCCCCCACTGAGCGGAAATGCCGCCCACAGGCCCCTCATGCTTCTGGCACGGCTGTTGCTTCATCCAGATCCACCCCGCGGAGGAACGCATGAAGCGAAACGTGCCCGTCAGCAAGATCATGACCGCCAACCCCCTCACCGTGCACACGAAGCAGAAGCTCTCGGATGTGCGCACCCTGATGCAGGACAATGGCTTTCATCACGTGCCCGTGGTGTCCGGCAAGAAGCTTGTCGGTATGCTCTCAGCCACCGACCTTCTTCGCGTGAGCTACCAGTTTGGCGCCGACGATCGCCAGACGGACGCCGTGCTGGACCACACCGTCACCATCGAGTCCCTGATGACCCAGACGGTAACCTCGCTGAACCCACACAGCACCATCCGCCACGCCACCGAGTTGCTCTCAGAGGGGGCCTACCACTCCCTCCCCGTCGTCGATGACGGTGACCTGGTCGGGCTCGTCACCACCACCGACATCCTTCGCGACGTCCTCGACCGCGGCTAAACCACGGAGGCCCTCATGGACCACTTCAAGACCATCCTCGTTCCGGTCGACTTCTCAGACCGCAGTGTCGCTGCTCTCCGGATGGCGAGCGATATCGCCGGAAACGACGGACGTGTGGAGGTGGTCCATGTTCTTGGGCCCATCATCGCCAACGAGCCCGGAGTCATCTGGGGCTCGGTGGACGACGCCTCGCGCTTCGCCCACGCCACCGATGCGCTCACCGACTTGCTCGGCGGGCTGGGACTCAACACCTCGCGGACCCATGTGGTCGTGACGCGTGGAAACGCCGCTCATGGCGTGGTCAAGGTCGAGAGCGAGGTCCAGCCGGACCTGATCATCGTGCCGTCTACGGGCCGCACCGGGCTCGCGGCTCTCGGCTCTGTCGCCGAGCGCATCGTACGGCTCGCAAAGACGCCCGTGCTGGTGCTGCACCCGGGCTAGCCCCTTACAGTGGCAGCCCGGAGGCTTCATGATGCAAGGGCTGCGTACCGTCGTCTTTCCCGTGCGTGATCTCGACGAGTCGAAGGCGTTCTACGAAGCGCTTCTTGGCTGTGCGCCCTACTTTGATGAGCCCTTCTACGTCGGCTTCAGCGTCGACGGCTACGAGCTTGGCCTGCTTCCCGACGAGGACGCGTGCTCCACCAACGGTGCCCGCGCCTATTGGGGTGTGGCCGACCTCGAGACCACCCTGCACCGTGCGGTCGAGCTTGGCGCCACGGTGCTCTCGAGCCCAGAAGATGTGGGTGGCGGCATTCGGCTCGCCAGCGTGGTCGACCCGAGCGGCAACCGCCTCGGCCTCATCCACAATCCCGCATTCCGCGCTGAAGTCGGCGCCCAGAGCGCGGCGGCCGTCGAGCCCCTCGCCTCCCCGATCGTGCGCACCGCACAGGTCGCTTGGCCCGTCGCGAGCGTCTGGAAGCTGTGGACCGTGTCGGAAGGCATGCAGTCCTGGCTCACCCTCGCGAACATCGAGCTTCGGATGGGCGGCCCCTTCGAGCTGCTCTTCGACCACTCACAGCCTCCCGGACGCCAGGGAAGCGAGGGCTGCCGCGTGCTCTCGTTCATCCCGAACCGCATGCTGTCGTTCACGTGGAACGCGCCCCCACACCTCAGCACGCGCGGTCAGCGCACCTGGGTCGTTCTCGAGCTCGCGGACCACGGCTCGTCGACGGCGGTGACCCTCACGCACACCGGCTGGCCGGAGGGCGCCCTCGCCACCGGCGACTGGCCTGCCACCTACGCCTACTTCGAGCGCGCGTGGTCGGGTGTGCTCCACGCACTGACGCGCCACTGCTCCGAAGTAGAGCCGCTCGGCTAGGTCGCCTGAACGGCGCCTTCGGTTCCGCAGATAGGTCGGTTCCCGCTTCTGGATCGTAGTGTCACATCCTAGGCGCGACACGCCACGGAGGTTCCGATGCCGACCCTGTCCTACTTCGACTTTCCCGGTGGGCGCGGCGAAGACTGCCGCATCGCCCTTCACTTGGCGGGCGTGCCCTTCACCGACGACCGGATCAAGGGACCCGAGTGGCCGGAGCGCAAGCCGACGACCCCCTTTGGCTCGCTTCCCACCCTGGAGCTTGAGGGCAGAGGCGTCATCGGGCAGTCCAACGCGATCCTCGCGTACATCGGACGAAGCCATGGACTGCTGCCCTCGGACCTCTGGGAGTCTGCACGCCACGAAGCCATGCTCGGCTCAGTCGAAGACTTGCGCGCTCTCGTGAACGCCACCTTTGGAATGGCCGAGGAGGCCAAGCAGGCAGCGCGGACGAAGCTGGCTGGCGGAAAGATCCCCGAGTGGGCCTCCCGCATCGAGCCGCAGATCACGGGCCCATTCATCGGGGGCGACGCGATCTCGGTGGCCGACCTCAAGCTGTTCGTCGTCATGAATTGGTTCACCGCAGGGGTGCTCGATCACATCCCCGCCGACGTGTTCGCCCCCTTCGAGCGGCTCTCCGCGCACCACGCCGCAGTCGCCGCCCACCCGGGCGTGCAGAGCTGGTACGCAAAGTAGCCGCGGTGGAGATGCATCGGGGTTGAAGACGCCCCCGCACACGATAGGGACCATGCTTCCGAGGAGCGTCCCATGGCCGAGTTCAAGTACACCGAGCCCTTTCCGCATGGCGAGGACACCACCCAGTACCGCTTCCTCGGCAACGAGGGTGTCCGCACCGAGACCATGGGCGAGCACGAGTTCCTGATCGTCGAGCCCGAGGCCCTCTCTCTGCTCGCGCGCACCGCGATGCACGATGCCGCCTTCTACCTGCGTCCCGCGCACCAGGAGAGTGTCGCGAAGATCCTCACCGACCCCGAGGCGACCGACAACGACCGCTTTGTGGCCCGCACCCTGTTGCGCAACTCGGTGATCGCCGCAAATGGCCAGCTCCCCGTCTGCCAAGACACCGGCACGGCCATCGCCATGGGCTACAAGGGCCAGTTCGTCTTCACCGGCGGAAACGACGCTGAGGCGCTGTCCAAGGGCATCTGGCAGACCTACCAGACCGACAACCTGCGCTACTCCCAGGTCGTCCCACTGACAATGTACGAAGAGAAGAACTCGGGCAACAACCTGCCGGCCCAGATTGACCTCTACGCCAAGCCCGGCTCGACCTACGAGTTCTTGTTCCTGGCCAAGGGCGGCGGCTCGGCCAACAAGACCTACCTGTTCCAGAAGACCAAGGCGCTGCTCAACCCGGAGTCGCTGGTCGAGTTCCTCGTCGAGAAGATGAAGACCCTCGGAACCGCCGCATGCCCGCCGTACCACGTCGCCTTCGCGATCGGCGGAACCTCGGCCGAGGCGAACCTCAAGGTCGTGAAGCTCGCGTCCGCCAAGGCACTGGACGACCTTCCGACCGAGGGCAATGAAGGTGGCCAAGCCTTCCGTGACATCGAGCTCGAGAAGGTGCTGCTCGAGCGGGCCTGGAAGACGGGCATCGGCGCTCAGTTCGGCGGCAAGTTCTTTGCCCACGACGTCCGCGTCATTCGCCTGCCCCGCCACGGCGCGTCCTGCCCTGTCGGCATGGGCGTGAGCTGCAGTGCCGATCGCAACATCAAGGGCCGCATCGACGCCCAGGGCATCTGGCTCGAGGAGCTAGAGCGGAACCCCGAGCGCCTCTTGCTCGAGTCCGAGGCGCCGGCCGACACCAGCGTGCGCATCAACCTCGATCAGCCCATGGAGGGCATCCTCGCCGAGCTGACCAAGCACCCGGTGAAGACCCGCGTGCTGCTCAACGGCACCATCATCGTCGGCCGCGACATCGTGCACGCGAAGCTCAAGGAGCGCATCGATCGCGGTGAAGGCCTCCCCGACTACATCAAGAAGCACCCCATCTACTACGCAGGCCCAGCCAAGAAGCCCGAGGGTATGCCTTCCGGCTCCTTCGGCCCGACCACCGCCCAGCGCATGGATTCCTACGTCGACCTGTTTCAGGAGCACGGCGGCTCGCTGGTGATGCTCGCCAAGGGCAACCGCGGTCAGTGCGTGACCAACGCCTGCAAGAAGCACGGCGGCTTTTACCTCGGAAGCATCGGCGGCCCGGCGGCCGTTCTCGCGAGCGAGAGCATCAGGAAAGTCGAAGTGCTCGACTACCCAGAGCTCGGCATGGAAGCGGTCTGGAAGATTCAGGTCGAAGACTTCCCGGCGTTCATCCTCGTCGACGACAAGGGCAATGACTTCTTCCAGATGCTCTGAGCCTCACCACAGGCCAAGTAGCTTGGTCGCGCTGACGCTGACCACCGCCACCAGCGCGTAGCGGATCAGTGTCGCGCCACCGGCAAGACTCATCCTCGCCCCGAGTGCCGCACCGATCATCGACCCCGCCGCGAGGGCGAAGCCGGGCACCCAAGCGACGAAGTCGCTGAACACGAAGATCAGCAGCGGCGGTACGGTGAAACCGGCTACGAGCATCGACTTGACGGCGTTGGCCCGAAGCAGGTCCTGGCCCTGGATCAGCACGAGCCCAGCCAGCAGAAAGATCCCCACCCCCGCCTGGAGGAAGCCCCCGTACAGACCGATGGCGAAGAAGGCCAGAGGCCCACTCCATGGCAGGTGCGGCGGCGCGCCCCCCTCCCGGCCTTGGAGCCATCGCTTCGGCTTGAGCAGCACCACGCCGAGCATCAGCAGCATGGCCACGCCGATGAGCTTCTTGAACAGCTCCTCGTCAACCTGCACCGAAACGAGCGCCCCCAAGGCCGACCCCATGCTGGTCGGAACGAGCAGACGCCAGCCCAAGGCCTTGTCGAGCACCTCTTCGGCGTCGAAGCGGCGTGCAGCGACGAGCGACTGCAGCAGCACACCTACCCGATTGGTGCCATTGGCCACGCCCGCGGGCAGGCCGAGAAAGATCATCGCCGGCAGCGTGAGCAATGAGCCGCCGCCGGCCACGGTGTTCACCACACCCGCAACCAGGCCAACCCCCGCGAGGGCGAGCAGCTCGACGGCAGTCATCGCCTAGCCGAACGGTCCCTTGTGGTCCTTGACGAAGCCCCCGGGGGGGAGGTCTCGGGACTTCCGCACACCTCGAGTGCCGCTGCGACCCATGTGGGCGGGGTCGCCATCACGCGGCCCCTTGGGAGCCGACTGCTCGGTGACGGTCGCCTCTTCGGCCTGATCCGGGTCGTCGAGATCGAGAGCCGCGCTGAGCAAGCCCTCGATACCGGCTTCGTTGAAGAACGCTCGGCCGGCGGGACTCTTCCACATCCAGCGTCCGGTCGGATCACGGACGAGCGCCTCGTCGCCGCAGCCCGGGTACGAAATCCGAATATCGGCGCTCCCCTCTGGCAATAAGGTAAGCGATCGCCCTGCAAATCCCATGGCAACGCCGCCTGCGAAGAGACGCTGGCCGACCACCCCATCGATCGCGGAGGCGAGCTCCAACAGCTCGTCGAACAGCTCGTTTCGAGCGGCATGTTCGAGCACCCGTCGGCTGGGCATGGCCTCGATCCTGGTCGATAGCTTCTTGGCGACCTGGGCTACGTTTCGACTCATCGAACCTCCAGTCCCACCCTACACCCCAACGCGGGGTACCATG
>JAGSGY010000089.1 GCA_023954855.1 Pseudomonadota bacterium | reverse complement strand
GTGGCCACGGTCACGGTGAACACGCTGCACCTGCAGGGGACCACGCTGCACCTGCAGGGGACCACGCTGCACCTGCAGGGGACCACGCTGCACCTGCAGGGGACCACGCTGCACCTGCAGGGGACCACGCTGCACCTGCAGGGGACCACGCTGCGCCTGCCGGCGACCACGCGGCTCCCGCCGGCGACCACGCTGCGGAGCCTGCGGGCGACCACGGCGGCGGTCACTAAACGATGGGGATTCCCGTGTCCGACAAGCGCGACCTTCGGCTGATTCATCCGGCATCTTCGAGAGAAGACCGCCAGATCATCCCGAGTGAGGTGCTGGGCATGGTGTTGTTCATCGGAACCGAGGTCATGCTCTTTGCCGGCATGATCAGCGCCTACACGGTCGTTCGCGCCGGCATGCCCGTGGACGCCTGGCCGCCTCCAGGGCAGCCGCGCCTCCCCATCATGCTGACGGCGTTCAACACGCTGCTGCTGCTCGCCAGTGGTGGTGTGATGTGGCACGCCGGTCGCAAGTACGCCGAGGGCTTCGAGAAGTCGGTCAAGCCGGTCATGGCGTCGCTCGCCTTGGGCGTCGCGTTCCTGCTTCTTCAGGGCTACGAGTGGGCCAACTTGCTCGGTGAGGGCCTGACCATGCAGGCGGGCCCCTACGGCAGCTTCTTCTTCCTGATCGTCGGCACGCATGCGCTTCACGCCATCATCGCCATTCTGATCTTGAGTGTCGCGACCTACCGCCTCCGCGCCGGTGAGCTTTCCGAGCACGGCTTCACGGCGTTGCGTGCCTTCTGGTACTTCGTCGTCGGCGTCTGGCCGGTGCTGTACTGGCAGGTCTACCTGTGAGTCGCCTCGTCCCAGCTCTCGTTCTGCTCGCGTCCCCCAGGGTCGCGCAGGCCTGTGCGGTCTGTTTCTCGGCCACCGAGAGCAACCGCGGTGCCTTCATCGGCACCACCGCATTTCTTACTCTGCTTCCGCTCATGATGATCGGCAGTGTCGCGTACTACGTGTACCGCCGCGTCCAAGAGCTTGAGGGCCAGGAGCGCGAGGCGTGAAACCCGCTGTTGCGCCAAGTCGCCCGAACCCGACCTCTCGGCTATACGCCGCGACCCGCAATGGGTCCTGGAGAGCCTCGATGCATCGCCACCTGCTGACTGTCCTCGCTAGTTCCGTTCTGCTCTCTGCCTGTGTGCAGCGGTCCTTCGAGCGCGAAGACCCCGCAGTCGCAAAGAACTATCCGCACGCGCGTGAGGCGACCTGCCCGTCGTGGCTGTACAGCAACCAGACGGGTCAGCGCTACTGCGCTTCGCCCAAGGTGCTGATCGACTACCCGCTGCTCGCCGCTGCCGCGAGCGCGCCAAGCCGTACCGAAGGGCTCGACGTCAATGACCACGCGGCAATGATGGCGCTCGGCGAAGAGGTCTACAAGGAGACCTGCGCTGCATGTCACCAGGCCAATGGCGAGGGCGTTGCCGGGACCTTCCCGCCCCTGAAGGGCGCCGGTGGGTACTACGGCGATCCGCAGAACCACGCGAAGATCATCGTGCACGGCCTCGCCGGCGAGATCAGCGTGCTCGGCGTGACCTACAACAGCGCGATGCCGCCGCAAGGCACCCTCAACGACATCGAGATCGCTGCAGTCGCGACCTACGAGCGCAACAGCTGGGGCAACGCTGACGGTAATGTCACGCCTGAAGACGTGGCCGCGATCCGCTAGTCCTCGACTTTCGAGGCGAGCAGCCAGATCCAGATCAAGACCGCGGCGATGGCGAACCAAGTCGCCGCGTACTCGAGATGGGGCCGTGTGGTGGGGCGCACCCACCAGCCCGTGACCAAGAGATCGGCGGGGTCCGCGTGCGTGGACGGGTGCGTTTCTTCGCCGACGACGAGCAACGCCGGAACGAGCGCAGTCCCGACGGTCTGGGCCATCGCTGCCGAGGACCGGGCAGGCCATCGCTCTTCGATGCCGTCCTGCGCAGGGAGTGGCTTGAGGCCCGCGCCTTGGAGTGGCAGCAGGACTCCGGTGACCTGCTCCTCACTGGGCAAGCTGGCGATCGCTTCGTCGAGACGGGCGTGTAGCGCCCAGCCACGCTCGACGAGCAAGCTCTCGCCGCTTTCGAGATCGAGGACCTGCACGATCGCGTAGCCGGGCCGCGAAGACTCTGCGCGTCCGATCAAGAAGCGCGGCTCGGCTCGAAAGGTGCCGGCCAGGGTTGCTTGGCGATGCCAGAGATCTGACGGGGAACCGTGCACGCTGCCGATCGGCGGCGCGTCGAGCTGCTCGGCGAAGGCCGCCAGCTTGGCATTGGTCTCGGCATTGCGCCGGAGCTGCCAGGTGCCCAGCGACAGCAACATCGCGAGAACCGCGGCGGTCGCGACGGTCGGAATTGGCTTCGGACGAAGCTTCATACGCGCTCGTGCACCGCTTCGATCATCGCTTCGACACCTGCGATGGGCGTGCTCGGAATGACGCCGTGGCCGAGGTTGAACACGTGGCCCGTGGGTCCCGCGGCATCACAGATGGCATGGACGCGGCGCTTGATCTCTTCCGGAGGGGCGAAGAGGGCGATCGGGTCCAGGTTGCCCTGAATGGGCGTGTCTTGGCCGAGGATCTCACGCGCAGGGGCGAGGTCGACGCGCCAGTCCAGCCCAAAGGCGTCAGCGCCGGTCTGGTGCAGACGGCTGAGAAACGGGGAGCTGTCGCGGGTGAAGTACAGGCGGGGGGCGCCCTTCACGCGAGCGAGTGCGCGAGCGGCATAGCGGCCAGCCCAACGCTCCCAGTCTGGTGGTGAGAGCACGCCGGCCCAGGTGTCGAACATCTGAACCGCGGCAGCACCGGCATCGATCTGGCTCTGCAGGTAGTCACCCACGACGTCGGCGAGCAGTCCGAGGACTTGGTCGGCCGCCTCGGGGTCCTCCCAGAGCAATCGCTTGGTGAGCTTGAAGTCCTTCGAGCCTTGCCCCTCGACCAGGTAGCAGAGCAGGGTGAACGGCGAGCCTGCAAAGCCGAGGATGGGCGTGTCGGGGCGGGCCTCGCGGAACATCTTCAGCGTGGCCGGCACGTGGGGCAGGGCGACGGCTACGTCTGGTCGCACCAGCGTGGCCAGGCCAGCGCGGTCGCGCAGGGGCTCGTGAATGCGGGGACCCATGCCGGGCTCGAAGCTGATCTCGCGACCGATGGCCTCGAGGACGGGGAGGATGTCCGAGAACACGATCGCGGCGTCGAGGCGGAAGCGGTCGAGGGGCTGTAGCGTCACCTCGAGGGCGAGCTCAGGGCTGCGGCAGAGCTCGAGGAAGCTGACGCGCGAGCGCACCTCCCGGTATTCGGGCAGGTAGCGGCCTGCTTGGCGCATGAACCACACGGGTGGGCGGTCCACGGGCTGGCCTTTCAGGGCACGGATCAGGCGGTCGTTCACGGGTCCCTCCGATTGGATTGCCTCATACCCCGCAGGGCGTGTACTGCACTGTGACGCAGAGTTGCAGCCGGTCCCGAGATGACGTCGCGACAAGCGCGGCGTATGGTCGTGGCCATGCGCGCACTCCTCGTCCTTGTTCTGCTGTCGCTGGCCCCCGTCGCGGAGGCCTCGTTCACCTCCCCTCGAGAGGGGCTCTGGTTTCAGGCGGCCGGTGGTTTTGCGGCAGACCTTCGCGGTGCCGGGCCCGGGTGGCACGCCGGAGGCGGCTACTGGTGGGGCAACTACGACAACGACTACGCCCTCGGTCGGTACTGGGGTGTAGGAGTGACCGCCCGACAGGACTACGTGCGCGGCGAACTCTCGACGGTGCCCATGCTCGAACTACGGCGTGGCAACGATGTGATCGTCGTAGGTCTGCACTGGTTCGTGTCGGCGGGTCCTGTGATTCGGCCCAATGCGATCGGCGCGGAGGCCCGTGGAGGCGTGGGCGGACGCTTTCGCCTCAATCCGGCACTCTCGGCCTTTCTTCGTCTCGAGGCAATGGGGGGCTACGTCGACGCTCCGACGGCGGGCGGCGGTGTCGTCATCGGGATGATGTGGTCGAGGCCGACCGACAAGCCATGAGCGGCGTGCAGGTCACGTAGGTCTGCGGCATGACGGCAGGTGCTGCTAGTCTCTCTGGACGGAGACTCCATGCGCCGCGCCTTGTTCCTCGCCCTGCTGCTGACCGCGTGCCCCGAACCGCCAGGCATCGATACGGACGGCGATGGAGTGCCGGACGTCGAAGACCCTTGTCCGCTCGACAACCCGGATGATGAGGACGAAGACGGCATCTGCAACGCCGACGACCTGTGCTTTGGCTTTGATGATGCTTTCGATGCCGATGCGGACGGCACGCCAGATGGATGTGACCTCTGCGAGGGCGGTGACGACCGCGATGATGCGGACGGCGACGGTGTTCCCGACGCGTGCGATGTGTGCGCGGATGGTGACGACGGGGAGGATGCCGATGGAGACGGCGTCGCCAACGCTTGCGACCCGTGTCCCGGCGACAACCCCGATGACACCGACGGCGACGGCGTCTGCGACAGTGATGACCGGTGTCCGATCGGCGATGACAGCCTTGACGCGGACGGCGACCAGATCCCCGACGCCTGCGACGACTGCAGCGGCGACGACACCGCCGACCGCGATGGCGACTCGGTGCCCGACTCGTGTGACCCCTGTCCCGATGACCGCTTCGACGACATCGACGGTGACGGGGTCTGCGATAGCGACGATGTCTGTCCGGGACAGGACGACACTGCGGATGCCGATGGCGACACCATTCCCGACGCGTGCGACGCTTGTCCGTCTGGAGACGACCGCCTCGATGCCGATGGCGACGGCGTGCCGAATGGGTGTGACGTGTGCGCAGCCGGTGACGACGGCATCGATACCGACCAGGACACGGTCGCGAATGCCTGTGACGCGTGCCCCGGTTTCGATGACCTCAGCGACTCCGACAACGACAACGTTCCCGACGGCTGTGACACCTGCGACGGCGGTGTGAATGACGCCGATGGCGACGGAGTCCCCGATGCATGCGATCGGTGTCCCGGCAGCCCAGACTCGGCAGACACGGACCAAGACGGCATCCCCAACGGCTGTGACCAGTGCCCGAGCGGAGACGACTTCCTCGATGCCGATGCGGACGGGGCTCCGGATGGCTGCGACATCTGCCCCGGTGGCCACGATGGCGTCGACCCAGATGGTGACGGCATCCCGTCGCATTGCGATGACTGCCCGGAGGTCGCGGAGGGCACCGCCTACGGCATCGTCGATCCAAGCTTCCGCTCGGGAACCGGCTGGTTGACGCAAGGCACGTCGTCGATCGATACCACCGGAGCAGGTGAAGACGCCGGAGTCGGTGTGATTCCCCTCTGGACACGCGGCGGGTTCTTCAGCCGCCAATGCATGCCAGCGCAGTCCGAGACCGGTCCCCTCAAGCTGGCCGTCTCGGCTCGCTACAACCACAGTCCCTTCTACCAGACCACCGTCCGCATGTGGGGTGGAGGAGCGCTGCTCGGTGAGGGAAGTGGCGTATCGACGTCGTGGAGCCGCTCGTCGGCCTGCCTCGGCGAGTCGTCCTACGACACCCAGACCGTCTTTGGTGCGGACATCCTCGAAGTCGACACGATCGTCTACTTCGACAACTTGACCCTCGAGGACGCGACCGGCGAGTGCCCTGTCTTCGCTCGCACCGTGTCGAATGACACGGGTCTCTGGGATGGCCCCGAAGGCCTCAGGCCGGCGGGTCCACTCGATGTGGGCGAGCGCGTCTCGACCTTGGCGAGTGTGCCGCTCGCGGGAGCTGCCGTGCGCTTTCAGGGCGCCGGAGCGGCGCGGATCATGGTCGACGGTGCGGTCTACGAGCTTGCAGCGGGTGAGGCGATCTGCCTGTCCTCAGGGACCCATGGACGCGTCGTGGAGCTCGCGGTCGAAGGGGTGCTCGGCACCGTGCTCTCCGACGTGACCCTCGAGCCGTGTCGCTAGTCTTCGACTGGGCGTCGAAGGGCTGAAGTCGCCGCCCAGTGGGCTCCGTCGTCGGACCATCCCACTGCGAGCACTCGGGCGGCGTCGACCTCGAAGGTCGCGCTCGCGGGTAAGGGGGCGTCCCATTGGTGCAAGAGGACATTTCCGTCGGTCAGCGCCACGTGGTCCAACCCTTCACCAGACAGGGAGACCTCTACCAAGGTAGGCACGTCCTGTAGTGGGCTGAGAGGCGTCTCTCCGGCGACTTGGATGGTGAGTAGGGGACCAGAGCTGGCGACCGTCGCGCCAGCCCCCAGGGCTCTCTGCAGGTCGAGAAAGGCGTAGTTTGACGGGTCGGGCACCCAGACCCAGGTAAGGGGACCGACCGGTTTGGGCAGGGGGTCGACGGCGAGCCACGCCTGCCACTCGGTGAGGGGGGCGCTCAGCGGCGGCCACAAGCGGGTACCGTCGGGATGTACGTCTTCGGCCTCGAGCGGACCATGTACTTCGAGCCAGCCACGGTCGACGACCGTCACGCGGTCTTGTGTCGGGCCACCCCGGGCGGCTGCGACTGCGTCGTCAATGGTGACCAGTTCGGGGTCGAGGGCCCCGTGAGCCATCCGGCGACGAGTAGGCCGCCACGGCCAGGCGGTCACGGTCCAGCCGGCTGGATTCGCGAGGACCGAGCCGGAGACGCCGATGGCTGCGGCATCCGCGCCGTCTCCGACGTCGTTGACTGCGGTGAGCACGACGGCGTCGATGGAGGAGGCCGCTGCGATCTGACTGCCGCCGTGCGAGGCGCGGCGGATGGTGTGATCCCTGCCTGCGGGGAGATCGAGGTTGGCGAGGACCCAGTGACCGGTGTCGACGGGGTCGGCGGCCTGGAGCACGACCTCGCCATTGGGTGGGACCTCCACGGTGAACGGCACGCCCGCCCGCAGCGGGTGGTCTCCGGTGATGCCGGTGATGGTGCCGGCGCCGACGTCGAGGGTGGTCCCCGCTGAGACCCGGTCGATGCCCCCGCGGCCATCGGCGATCCAGCGAATGGGGATCGTGCCGTCTCCACTGACGACCAAGGTGCCTGCGGGTCCAACAGGAAGGTCGAGGTCCGCACCCGGAGCGACCCATGCGGAGGGGGCGCCGGTGGGTGAGGTGACGCGCACGGCGTCGATCTCGGGGGGCACCCAGGCGTCGATCACGCCGTCCCACACGGTGAGGCGGTGCTCGGTCTGCCCGGCTGTCGCGAGCTCGAGGGTGGTGCCGTCGGTCGTGCCGGAGACGTGGATGGCGCCCGGGGTGTCCTCCCAAAGCCGGTCTGTGCGGACGATATCGAGGGTGGTGACCGCGTCGAAAATCACGGCACCGCCGAGGTCCTCGAGGACGGTGCCGTCGGTGACGTAGGTCATTGCCGGACCCTGAAGCCGGCCATCCCGGGGTTGCTGATCGCTGGTCGCGTGCAGCCAGAGTCCGTTGGCGCCCTCGAGATGGAGTCGCGAGGTGTCTTGATCAAGGCGCCAAGACACCTCTCCGCGTCCCGGAGCGGCGCTTCGACCAGGCAGGGGACGCACCTCCCCAGCCATGCGCACACCGTCTTCGGTCAGGGTGTAGGTGTCGAGCTCCAGCCAGCCGCCGTCTACCAGAGGAATGGCCTCATGCAAGCGGTCTCGGAATCCCCAAATCGTCGCATCGACGAGGGTTCCGCCGCCGATGCTGGGCACGGTCAGCGCATGGGCGGGCTGACGGACCACCACCCGCATCCATGCATTGGCGAGGATGGTGTCGCCGCGGTCGCCCTCGCCTGCCAGGGGAACCTGGTCCCGGCACATCCAAGACTGCACAGTGACTAGCCCTTCTTCCGGCGCATCAACCATGCAGGTCGCCGGGTCGGCGGCCAGTTCCCCAGGGGGTTGGCACGCCGCAAGTGCGAGTGTGAGTGCGAGCGGGCGGGTCATGTCCCCATTGTGCCCGAGGTCCTACTCTTCTTCGACGTAGGTGATGCGGGCGGGCACGATGGTGACCTTCTGGCCCCAGCTCTCTTCGGGAGACGCGTCCATCCAGAACCACGTGCGGGTCTCGCCGGGCTTCATGGGGACCTTCTTCTCTTCTTCCATCGGAACGCCCCAGTTCTTGGCCACGACCGGCCAGAGCGCGTCGCCGAGCTTGTCATCACCCTCGAAGAAGGTGGCGCGCAGGCGGAGATCTTGGATGGTCTTCTCGCCGCCATTGGTCACATCGACCCAGATGCCCCAGCCGTTCTTGTCGCCCTCGGGGTCTTCGGCCAGGTTCACCCGCTCGATGCGGGGATCAGTGAGGGTGAGCTTGCCGCGGTACTGGTCCATCGCGATGGCCTGGCGAGCTTCCTTCTTCTTCTTCTTGTCGGCTCGCGGGTATTCCTCGAGGTACTTCGTCCAGCCCGCCTCATTGTCCTCGGCCTTGGCCCAAGTCCAGAGGAACTCCTCGCGCTCCTTCATGGCCTTCTCGACGTAGATGCCCTCAGGGAACTTCTGCACGTAGGCGTCGTAGCCCTCGAGCGTGCCGTCTTCCTTGGCCTTCTTCAGGTACAGCTCCTGCAGACGGGTGTCGGCCTGGAGCATCATGCGCGACTCGGGGTTGTCGGCGATGTAGGTCTCGTAGGCTTCGATGGTGTCGGCCTTCTGCACTGCGCTGAAGTTGTCGCACCCGATGAGAGTGGCGGTGATGGCGAGGATAAGGGCGATACGCATGGGTTCTCCGAGAAGGAGAGCACCCTAATCTGCGGGTGCCACCCACGTTGTCAGCTGGAGGTCGAGGCTTTCATGGTCAGCGCGAGGTCCGACGGGCATACTCGCGGCCCGGAGGTCGAATGCATCGCCCGCTACCCGTTCTTCTCCTGCTGGTTTCGTGCGTGGGCGACCCCTCGAACGACGGCATCGCCGGTGACACCGGACTCGCTTCCGTCTGCGACTCGGGACTCGCCGCCCAGACCTGGGGATGCGCCTACGACTGCACGGATGACGTGGATGCGCTGCGTACCGGTGTGAACTCGGTCGAGGTTCCCGGCGCGCTTCCCGCGAACCTGGTGGTGGTCGGCGAACGGGCCTGTCCGACGCTGCTCGATGCCGATCAGCGGGTGCTTGCCGCGTCGAGCCGGGTGGGGGAAGGCCGGGTCTGGGTGGCCGGCCACGGCGCCTATCTTGGGACCGAGCTCGGTCGGGTCGCGATGCTCTGGGCGTCGTACGGCGACGGATTCGCACTCGCCTCTCCCAGCCTCACCACAGAGGTTGGGGCCACCGGCATGACGGTGCTGCCCTTCGACGCGGATGCACTCGATGCGCTTGATGGCGTGGACCTCATCGTCCTCGACTCGAGCACCGAACTCTCGCCAACGGACGGCGCCCGGCTGCTCGCGTTCGTCGAAGACGGCGGGGGTCTTGTGACCGCGGGTCAGGCGTGGTGGTGGGCCTCCTCGCACGACACGCCCGCGGCCGAGGACTACCCAGCCAATGCGTGGCTCGCGAGGGCGGGCATCGTGATCACCGCGGAGCCCTCGTGGTCGGCCGCCGTCGACACGCCGCTGATGACACCGGCAGAACCGTGGCTGCACCACCGCTTCGCCCTGACCGGTATGGCTGCGGTCTGGGACGGTGAGCTCGATTGGAATCTCGAGACACAGCGTGCGGCCGTCGACACCTCCCTCTTCGCGCTTGGCCAGCTTCCGCTGTCGCGCGAGGACTACTACGAGGTCGCGATTCCGTACAGCGATGCGGTCGGGCCGGTGGTCCCCACAGAGGCGTCGCCCGTCGATGCCACCACACAACTTCCGGAGGTTCTCGCCGCGCGCGTGCAGGGCAAGTTGTTCGCTGAGCGCCCCGCGGCAGAGGTCGGCGTGTACGGCGGAGTCGATGACTTTCCGGGCGCCGTCACCAGCACCGACCGCGTCATCGAGATCGTGACGGTGCTGGCTTCGTACGACGGGCGCAGCGGGGAGTACGTGTACAGCGGCTCCGGAGCGGATGTGTGGCGCTCGACTGGCCTGTACGCCGCGCCTGGCGAGGTCGTCTCGCTCTCGGTGCCCGGGCCGCTGGTCGACAGCGGGGCCTCGGTGCTGATTGGACCGTGGACCGACACTCTCTGGGGCAAGGACCGCTGGTCGCGCTTTCCAGAAGTCACCCGGACGGAGCGCATCGATGCCGCCGAGGTGGAGGTGGCGAGCGCATTTGGAGGCCCCATCTATGTGCGTATCCCCGCTGGCTTGGCGCTTGGAGAGCAGGATGTACAGGTGACCGGGGCCGTGCCGATGGCTCACTATGTGCACGGCAGCACCGTCTGGTCCGAGGTGGCCAACAACCCGGCGCCATGGGCCGAGCTCGAGTCGGATCGCTTCGCGATGACCGTGCCGGCGGCCGAGCTGGATGTCGTGAGCAACGCCTCGGAGCTGATGGACTTCTGGGACGAGGTCCTCGGCGGCATGTCGGTGCTTGAGGGGGAGGCCTCGGACCGTCCGCGGGCGGAGCGCTTCGTCGTCGATCGGCAGATCAGCGCTGGGTGGATGCACTCCGGCTACCCGATCATGGCCCACCTGGTCTCGGCCGAGGAGGTGCTCGACCTTGGTTCGCTCATGAGCAATGGGGCTTGGGGACCGTTTCATGAGCTCGGTCACAACCACCAGTCCGCGCCGTGGATCCTTCCTGGCACCACCGAGACGACCTGCAACCTGTTCAGCGTGTACGCGAGCGAGAACCACTCGGGCGTAGACCGGAGCGTGGCCCACGGCGAGCTGACCACAGCGGCGCGTCAGGGACGGATCGACGCGTATGTGAACGGGGGCAGGAACTTCTCGGACTGGAGTGTGTGGACGGCGCTCGAGACCTACCTTCAGCTCGAGGAGGCCTTCGGCTGGGACCTGTATGCCAACGTGTTCGCTGCATACCGGTTGATTCCGGATGGGCAGCTACCGACAACGGATCAGGAACGCATCGATCTCTGGGCCGAAATGACCAGTGCCGAGGCGGGCGTGGACCTCGGGCCGTTCTACATCGCCTGGGGATTCCCGCTGTCGCAGGCGACCCTGGACGACATGGCGCTGCGGCCGGCTTGGACTGCGGACCCCATGAATCCCTAGCTGGCGTGCGCTGATTTCAGCTCGCTATGAACGGCGCCTCAGCGGCCAGGGCATTAGATCCGCCCCCTAACGGAGCATCTATGTCCGAGCGCTACGTCCCGAAGCACAACATCCGCATGGTCACGGCCGCATCGCTCTTCGATGGTCACGACGCCAGCATCAACATCATGCGGCGGATTCTGCAGTCCTCGGGTGCGGAGGTCATTCACCTCGGCCACAACCGCGCGGTTGAAGACGTGGTGACGGCTGCGATCCAGGAAGATGCCCAGGGCATCGCGATCAGCAGCTACCAGGGCGGACACATGGAGTACTTCCGCTACATGCGGAAGCTGCTCAACGAGCGTGGGGGAGCCCACATCAAAATCTTCGGAGGCGGAGGCGGCGTCATCGTCCCGGACGAGATTGCTGAGCTCGAGGCCGAGGGGGCGGCGGACCGCATCTACTCGCCTGAGGATGGACGCACGATGGGCCTGCAGGGCCTGATCGACGACATGCTGAAGCGCGCCGACTTTGACCCCACCGATCTCGCTCCCGTCAGCCTCGAGCGGGTCAAGGAAGGCCAGGTCGATGCAGTTGCTCGCATGATTACCGCCGCAGAGGAGGACCTCGAAGCGTCGGGACATCTGCCCGCCGACGTGCGTGCCTCGCTTGAGAGAGAAGGCGCGAACGCGCCCGTCGTGGGCATCACCGGCACCGGCGGTGCTGGAAAGTCGTCGCTCACCGACGAGTTGCTGCGGCGCTTCCTGATGGACTTCTCGGACAAGCGGGTTGCGGTGCTCTCCGTCGATCCCACCCGCAAGCGGACCGGCGGCGCACTTCTCGGTGACCGCATCCGTATGAACGCCATCGATCCCAAGCGCGTGTTCATGCGCAGCCTGGCCACCCGAGCCCGCAAGGGAGAGCTGTCGGGCGCCATCGCCGAGGCCGTCGCCGTGTGCAAGGCCGCCGCGTTCGACCTGATCATCGTCGAGACCAGCGGCATCGGCCAGGGCGACGCGGACATCTCGGACATCGCGGATGTCGCGCTGTATGTGATGACCCCCGAGTTTGGCGCTCCGAGCCAGCTCGAGAAGATCGACATGCTCGACTACGCCGACCTTGTGGCGATCAACAAGTTCGAGAAGCGGGGGGCAATGGATGCCCTTCGCGACGTCTCGAAGCAGGTGCTTCGCAATCGCGGTGATTGGCACAGCGATCCGTCGACCATGCCCGTCTTCGGCACCGTCGCCTCTCGCTTTGCCGATCAGGGCGTCACGGCGCTCTACCACGGCTTGCTCCGCGCGCTTCGGGCGAAGGACTTCGGTCCGCTCGAGAGTCGCCTTCCGGTGCCGGACTCGCGCCACTCCGAAGCCCCCGAGGCGCTCGTCGGACGCGGTCGCGAGCGCTATCTCGCCGAGATCTCGGACTCCGTTCGCGGATATCACCAGTGGAGTGATGCCCAGATTGCCGCCGCTCGCCGTCATGAACGTCTTGCGGCGACGCTCGAGGAACTTCGCGGAACCGAGGCCGAGTCACTGCTCGTGGCCAAGGTCGCCGAGGCAGATGAGGCTGTGTCCGCCGACGTGAAGAAGGCGCTCGCGGCTTGGCCCGCGCTCGTCGAGGCCTACGGCGGAGAGCACTACAGCTACACCGTCCGCGGGCGCGAGATCAAGCAACCCGCCGCCCATCAGAGCTTGTCGCACATTCGCATTCCGCGCGTGTCGTTGCCGAAGGCCGATGAGTCCGGAGCGGTGCTCGACTTCGTGCTGCGCGAGAACGTGCCCGGCAAGTTCCCGTACACCGCTGGCGTGTTTCCGCTCAAGCGTCTCGACGAAGAGCCGAAGCGCATGTTCGCCGGAGAGGGCGGCCCTGCCCGCACGAACCACCGCTTCCACCTGCTCTGCGAAGGCGAGAAGTTCCATCGCCTCTCCACCGCATTCGATAGCGTGACCTTGTACGGCGAGGACCCCGACGAGCGTCCCGACATCTTCGGAAAGATCGGCGAGAGCGGTGTGAGCGTGCCGCATCTCGACGACATGAAGATCCTCTACAAGGGCTTTGACCTGTGTGCGCCGACGTCTTCGGTGTCGATGACCATCAATGGCCCCGCTCCCATTCTGCTCGCGATGTTCTTCAACACCGCCATCGATCAGTCGGTGGACGCGTGGGTGGCCGAGAACGGCCGCGAGCCCTCAGAGGCCGAGCACCACGACATCAGCAAGGCAGCGGTCAGCTCGGTGCGCGGCACCGTACAGGCCGACATCCTCAAGGAAGATCAGGCGCAGAACACCTGCATCTTCTCGACCGAGTTTGCGCTGCGCATGATGGGCGACATCCAGCAGTACTTCGTCGATGAGAAGGTCAAGAACTTCTATTCGGTGAGCATCAGCGGCTACCACATCGCCGAGGCCGGAGCGAACCCGATCAGCCAGCTGGCGTTTACGCTCGCGAATGGCTTCACGCTGGTCGAGTACTACCTGAATCGCGGCATGGACATCGATGCCTTTGCGCCGAACCTGTCGTTCTTCTTCAGCAACGGACTCGACCCCGAGTACAGCGTGATTGGTCGGGTGGCACGCCGGATCTGGGCTGTCGCCATGCGCGAGCGCTACGGCGCCAACGCTCGCAGCCAGAAGCTGAAGTACCACATCCAGACGTCGGGCCGGTCGCTGCACGCACGCGAGATTCAGTTCAACGACATTCGCACCACGCTGCAGGCGCTCCTGGCGATTACCGACAACTGCAACAGCCTGCACACCAATGCCTACGACGAGGCCATCACCACCCCCACCGAGGAGTCGGTGCGTCGGGCCATGGCGATTCAGAAGATCATCAACGCCGAGTTCGGACTCGCCAAGAACGAGAATCCCTGGCAGGGCAGCTACTTCCTGGAAGAGCTCACGGACCTGGTCGAGGAGGCCGTGCTCGTCGAGTTCGAGCGTCTCTCAGACCGCGGCGGTGTGCTCGGCGCCATGGAGCTGCAGTACCAGCGCATGAAGATTCAGGAAGAGTCGCTGTACTATGAGGCCAAGAAGCACGATGGCAGCCTGCCGATCATTGGCATCAACACCTTTGTCGATGGCAGCA
Source organism: Pseudomonadota bacterium (assembly GCA_023954855.1). Taxonomy (GTDB): domain Bacteria; phylum Myxococcota_A; class UBA796; order UBA796; genus M1803. The sequence continues at coordinate 5,643 of JAGSGY010000089.1, read as the reverse complement.
AGGGCGAAGAAGAGGCTGGCGGCGTCGAGCTTCGTCGGGCCACACCGGCCGAGAAGACCGCTCAGATCGACAGCACTCGGGCTTTCCAGGCGCGTCATGCGGACGAGACCGGGCCGGCGCTCGAGCGGCTTCAGCAAGTGGCCGTGAGCGGGGGCAACATCTTCGCCGAGCTCATGCACACCGTACGCGTCGCGAGCCTTGGACAGATCACCAACGCGCTGTACGCGGTCGGCGGTGAGTACCGCCGCAATCTCTAGGGTTCACGATGCTCCATCTTGCCTCCGAGACCGATGAGGGTTGGGCCGACTACGCGCTCGCGAACCTCGACGAGATCCTCATCGATCACGCGCACTGCGAGAAGAAGGCCGCTTCTACGGCACTGAATCTGCTGTTTCGCTACCCCGACCGGGTCGAGCTCATGGTGCCGCTGTCGGAGTTGGCTCGAGAGGAGCTCGAACACTTCGAGCAGGTGCTGACGCGACTCGACGAGCGTGAGGTCACGTTCGTGCGCCAGCATCCGTCGGCCTATGCGGGCAGGCTGTACAAGGCGGTTCGCAAAGATGAGCCGCTACGGCTGCTCGACACGTTGCTCGTCTGCTCACTGATCGAGGCGCGGAGCTGCGAGCGCATGAAGCTGCTTCAAGAGGCGCTCGACGAGGGCGTACTCAAGGACTGGTACCGGTCGCTCCTCGCCTGCGAAGCGCGCCACCACATGTCGTACGTGAACCTCGCCGAGAACTACTTCGCTCGCGAGCTGGTCGCGGAGCGGCTGCAGGAGCTGGCGCAGGTCGAAGCGGATGTGCTCGCAACGGCCGAGCGCGTGCCGAGGCTTCACGCCTAGCTGCGCGCGCGCCAGTGTTCGCCGTCTGCTTCGGCGAGGCCGTGCTCCGCGAGCCAGATCAGATGACTGGCAATCTGGACCGCGGCAACTGGGTAATACGCGGGCTCGATGACGCCGGCGTAGACGGTCGCCGCGAGCTCGAGTGGGGTCGAGCTGCCCTTGAGGGTGAGCGCCTCTCGGATCTGCTCGCTGCGTTGGTGGCGGTGGGCCACGTAGAAGGAGAGCACAGCATCGCCCTGCTCGAGCACTGGCCCATGGGCCGGCAGTAGGGCGCCTACGCCGCTTGCCGCCATGCGCTCGAGGCTGTCGAGGTATTGCCCGAGGTGGCCGTCACCGGGTTCGATGAGGATGGTGCCGACGCCCGCGACCATGTCTCCAGCTACGACAGCGCGGGTCTCTCGGTCGCGAAACACCAGGTGGCCGGGCGCGTGGCCGGGCGTGTGCATCAGATCCAGGGTGCAGCCACCGACCTCGAGCACTTCTCCCTCGGACAGAGTCTGGTCGACACGCAAATCGACGCGATTGGCGGTCTCGGCGTGCGCCAGGATCGGAATGTGGCCACCGAGCGCATCTCGCAGCGCCTCAGCGCCGGCCACGTGGTCGTGGTGATGGTGGGTGAGCACGATCTTCGAGACCCGCTCACCGGTGGCGATGCGCTCTGCGAGCATGCCGTAGAGGTGGCGCTGCTCGTCTTCCCACGGAGACGCGGGATCGAAGACCGCAAGCTCCCCCTCGCCGAGCACCCAGGTGTTGGTGTGGGTGGCGGGGGGCAGGGTTGGCGTTCGGACAGGAACGACGGCGATACGGGAAGAGATGAAGTCCACGCTCGTCCCTATCCCGCCTCAGGTCTGAAGCAGGAAGTACGCGGCTGCTACGAGCAGCATGACGGCCACTATTCCAAGAGCAAACTGCTGTTCACGCGGCATCTCCCGGGGCTCGAGGGGCTTCGGCAACTCACCGTCTGGAAGCACGACCTTCGGCTCTGCGGCGCCGGAGTTCGTCGGCTGCTTCGGCTTCTTGCCGCCGTACTCGCCGCCCGGGTCGGTCCACGGGACCGCGGTGGGGTTCGTGCCTGGCCCACGGCGCTCGACCTCTTCGAGCACGCCCTCGATGTTCTCGGAACGTCCGGTCGAGAACATGACCGTGGCGGCCTCTTCCTCGTCCACACCCGGGTCCGAGTCTTGGACGCCCGCGTCGGACATCTCAGAGTCGGGGGGCAGCGTGGCTGTCGCGTCCTGGCTCTTCGCGTCGTCGAGTCCGGCGGCGGCCCGCGCCTCGGCGATGGCCCGCTGAACCGCTTCGGCGTCCACGATCTGAGTCGCTTCCTCATCGCCGTCGTCGTAGCCGTCGTCTTCCCACTGGTCGTCGTCATCGAGCGCGTCGTCGCTGTACTCGACCCGGACGGGCACGGCCGGCTTGGCCTCAGCCTCTTCGGAAGCTTCTTCTGCGGCGGCTTCCTCTGCGGGCTCGGAGGCTGGCTCGTCGGGCTTGCCAGAGTTGTTCGAGGTCATCGGGGACTCCTGGGAAGGCTCTTTGCCCACAACGGCGGCGGGCAGGTCTTCGGTGAGGTCGGGGCGAACGACGGGAATGGCTTCATCGGCGAGGTTGCCGGGCGAAGCCAGTCGGCCGAGAGGCTCGAGGCGCGCCTCGGCCTCCGCGAGATCGGGTCCTGCAACCGGGGCCTGACGCACGGTGACGTCGTCTTCGGTGGCGAGGGTGGGCTGTGGCGCCTCTCCGGTCGGCGCGGCGGCCGTCTGGATGGGCGCGAGGGGCTCTGGAGCCGGGGGCTCGGGCTCAGGCGCGTGCTCGGCCAGGCTGATGGCGAGCTCGCGGCGTTCAGACAGACCGCCGGCCTTGCGGGAGAGTGCGAGGAGCTCCTGCCGAACCGGGCCCAGATCTGGAAAGCGTCGCGAGGGCTCTGGGTCGAGCATACGCCGCAGCAGCCGACCGAGTGCAGGCCACTGCACTTCGATGGTGTCGATGTGGGCATCGCTCGAGCCACGTCGGGCCTCTTCAGTGCTCGTCCACGGAGCCTGACCGGTGATGAGGGAGGCGAGAAGCGCACCCAGGCTCCACTGGTCCGTGGCCGAGCTCGCCGGCAGCTCGCGAGCCCTCTCTGGAGGCAGCCACTCGACAGGCGCATCGTCGGCGCGGCCGAAGCCCCACACCCAAAGGCGGCCATCGTGGGAGAGCCAGAGCTTCTCGGGTGAGAGGTGGCCGTGGTGCTTGCCCTTGTGGTGCGCGTGCTGCAGGCACTCGGAGAGATCGAGGCCTAGATCACAGAGCGTGGCGGGAGTCATCGGCATGCTTCCGCTCGAGCGGGCCTGCACAATCGCCCCCAGCGGGGCGCCACCGACGGCGTCGAGCACCATGGCGCCGGTGCCTTCGTAGTAGCCGATGGCCCTCGGAACGCGGCTGTCTTCGACCAGTCGCAGGGCGTCGTATTCGGCTTGCAGAGCGGTGCGCTGGGCCTGGTCCGCGTCGGGTTGGAGCAGCTTGACGAGCACGTGGGTCGGCCGACGACGGGTGGTCCCCGTGCGCGCAGCCAGGAACCAGTCGCCTTCTACAGGTACGTCAGCCTCGCGCTCGATCTCGAACGGCCCCACACGGAGCCCGATCATCGACAATGCGCCTCCAGGGCCCGACTCTAGCACTTATCGGTGTTGATTCCCGACCAGAGAACCTGACCGGCGTGTGTCAGGGAGGCAAGGTCGGTGAGTTCGACCCGCTCGACGACGGCTATCGGCAGGTCGAGCAAGTCTTGGAGATCTGCGAGGTTCGTGCTGCGGGACAACTCGCCTTCGCCCAATCCGCGGTTCAAGATGATGCCGATGACGACGTGGCCATCGGCGCGAATGGCCTCGACCGTCAGCTGAGTGTGGTTGAGCACGCCGAGTCGGTCGGCTGCAACCACGATGACACCACCCTGTGTCCACGCGGCAAGGTCGGTGACGTGGACCTCGTCGCTGATGGGCACTCGCCAGCCGCCGACGCCTTCAACAAGCACGCAGTCGCCGGTCTGGCTCTGCACAAAGCTCCGCAGGGCTTGCGCATCGACGGGTCGGTCTTCGAGTGCGGCGGCGCGATGCGGTGAGATGGGGGCTTCGAAGGTCGCGTGGACCCGGGGCGCGTGCCCGGCTCCGAACGCCAGTAGCTCTGCGTCCTCACCAAACTCGCCTGGAGGGACCCCGCTCGCGACGGGCTTTGCGGCCACGGTCGAGAGGCCCGCGGCACTAGCGGCGGCGGCGAGACAGGCGGTCGCCACGCTCTTCCCGACCTCGGTGTCCGTCCCGGTGATGAACCAACGTCCTCTCATCGTGCCTCCGCGCGACCTGTATCGCGATACAGGGGCCGGCTGGAGGCGCAATGTCCGTGCCGGTTCACATCCTCTCTGGCTTCCTCGGGTCGGGAAAGACCACCGCTCTGCTCGACCTACTTCAGCAGCGCCCCAATGAGCGGGCCGCGGTGATTGTGAACGACTTCGGGGAGGCGAGCCTCGATGCATCGCGCTTCTCGGACGAGGCCGGCGTGCAGATTGCGGACATCCCCGGAAGCTGCGTCTGCTGCACGGCCCCCGAGGGCTTTGGTGGAGCGCTCACCAAGCTGCTTGAGGAGGTGAAGCCCGACCGCATCTTTGTGGAGCCGACTGGGCTCGCTCGGCCTGCGGATCTGGTGGACACGCTCCGGCGTGGGCCTTGGCGAGACCAGATCGCGATTGGACCCGTCTTGGTGCTCGTGGACCCCCGGGCTGTGGCCGGGCCGTTCGTACGCGAGCAGGCGGAGGCCGCTGACGTGCTCGTGGCGAACCGCATCGATCTCTGCAGCGAGGAGGAGCTCCAAGGCTTTCGGGCCTGGGGAGATGCGCTGTGGCCTGGACCCTTCCGGCGCATCGAGACGTCGTTCGGCAAGCTAGACCCCACCGTCCTCGACTGGGGAGACGGCGAAGGGCCGAGGCGGCGGTTCTCTGCGGTAGGCGGGGCGCACGAGACCGGTCACATCGCGCGGTCGTGGAGCTGGCCGCCTTCGGTGACCTTCTCGCGTGAGCGACTCGCGGATGCACTCGCGCGGATGGTGACGGGCCGAACAGGGGCGAAGCTCGCCCGCCTGAAGGGTGTGCTTCGCACCGAGGAGGGCAGCTTTCGAGTCGAAGTGGCCGGCGGCGTGGTCGATGAGAATCCCTCGGCCTTCCGGCGCGATAGCCGCGTCGACGTGATCTTGGAGGGCGACGACTCGGCGGCCCTCGAGACCGCAGCGGCATGGCTTGAGGCTGCGATTCTCACCGACGCGGAGCTGCAGGTGGATGGGTCTCAGGTCGAGTTTGTGCGTCCGGACGGTACACGAGCCACCTTCGACCGCGCTTCACTTTCGGCCTTGCCGGGGGGGCTGGACGTCTCCACCGTCATTCCCACGCGAAGCGGCCAGGCCTCGCGCCTGAAGGCCGTGTTCGAAGCCCTCGAGCTACCGATGCAGGGCGAAGTGGTCGTCGTGGCGTCCGATGGCTACGCGACGCCGGCTGTTCCCGCGGATGCGCTCGACGAGGGTGTCCTGCTTCACAGTCTCGGCGATGCGCCGCTTCCCGACGGAAAGGGTGGGCCGTTTCGGCTGCTGATTCCCGGTGATGCCGGGCCCGCGGGTGCGTGCAGCAACGTCAAGGGCGTCGTTCGGGTGATCGTCCGAGCCTAGTCGAGGCCGGCTTGGGCTCGGAAGACGTGGCCGTTGCCGGTCAGCGAGTAGTCGACGCAGGCATGAGGGACGAAGCACGCCTCGCCAGGCCCCAATGCGACGGAGTGGCGCCCGTGGTT
>JAGSGY010000124.1 GCA_023954855.1 Pseudomonadota bacterium | reverse complement strand
GTCGAGCTGGCACCGATGCGGCCGCCGACAGTGTCGTTGCCGAGGTCAGCGAGGAAGCGTCCGCCGGCTGAGGCATCCGCCGAGGCTGCCGTGCCCGTGGCTCGCAGCCGTGCTCCGGTCCCGATCGGCTGCGACTGGACGTGGATGACGCCACCCATCGCGCCGTTGCCATACAGCACCGAGGAGGGGCCGCGCACGATCTCGATGCGGTCACCAAAGGGATCGACCACGGCGAGGTACTGGTTCGGGCCCGTGCGGTAGGTCGAGAGGTTGTGCGCGAGTCCGTCGACGAGGACGAGGTTCTGGGGTCCGACCTGTCCGCGCAGAAAGGGGGCACCAGAGCCGCGATTGGTGAGCTGCATGTGCACGCCGGGCGCTTGTTCGAGGAGCTCGGGTAGGTCGCGGTCCGTCGGGTCCTGCTCTTCGATGACCGTGATCGAGCGGGCCACGTCATGAGGGTCCTGCTCGACGCGGGTGCCCGTCACCACCACGTCAGGGGCTTCGGCGAGGGCGGCGCTGAGGGCGAGTAGAACAAGCATGCCGGGCCACTATCGGCGCTGAGGCGGTCGGGATTGCCACGATTTGGCCAAGTCAGTGGCCAGAAGCCTGAGTCCACTCGGGCGGAAAGCCGCATCACCAGGGGCTCGTCGCAGTCGAAGGTTGGAAAGGGTTGAAGAATTATGACTATTGCGTGCCCAAACGGATAGGCTGCGGTTCCAACGGTTTGGCTGGACCTGCCGTCCAGAGACTGGAGATTTCGATGAAGAGCCTTCCCCTCGTGCTTGCCCTCACCGCACTGCCCTTCGCTCTGATGGGCTGCGTGGTCGGCACGACTTCTGACGACACCACTGAGGCCGACACCGACACCGACACCGACGCCGACTCGGATGCCGACGCGGACGCCGACAGCGACTCGGACTCGGATGCCGACACCGACGCCACGATTCCGTGTGCCGCTGGCTCCTACGACCTCTACTCGCTGCCGACGAACGCGGGCGGGGACCTCGTGGTTCGCGTCGACACGGTCTTGGCGGCGACGACCTTCGATCCGTGGAGTGCGCTGCTGTCCTCGGCCAACCCAAAGGTCTCCCCAGACGACGTGCTGGCAGATGGCGATGACGAGTTTGTCTGCACCTTCCCGCCGCCGGAGTACGAGTGCCCCGAGATGACCTACACCTCGACCGGAGGAACGCTGGGGCTGATTGTGGGTGGCTACGCCGACGCCTGCAACAGCACCAACGTGGGTACCTACTCGCTGAGCGTCACCCTCGGCGGTGCGCCGATCACCCCGAGCCTCGTCACCAATGACGGCACGCTCGAGTGGGACAGCGGCGTTGCCGACTCGGGCGGTGCGCGCCGCCGCTAGCGGTCAGTTTGCGCAGACGTGCTCGGTGTACTCGACGACGCCGGTGCACGTGCGGTTCCAGCCTGTACCGAGACTGGTTCGTCCTGGGCCGGCTACTTGGAGTGGCGTGGCGCTCATCTCGGTCGCGTCGTATTCGCGACCGAGCTCATTGGCGGAGTTCTCGCCCCAGCACCACGGTGAACCATCGGTTCCCAGCGCGCAAGTGTGGCGAGTCTGACTGATATCGACTGTGGCAAATCCGGTGCCGACAAGCTGCGGAGTGGTGAAGTACTCCCCGATGTGACCCGGCTGGCCGAGGTTGCCCCTGTCGTCGCTGCCCCAGCACCAGAGACTCTCGTCGCTCTTCACGGCGCACGTCGCGCGATCGCCGCCCGACACGTGGCGCCAAGGGCCCGGCTCGCTCACCTTCACGCGGTCGGCATAGGCGTAGTAGTTCCACTGTCCGTCGCCGACTGCGCCGCTGCCGCCGTCGCCCCAGCACCACAGGTCATCGCTCATGTCGATTGCGCAGAAGTGCTCGGCTCCGACTGCGAGGTTCTTCCACGCCCCGGCTCCCTGTTGCACCGGGCTCGGCGTCAGATCGCTGCCCCAGCACCAGATGGTGTCGTCGGTCGCAAGGGCACAAGCGTCGTCCTTGTAGGCCTCGACCGCCTTCCATGAACCGGTGGGGTCTTTCCACGGTATGCCCCTATAGTTGGTGGTGCCGTCTCCCAGGCGCCCCAAATTGTCGCCCCAGCACCAGCGCGAGCCATCCGACTCGACGGCGCAGGTGAAGTAGTCGCCGGCGGTGATCGAGATGAAGTCGCCGGTCAGCACCTGCACGGGCACAGGACTATCGATGCCCGTTGCGAGACCCACGTTGCGGTCGTCGCCGAAGCACCAGACGGAGCCGTCCGCGTCGTCGATGAAGCAGGTGTGGATGTCTCCGCTGGCGGTAGCGCGTACCACCCCATCCCACTGGGCCTTGGGGGCCTCGGCACCGGGGCCTGTGCCTCGGTTCCAGATCCCGCGTCCCCAGCAATGCAGCGAGTCGTCATCTGCGTCGATCGCGCAGCTGGTGTAGGTGGCAGTGGCGACGTCGGACCACCACGAGCTGCCTACCCGCACTGGCGTGTAGTGCTTGACTCGCCGGCCGTCCCCGAAGGCGCCGTAGGGGTTGTGCCCCCAGCACATGAGCTCTCCGGCCGTATCCGTGGACCTTGCGCAGGCATGCGCCCACGTGACTTTGATGGACTCATAAGGGCCGCCGTCGATGGGCTGTGGTGTGGCGTGGTCCGTCTCGACCCCGGTTCCGAAGAGGTGGTATTTACCGTTGCCCCAGCAGTACGCGCTGCCCGCGTTGTTGATGGCGCAGGTGTTGTTGTTGCCCGCGCTCACCTCGGCCCAACCGCCCTCCGAGGCCTCGGGGTCGACGATGACGGTCTTGGCGGTCAAAGGGCCGGAGTCGGTGCTGCCGCACTGGTAGGCGAGATTCTGGCCCCAGCAGCTAATCGTGCCATCGGTGCGCACGCCGCAGGTGTGGCCGTTGCCTGCCGAGATCTGGAGCCAGGTGTCGGTGCCCACCTGCGTGGGTTCGGTCACGTCGCCGGCGACGGGAAGCCCGAGCTCGCGGTTGAAGTCCCATCCCCAGCACCAAAGGGTGTCGTCGTCTGCGATTCCGCAGCCGTGGCCACCATTGGTGCTGATCTGCTGGTAGGTCTGGGTGCCTAGGCGGATAGGCACCAGGTTCGACTCATTGAGGTTGCCGAGGCGGCGTCCCCACTGCCACAGCGACCCGTCTTCTTGCAGTCCGTGGCTCGACGTTCCGACTTCGATGGCAGTCCACACGGCCGTGCTGTCGACGGGCTCGATCGACCGGCGGCCAATGGTGGTGCCGTCCCCAAGCGCGCCGTTGTCGTTGTTGCCCCAACAGAACAGCTTTCCGGTGAGGTCAATCGCGCAGCCAGTGCTGTCGTTGGTCTGGTTGACGGCCACCTGGGCCCAAGGGCCGTCGTCGACCTTGGTTGGGAACGTGAGGTCGTAGCCGCCCCAACACTCGAGCCGCGCGGTGTCTGGATCGGCCTCGAACACGGTGTCCACGCGCGTGTCGCAGTCGTTGTCCTTGCCGTCGCATGAGGCCTCGATGACTTCGTAGTCGGCGATCAGACTGAAGTCGGGGTCGACGTAGCCGCTCGTGCCCGCGCACACTTTGAGTGAACCCGCACACACGCCGTCGGTCTTGCTCGCAGGCGGCGCGGACGAGGCGGGCATCTCATCGACGAAGTCGTCGCAGTCGTTGTCGGTGCCATCGCAGAGACTCTCGTCGGCCTCGAAGCCCGCAATGTCCGCGTAGTTCGGCTCGATCCAGTCGCCGCTTCCGTCGCAGACCTGCTTTGCCCCCTCGCAGACCCCAGCCTGCTCGTCGGCATTGGGGGCACCTGGCAGGTCGAGGTCTACGTCGTCGTCGCAGTCGTTGTCGAGGCCGTCGCAGAGGGTCTCGCTGACCTCGTAGTGCTCGATGGCGGTGTAGTCGGGCTCGACCCAGTCGGTGCCGTTGCAGACCGCCACCTGGGCTGCGCACACGCCGCCCTGCTTGTCGGCGAGCGGCGGGTCGATGATGTCGTCGTCGAGACCGCTGCAGTCATTGTCGAGGCCGTCACAGGTGGCTTCGACGGCCTCGTAGTTGGCAATGGCGGTGAGCGTGGGCTCGATGTAGCCGTTGGTGCCGTCGCAGACCTTGGTGCTGCCGGCGCAGACGCCGTCCTGGTTCGTGCCCGGAGGGGGTGTGCCGAGGTCGTTGTCCTCGTTGCCGTCGCAGTCGTTGTCGAGGCCGTCGCAGGTGGTCTCGGTGGCTTCGTAGCCGGTGATCTGTGCGTAGTCGGGCTCGACGAAGCCGCTGTTCCCGTCGCAGACGCGCTCTGCTCCCGCGCACACACCGTCCTGTAGGGTCGCGAGCGGTGCGCCCGGCAGGTTGTCGGCCTGGCCGCTGCAGTCGTTGTCGAGGCCGTCGCAGCTGGTCTCGGTGGCTTCGTAGCCAGTGATCGCTGTGTAGTCGGGCTCGGTCCATCCGCCGCTGCCATCGCAGGTCTTTACCGAGCCGGCGCACACGCCATCTTGTTGGTCTGCGGGAGGGGCGCTCGGCAGGTCATCGGCGGTGCCGTCGCAGTCATTGTCGAGGCCGTCGCAGGTGGCTTCGGTGGCTTCGTAGCCGGTGATCTGGGTGTAGTCGGGCTCGCTCCATCCGCCGTTGCCGTCGCAGGACTGGACGGTGCCGGCGCAGACACCGTCTTGCTTGTCGGCGAGCGGGGCGTTGGCGAGGTCGTCGATGGTGCCGCTGCAGTTGTTGTCGACTCCGTCGCAGGTCTCGGTCGCGCTGGGATGGACCGCGTCGCTGTCGTCATCGCAGTCGTCCCCACCGCACGAGCCGGCGGCGAAACCGTCGCCGTCGCCGTCGATGGACAGGGTCGTGGTGAGCAGTGGCGGGCTCGCAGTGCCGCTCGGGTCATAGGCGAGGATGGATGCCGTGCAGCTCGGTGAGCAGGCGGCGACGGTGGCTTCGTCCAGCAGCTGGCTGCCCGAGGCCTCGGCCCCGAGGTCCCAGCTCTGCAGCGTGGTGTCCTCCTGGGTGAGCACCAGCTCGTATCGGGCCACCTCCGCGTGGGCACCGAGCGCGTAGGACACGGCGAGGTCTCCGCTCACGCAGCCTCCGCCGAGCGCAGATCCGGGCGCGAGCTCCTGAAAGGTCGCCTCCACCTCGTTCGGCACCTCGGCAATGGGAGCGCAGGCGGCGAGAAGGGGGAGCAGGGTCAATGGGGTCAATAAGGCATTCAAACTGGGCATTGTGGCGTCTCCAGACGCAGAAGCCTAGCACTCCTCGGAGGTTCTGGGAACCTGGAGATCCTGTCGGCCGATGGCATCCATTTGGGCTAGCCAGGGGCGAGGAGTTCTCGATGCGCATGCTTCCTCTGGTCGTGGCCCTCGGCGGCTGTCTGATCAGCCGCCACCCCCAGCAGCCGACCAGTCTGACGACCCTCGACACGACCGGCTCGCCGGACTGGGATGCCCTGCTCACGGAGGCGGGACCGATTCAGCACGAGGCCGTCGCGTCGGCCTACTGGATGACCAAGCTCTCGGGTTTGGTGAACCTCGATGACCCCAAGGCCGCGGCATTCGACAAGAAGCAGGACGTGCGCATCGTGCTGCCCGTCCACGCCCTGTCGCACCCCTCGAAGGGTCTCTACGTGGTCGACACCGGCATCGACAGCGAGCTTGCGGCCGGCGAGACCGGACCCGCCCGAGGCCTGGCCAAGGGTGCGCTCAAGACGATGGAGCCGGTCGAGAGTCTCGCGTCGATCGTGGCTCGGCAGGGTCAGCCGCTTGCGGGGGTCTTGATCACGCACACCCACATCGATCACGTGCTCGGGCTGCGGGACGTGCCCGATGCGCCGGTGTACGTCGGACCTGGCGAGCTGCAGTCCCATTCGCTCACCAATGCGGCGCTGGTTCCGACGATGAAGCAGCTGCTCGATGCACGCGCACCTCTCGAGATTTGGCCGACCGACGGCGAGGCGCGTCTCGAGGGCCTGGTGGCGATCGATGTGCTCGGCGACGAGACGCTGTGGGCGCTGCACGTACCTGGCCACACGCCGGGCAGCATGGCCTACCTCGCCCGAACAACGACCGGACCCCAGCTCTTCGTCGGCGACACGTCGCACACCCTGTGGGGATGGGAGAATGGCGTGATCCCCGGTGGCTTCACCGAAGAGCCCGACGCCAATCAGCAGTCTCTGGACGCTCTGCGCAGGTTGGTCGAGCGCTTCGAGATGCCCGTGTGGATGGGGCACGAACTCGACGGTGAGGGCACCGGAATCTGAGCACGACCACTGCTATGCTCTTGTCGCGGGAGGCCTCAGATGGCCGGCGATGACGTGCTCGATTTCGCGAGCCGATACCAGCTCTCCGAGGAGGCGCTCTCTGAGTTGCAGAGCCTGGTCTCTCGCGAGGAAACGTCACGCGAACGAAGTGCGGAGCCCGTGCTGGAGGGCGACTCTGCAGCCACCCTCGCCGGTTGGGCGATGGGTTCAGGGACCGCGACCGAGACGTTCACCGACGTGCTGCCCTCCCGGTACACCTACCTGGATGACCTCGGGTCCGGGGGCATGGGGATGGTGCGGCGTGTACGCGACGGGGACCTGAATCGCGTCGTGGCCATGAAGATCATTCGCGCAGAGCTCACTCAGCGCGTCAGCGTGCTGCACCGCTTCGTGCAGGAGGCGCAGGCCACCGCTCAGCTCGAGCACCCCGGCATCGTCCCGATCTACGACCTGGGGCGCCTCGCCGACGGACGGCTGTTCTTCACCATGCCCGAGATTCGGGGTCGGACCTTTGCAGAGGTCATCGCGAATGCTCATGGCGATCGGGCGGACACTCAGTGGAGCCTTCGGCGGCTGGTCGGTGCGTTTCATCAGGTGTGCGAGGCCATGGCCTATGCGCACAGTCGTGGGGTGGTGCATCGCGACTTGAAGCCGAGCAATGTGATGCTCGGTGCCTTTGGCGAAGTGCTCGTGCTCGACTGGGGTCTCGCGAAGCTCGTCGGTCAGCACACCCAGAGTAGCGGGGATGAGATCGAGACCCAGCGAAGCCTCGATGCGTCCCAGGCGACTCGGATGGGAGCGGTTGCCGGCACGCCTGCGTACATGCCTCCAGAACAGGCGAGGGGGTCGATTGACGAGATCGATGCGCGAGCAGATGTCTACGCGCTCGGGGCGATTCTCTACGAACTCCTCGCCGGCGTGCCGCCCTACTCGGCGAGGGCCGACCTCGGTGTGCTCGAGCAGGTTCTCGGTGGGCCGCCGACGCCACTGAGCGAGCTGACGAGCCGTGGAAGTCGACCGTCTGGGGTCGAGGGTGTGCACGAGGTGGTCGAGCGGGGCCCCCTCTGGGTGGACGAGGACTGGCCCGAGGCGCTGGTGCAGTGTTGCCAGCGGGCGATGGAGCGCGACAAGAGGGAGCGTCACGCCGATGCGGGTGTGCTTGCCCACGAGGTCCTCGACTGGCTGGAGGGAGCGGATCGGCGTGCGAAGGGTCTGAAGCTCGTGGCCGAGGCACGGTCCAAGCAGCCAGAGGCCGATGCGTTGACGACCGAAGCCGCCGCACTGCGCGCCCAGGCCGAGCAGGACCTCCAGGCTGTCGAGCCGTGGATGGGCGAGGACGTCAAGGGGCCCGCGTGGGCGCTTCAAGATCGCGCGACCGCGCTCGAGCGGCAGGCGGCGATTGCGTCCCTGCAGACCGGCCACCTCCTCCATGGAGCGTTGGTCCACGCGCCGGAGTTGATCGAGGCCAACCGGGCGCTCGCGTCGGGTGCCCGAGAGGCCATGAGCCAGGCGTTGTTGCGGGCCGATGAGGACGCGGCGCTCAGCGCAGAGGTCGCCCTTCGAAGCCACCTTGCGCGGCTTCCCGCGACCGACCCCGCCCGGCACGAGCACGAGGCCTTTCTCGAAGGGGATGGGCACCTGACGCTGGTGACTGAGCCTGCGGGTGCCGAGGTTACGCTGTTCCGGTACGAACGGGAGAATCGGCGATTGAGGCCCGGGCCGGCAAGACACCTTGGTCGCACGCCGCTGTCGCGTGTGGAGCTCGCCAAGGGCAGCTACCTGCTGAAGATTCAGGCCGCCGGTCGCGTCGAGGTCACCTACCCGGTCCACATTGGCCCGCAGGAGCACTGGGATGGGGTGGCGCCCGGTGAGACCGAACCGACGCCCGTCTACCTCCCGCGGCCCGAGGAGCTTCGGGAGGGCGAGGTCTACGTGCCTGCCGGTTGGTTCTGGCTGGGCGGTGACGATGCCGCGGCTGAGAGCTTGCCGAAGCAGCGGGTGTGGATGCACGCCTACTGCATCGGGCGACAGCACATCACCAATCGCGAGTACCTCGAGTTCCTCGAGGCCTTGGTCAGCGAAGGTCGCGAAGAGGAGGCCGTGCGGCAGGCCCCGAGCATGGTCGAGAATCCGGGCAGCATTGGGAACCAGGTGTATCTGCGTGATGCCGACGGGCACTTCCGGCTGCCGACGAGCGACGACACCGGCAATGCTTGGCTTGCCGACTACCCGGTCTACAGCCTGGATTGGGTGGCGTGCCGGGGCTACGCGGCCTGGCGAGCGGCGCGAGATAGCCTGCCGTATCGCCTTGCCTTCGAGCTCGAGTGGTCCAAGGCCGGGCGCGGGGTCGACGGCCGTCACGTCCCTTGGGGTGACTTTGTCGACGAGTCGTGGGCCTGTCTCAAGGGAAGCCGCGATGGGCAGTCACTGCCCGCCGAGACCCACGAGTTTCCCGTCGATGCGAGCCCTTACGGTGTACGCCATCTCGCGGGCAACGCGATGGAGTGGTGCGCGGACATCTTCGTTGCAGAGGGGCCGGCGATCACCGCTCAGCGCGCGGACGTCGGCCACGATATCTACGAGGACCCCGAAGACCCGCTCCATGTGCGGGTCGTGCGCAGCTGCTCGTGGCGCCTCGGACCGAAGTGGTCGCGACTCGCAAACCGCTACGGCGTGTCGATGAGTCACCGGGCCAATGACATCGGCTTTCGCCTTGCGCGGCCCTTCGTGCGCGAGACCTAGGCTGTACCTTCGAGCGCGTTGAGGCGGTCGGTGAGCAGGCCTTCGAGCGAGACGAGCGCCTTCGAGAAGCCCTCGATGCCCTGGGCCAGCTTCTCTTTCGCCATGCGGTTCTCGTCGTGCATCATCGCGAAGACGGCCGCGTCCATCGCGATCTTGTTCGCGCCAGGGGCGTTGTCGGGGTTGAGCTTGCGGGGAAGCTCGGCCTCGGTGTCCTTGAGGACCTGCAAGAACTTCGGTGCGATCGTGAGCAGGTCACAGCCCGCCAGCTCGGTGATCTCGCCGAGGTTGCGGAAGCTCGCGCCCATGACCTCGGTCTTGTGACCGTGGCGCTTGAAGTAGTTGTAGATTTTGGTGACCGAGAGCACGCCCGGGTCTTCGGCGGGCGGGTAGCTATCGCGACCCTTGTCGGCCTTGTACCAGTCGAGAATGCGGCCGACGAACGGGGAGATCAGCGTGACCTCCGCTTCGGCACAGGCGACGGCCTGGTGCAGTCCAAACAGGAGGGTGAGGTTGCAGTGAATGCCCTCTTTCTCGAGCACGCGTGCCGCTTCGATGCCTTCCCAGGTCGAGGCGATCTTGATGAGGATGCGCTCCCGCGACATGCCGGCAGCCTCGTACATCCCGATCAGCTCGCGAGCCTTCGCGATGGTGCCGTCGGTGTCGTACGAGAGGCGGGCGTCGACTTCGGTCGAGACGCGACCGGGCACGATGGCGAGGATGCGCAGGCCAAACTCGACGGCGAGGCGATCGATGGCACGTCCCACAACGTCGTCGGTGGGGGCGTCGATGCCGGCCGCGTTGCGCGCCCAGACCAAGGCCTCGTCCACGATGCCGCCGTACTTCGGGAGCTGGGCCGCCGCGGTGATCAGCGAGGGGTTGGTGGTGGCGTCTTGCGGCTTGAAGGTCTCGATGGACTCGAGGTCACCGGTATCCGCGACCACGACGGTCATCGACTTGAGCTGATCGTAGAGAGACGCCATGGTCGGCCTCCAGGCTGTGAGCGTGACGCGGGGATATCCCTTTGCGGGACTCGCACCCACCGTTGGCACCATCTCGCCACATCAGCCCGCTCCGAACCACCGCAACACCTGGGGGGCACGGGGGCGGACACGGCGGGGGATGAGGGCGGCGACGGTTCTGAGGGGCCGTCGTAGAGAGCGTGTGACGTTGGCTGCGAGCGCCGGGCTCACGGGCCTTCGGCCCTGTTTTACCGGACCTGCGCTTCGGCCCTTCGGGCCTGCAGTGCACGCCCGCCAAGTGGGGACCTATCGTCCCCCCTTCGGAACCCCTTGCTAGGGGGACGTGCCGTCCCCCCCTGCGCAGGCCCCCCCCTGGCCGTGGGACCGCGCCCACACCGCGGCCCGGCGTCGGGCGTGGTTTGCGAGCTGTGAGGGATGGGGGCGGCGGGGGTTCTGGGGGGCCGTTGTAGAGGGCGGGGTGGTTGGCTGCGGAGGTTCGTAGAGGAGGGGACATGGGGGGCGAGCTCAGGCTCACGGGCCTTCGGCCCTGTTTTACCGGACCTGCGCTTCGGCCCTTCGGGCCTGCAGTGCACGCCCGCCAAGTGGGGACCTGACGTCCCCCTTGGGAACCCCTTGCTAGGGGGACGTGCCGTCCCCACCTGCGCAGGCCCCCCCCCTGGCTGTGGGACCGCGCCCACACCGCGGCCCGGCGTCGGGCGTGGTTTGCGAGGTGTGGGGGATGGAGGCTTCGTGAGGAACCGCGGCGCGCTGGTGGTTCAGCGGCATCGCGGGCGTGCGATGCAATCCCCGCGGTGTGGGCGCGGTCCCACAACCGCGGAGCGGAGGCGGTCGCAGAGGTACCGAGGGCTTCTCGGTCCGCCAAGCGCTGTGGCGCCCGATCTCTCAAGCATCGCCCGGGTTCTCCACGCGCTCGCCTGCTGAAAGCCCATGCGGACCGAGGTTGCTCGAGGAACCGAGGCGACTCCGCTGCAGCGAAGCGCGCCGGCCGATAGGCCGGAGTGAGCGCCAGCGAACGGAACAATAGGAACCCGGGGCTCGCGGCCAACGTCCACGCTGTCTTCCGGCTCGCGGCCAACGTCCACGCCGTCTACGAGGGTCGGGGTCACGGGTCTTCGGCGGGGTGGTTGGCTGCAGAGGGGGCTTCGTGCGGATCTTCGACCTGTCAGCCAGCGCCGAGCATGAGCTGGTACTGCTCGCTCGACTCGGCCAGGGTGCTCTGGTGGACCCAGCCGGTGATGTTGGATGAGAGCATGACGAGGAACCAGCCTTCGTGGGTGCCGTGCTCGGCAAGCAGGACGATGTCGCTGTCGGGCTTGGTGTTCGCGATGGTCTTGCTCTTCGCGTTCGGCTCGAGCTTGAGCTGGAAGGTCGCTGCGACGCGGAAGGTCTCGTTGGCGCCGTACATGGGCTGCGGCGTGCGCACGAGCTTGTCGCCATCGAGGGTCCACTTGTCGACCCGCGTGTACAGGCGGTGGGCCCACTGGCTGGTGCGGACGATGCCGGAGCCGTTGATGATGATCTTCGACTGTCCGTGCTCCTCGCCCTCGAAGGGCAGCTCCTTCAGCATGCGGCCGTCGTAGCGGTACAGGCGGCAGTACTGGTCATCGCGGGGACCGTGCTCGCAGACGAGCAGTTCCTTCTTGTTGTCGCTGCTCTTCACGTCGGTCGGCGTGACCTCACAGGCGGTGTATCCGCCGCAGTCGACGCGCGCGTTCCCGACGCGCAGGGTGTCTTCACTGACCTCGATGGTCTCGTTCTTCCCGTCGCCGTCGAGGTCGACGGAGGAGGTGGCCGCGAGGGCCAGGGCGGTGAGCAGTGCGAGCATCATGGAGTTTCCTCGGCGGTCAGAGGTCCTTCGGAGATCACGTAGCCAACTTCGTCAGCGGGAAGGCCGGCCTCGAAGCGGGCATCGCCGTAGCGATAGTACAGCTGCCACCACGCGGCGGGCGTAGACGGCTTGAGTTCGAAGGTGCGTACGGCGGCCTGCTGGGTCGTCTCGGGCGGCACGGTGCGGTCGGCGAGCAGGCTCCAGGTCGTGTCGGTGATCTTGAACACACGGCGTAAGGTCACCCGTTCGACGGTCTCGGCGCAGGTCGCGTCTGTGCAGAGCAGCAGGTCGATGCTTCGGAAGGGGTCGCCCGTCGGGACACGGTGTGCGGCCCCGGGGGCAGCAATGCGCGCCGAGACGGTGCCATCGGTTTGCTGGATGACGTCGACTTGCAGCGCTTGTCGCACGAACGGTGGGTTGTGGGCGCCGGGAAAGGCATGGCCGTGCTCGGCCATGTGGCAGTCGATGCAGGTGGTTCCCTCTGCCGCAGCGGTCGAGCCGCGCCACTCGGTGACCGTCTCTTGCGCCGGGGTGGGGCCCTTTGTGAACGGCCAGACGGGGGTGTGGTTCTGCAGCGTGAACTCGTGGCAGGTCTCGCAGAGACGCCCGTCGCCAAGCCGTGGATCATGGCGGATCTCGTG
>JAGSGY010000075.1 GCA_023954855.1 Pseudomonadota bacterium | reverse complement strand
GCCAGCTACTGGTTCCGCTTCCGCCACGTCATCTGGCCGCTGCTCCAGCCCGCCCTGATGCCCGCAATCATCATCGGCTCGGTGTGGACCTTCAACATGTTCAACGTCATCTACCTGGTGAGTGCCGGCGAGCCCGATGGCAGCTCCGAGATCTTGATCTCCGAGGCCTACCGCTGGGCCTTCTCGCGCAGCAACCGGTACGGATACGCCGCGGCCTACGCCGTCATCATCTTCGGTGTGCTGTGGATTTACGCCCAGGGCGCGAACAAGCTCGCCGGAAAGAAGGTCCTATGAAGCGCGTCACCACCCTACAGCTGGTGCTCACGCACGTCGCACTGGTCCTCATCACCGCCGTGGTGCTCTACCCGGTGCTCTGGGTCGTGAAGATGGCCGTCGAGCCGGGCCAGTCCTTCGCCATGGGCCTCTCCCCCATCCCGAGTGCCGTCTCGCTCGAGCACTTTGAGCACGTGGTCGGCAGCACCGATGACGACGGCAACTGGCTGTTCGGACGCCAGCTGTTCAACTCGCTCTTCGTCTCGGGCCTCACCGCATCGCTCGGCCTCGCACTCTCGGCGACCGCGGCCTACGCCCTGTCGCGGTGGACCTTCCCCGGAAAGGACCGCACCATCAGCGCCTTTCTCGTGACGCAGATGTTCCCCGGCGTGGTGATGCTCATCCCGCTGTATATCCTGCTCGACAAGCTGCACTTGCTCGACAGCTTGCTCGGCCTGGCCCTGGTCTACTCGACCACTTCGGTCCCCTTCTCGGTGTGGATGCTCAAGGGCTACTTCGACACCATTCCCCGCGACCTCGAGGAAGCTGCAGCTCTCGACGGTTGCTCCCGGGTGCAGACCTTCGTCTGGGTCATCTTGCCGTTGGCTCGCCCAGCGCTCGCCGTCGTGGCGCTGTTCTCGTTCATGACCGCCTGGAACGAGTTCATTCTCGCAGCCACGCTGATGGGCGACCCGAGCCACTACACACTTCCCATCGTGCTCAAGGGCTACGTCGACAACTACGGCGCCGACTGGGGAAGCTTTGCCGCAGGAGCCATCATCGTATCGATGCCGGTGATGATCCTGTTCTTTGCGCTGCAGCGCCACTTCGTCGAGGGCCTCACCGCCGGGAGCGTGAAGGGATGAAACTCTGGATGACCCCCGTATTGGTGGCCCTCTCGGGCTGCTGTGGCGGAGCTGGCCCGGGCTGGCTCGACACCGAGACGGTCGTGCTCGACGGCGAATCGGTGCAGATCGACCTGTCTCTGTGGGTGCTCGGCGGCGATGACGACCTGATCTTCACCGCCTCCACCGACCCCGACGTGATCACCGAGGTGGATGGCTCGCTTCTGACCCTGACCCCGCAGCCGGGCTGGCAGGGCGAGACCTTCTTGGAACTCACGGTCGAGGACCCGTGCGGTGCCGGTGCGTCAGCGGCCCTCGAGGTCCTGAGTGACGAACCGACGGACCCCTCGGACTGCACGCCCGAGCTCACCTACACGCCTGCCTCGAACCCCGACAACGTGACCATTGCGGGCCCGTTCAACGACTGGGACGCCGACGCGAACCCCCTCACCGACAACGGGGATGGCACCTGGAGCGTCGCCCTCGACCTCGAGCCCGGCAGCTACCCCTACAAGTTCGTCGAGCACAGCGGCTCGCAAGAGCAGTGGACCTGCGACCCGACAGAAGACCGCATCCAGTGCGACGCCGGTACCACCCAAGCCACCGACTGGGACCACAGCTGCGGCCTGGGCGTCGAGTCGTGCAACAGCCTGCTGGTGGTCGAGCCCTGCGGACCGCCCACCCTTGCGGTGACCTCGGTCGACATCGATCGGGTCGCGAACACCGCATCCGTCGAGGTCTCCGCAACACCGGGTTCTGGTGGAGCCATCACCAGCGCCTCTGCCACCCTCGACGGAGCACCGCTGTCCGGACCGTGGACCGACGACCCCGCAGCCGGCTTCTCGGTGGATCTCTCTGGCCTCGGAGACGCCCGCCACACCCTGCGCTTCACCGTCACCGATGCGGACGGCAACACCAGCGAAGAGGCCTACGTCCCGTTCTGGACCGACGAGACCGACTGGCAGACGGGCGTCATGTACTTCGCGTTCATCGACCGCATGAAGAACGGCAACACCAGTATCGACACCAGCGAGGGCGCGACGGCGACCGGCGGCGGCTACGAGGGCGGCGACATCCAGGGCCTCACCGAGATGCTGCCCTACCTCGACGACCTCGGCGTCACCGTGCTCTGGCTCAGCAATGCCCAGGACAACACCGAGTCGGCCTGGGCGGGCGACTGTGGACTGACGTACGCCGGCTACCACGCCTACTGGCCCTCGGACCCGTACGGCGTCGAGGAGCACTTTGGCACCGAAGCCGAGCTGAAGGCACTGATTGATGCCGCCCACGACCGCGGCATGCGGGTGGTGATGGACTGGGTCGCCAACCACGTCCACGAGAACCACCCCTACTACACCGACCATCCCGAGTGGTTCAACGACTACGCCCGCTGTACCGACAGCGTCGATGGCCAGCTGAACTTCGACCGCATCCCCGAGACCTGCTGGTTCGCGCCCTACTTGCCCGACATCGACTACAGCCACCCCGACGCGCTGACGACGATGGTCGACGATGCGATGTGGTGGGCCACGACCTACGAACTGGATGGGTTCCGCGCCGATGCCGTGAAGCACATGTCCCAGGCCGTGAACTGGAACTTGAGCTCCGCGATTCACGAGCGCATCGAGCACACCGATGCCGGGGGCGACGAGGACTTCTACACCGTGGGCGAGACCTTCGACGGGTCGCACGACCGCATCGAGGCCTATGTCGGCCCGAACCAGCTCGACGGACAGTTCGACTTCCCGCTCTACTTCACACTGCGCAGCGCCTTCATCAGCGACAGCACCTCGGTGAAGAGCGCCGTCGACTCCAAGGCGAACAGCGATGTGCAATTCAGCGGCCTGATGAGCACCTTTCTCGGCAACCACGACGTGCTTCGCTTCGTGACCGACGCCGCAGAGGGCAATGTCGGCTCCTGCGACAACGGTGCGATTCGCGTCGCGGGCGCGCCGACGGACGCCTGGGCTTACGACCGCATCAAGCTGGCGTGGACCTTCTTGTTCACCAACACCGGCGTTCCGCTGATCTACTACGGCGACGAGCTCGGCATGCCCGGCCACGGCGACCCCGACAATCGCCAGCCCCTCTGGGACCACACCGGCGGCAACCTCGACGGCGTCACCTCTGTCGACACGCTGGCCGCGAAGGTCGGTGGACTGCAGGCGTCGGTCTTGCGTCACGTGCAAGCGCTCTCACAGGCCCGCGCCGCCCACCCCGCCTTGTCCATCGGCAGCGGCGTGCAGTGGTGGGACGACGGCTGGGACCTGCACGCGTACACCCGCAGCTCCGGCTCGGACCACGCCATCGTGATCTTGAACCGGTCCGGGCAGAGCCACACCCTGACCAACGGCCTCGACTTCGCTGGACTGCCCACTTCGGGCACCTGGCGGGACGTACTGACCGGCGAGACCTTCGTCGCCGCCAACGACTCGATCACCATCGGCGTCGCACCCAGCACCTCACGCGTTCTGGTCCTCGAATGACACGGAAATCCACCATGCCCCGTCTCTTGCTTCCTCTGCTCCTGCTCGCCAGCTGCGTCGACGACGACTACACTCGGCTGTACCACACCCAGGAAAAGGCCGACGACCTGGTCTGGGACGACATCGGCGCCCTGCAGCACCTCGGTCCGAGCGTCTACGACGACGGCGTCAACTTCGGCCTGTTCAGCGCTCGCGCCGAGCGCGTCGAGCTGCTGCTCTTCGACGACCCCGAGTCCGACCGGCCAACCCAGCAGTTCGAGATGACGCGCTACGACGACGTCTGGAACCTGTACGTCGAGGGCGTGGGACCCGGCCAGCACTACGGCTTCGTCGCGTGGGGACCGAACTGGACCTACGACGAGGAGTTCTACCCGGGCTCGGTCATCGGCTTTCACAGCGACGTGGACGAGGGGGGCAACCGCTTCAACCCCAACAAGCTGCTCATCGACCCCTACGCCAAGGTGCTGCACCGCGACCACGACTGGTCACGCGGATCCGCAGCCTCTGGACCGCATCGCGACCAATCGACCTACGGCGCCGCTGCCAAGGGTGTGGTCGTCGAGAGCACCTACGCCTGGCAGGACGATGAGTGGATGGCCGCCCGACGCGAGGGCAACCACCACGACTGGAACGAGCTGATCATCTACGAGACGCACGTGAAGGGCGTCACGATGAACGCGGCCAGCAACCAATACGGCGTCGAGCACTTCGGCACCTTTCAGGGCCTCGGCGAGGGCGCGTCGTACCTCGAGGACCTCGGCATCACCGCAGTCGAGCTGCTGCCGGTCCACGAGAAGCCGCTCGACGGCGGCTACTGGGGCTACAACAACATCAGCTACTTCGCCCCCGAGGTCAGCTACTCCTCCGCGTGGAAGGACGGCGGCGAGCCGGTCCAGACCATCGATGAGTTCAAGTGGATGGTCGACCAGCTGCACGCCCGCGGCATCGAAGTCATCGTGGATGTGGTCTACAACCACACCGGCGAGGGCGGACTCTGGCGCACCAAGCTGTTCTACAACGACCCCGACGGCGACTTCATCTGCGACCCCGGTGCGGCCGTCAACCTCGACAGCCAGGAGGTCGCGAGCCTGCTGACCTTCCGCGGCATCGACAGCGCCAGCTACTACGAGCTCGCGAACGGCAACCAGGCCTACTGGAGCGGCTCGACCGGCGTCGGAAACCAGACGCGCGCCAACCACGAGCCCATGCAGCAACTGGTGATGGACTCGCTCCGCTACTACGTCGAGGAGCTGCACGTCGATGGCTTCCGCTTCGACCTCGCCGGCGTTCTCGGCGAGCCGGACGGCCAGCCTTCGCAGTACTGGTCTGACCCACGCGACACGCTGCTCAACGAGATTGCCGACGACCCGGTGATGCAGGACAACAACATCCGCATCATCTCCGAGCCGTGGACCACCGCCTACGACGGGTCTACGCAGTACCCGATGTCCGAGACGGACCCGAACTACGGCTGGAGCGAGTGGAACGCCAACTTCCGCGACTTCTGGCGCTCGTTCCTGAACGACGACAGCTGGGCGCTGAACCGTCCCCAAGGCGCCGCGGACTTCGGCTCAGCCATGGGCGCCACCCAGTCCCGCTACGACTGGAGCGGCAAGAAGCCGTACCACGTCGTGAACTTCGTCACCGCCCACGACGGCTTCACGATGTTCGACCTGTTCGCCTACACCGAGAAGGAGAATGGCTGCGGACCGCTGAACCCGATCTGCTGCGAGGACGCCTGCTCAGCGTGGTGCGACCCGACGTCGGGCGACGACAACAACCACAGCCGCAGCTGGGGTGACGACTGGAGCAAGCGCCAGATGATGCGCAACGCCTTCGTCGGCCTGATGACGAGTCACGGTACGCCGATGATGCTCGGCGGCGACGAGTGGATGCGCACCCAGTACGGCAACAACAACACGTACACGACCTGGTCCGACAACGAGTGGAACTGGTTCCGCTGGGGCGAGTGGACGAGCGGCAACCCGAACAACGTCTACCGTCACCGCATGCACGACTTCGTGCGGGACCTGATTCACTTCCGCCTCGACCACACCTACGCCCTGTCCCCCAAGGAATGGGGTGGCGGCATGCCGTTTGTGTTCAAGAACGCCCTGAACCAGGACGCCGACGGCACGACCTGGGGCGGCCGCTCGATCCTGGTGCACTACTACGACGACGGAAACTGGAGCGACGAAAACGAGCTCGCGATGCTCGTGAACCTGGAGGACACGCCGGTCGAGTTCACCCTGCCCACGGGCCGCAGCTGGGCCATCGTCGTCGACACCCAGAGCTACTACGACCTGCCCGGGAGCACGGGCGAGCCGACCGGTTTCTTCGCCGACAATCCCGGAATCGACCCGGTGCAGTCATACAACATCCGCGTCGGCGACCCCACGCCGGTCTCGGGCACCTATACCGTGCAACCGCGGTCCATCGTCATCGTGGAGCAGCAGCGATGAGCGCGCGATTCCTTGTGGTAGCGGCCGCCTTGTCCGGCCTGACGTTCACCTCCGAAGCCCAGGCCGGCGGCGCCGATGTCGGCGGCTACTTCCGCGTCGCGGCCCGACCCGATCTGCAAGGCGGAAACGGACGCCTCGGCTACTGGAACCTGTACGGCCGGCTCATGAACGAGGGCAGCTACGGCATGCTCGAGCTGCGCTACGACATCCTCGAGCCACAGCCGGCGACGCAGTCTGAGTGGGCGAGCTTGCACGTGCGTGTCGAGGGCGGCTCGATTGCCAACGCCGACGCGTTCAACGGCAGCCTGAACAGCTTTCGCATGAGCCAGGTGTTCGTGAAGTCGGGCAATGTCCTGATTCCCAACGTGACCTGGCAGCTCGGCACCCTCGAGTACTTCTACGGTGACCTGGGCCTCTACGACATGCGCCCCGCAACGGTCTTCTTCGAGACGGTCGGTTTGTCGGCCCACTACCAATCCGAGCGCATCGAGCTGCTTCTCGGACTCGGAGACTCGGGCTTTCGTCGCTACGGACTCCAGTACAACGCCGTGCCCACCGCCGGCGGTGCGCTGCGGCTGAAGCCGGTACCGGGACACCTCGAGGTCGGTCTCGGCGGTGAGGTCAAGCTCGAGACGAGCGCGAACGGCAACGTGAACGGCCACTACCAGACGCCCGACATCACCTACGAGGACTGGGTTCGCGGCGAGGTCGGCGAGAGCTTCGTGCAGCAGTTCGGCCCTGAGCTCTCCGACTACTTCCCCGACCCCGAGCGCCGCGGCGCCTTCGGCTGGAAGGGCGTGGGCTACGTCGGCTTCGGCGGCGCGGGGCCGCTGGTCTGGAACAACCTGTTCTTCAGCGTCGAGCGTGTGCTCCCCGAGAAGTCGGTCACCGAGAACTACAACGGCACCGAGTTCACCTACTGGGTGCACGACTTCACCGACGAGCGCACTGTCGTGAACATCGGCAACGAGATGCAGCTCAAGCTGGTCCCCCACCGCCTCGATGCAGTGCTCGCCGGCTGGTACGGCTTGGCCATGGACGGCGACAACGACCTCACGCCGAGCGACTGGGACCGCACCTACGCCTCGACCGTTCTGCGCCTGCAGGCCTATCCCAGCGAGCGGGTTCACCTGCTGGTCGAGACGAGCCTGGCGCGCGAGGTCTCCCACAACGGGCGCACCTACCGCGAGCACGCCGACTCGATCTTCGCCAACACCGATGGACGCCCGGACACACGCGGCCTCGAGACCGGCGACAGCGACAGCCGAAACACCTGGCAAGGCAAGGGCGGCATCGTGCTCAACCCGCTCGGGCGCGGCATCTACTCGCGCCCCTCACTTCGCGCTCTCTACGGCGTGCAGCACAGCAATCAGAACAACGCCTTCGGCAACAGCTTTGTCGAGACGCTCGATCAATACAACGACTTCGAGGCGGTGGAGCAGCACTGGCACCACATGCTCTCCCTCGAGACGGAGGTCTGGTTCTAATGCGCCACCTACTCCTGCCTCTCCTTCTTCTCGCCGGCTGTCTCAAGCCCGCTGCTATTCAACAGGCCACCAGCCCGACGCCGGTCTCGGTCGCCACGCTGGTGGAGCTCGACCGCGGCCTGGGCGACGTGCCCGACGAGCTCGACGCCGGCATCGCCAAGGTGCTGTCGAAGCGCAACCTCACGCCGAAGACGCTCGACCTCGAGCCGAAGTTCGACGAACTGCTCGGCCAGCCCAACAGCGAGGGGCGCGTCCAGTTGCTCGTCGGCGAAGAGGTCTTGCTGCTGGTCGAGACGAGCGCCCGCTTCAGTGTGCAGGTCAACGGCCGCTACCGATGGAACGTCGAGGCCGACCTGTCCCTGGTCACCGATGGCTTTCCCGAGCACGCCCGCACCCGACACGCGAGTGTGCCTGTGGCGCTGATCTACAGCCATCAAGGGGCTGACGACGCCCTGATCGAAGCCACTCCGCTCATCGCTCGCCAAGCCGCCGCGCTGGTCGACGAGTGGATCGCGAGCACGCCCTAGCTTTCACAAAAGACGCCCTCAGAGCCGGTATGATGCCGCTTCGGAGTTCCAATGCAGCGCCTTCTTCCCGTCCTTCTGCTCCTCGCCTGCAACAACGACGTGGCCATCACCGAGCAGGAGAACGTGGCGCCGCAGGCAGTGATCCAGTTCCCCGACGACCTCGGTGAGTTCGACGAGAACGACACCATTGAGTTCCGGGGTCTCGTCACCGACGACAACGGCCTGGCCGACATCAGCAGCGTGACCTGGACCAGCTCGCTCGACGGCCCCATCTCGGAGCTCGCGGTCGAGAACCTCGCGTCGGACGGCACGACGGTCCAAGCGAGCACGCTCTCGGAAGGCACCCACACCATCACGCTCGACGTCGCGGACGCGGGGGGGCTGCTCGGCTCGGACAGCATCACCGTGCTCATCGACGCTGCCGCACAGCTTCCGATTGTCGAGATCATCGATCCGGCGAACCTCACTGAGGTGCCGGTGGACGTGCAAGTCGATCTGACCGGCGCCGCCGACGACCCGAACCAGACCTCCGACACGTTGACCATCCGCTGGACCGTCGCCCCCGCAAACGGCTCCACCGCGCCGGTCGATCTGGTGTGGACCGGCCCCGGCGCAACCGGCGTCACCACCGCGGACTGGACCCCCGACACCGTCGGCAACTACGTGATTCGCCTCGAGGCCACCGACGACGACGCCAACACCGTCAATGACGAGATCGCTCTTCTCGTCGCCGACCCCGGCAATGTCGACGGCGACAACGACGGCTACTCGCCGAATCAGGGCGACTGCGACGACGGCAATCCCAACGTCTCACCGGGTGCGGATGAGGCCTGCAACAACGTCGATGACGACTGCAACCAGATCGTCGACGACAAGGACCTCGACAACGACGCGCACGTCGACGACGCCTGCACCGACTACGCCGGCAACTTGCCCGTGGACGACTGCGATGACGGCAACACCAACATCTACGGCGGCGCCCCCGAGCTCTCGGACAACCTCGACAACGACTGCGATGGCGGCGTGGACGACGGCACCGATACCTGGGATGCCGATGGCGACTGCGCCTGCCCCTCGACCACGCTGGCCTGCACCGGCTCGACGAACCCCCAGTGCGGAGCCCTCGAGGGCGGCGACTGCGCAGACGATGACCCGGGCCGCTTCCCGTCGAACAGCGAGACCACCTGCGACAGCATCGACAACGACTGCAACAGCGCGACCGAAGACGCGCCAGATGGCGACAACGACGGCTCGACGGTCTGCGACGACTGCGACGACAACAACCCGAACAACTTCCCGGGCAATGTCGAGAGCTGCGACGGCGTGACCAACGACTGCGACATCGCCGTCGACGAGGACATCACCAACCAGGACTTCTACCCCGACGTCGACGGTGACCTGTTCGGCGACCCGAACGGAACTCCCGTGAACGCCTGCGAGGCACCCGCGAACCACGTCCCCAACAACACCGACTGCGACGACAACAGCACCAACGGCGAGCTGCGCAATCCGGGGCTGACCGAAGTCACCTGCGACGGCATCGACAACGACTGCGACAGCACAACCACCGACACCCCCAACGTCGACGGTGATGCGGTGGGCCTGTGCGACGGGGACTGTGACGACGACAACGCCGCGAACTACCCCGGCAACACCGAGATCTGCGACGGCATCGACAACAACTGCAACACCCAGGCCGACGAGAACCTGACCTTCCTCGACTACTGGCCCGACACCGATGGCGACGGGGCTGGCAACGAGGACGTGACCGCCGACAACCGCTGTGATGCGCCCACCACCGGCGTGTGGGTCACCAACGACAACGACTGCGACGACGGCGACCGCGACAACTTCGGTGGCAACAGCGAGACCTGCGACAACGCCGACAACGACTGTGATGGGGCGCCCGACAACGGCCTCACCTTCGAGGACTGGTACGTCGACAGCGACGGCGACAGCTACGGAAACGGTGCCACCTCGCCCGTCAATGCATGCGCCAACCCGTCGACCGGCGTGACCGACCGCTGGGCGAGCAACGGCGACGACTGCGACGACAACTCGAACCTCGCCCACCCCGGCATCACCGTCGAGACCACCTGCGACGGGCTCGACAACGACTGCGAGGTCACCACTCTCGATGAGCCCGACGGCGACAACGACGGGTCCTCGGTCTGTGACGACTGCGACGACGACGACATCAACAACTTCCCGGGCAACAACGAAGAGTGCGACGGCGAGGACAACAACTGCGACGGCCAGCCCGACGACGGACTGACGTTCACGACCTACTACCAGGACTTCGACGGCGACGGATACGGCAACGCCGCGGTGTCGAGTTCCGAGTGCGCCGCACTGTCTGGCTGGGTGGCGAGCAACAACGACTGCGACGACGACGAGTTCACGATGAACCCGGGCTACGTCGAAGTCTGTGACGGCCTGAACAATGACTGCGACGCCTCTGGAGTCGACGAGCAGTGCCCAACCGGAATCACCGTCGATGCCGGCAATGTGACCGGCTCACCCGCCTAT
This sequence comes from Pseudomonadota bacterium, assembly GCA_023954855.1. Classification (GTDB taxonomy): domain Bacteria; phylum Myxococcota_A; class UBA796; order UBA796; genus M1803. Next base: position 16,523 of record JAGSGY010000075.1, on the reverse strand, counting down.
GGTGGCGGCGGTGGCAGCCCCTTTGCGGACGGTTGCGCCAACAACCAAGTCATGGTCGGCATCCACATCCGTGCCGCCAACCTGACCGACAGCGTGCAGGCCATCTGTGCCGGAGTCTCGCTCGTGACGGACACCGCAAGCGTGCCCTACGGCTACAGTATCGACCGCAGCAGCACGAACAACTACCTGACGGAGCACGGTGGGAACGGCGGCACCGAGTACACCTGGACATGCCCCGGCGAGCAGGTCGTGATGGGCATCTTCGGCAGAGCCGGCGGCGAGGTCGACAGCCTGCAGCTCAAGTGCGGAACGCTGTCCGTCAATGGCAGCACGCCGGGCGGCTACACGACCCTACGCACAACGGGAACGAGCTCTCCACAGTGGTCGGACGACAGTGGTGGGAGCGCGTTTGGCTACGACTGTCCCGACAACCGTGCGGTGAACTGGCTGTGGGGACGCGGCGCCTCGCGCATCGACCAAATCGGCGTCAGCTGCGCTGCCATCGTCATCGACCAGTGATGCACACCATACGTATTGCAGGAGTCGACATCGGAGGGTCGGGTGTGCGCGCCGCTCTTCATCCCGGTGGGGCGGTTCAGACCATCCCCCTCGAGGCACGCGATGTCGAGACGGTGCTTGCCGCCGTGCAGTCCGCGCTCGCACCCCTCGGAGAGCTCGACGCCGTCGGCGTGGCCCTCCCTGGCTTCCTCGACGGGGACGTCGTTCGCGCATCGCCGAACTTCCCCACCTGGAAGCAGCTCCCGATTCGCGCCCTGCTCGAGGAGCGGCTCGGAGTGCCGGTCAGCGTCGAGAACGACGGAACCGCGGCCGCTGCCGGCGCGTGGAGCGCACGGGGATGCTGTGAAGACCTGGTGCTGCTGACCCTCGGAACCGGAGTCGGCGGAGGTGCCGTGTTGGACGGCAAGATCTGGCGGGGCCGAACGGGCTCGGCCGGTGAGTTCGGCCACATCTACGCCGGCGGTGAGCAGCTCTGCGGCTGCGGCGCCCGTGGCTGTCTCGAGACCTGGGCGGGCACCGCGGGCTGGATTCGACGGCTGGCTGCATCGGGCCGCCACATCGACAATGGCCGGCAGGTCATCAACGCCGCCATCGACCAGCAAGCCTGGGCCATCGATCTGCTCGACGACGCCGGCCGGGCTCTAGGACGCGCAACCCGCTCCCTCGCCAATGCCCTCGACCCCGACGTCATCGTGCTCTCAGGCGGTCTGGTCGCCGCGAAGAGCTGGCTCGAGCCGGGGCTGATGGATGGCCTCTCGCGAGCCGCCGCCCCGATGGCCGAGCGCGTGAAGGTCGAGTGGAAAGGCCGCGCCGAGTCGCTGGCAATCCGGGGTGCAGCCGAGTCTGCGGCCGCGCTTCTGCGCAAGAGGTCGGCGGTCTAGCCGACCGGCCTACGGCTCGAAGTGCACCCTGGCGCCAGACACCCGCAGTCCATGCTCGGCCAACACCTCGGCGATCAGCATGTCGCCGCTCTGGTCGAGAGGCCGCAGGTCCCACCGACGCGCGGTCCGGTCCCACGACGCCGTGTGCAGCGTCTCGCCATCGGCCGAGAACGAGACGTCGACCACGCGGTGCTCGTGTCCTCTCAGCACCGCAAGCGCGGTGCCATCCTCGGCACTCCAAATCCGTGCGGTCTGGTCCCACGATGCCGTCGCGAGGCGCTGGCTGTCGGGGGACCACTCGATCTTGTCGATCGAGCCCTCGTGGGCATCCGATGACCACAGCACCTCATCCTTGGCCCAATCCAACACGATGAGGTCGGACCCGCCAAGTGCGAGCCTCGTTCCATCCGCAGAGAGCGCAATGGAGCGCAGCCTGTCGCCCTCGTGCTCTCCGCGCTTCGCGAAGGTGTGCGCATCGTAGAGGCGAACGGTCGCCTCGACGTCGAGGACCGCGAGGACGGAGCCGTCCGCCGACAGGGCAAGTTCATAGGGCCTGACCCCCGACGCAAGTTCCTCGACTTCCGACCACTCTCCCTCGTGCCAACTCCGCACACCGTCATTGCGAAACGAGCCGAAGAGTGCCGTGCTGTCCGGCGTCCAGGCGAGACTTCCGGGCGCCTGGACCTCGAAAGAGCCAACCGGCTCACCGCCCTCTGCCGTGGCCTGGCCGGCATCGGTCGGGCCGACCGCCTCGCCACCCACTTCGTCGTCCTGCCGGTCGAGCTTCGCCAGGCCCCAGTCGACGATCTGCGTCTCGCCAAAGCCGCCGACCATGACGTTCGCCGGCTTCAGATCGCGGTGAACCACCCCGCGGCTGTGCGCGTACGCCATGCCCTGGCAGACGTCGACGAAGTGCGGCAGCAACAGCAAGCGGTCTTCGAGACTGGCGCAGTCTGACAGCGCCTGCTGAAGGGAGCGTCCTCGGACCAAGCGCATCGTGTAGAACGCGCGACCCTCGTCATCCTCGCCAGCGTCGTACACCGGGACGATGTTGGGGTGCTCGAGCTGTGCGGTGATCTGCGCCTCACGGACAAAACGAGCCACGGTCGCCGGAGCGATGGTCTTCCCCGCCCGCCCGCGCAGTCGCTTGTAGGCGACGTCCCGACCAAGTACCCGGTCCGGGCGTCGAGCCACGGTTCCGATGCCTCCACTGCCGATCTCCTCGCCGGGCTCATAGCGAGGCTCGTCCACCTTGGACGGCGCGCCGGTACCCGCGGCACCGGCCGGGGCCCAGGTCGCGCTCCCGTCCGTCCAAGTGTCGTCAGAGTGGCTCACGTCCCGAGTGTACGCCAGTCCCCGAAGGGCACACCAGGTTCGTGGACAACGGGCTCTCACCACGACTCCGAGGACCCCAGTCGGAGATTGCAAGTCCGTCTCGATCGTGCACAATAGGGCATGCAGAGGCTTGGTAGATATGAGCTGGGGCGGCCTCTCGGCGAAGGTGGGGCGGGCACCGTCTACGAAGCCATACTTCATGGACCCGGCGGGCTTCAGAAGCACGTCGCGCTCAAGGTCCTGCATCACCAGGGAAAGACGCTCACCCGCGAGGCGCGACTCGGCGGCCTCCTGCGGCATCGCGGCCTAGTCGACGTCTATGAGGTCGGTGAGGTCGAGGGCCAATGGTTCTGCGCGATGGAGCTCTGCGGAGGCGGCACCCTCGCTGGACGCGGTCCCCTGCCGCCCCGAGCCGTCGTGGAAGTTGGACTCGCGGTCTGCGAGGCCCTGAGTCACGCCACCGAGGTTCTTGGCCTGGTCCATCTGGACATCAAGCCCTCCAATCTGCTGCTGACGGCCTTCGGGGAGGTCAAGGTCGCCGACCTTGGCATCGCATCCGCCCGCGGCTTCGAGACGAGGTCACGGGGAAGTGGCTCGCCCGCCTACATGCCGCCAGAGCAGCGGCGAGCGGACACGACCGTGGACGCACGCGCAGACCTCTATGCCCTGGGTGTGAGCCTTGTGGAGCTCGCCACGGGAGCGCGTCCTGGCGCCGAGCAGACACTCGCCTGGGACTTGCCGATGCTGACGGACGCGCCGCAAACCCCCGGTGTGCCGAAGTGGCTGGACCCCGCCGTCTCCCGCTGCCTGATGCCGGAACCCGAAGACCGGTGGCCAACCCTGCAGGCATTCGCGGAGGCGCTGCGCGCACTGGACGCACCCGGAGACTCCCTCGCCGTCGCACTCGGGATGGCCGACCGTGAGGAAGATCGCCCCGAGGCCGACGACGAGGCGGATGTCTTCGTGGGCCGCCTCGCGGAACTCGCGGCACTCAGCCACGCGCTTGCCGTCCCCGGAGTCGTTGCCATCGTCGGGCCGGCCGGCATCGGCAAGTCCCGGCTCGCCAGACAGGCATCGGATTCGTGGCAAGAGCGGGTGTGGGTGGACGTCGCGAACCTGGAAAATCGGGCTGAGGTACTGGCGGCGGTGGCCGCCGGACTCGGACAGACGGGGCGCACCCACTCGCCCGAGGCCCTCGGCCATGCCCTCGCCGCGCGCGGTGACGCACTGGTCGTCTTCGACAATGCAGAACGCCTCCATGCCCACGCCGACCTGCTGCGGGGATGGCGGTCCCAAGCTCCGCGTCTTCGCATGCTGGTGACCTCCCGCCGACGCGCCGAGCTCAGCGGCGCGTTGATGTTCTCACTCGAGCCCATGCCAGTCGATGACGCGGTGAGCCTGCTCCAGGAGCGTGCCCGAGAGCGCGGGGTGACCTTGCCCGGGGACGCATCACTGCACGTCTTGGCAGAGAGGCTTGACGGACTACCCCTGGCCCTGGAGCTCGCCGCTGGCCGCCTGGGCGTGCTCTCAGTCGAGGATGTGTCGCAGAGGCTGGGCGAAGGCATTCTCCGGTCCGCAGAAGACGGAAGACACAGCACCCTCTCGTCCGCCATCCAGTGGAGCTGGGACCTTCTCTCCCCCACAGAGCAGTCGGTTCTCGGGCAGCTCGGCGTGTTCAGGGGTGGCTTCACCGCAGAGGCCGTCGAGGCCGTCGTCGAAGTGGACACCGACGTGCTCGAGGTCCTCGACGCCCTCGTCAATCATTCGCTCGTCCGGTCTGGGACGCGATTCGGGCTCCTGAACGGCGTGGCTGAGTTCGTTCGAGGCCAAGGGGAGTGGCCACAGCTGCGCACACGCCATGCCACGTACTTCGCCACCCTCGGAGATGAGCGAGAGCTCTCGCTCCACGCCAAGCCAGGTGGACGCGCCCGGTTCCGGATGTTGCGAAACGAGCGCCAGAACTTGCTCTCAGCGGCGAGGCACACCCTGGACGCCACGGAGGATGCGGGCCCACTCGCGCTGCCGCTGGTCCGCGCATGCGTGCAACTCCTACGCGCCGAGGGCCCAATGAGCGTCGGCGCAGAGCTCTCCGAGGCACTGCTCCGGGCCCGCCGAAGCGTCGCGAGCCTGGTGATTGCCGGGGAAATGGCGCGGCACGTCGGCAACTTGGAGCAAGCGCGGGCCTACCTAGAACAAGCTCTCGCCATCGCCCCAGACGGGCACCCCGCCGTGGTCGCCGCCCTAGAAGAACTCGGGGCCGTGCGCTGGTTTATGGGAGACCTCCCTGCGGCGCGTGAGCTCTTCGAGAGTGGCCTCCGGCTGGCTGTCACTGGCGGCATGCTGAGCTCCGAAGCAAGGTTTCGGGGCATGACAGGAGTCATCCACCACAACCTGGGCTCGTTCGACCTCGCCCTCGAACAGGAAGAGCGTTCCCTGGCGATGTTTGCGCAGCTCGGAGACCGTCGGTCCGAGGCGGTGGCTCTCGGAAACCTCGGTACGTTGTACGACTCGCTGGGACGATGGCAAGACGCGCGCGCATGCTACGAGCGGGCCATTCCCATCTTGGAGCGCTTCGGGCAGAACCGCCAAGCCGCGGTGTATACGAGCAATCTTGGGAACCTCTGGCGGGACGTAAACGAGCTCGGTGAGGCCCGTGTTTGCTACCAACGCGCGCTGGAGCTGCAGCAGGCACTTGGCGACATCCGCTCGATGTCTCGTACGGTCGCTTGCCTGGCAACGGTCACCGCCGACCCGGCCCAGGCCCGGAAGGGACTCCTCCACGCCGTTGACCTCGCCGTGAGGTTCGGTGACCGGTTTCAGGAAGGCTGGTGGCTGGCCGAGCTCTTCGCACGCTTTGGCGGGATTGATGAGGAGGCATGGGCGCTGAGGGCAGAGGAGCTACTCGCCGCGACCGGTGGGAAGCCCTCCTTCTACCGAATCCATGGCGTGCGTGCGGTCCGACTGTGCTGCCGCGGCGAGCGCATCGAAGCCCAGCGGGCCCTGGCAGAATGCGAGGACAATGCCATCGCGAGCGACACGGACGCCCAGCGATTCCTGGGGCTTGTGCGACGCCGCTTCGCGAGCGAAGCCAGCACTCGGGACTAGCCGACGGACCCAGCCTCTCTGCCGCGGGCCTTCAGTTCGCGGCGAGCGTGGCAAAGATCGACAGCGGCCGCTGCACCCGCGCCGCCCAGGCCGCCTCGTTGTGGGGTGCATCCTCCTGCCACCAGTGATGCAGGTCCTGGTCCCAGGTGTACCCGGCAGCCGCCAGGCGGTCGGCGAACTCTCGATTCGCGCAGTAGTTGTCGGAGTCGTCGGGGTCATCGACCGTGAAGCCATCGGCGTTCGGGTCCTCGCAGCCCGCCCCGCCCGCAGAGCCACCCGAGTCCACGTAGACCACCACCCCGCGTGGTGCGCGCTCCCAGCGCTCGAGAATCAACTCATTGTCCGACGCGAGCTTTCCCCACCCCAGGGTGCCCGACATGGATGCGACAAAGTCCCATTCCGCAGGTGCGGCATCGGCGATGATCAGACTGACCAGACCTCCGAGGGACGAGCCGAGCAGGCCGTCGGTACCTGTCGAGCCGTACTCCGCTTCGATGTGCGGGCGCACGGTGCCGCGGACCAGCGTGGAGTAGGCGGCCGCCTGACCTCCCGCGCCCACTTCTGCGTCGTGGACGTGCGTGTACTCGTCCATGCGGGCGGGGGTGTTGTCGATGCCGACCAACACCATGTCCGGTTGTGCGGCCATGGCCTCTTGCAGCTTCCATCCACCCCAGATCGCTTCGGGATCGAAGAGGTTCTGCCCGTCGTGCACGTAGAGGACCGGCCACGGACCCGTTCCCGGCGGCACAAAGACCCTCAAGTCCCGTGCAGAGAGCCCCTCGCCCTCGAGCGCGGGCCATCGGTCGAGTCGCGGGTCGTTCGTCGGAGGACGCACATAGCTGAGCTCACCAAAGCTGTCGTAGGTGTAGCTGCGCGCCCATGGATCGGCCTGTAGAGTAGGTCCGAACTTGTACCCGGACCCGTTGGGCGCAGCGATCTGCACCTCAATCCACGAGAAGCCTGTCGCCTGGTTCATCGGCGTCTCGGCCCAAGCGTTGTGGTCGCCGGCGAGGGTGCGCGAATCCCCCTCGGCTACAAAGAGAAGGCCGCCGGCCGCCGTGCTCACGGGAAAGCCTCCCGACCACGCCACTTGCTGAAGCACCTCCGCGAGGTCTCCGTTTCCAGCGATCAAATCACGTACAAGGCTCTCGTCAGTCGCCGGCGTCGCGGTGTCACTCGTATCGGCGGTTTCGCCCGTATCCGGTGCCACAGAGTCCTGGTCGCCACCCGGCCCCGAAGGCGTACAGGCGAGAAGTGCGAGCAGCAGGGTCATCGACGAGGCTCCAATCCGTGTTCTCCGGCCAGGATAGCCCGCTTGGCCCCAATCCGGACTCGCGGAGATGCAGCGCCTTCGGTTGGCGCTATGGTGAACCCTCGCCGGAGTTCCATTGTCACCGCGCCCCCAACTGCTGCTGCTCGCCGCCGCGCTCGCCATCGCCTGTGTCGAGAACCCACAGACCTGCGACACACCGTGCCCAGACCCGGATGCTGACGCAGACGCGGATACCGACGCAGACGCAGACGCGGATACCGATGCAGACGCAGACACCGATGCAGACGCAGACACCGATGCAGACGCGGACACCGATGCCGACGCGGACACCGATGCCGACGCGGACACCGACGCAGACGCGGACACCGATGCCGACGCGGACACCGATGCCGACGCGGACACCGACGCAGACGCGGACACCGATGCCGACGCGGACACCGACGCAGACGCGGACACCGACGCAGACGCAGATACCGACGCAGACGCGGACACTGACGCCGACGCGGATACCGATGCAGACGCGGACACCGACACGAACCCGGCGGGCTGCCTGTCGGGGGCGCACGGGACCCACGTCGTGCGCTTCCAGTGGAATGGAGGCTCATCCGGCTCCACGGCCTGGGTGACGCACGAGATCAACACCCTCCCAGACACCTCATTGTGGCGGGTCAACGCCAACTCATCGTCGATTGGCTACACGCCGCGATGGCAGGACACCTTCCTAGGCATCGGCGGCCTCGAGCTGTCGGGGACGGTGTTCATCGACGTGCAGATCTCCACCGCCAACCTCTCCAGCGTCAGCAGCGCCACCCTGGCCCTGTACGGTCGGAGCTACAGCACGGGCAGCAGCGGCAGCTTCTCGTGGCAGAGCTTCAACGGCAGCGGCACCTCGGCCTACGGCGGTATCGCCAACAGCACGCCCTACGAGTGGTACAGCGCCGACATCACCAGCTCGATGCCGGCAGGAGACGATGGCATGCGCATTCGCATTCGCCCAGAGGGGCCGTCCAACAGCCTGATCGTCAATCGCGGCGAGATCTGCCTAACAGCACGCTGATCCGCGCCGAAAGAAGTGTCGGGGTCCCCGCGCGCAAGCCGGCACACGGGGACCAGAACAGCTCCTCCGCGGCTCTCACCGCGCCTGCTCAAGCTCCGACTAGGACCACGACATAGCCGCGCCACACGGCATGTCCCAGCCGCCGCATCCCAAGCACTCATCAACGCTTGATAAAGCCCCTCGGAACGGCGCCGCAACGACGCCCACAACGCACCTGTCTTCGCAGCTAGGCGGCATCGGCCACCCGCGCTACGCTTCCGGTAGAGGTGAACGATGCTGTGCCCACGCGATGGTGAGAAACTCGAGGTCCGGATGGTCGAAGGGGTCGAGATCGACGCCTGCCCAAAGTGCGAGGGCACCTTCCTCGAACCCGGTGAGCTCGAGGCCATCGAAGATGCGCACCACAAGCACGCGACCGGCGAGCCACCCGAACAGCCCGACATCGTCGAGAGTGCACTCGACATGGCCCGACAGACCCGCAGGGCCGGAGCCATCTGCCCGAAGTGCCAACTGCAGATGACGCCCAGGGAGTACGCGTACACCTCGCAGATCGTCGTCGACCGCTGCGGTGGCTGCGGCGGCGCCTGGCTCGACGTCGGCGAGCTCGAGCTCATCGAGGATTTCTTCGACCGCGAGCGCGCTGAGAACGGTCCGACGATGCTCGCGCGGCTGCTTCAGCGCATGGGCCTGCGGCAGTAAACCTAGCCGACGACGTGCTGCCCGAACATCGATGCGCGCTCACCCACGTGACTCACCGGCTGCCGGTCGCCACTTCTCGGCCTGCGCCCACGGGGACACCGTGCTCGATGCCAACGTCAGCGCCCCACTGAGCGCCGGCAACCTCGGTTCTGAAGACCCGCCACCCTACGAGCCCAGCGGCTGTGGATGCAGCAACACCTCGGGCTTCGGTTCCCTTGGACTGATGCTGGTTCCGCTCGTCGCTCTTCGCCGGAAGCGGCGGGTCACAGGGGCCTAAGGCGCGATTGGGGGCTGGCCGTCATCGCCGGTCCGTGACAGATTCGAGCCAACCAGCGAGGCCTCATGCCCCAGTTCACCCGCCGCACCCTGCTCAAGCTCACCGCCGCCGCCCTTCCCAGCATCATGCTCGCGGGCTGTGGGGGTTCCTTTGACCCCGAGTCCATCCCCGAGTCCATCGAGCGCTTTCCGCGCACACCGATGGCCGGCGATGTGACCCAGAGCCGCGCGATTCTCACCTTCCACGTGGCCGACGACACCGACGTCACGCTGCGGATCTGGACCGAGGACGAGGTCGTGGTCGACCAGCTCTTCGAGTCCAACGGCGACGGCTTTCACAAGGCCATGATCGACGACCTCACCGAGGGCAGCACCTACAAGTACGCCGTCTTCGGCGGAAGCGGCCCCCGCTTCGAGGACCGCGGCCTGATCGGACAGTTCAAGACCGCACCCGCGGACGATGCGCTCGAGCCGGTCCGCATCGCGCTGCTGTCCTGCATTGGTCAGGGCACCTTCCTGCCCGACTTCTACATGCCGGAGGGAACGGACACCCCCACCACCGAGCCCTTTCAGTGGGAGGTGTTGACCCACGCAGACGGCATGGACATCGACGCCTTCATCCACCTCGGCGACATGGCCTACCTCGACTTCGTCTGGTCGCAGCAGGAGGGCGCGCTGGACGCCTATCTGCACGCGTGGGGCTACTACCACGGTGGCGGCTACCGCCCGCTCTTCCCGCTCGCAGCGCTGTACGCGACCTGGGATGACCACGAGTCCACCGACAACCGACACTTCGATCCGTGGGACATGACCGAAGAGGACCAGGCCAAGCTCGCGAACGCAAAGACCGCCTGGTACAAGGTCGTCCCCATCGACGCGATGACCCCCGAGGACGGGCCAGTGTGGCGCGACTTCAGCTGGGGCCAAACCCTGGATTTGATCATCCTCGACTGTCGCTACGAGCTCCAGGAAGACCACCTGATGAGCGAAGACCAGTTGAGCTGGCTTCTCGACAAGATCGAGGCGAGCACTGCCCGATTCATCTGCGTCGCGACGCCCAAGCCCTTCGCGAACATCACCAGCTCGACCAACCTCTTCGAGGACAACGCCGACCGCTGGGATGGCTATCCGGACGACCGCGTGCGCATGACCGCGCTGCTCGACAAGCTCGAGGCGAACAACGTGATCTTCGTGACCGGCGACATCCACATGAACTACCTGGGCCGCGCCAGTGAGTCTGGGGACCTGGTGTCGGACAAGGTCTGGGAGGTCTGTACGACCTCGGGCAACACCAGCCCGATGGCGAACAGCCTCTCGGACATCCAGTTCGACTTCGTCGGCGGCGACCCCCACTTCCCGGTGCTGACCTTCGACCCCGACGCCGGCACGGTTCACGTGGCCTTTCACGCGGTGGACGGCTCGGTGGCCTACGAGAAGACCCTCGACGACCTGTAGCGGCCTGTCACGTGCCGTCTCGGACGGTGGTCGCCCCCGGCGCTGTGCCTAGCAAGAGGCCAACGCCGAGGAGCCCCTATGCGCCATCGCCAGCCCGCCTACCGCGACCCCCAGCCCATGGTGCCTCGCGCGCTCGCCGAGAAGATCTTGCGGCAGCGCGACGCCGTCGCTGAGCAGCTGTCGAACACCAAGGCAGAGGCCACCCAGTTCGCGCACCGAAGCCGTGAACTCGCCGCGGAGCTCGAAGCCAGCCGCGTCCGCGTTCGCCAGCTCGAGGCAGCCCTCGTTCAGCTCGAGCGACCGAAGGATGGTGCAGATCAGCGCGTGGAGCGGCTCACCGCCGACATCGCCAATCTGCGGCGACGCCAGTCCGAGACCATCGACGCTCGTGTCCACCAGGCCACCCGCGAGACCTTGCAGGAACTCCTGACCGTCCGCGACAGCCTCTCCCAGGCCCTCGACGGTGCACCCGACAGTGCGTGGCACCGCGGGACCGCCCAGATCCTGCATCAGTTCGACCAGGTGATCGAGCGCCAGGGCCTTCATCGTCTGGGGGCTGTCGGTGAGCCCTTTGATCCGGCCCAGCACGAGGCCCTCGGCACGACCGAGACCGGCAGGGCCGGCACCGTTGCCCACGTCGTTCGACACGGCTTCGCCTTCGGCAATGGCGACCTGGTTCGACCGGCCCAGGTCATCGTCTCGAATCCTGGCTGACAAAGCGCGTGGACACCCTCAAGTTTGGGTGTCCGAACCGGCGTGTAAAGGCTATGCGACCCTCCAACTTTGGAGGATGCACATGGCGACGAACATTCGACCCGGCGTGGTCACGGGCAAGGCCTACCAGGCCGTCATCGAAGCTGCGAAGGCTGGCGGATACGCACTTCCCGCCGTCAACGTGGTCGGCACCGACAGCGTAAACGCCGTGCTCGAGGCTGCCGCACAAGCGAAGTCCGACGTGATCATCCAGCTCTCCAACGGCGGCGCGCAGTTCTTCGCCGGCAAGGGCTTCCCCGATAGCTTCGAAGCGAAGGTCCTCGGCGCAGTCTCGTGCGCACAGCACGTCCACCTGATGGCCGAGCACTACGGCGTGTGTGTCGCGCTTCACACCGACCACGCGAACAAGGGTCTTATCCCCTGGGTCGATGCCCTGGTCGGCCACAGCGAGCGTCACTTCGAGCAGCACGGCAAGCCGCTGTTCAGCTCGCACATGCTCGACCTCTCCGAGGAGAGCCTCGAAGAGAACCTCTCGCTCTCGGCCGCCATGCTCGAGCGCATGGCCAAGATCGACATGAGCCTCGAGATCGAGCTCGGCGTCACCGGCGGCGAAGAAGATGGCGTGGGCCACGAGCTCGAAGAGGGCGCAGACAACAGCCACCTCTACACGCAGCCCTCCGAGGTTCTCGCGGCCTACAAGCGCCTGTCGCCCATCGGCCACTTCTCGGTCGCCGCGTCCTTCGGCAACGTGCACGGCGTCTACAAGCCCGGCAATGTCGAGCTTCGCCCCGAGATCCTCAAGCACAGCCAGGCACTGATCGAGTCCACGTACTCGACCGCCGCCAACCCGCTGCACCTTGTGTTCCACGGCGGCTCCGGCTCCGAGCCCGACAAGATTGCCGAAGCCGTCTCGTATGGCGTGTTCAAGATGAACATCGACACCGACACCCAGTTCGCCTTCGCGCATGCCGTCGGCGAGTACGTCAAGGCCAACGGCAAGGCGTTCGCACACCAGATCGACCCCGAAGATGGCACGCCGTACAAGAAGAAGTACGACCCGCGCAAGTGGCTTCGTGTCGGTGAGCAGGGCATCGTCGAGCGCCTGCAGCAGGCCTTTGCCGACCTCGGCGCCACCGGCCGCTCTGCTGCCCTCTAGCGTTCAGCCGCGTCACTGACGCGTGGAGACCTCATGTGGCTTCTTGCCCTGCTCGCCTGCTCTGGCACCCCAGAGCCGGTGACCCCGCCTGCACCTCCCGAAGCGTCCGCGCCCGTCCATGCCGAGGAGCCGGCTGAGCCCAAGCTAGGCCTTCAGGCAGACGGCACCCGCTGGCCCCTCGACGAGAGCACGCGCGACAAGATGGGCGAGATCACCAGCCTCGCAGCAGACACGTCCCCCGAGACCGTCGAGCAGTTTCAGACGCTCGGCAACCAGCTCGATGACGTGATGGTGTCGCTGGTGCAGGGCTGCGCGATGGAGGGCGAGCCACACGACCAGCTCCACCATTTTCTGGTGATCTTCCTGCCGGAGCTCGAGGCCCTACAGAAGGCAGAGAGCGCCGAGGCGGGAACCGCCACACTGACGAAGATCCGCACCCAGACGGCGTTGTTCGCCGAGACCTTCGAGTAATGCCCCGCCCCGCGGGTTGGCCCGCTGAAGACATCGCACGCTTCAACAAGAACATGCTCGAGCAAGTCTTTCACCGCTGGATGGGCGTGAAGCTCGTCAGCCAGACCGACGGCGAGGCCATCTGCCAGATCGAGGTCGACGACCACACCGATGGCGGCGGTGGCTACCTGCACGGCGGCATCGCCGAAGCTGCACTCGACGTAGTGGCTTGGTTCGCCGCCATCACGACCGTGCCGGCCGGCTACTGGATTCGCACGAGCACATCGCAGTACTCGTTGATGCGAGCGGCACTCCGCGGCCACACCGTCGAGCTGCGCGCCAAGGTCGACCGGTCTGGCCGAACCACCATCTTCGTCCGCGTCGAGGCCTGGGGCGTCGACGAGCAGGGCAATCGCGCCCTGCTCATCACTGGCCAGATCGTGAAGTCCCTGGTGAAGGTCGACGGCGCCGCACCCGGCGACGGCTAGAGGCTTCCGAGGCTCTCGAGCTTACCGACAGCCTCGGCACTCAAGTGCGTGCGCACGACCGGCGCCGCGCGAGCGAAGCGGTCGGGGCCCATCGACATCCGCGTGGCCTCGACGAACATGCGCAGCGGGCCGAAGGGCTTGGTCTTTTCGAGCCGCTCGAGCACATAGGGCAACAGGGTGCCGTCGACCTGCTCTTCGGGCACCGACGCGATGATCTTGCCCACTGCCGCTGCACGTCCCTCTTGGGTGGCGTGCACCTTCTGGGTGAGCGGCATCATCACTTCTTCTTCGTGGAGGAGGTGCGCCTCACAGCTGGCGAGCCACACCGCAACGGCCTCGCGCAGCACGCCGCGAGCGCTCGCATCCGTCGGATCCGCCAGGCCTTCAATGGCCGCGCGTACGCGGTCGTGGCAGGCGTCCTCCTCGACATGCTCTTTCGCGAACCCGGCATTGCCGGCGGCATTGGCGAACTGGCTATCGAGCAGCGGGAAAAAGCCATCCTCTTCGATGTCGGCATGCACGTGAATCACGCGGCACAGCGCTTCCATCGTGTCGTGGAGGCTCTGGCGATGCGCCAAATTGGGTTCGGCTTCCAGCGTCTCGAGGGCCGCGCCCACTTCGGCGAGGCCGGCGCGGATACCCTCATGGGTCAAGCGCATGAACGCGAACGGTCGAACCACAAATCCCTGGGCCATCTGCCCTCCTTGCCGAGACGGTGGATCACCGCGTCAGGCGAGATCAATTTCTGCAATGCGTCTAGGGCTTTCCGCGCAGCTTCGATCCCCACGACGGCGGCCTTTTCGAAGGCGAATGCAGATGCCAAAACCACAACAGACCCACCCACCGGCCACCACGTCGGCGGTGCGCAGCCCCCTTGCCTTGACAGCACCGAGCCTCCGCAGCAACAAGACCAGGGAGCCACACATGCCAGACAACGCACACAACCAGGCCCAGCGGGTCTACTACGAGCAAGCCCTCGACAAGGCCGCCATGCAGGTCACCGGGTCGCCGTACATCCGTCGCCACGCCGAGCGCATGATGCGGGCCGCCGACCTTCAGCCAGGGCAGCGCATCCTCGAGGTCGGCGCCGGCCTGGGCAAGTTCACGATGCCCATGCTTGAAGCGGGCCTCGACGTCACCTGCCTCGATCTGTCGCCGGTCATGCTGGAGCGCCTCGAGCAGAGCGCCACGGAGCAAGGGCACTCGGTGAAGACTGTCGCGGCTGACGTGGCCGACGTGGGGTCGCACTTCGGCGCGGAGTTCGATCGAGTGGTCGGGTTCTTCACGCTGCATCACATGGTGGACCTGCCGAACATCTTCACCGCCATCCGGTCGGTGATGAAGCCGGGAGCGCGGCTGGCCTTCATCGAGCCGATGGCCCGGAACCCGCTGTTCTACGTGCAGATCCTCCTCACGCCCGGCACCCACTGGAGCGCCGAACGCGGCATCGTCAACATGCGCGGCTCGGTGATGTCCAAGTCGATGCGGAAGGCAGGCCTGATGCCTGGTGATCACGAGAGCTACGGGTTCTTCCCGCCCGCGATCATCAATCGGCCCCTGGCTCCCGAGGTTGAGGACCGCATGAACGAGATGAGCCTGCTGAGCTTCGGACGTGCCTTCCACGTCTTCCACGGAGCCCACGTCCCGTGAGCCTCCACTGGCGATGCCCAGACTGCGGGGAGGCCCTCACGCCTTCTTGCTCGTGCGGGTCTGCGCCGGTTTGCGAAGCCCACGTTTGGCGGGTCGGAGTACCTGCCGCGCCCACGGGCTTTCCCCAGGAACGCGCCGATCACCTCGCCGACATCGAACATAGCCACTTCTGGTTCGCGCCGCGTGCCCGTCTCTTGACCGACTTGATTCAGCGGCTCCGTCGGCCAGAGGACCAGCACATCCTCGAACTGGGATGTGGCTCGGGCCAGATGTTGCACCGATACACAGAGCTCGGCCTGACTTCGACAGGCGTCGACGGAACCCGCTCCTCCATCGAGCGCGCGGCCCTCGAGGCCCCCGAGGCCACAGTCATCCACGCAAATGTCGAAGCGCTTCCCCTCTCGAGTGAGCAATTCGACTTCGTCGCGGCCTTCGACGTTCTCGAACATGTCGAGCCGCTTCCGTTCCTGAACGAGGCGCGGCGAGTGGCTCGCACAGGCGCCAGGCTCCTGATCTCGGTTCCCGCCTCGCAGTGGCTGTGGGGACCGCTCGACGAGGCTGCAGGGCACCGCTGTCGGTATGACCGCCCCCAACTCGAGGCGGAGCTGCGGCAGTCGGGCTGGAAGCCCTTGGGGCACACGCGCTACCAGTTCCTGCTCTTCCCCGTCATCCTCGCCTCGCGCTTGATGCGGGCCTCGAAGGCCGAGCGGCACCCCCCGAAGCGCGTGGGCACGCTCCTCGGTGCCGTGAACGCCGCAGAGGTGAGGCTGCTCTCCGGGCGCCGGCTCCCATGGGGCTCTTCACTGATGATGTGGGCGGAGGCGGCATGAGCGCACTGGAACTCGTACTGTTCTCAAGCGAGCTCGACGACGTCCGAGCCATGACCCAAGCAGGCGTCGATGCCTTCATGGTCGACTGCGAGTGGCGAGGCAAAGAGAACCGCCAGAGCGGCGCCGATACCGAGATCGCACCGACCGATATCGAGCGAGTAGGAGCCTTCTCTAAGGTCCCTGGGGCGCGCGTGTATTGCCGGGTCAACGGGTTTGGTCCCTGGACGGCGGATGAAGTGAACACCGCCATTGCCCTAGGTGCCGACCGCGTGTTCTTGCCCATGGCGCGGGACGCCGACGACATCGCCCGGTACTGCGACCTCGTCGCCGGCCGGGCCGAGGCCGCGATTCTCGTCGAGACCCAACAAGCCGTAGACGCAATCGACACCATCGCGGCCCAGCCGATCGATGCGGTGTACGTGGGCCTCAACGACCTCGCCATCACCCGCGGAACGCCGTGGATTTGGGGAGCGGTCACCGACGGCACGGTGGAGCGAGTGCGTGACGCGCTGGCCCCCGAGGTCGCCTTCGGTTTTGGCGGCGCGGCGGTGCTAGGCGGCGGGCACCCGCTACCCGTCGAGCTGCTCCTCGCCGAGATGGCCCGCCTGCGCAGTGACTTCACCTTCTTGCGGCGT
>JAGSGY010000035.1 GCA_023954855.1 Pseudomonadota bacterium | reverse complement strand
TGAGACGTGGACCTCCTCCACCCAGATGGGCTTTGAGCTTCCAGTCGGTCTCGAGGAAGGCGAGCACACCGTCTCCGTGACCAACCCGGATGGGTCCTCCGCCACCACTGAGCTCTCGTTCGTGGTGGTGGGCCCGCCGACCCTTGAGAGCGTCGACCCCGATCTGGTCTGCTCGGGGACTGAGTTTACGGTCACGGGTGGTCTCTTCGTCGATGGGGCGACCCAGGTCTGGGTGGGAGATGTAGAGGCCAGCGTCGTGTCCGTGGCGGACGACGCCGTCGTGGCCGAAGCCCCGAATGGACTTGCGCCGGGCTTGCATGACGTGACGGTGGGACTCGCTGGCGCCTGCGAGACCACACTGACCGATGCCTTGGAGGTCGCGCAGGAGCCCATTGTCTTTTTCGTCGATCCGCCGAGCGTCTTTCGGGGCACCTTTACGCAGGTCTCCGTGTGGGTCACTGGCATTGAGGGATCGGTGACCGACGTCACTATTGTGGATGCCTCCGGGAACGAGACCAGCGTGCCTTTCAGCTGGACAGCCATACGTTCGAGCCGCATCTTCGCCACCATTCCTGATGGCCTCTCCGAGGGAAGCTACGACGTTCGTGTGACCGATGAGTCGGGCTGTAGTGCGGTCCTGGAGGATGCCTTCGAGGTCGAGGGAGACCTCACCGTGGACCTGTTGGCCATCGATCCGCCGTTCGGCTGGACCTCCGGTCCGACGGCGGTGACGCTGCGCGCGGGCAATCCCGGGTTCGTCGACCCGCCTCGTGTCTACCTATCGCCGGAGACCCCCTCCGACGTGAACCTCGCGACCGAGTTGGTGGGAGTGACCTTCAACTCGCCGTCGCGCGCGACGGCCGTTGTGCCTTCCGGGCTCTCTGCCGGGCGCTACGACGTGCTCGTCGTCAACCCCGACGGGGGCATGGGGCGGCTGCCCTTGGCGTTTACGATCACTGCGGATCCGCCCCCGGTCATCACGGCTGTGTCGCCGGTCTCGACAGACAATCAGAATGACCTGGCGGCGACCATCCTTGGCGAGAACTTTCGCAATCCGGTCGTCGAGATCGAGTGTAGGGACCTTGCGAGTGGCACGCTGGGGGCCCGGGTCGAGGGCGCGATCGGAAGCGCGACGGCCGATCAGATCGACGTGACGTTGCCGACCTCCACGCTCACGCCCTCGGTTTGCTTGGTCTGGGTGACCAACAGCGATGGAACCTGGGCGAACTACGCGTCGGTGTCGGTGGCGCTTCCCTCTCGCAACCTGTCTGCGTGGAACACAGGGCCGGACCTGCTCGTGCCGCGGCGCGCTCCAGCCGCCGCTGCCGGTCGCGCAACGACGACAGCGCGCTTCTTGTACGCGTTGGGGGGCGACGATGGTGCGGGCACGGTGCTCGACAGCGTTGAGGCGAGCCCGGTCGATGTCTTCGGTGACCTCGCTGGCTTCCGCATGCTGCCGATGCCTCTGCCAAGGCCTCTGACGAGTGCGACGGCCGCGACCCTCGACCGCTTTCTCTACATCGTGGGCGGCCATGACGGCACCGGTACGGTCGACACGGGATGGCGCGCCCAGATCCTCGATCCACTCGATGCTCCGCAGATCACCGACCTCGGCATCGAGGTCGGCCAGGGCCTAGTGGCCGGGCGCTGGACCTACCGCGTGTCAGCAGTCTACGCGACCGCCGACAACGACAACCCCGGTGGGGAGAGCCTGCCGAGCGACCCTTTCACAGTGCGCCTTCCGGACATTCCAGGAGGGGTCGCACCGACGCTGACGTGGACCGCGGACACCCGTGCCGTGGCCTACCGGGTGTACCGCTCGCCGGTCGCAGATGCGGCGAGTGGTACCGAAGCTCTGCTCGCGGAGGTGACGTCCGCCTCGTATACCGATGTCGGAGACGCGCCGGGGACCCTCACGCCACTGAGGCTGGGAGACCTTGGACATTGGGAGCCGCTTCCGGTCATGGCTGCGGGCCGACAGGCACCTTTTGCAGCGATCGGTGTCGACCCCGGCGATGCGGGTTTCGCCACCCTGGTGGTGGCCGGCGGGCTCGATGACACGAGCGCGCGTAGCGATATTCAGTGGCTTCAGATCACCCGAAACGGCCCCGGAGATCACGAGGTCCAGGCCAGCTTCTCCACTGCTACGGCGGCGTTGACGACCCCGCGCTACGAGGGCGCGACCTTCATCGCCGACAGTGACCTGCACTCGGTCGTTCCCACCGGCGATACGTGGCTCTACTTCGGTGGTGGTCGCACCACGGCCGCTGCGATCGACGGCACCTTCGACGCGGTGCGGATTGCGGCAGGCGGTGACGTGACGGGCTTTGTCGAGGTCGACACCCTGCCCAACTCGCGTGCCGGCTACGCCTTCGCCTCGGCGGGAGACACACTGTACGTCTTCGGTGGAAACGGGGGGTCCCCGAGCGTGAGCGGCGACTCTGCGGGCATCTGTGCGACGGGGCTACCCGGCTGCAATGCAGGCCCGCCCGACCCTCCGGATCTGCAGAACTGGAATGGCCTAGCCAACGAAGCGAACCTGCTCGTTCCCAGGTACTTGGCCGGCTCCACACAGGAGTCGTCGGTCATCTTCGTGGTGGGCGGAACCACCGATACTGCACAGGCCTCGACCGCGGTCGAGTGGAACAACTACTGATGGGGGCCCTCATGATTCGCACGGCGACCTTGTTCGGCCTCATGTTCAGCGCCTCCGCGATGGCCGAGCCGACCTCCTTTGTGCTTGGCCTTCACGCCGGCCCGACCTTTGCGCTCACGCCCCTCAACATCACCGCGCTGCCGCGACTCACGCTTGGCGTCGAGCTTCCGCCGGCACAGCGAAGGATTCGGCTCTGGGCGGGGGCGGCCTGGGCCCCGCCTCAGGAGAGTGGGTCTGCCGATGACGCCCGCGTGGGGTCTGGGAGCTTCGACTACACGCTGAAGCAGCAGGAACTACTGGTCGGCGGAGGCATTGCCATTGCGATCACCCGACCAGATGCGCCCGTGGTGTTCGACCTGGAGCTCGGTCCGCAGGTCTTCTTGCTCGAGAGCCGGGTGAACGGCAGCGCGGACGGCCAAGAGTTTGGGGAGCACCGTGAGGTCTATGCCCGTATTGGAGTGCTCGGCGCGCTGGGTCTGCGGATTCAAGCTGGGCCCGGTGAGGTAGCTGTGCAGGCCATGATGACGGCGTCTGCGCTCAACGGAAGGATCACGGGTCCCACGCACAGTGCGGCCATCACGCCCTTGGTCGGCTACCGACTCGTTCTTTGAGTCTACGGCGACGGTGAACCCAGGGGCATGCGATGCACACAGATCTCGTGCCTGGCCACCTCGTTGTATCCTCGGCTTCCGGAGGCCCCATGCGCGTCATCCTGCTGTTTTGCCCGCTGTTTGGCTGCTCGCCCACCAGTTCCTGGGCTGAGTTCGAGGTGCCGGAAGACTGCTCGGTGTCGAGCGAGTCCACCACCCTTGACGCCGAGATTTCCGGGACCACCGCGAACGATGCTTTCGTGCCCTATAGCGGCAGCACGACTGTGGCCTCGACGTGGGAGGCGGGCGGAGCGGTCGACGTCACCCTCGAGGTCGGCTCGCTCGGCCAACCCACTCTGTGGCGCGAGTCGGACTGCGAGAACTCCGGCGAGTGGCTGACCGCCGATGTCGACGTCGTGATGACTGCCGCGGATGGAGGGCTCTCGAGCGAGAGCTTCGCCTCGGAGTTCGAGATGCACTCCTCGCAGACCACCATCTTAGGAGAGATGCCTCTCTCTTCCCTCGCGGGCACGTTGAGTTGTCCGACCTGGAACGAGTCGGAAGGGGAGTGGGGCCGGGTTGGGCTTACGCTGTATCTTCAGGACGACGACAGCCTGGCCGGGGTGGTGATGTGTCTCGGCGAGGTTCCGGAACAGACCGAGAACGGTGGCGTTACCTCGCCCTATACGAATGAGGGCATCGTGCTTCGATTGGGCGGCGCGTAGGCCTGTTCGGCCAATCTCTGCGGCCCGATGAAGCGAACGCTACACTGCGGGTCGGCGCGGTTGGGCTCTCTCGGGAGTTCGACATCGGAGGCCCCATGACCGTTCGCTCATCCCGCTCGCTTCGGCTGTTGCTCGTCGCCGCGCTCTCCCTTGGATGCACTGCAGAGGATGAGGACCCGACGGACAGTGGGCTGCTGGGTGACACCGCGGAAGCGGACACCGACACCGACGCAGATGCCGACACCGACGCGGATGCCGACACGGACGCGGATGCCGACACCGACGCGGATGCCGATACCGACGCGGACGCCGACACGGACGCGGACGCCGACACCGACGCGGATGCCGACACCGACACCGACACTGACGCGGACGCCGACACTGACGCCGACACCGACACCGACACCGACACCGACACCGGCTTCATTGGCTACCCGACCTCACCGGGTCCAGATGCCAGGCTCCCCACGAGCGGAACGTTGCGGATCCTCGTGCTCGCAAGCCGCTACATCAGCCCGGACCAGATCGCGAGCATCCTCGACGAGAGCCTTGAAGACCTCGGCGTCTACGACGACGTGGTCGTCGAGTCCTCGACCATCGATGACGACGGCTTGATCAACCACTACTTCATGTGGACGGATCGCGACCTGCGGCTCGCGGAACTGGATGACAACTGGGACTATGTGGTCATGTCCGGCGCGTACGAGGCCGGCACGGGGTCGCCGCAGACCCAGTTTGCGGCGGTCATGGGTCTGGCCGATATCATCCGGTCGCATGGTGCGACGCCGGTTCTCCTCCAGGGGACCAATGGTGCGCCCATCGCAGACGTCGACGGCATGTACTGCAGTGACACCTGCGTGTGGCCCGCCAACGATCGCTGCGAGGATGGCGGACCCGGATCGACGCACTCGCCCTGTGACTATGGAACGGACTGCACCGACTGCGGGGCCCGGGACGCGAGCGCGAATCCAAACGCCTCGGCCGAAGAACTGCTCTGGCGCATCTCCAACGGCACGGGCAGCATCGCAGCGCCCGCGGGCGTGGTGGCTGGCACCCTTGAGGCCGCTTGGGGCGAACGAGCACGGATCTCGGCGGTGAGTGTGTTCACGAGCCTGACGGGTCTGAACATCGCCGACCGCTCGACGTGGTCGACGGATGCGCGGTCACTGGCCATTGCCGATGCGGCCCACGACACCTACCTCTCGGACTTGAGCAAGGTGCACTACACCGGCCCCTACGTCGGGCGGGTGCGTATCGAGCCCCTTGTGCCCGACGCGACCTACCGATTCATGATCTCCGGCACGAGCTCTGAGCGCGGCTACCGCGACGCCATGCGTGACCTGGTGGTGCGAGAGGGCTTCGTGTCTGACGATACCGATATCGGCACCTGCAATACGGCGAAGAGGGTGGATGAGGAGTGCATGAACCGGGCGGCGACGTACTTTCAGGCCGAGACGTACATGAGCCTGTTCGCGCGCGGCTATCTGGTGACCGGGGCCGAGATTCAGACGGCGGGGAGCTCGCCGTGGGTTCAGGCGCTGATCTACGACCGGCACTGGGACTCCACGCCAAACGACGGGATCGAGGCGCTCGATGATCTCGCGGATCGGGCCTACGGCGCCAACGCAAGTGCCGGCTACTGGGGTCTCGTCTGGATTCCGCAGCACATCAACTTCGGTGAGCTGAAGCTCGCAACCGGGGCGGACATGCTCTCGGATGGCGTACACGCGACCTACTCCGTGCAGTCGGGCATTGCCGCCATGTCCTACGTGAGTCGAACCGGAGAGAGCCCGACGACCGAGGGGGTGGATGTGACCACGGCCGAGGCGATTCGCCTTGGAGAGCACACGATTCGCACGCTCTCCACGCTGTCGCGCACGGGTCTGCACATTGAAGACATCCCGGCGAACCGAGTGGTCGCGCAGTAGGGGGCCCGTCCACTCGGGTGAGTCCTCCGCTGGCTACGCTGGCTCCCGCGGGTACTCGTCCCGTCGGCGCAGCCAGCCCATGTACGCGTCGTTGCCGTCGTAGTTTCGTCCTCTCGGCACGAGGTCGAGGTAGTTGTACGTGTTGATCAGCACGTCCAGACCGCGGGAGTACGTGGAGTAGGTGTGGAAGATGGTGTCGCCTTCACGGCTGAACACGGACAATCCAGGTGCCTCTCCCCAGGCCTTGCCGGAGCCGTAGTTGTACGGCGCTTCCTCGGCGATTTGGGCCTCGGTGAACGACACGCCGAAGTCGTAGTTGAACGGACTCCCCGCCGAAGACACCCATCGGTGGGTCCAGCCCATGCGCGCTCGGTAGGCCTGGAGCTTGGCGACGCCGGCGAGTGAGGCGGCGACCAAGGTCACATCGCGCTGCGCGAGGTGGGGGACCGCGTGCTGGAAGTGGTCGGCCACGAAGCTGCAGCTCTTGCAGCCCGCATCCCACTTCGGGTCGAACATGAAGTGGTAGACGATGAGCTGGCTGCGGCCGTCGAACAGGTCCATCAGGGTGACCTGCCCGCCCTCGTCTTCGAAGACGTAGTTGGGGACGGCAACCCGAGGCATCTCGCGACGCATCTGGGCGAGCTTGTCACGTGTGTGGCTGAACTGCTTTTCTTCGGCGAGCAGCTCCATGCGTGCCTTCATCCACTCGTCGCGCGTCACGGTGCGTTGGCCCATCGGTCCTCCCACAGCCGAGAGGGTACCCGACGGGCGGCTTCGTGCGCTCAAGTGGCCTCTGCGCGAGAAATCTGCGCTCTCGCTGGATTCTCTTTGAATGTCAGCGACGGTCACGACGTCTCTCGCTTCGTCTCGTAGGGGAATCGCCATGCTGGCACTACTGCTGTTCACCGCCCTCGCAAATGCCTGCGGCTGCTTCGCATCGTCCTCGGCACCCGTGGACCAGATCGGCGAGCGTGTGCTGTTCCGAGAGGACGGCGACAAGGACTGGACGGCGTTCATCGAGGTGCAGTTCGGCTGCTCACAGCCCAACCAGGACTTCGCGTGGCTCATCCCGGTTCAGAAGGGCTTTGACGTGCACTCCGACGTGAAGACGGCGCCCGCAGGCCTATTTGATGACCTCGAGCACGCCACGGCCCCGCGTCTCACCACGAACCCCGATGAGCTGGTGGACTTCGCCTCGTGCAATGCGCTCTCTGACGACCTGGTGGCAGCGACCGATCTCAACCCGCTCGATGCCGCGAGCGTGTTCCTGCAGGGTCAGGCCGTTGTTGGCCCCTATGCGATCGAGAAGCTCGATGGCGACACGGATGCCTTGCTCGGATGGTTGGAAGACGCGGGCTACACGCTCCCCGAGCGCGCTGAGGAGCCGATCCAGCACTACATCGACGGTGGATTCGAGTTCATCGGCGTCAAGCTCAACCCCAGCGAGCTGTCGGGACCCGTCGACACCCTGGTGCTCGACTGTGGCATGACCGAACCCACCGTTCCGCTCAAGCTCACCGCCCCTGCCGCTGCGCCAGACATGCCGATTACGGTGTACGTGCTCGGCAGTGAGCGGGTCTCGCCGAGCGCGCCGTGGACCGAGGTCGAGCCCGATGTCCGCGGTATCTCCGACGGAGCGGGCTGGGAGGCGGCGATGCACGCGGCACAAGAGCTCGCCGGTGGACGCGCATGGACGGTGGAGTACGCCGCGCCCGCGTATGAGCTGCTGCCGAACCTCGAGCTCACGACGGCGATGGAGCTCGGCCACGGCGGGTACCTGACCCGGATGCGGTCCTTCGTGGACCCGGAAGAGATGGACATCGACCCGGTGTTCGTCAACGACCCCGATGCGCCAAACGTGGGCGTCTACAAGCGCGGTCTCGGGCTGGACCGCGCGGGGACTCCGTGGCCCGCGACCCTTGCCGCACTCCTGATGGTGCTCGTCGGCGGAGTGATGCGCCGCAAGCTGTAGGGCCGACCCGCCGCTCAGTCCTGAAGCACGTCCGCGTACTCGGGGTGCTTGCGAAACTGGGCTGCCGCGAACGGACAGAGCGGAACGATGCGGTGTCCCTCGCGTCGTGCATCCTCGACAGCAGCCAGGACCAGGCGTCCGCCGATGCCCTGACCGCGGAACCGTTCTGGAACCAAGGTGTGGTCGATAATCCACACGGACTCACCGGCCTGCGAATAGGTCATCTCGGCGCGAGGCTCGTCGGCGCCGAAGACGTAGCGACCCTTGTGTTCCTGCTGCTCTCGCACCACCTTCTCGCTCATCACCGCTCCTGTCGTGGGGTCGATACCGACTTCGGCACTCTACCTAGACAAGGCCTTGCCACCAAAGTGAACCACGGCGAGCAGCGCCAGCACCGCCCACGGAAGAAAGCGCAGCAGGCTCGAGTTCAGGGCTTCTGCCCAGGACGCGACGTAGTCGAAGAGCACCAGCAGGGTCACCACGCTGGCCATGTGGCTGCCGATGACGATGGCGAGCAGACGGTGGGGTCGCAGCGCCATGGCGTGACCGAGGGCCAAGCCCACCAATGCGCCCGTCGACCAGAAGGGAATGAAGACCATGAACGCCAGGCCTGGGGTTCCCCAGCGCTCGACGCGCCCCTGTTGTGCGGCGGCTGCTGCGGCCATGCTGCTGCGGATCTTGCCCAGTGCCGGAACCCGCGACAGGCCCTCGTCGCCTGCGAGCAACAGGGGGTAGCAAATCAAGATGAGCCAGATGTCCTGAAGACCGCACTGCATCAGCAGGAACCACGGGCTGTAGCCGTCGGCATACCCGTGGGCGATGTTCACGGCCCGGCCGGTGAACGCCATCTCGAGGACGAGGGCCCAGACGCCGGAGTAGGGCTCTGGCCACCACCAGGCCGTGGCCAAAAGGACGGCGGCCCATCCCGCGAGAATCGCGAGTCCCATGAGGCCGGACAGACGGCCGATGGTGGCGGTGGGCTGCAGTCTCGTCTCCTAGGGCACAGGCTAGCCTCTGTACTCGCTTTGAGCGCGTTAGCCCTCTAGTCCACGGAGGCTGTGATGGCGGATCAGGACGAGAAGAAGGCTGACGAGACCCCAGAGGTCACTCCCGAAAAGACCGTTCGCGCCGACTTTGACGGGCCCTTCGGCAAGTACACCGTCACCGCATCGACCACGCATCTTCGCGACGAAAAGCACAAGGAGCGCGCGACCATCTTCAGCGTCGCCTACGTGCTCGATGGTGTGAAGGACCCCGCGACGCGGCCGGTGACCTTCTGCTTCAACGGCGGGCCGGGAAGCTCCTCGGTGTGGCTGCAGTTTGGCGCCTACGGGCCGAAGCGGGTCGACATCCCCGACCTCGAGATCGCAGCGCCCAGTGGCTGCGGACTCGTCGACAATCCACACGGAATCCTCGACCTCACCGACCTCGTCTTCATCGACCCGGTGGGGACGGGCTTTTCGCAGCCCGAGAACGCCATCGAGGCCAAGGACTTCCACGGCGTCGACTCCGATGTCGACAGCGTCGCCGAGTTCATCTGGCGCTGGCTGTCCACCAACGGTCGGTGGTCGAGTCCGAAGTACGTGTCGGGCGAGAGCTACGGCACGACTCGGGCCGGCGGCCTCGCGCTGAAGCTTCAGGAGATGGGGGTTCAGCTGCAGGGTGCGGTGTTGGTATCGCTGGCGATGAACTTCCAGACCATCGTCGCGGCACCGGGCAACGACCTGCCCTACGTGCTGTACCTGCCGACGTTCGCGGCGCTCGCGAACTACCACGGCAAGGTCCAGGTCGCCGACTTCGACGCCTGGCTCGAAGAAGTCCGCACCTTCGCCGCCGAGGAGTACGCGCCGGCCTTGCTGCTGGGCTCACGCCTGGCACCCGAGCGACGCTCGAAGCTCGCAGGTCAGCTCGCGGCGTACACAGGCCTCGACGCTGCGGAGATCGAGCGCCGCCAGCTCCGTATCGACTACATGTGGTTCGCCCGCCAGCTGCTCGGAACGGGCGATCGAACCATTGGCCGCCTGGATGGCCGCTACGTCGGTCGCGACCTGTCGCCGCACGGCAGCACCCTGACCCGCGACCCGTCCTACGATGCTGCCGCCGGGGCGTACACCGCCGCGGTAAACGACTTCCTGCGCCGCGAGATTGGCTGGGACACGCCGTCCGCCTACAACGTGCTCTCCATGGCGGTGAACCAGGGCTGGACCTTCGAGCGCAAGCAGCGTCTCGGCTACGTGAACACGGCCGAGGACCTGCGTCAGGCGATGATCGCGAACCCGCACCTCAAGGTGTTGTTCGCGAACGGGCTCTACGACCTCGCGACGCCGTTTTTCGCCGCCGAGTTCACGCGCGACCACCTGTCCGTCGACACCGACCTCGCCGACCAGATCGTGTCTACCTACTACCCGGCCGGGCACATGATGTACTTCCATCCGCCGAGTCTCGTGCAGTTGAAGGCCGATCTGGTGGCATTCTACAAGCGCTAGTTCGGAGGGCGAGCGTGTCGACAGACTTCGACCACCACATCCGTGTGCTGATGTGCAGCCAGTGCGGGGCTCCCCTCGACGCCGATGTCTCTGGCGGCATGGTGACCTGTGGGTATTGCGGGGTCGAGCACCAGATTCGCCCGCGCGAGCCGGCGAACTCGAAGGCGAAGTCGGCCGTTGACGAAGAGCTCCGGATACAGCGGTTGTGGGCGCAAGAGGGCAGAGCGCTGCCCGCTCCAGACCAGGTCGCACGGCTCTTGCGGAGGGGTCAGCTCACGAAGGCGAGCGCAAACACCGCGATCAAGCTGTACAACCGCACCCGTGCCGAGCTGGAGGCGTCCTCGGAGCACGAGGCTAGCTACCTGCTGACTCACGTGACGCTGGTGCTCTACAACTACTTCGCCTTGGTCCTGAAGGATCCAAAGCGTCAGCGCGGTCTACTCGAGAGCGCCGTCGAAGCGAAGCTGTTGCCGCATCACCGGCAGTTCATCTTGGGCATCTTGAGCCGAAGTGCCGTGATGGCGGGCGATCTGCAGGCGGCCAAGGACTGGCTCGCGGACTGCGACCCGCACTCGATGGACCTGCGGGCAGACTCGGCTTACCGGATCGGATGGGCCCTGGTGGCTACGGCAGAGGGGAACTTCACCCGCGTCCACGAGCTGCTCGGTGCGGGCCACAAGGATGTGCCCATCTCCGACGGCTTCCCTCCGATGGCGGCGGTGCTCCGGGCGAATGCCTGGGAGAAGTCGGGTCTGGTGGACATGGGCAGAGCCACGCTGAAGGACTACCTCGCTGAGGGCAGTGTCTATGGCCTTCCTGCGCTGAAGACCCTCGTCGCGCTCTACCCCGACCTCGCGCTGTGCGCGGAGTGCATGCTCTAGCGAGGCGTGCCGGCTGGGTACGCCCCCACCGACGTCAGCGCTGGGTTTCCCTGCGGCGCAGACCGACGAGTGCGATGAGCGGCAGCCAGGCGAAGGGTGTAGTGCCTGGGGTCGCGCAGCTACAGCCGCTCTCTGCCGGTACGAAGTCGCCACCGGTCGAACAGGTGCCCTCGTCCACTTCGCCATCGCAGTCGTTGTCGAGACCATCGCACTGCTCGTCGCGTCCAGGGTTCGCCCAGCCCTGGTTGTCGTCGCAGTCGCCGTCCGCCTCGGTGTAGCCGTCGCCGTCGACGTCGTTGAGTCCCTCGTCAGCGAGGTCGTTGCAGTTGTCGTCGACCCCGTTGAGCACTTCGTCTGCACCCGGGTAGAGGTTTGGGTCGGCATCGTTGCAGTCGCCCTCGAGCTCCGAGAAGCCGTCGCCGTCGTCGTCGGTGTTGTCGCTGCCCTCATCCACGATGCCGTCACAGTCATCGTCGATGCTGTTCGGCACGTCCGTCGCACCGGCGTTGATGTCCGCGTCGACGTCGTTGCAGTCGCCCTCAGCCTCGGAGCTTCCGTCGCCGTCGTCGTCGGAGTTGTCGGTACCCTCGTCGACGGTTCCGTCGCAGTCGTTGTCGACGCCGTCGGCCAGCTCGGGCGCTCCCGGGTAGGCGGTCGCGTCGTTCACGCCGCAGTCGCCGCCACCGACCAGGTAGCCGTCGCCGTCCGCGTCGAAGGCATCCCCGTCGACGGCTCCGTCGCAGTCGTCGTCGACGCCGTTCCCGTTGAACTCGGTCACCCCTGGGCTGACGGCGCTGTCGCCGTCGTTGCAGTCGCCAGCGATGCTGCTGTCGCGGCAGTCGTCGGCTTGGCCGTCGCCATCGATGTCGGCGCCCTCGCAGTAGCCGTCGTCGTCGTCGTCAACGCATCCGGTGCCCTCATCGATGCGGGTGTCGCAGTCGTTGTCGATGCCGTCGCAGATCTCGTCCATCACCGGGTTCAGCGAGTTGAGAGCGTCGTCACAGTCGCCAGCCAGCTCGGTGAAGCCGTCGCCGTCGTCGTCGTAGCACTCGGTCTCTTCGTCGACGGTCGGGTCGCAGTCGTTGTCGATGCCGTCGCAGACCTCGGTCTCGCCGGGGTTGCGAATGGCGAGGTTGTCGTCGCAGTCGTTCGCGTTGGTGACGTAGCCATCCGGCACGCTGCAGGACTCGATGGTGTTGCCGGCGTCGCCGTACGTGTCGTCGTCGGTGTCGGCGTAGTAGATCGCACCGGTCGTGTCGTCGACATCGGGGTCTAGGTCATCGACGAGGGTGTCGCAGTCGTTGTCCTGCCCATCGCAGATTTCGGTGTTGCCCTGGTAGTTGTTGGCGTCGCCATCATCGCAATCGGTGCACACGTCGACGCCGTCGGCGTCGCCGTCGGGACGGTCGATGGTCGTCGCGTTGCAGTCATCGTCGATGTTGTTGCAGGTGACCTCTGTGAGCAGCGGCGAGATGTTGGCGTTGGCGTCATTGCAGTCGAGGCAGGCGTTGGAGCCGTCGCCGTCGAAGTCGGGCTCGTCGAGGGTGGCTGCGTTGCAGTCGTCATCGATGCCGTTGCAGGTGGTCTCGTTGAAGTTCGGAGAGCGCAGCGGGTTGCTGTCGTCGCAGTCCACGCAAGCATCCGCACCGTCGTTGTCGCCATCGGGGCGGTCGAGCGTGGTCGCATTGCAGTCGTCGTCGATGCCGTTGCAGGTCGTCTCGGCAAGGCCGGGGTTTCGTGCCGCGTTGTTGTCGTCGCAGTCGCCGCCGCGATCGACGTAGCCGGCGGGGGGCCCGCAGTCGGTGACCGTGCTCGCGCTGTCGCCCCAGCCGTCGCCGTCGACGTCACGGAAGTAGGTGAAGGTGGGCAGAAGCTCGTCGACGCTGCCGTCGCAGTCGTTGTCCTGGCCGTCGCAGACTTCGGCGTTTGTCGGGAAGTTCAGCGGGTCGTCGTCGTGGCAGTCGATGAGGTCGGGACTGGCCTCGAGCAGCGGGCAGAGGTTCTCGGTGCCAATATCGTAGGTGCCGTCTCCGTCGCGGTCCCAGCAGCATGAGAGATCGACCGACAGGCTCGAATCCCCGGGCTGGGTCTCATTGAGGTCCCAGCCGTACCAGACTGTCGCGCCGTCGGGGAGTCCGCCGTAGACGGACTTCTCGCCGCCCCAGTTGTCGGCGTAGACCCCGTTGTTCTGGCCGTTGTTGAACTCCCAGTCGATGCAGGCAATCTCGTTGGCACAAGTGCCACCGAATCCGGGATCGGCGCCGTACAGCACGTACAGGTTCATGTTTAGGCCGACGCCGATGGCCGAGTTCATCTCGACCCAGACATCGCCGGGGGTGTTGAACTGGAGCCATCGGTCCGGGCTCGGCGAGCCTGCGGGCTGCTGGCAGCTGCTGGAGTAGACGGCACAGTCATCGTCTTCGAGGTCGCCGCTGCCGCTGTTGAACATCGAGTCGACGTACACCGAGGTGTCGCAGCTGAGCAGCGGGCCGTCGTTGGCATGCGCCGGCATGGCGAGGACGAGAAGCAAAGACACCATTTGGGATCTCCTGACCGTGAAGATTCCGCTGTTAGCATCGATAGAGGCCGTTCACTTGATTTCGCGGGGGCCTGACCAAGTCCTGACCGACGAGCGGCTTGGAGGTCGGAGGCCGGAATGGGGCGTCGATGTGGCGGAGCGAGGCGTGGATGTGTATGGTGCGGCGATCTTCGGAGTGTGCGATGCCCCTGTCCCTGATTCTGCTCTGGTCGTCTGCCCTCGCGGGAGGTCCCACGGACTGCGACGCGGTGGCCATCCAGGCGCTCACCTGCTCCTCGGTCATCAGCGATACCGTGTCCACGACGGCGCCGTCGCACTTGGACGGTGTGTACACGTGTGGGGATCCGATCGAGCCTCTCACCCAGCGCGGGCCTGACGGAATTTACTCCTTCGAGTGTCAGGCCGACGGCGACGTCACCATGAACATTTCTGGCCTCGACTGCGACGTCGACATCTACATTCTCGACAGCACCTGCGACCCGGACCCGGGCTGCGTGGAGGGGTCGACATCACCCGGTGTTGTCGACGACGACATCACCTTTCCCTGCGTGGCGGGCGACACCTACTACGTGGTGATCGAGGGCTACGGCACCCAGCTGAATGGCGGCCCTCCAGGCAGTGGCGCGTGCGGCAACGAGGCCGACTTCAGCTACACGCTCTCCTTTGATGTGAGCCAGGGTACCGGTTGCCCCGAGGACTGCGTCAATGGAACCGACGACGACCTCGACGGGGACGTGGACTGTGACGACTCGGACTGCGCGGGCGAGCCCACATGCAACGAGGAGTGCAACGGACTCGACGACGATGGCGACGGCCTGATCGACGAGGGGCTGCAGACGCCCTGGTACCCCGATGCGGACGGCGATGGTTTCGGTGACGCGAACAATGTCATCCAGGACTGCCTGCAGCCGCAGGACACGGTGACGAACGGGTCGGACTGCGATGACTTCAACGCCAGCCGCAACCCCGATGGCGTGGAGTCGTGTGACGGCATCGACAATGACTGCGACGTCACGGTCGACGAGGGAACTGAGTGCTACGACGATGACGGCGACGGCTTCACAGAGCTCGGCGGCGACTGCAACGACTTCCAGGTCGCTTTCAGCCCGGTCGCCACTGAGGCGTGCAACGGCAATGACGAGGACTGTGACGGCACGGTCGACGAGGGGACCGAGTGCTACGACGATGACGGCGACGGCTTCACCGAGGCCGACCGCGACTGCAACGACGCTGACTCCGCCATCCATCCGGATGCCACCGAGGTGGAGGGGGATGGCATCGACAACGACTGCGATGGCGGCGTGGATACGGGCGTCGCAGACCCCGACCAGGACGGCTACGACGCGACCAGCGGCGGAGACTGTGAGCCCTTCGAGGCGACGGCTTTCCCGGGCGCTCCTGAGCTGCCCGACGGGTTGGACAATGACTGCGACGGAACCGTCGACGAGGGCACAGTCAACGTGGATGACGATGGCGACGGCGCCTCGGAGCTCGACGGGGACTGCGACGATGGCGATGCGGCGGTGGGTTCCGGCGCGGCCGAGGTACCGAATGGGCGCGACGACGACTGCGACGGTCGTGTTGACGAAGGCAGTCCGAACACCGACGACGACGGCGACGGGCTCTCCGAAGAAGGCGGTGACTGCGACGATGGCGACGACACCGTGCACCCCGGTGCCGAGGAGCAGGTGAACAACGTCGACGACGACTGCGACGACATCGTGGACGAAGGCGCCGATGATGCGGACCGCGATGGCGTGACCGAAGCTGATGGCGACTGTGACGACGCCAATGGCTGGGTCAGTCCCGACGCCATCGAGGTGTGCGACGGACTCGACAACGACTGTGACGACCGGATTGACGAGGACACGCCTTGCGAGGTGGTCGACGAGAACAGTGGGGGCGGCAACTGTGGCTGCTCGACCTCTTCCCCAGCTTCACTTCTCGTGTTCCTACCGCTGGTCTTGGCCGCAACACGCCGGCGCGAAGGGCAGGCTTAGGCCCCGGTCGCCGCGCCATCAGTCTGGACGAAAGTCGAGCTGGTAGGTGAGCCCTAGACTCAGGATGTGCGACCCCACCGCGTCCCGGACAGGCACCTCTGGGTAGTAGGCGAGGTCGATGTCGAGGTCTTCGACCGGCACTCGCAGCAGCACGCCGAGGCGCACCTTGTCGAGCCCGACACCATCGCCGGAACCGTCGCCGTCTCCAAGATTCACGAAGCCCTCGGCGGACAGTCCGAGGCGCACCGGAAGGTCGAAGTCGGCCGTGGTCTTGATGCGTGTCCGCAGGGTGTGGCGGGTGTCCTTCCCCGCCGACCTCAGGCGAACCTGGTAGCGCTCCCGCAGCTGAAACCGGAACTCGCCAATCCGCCATCGAGGCGCGGCATCCACCTGGACCCGGTGCCGAAAGAATGGGCTCGGGTCGTCGTTGCGCATCCCCGCCCGGTAGCCCAGACTCATGCGGAAGTTCGGATGCATGCGGAAGGTGACACCGCCTTGCCCGAAGCTCTGCTCGGTGGCGAAGGGGCCGGTGAGGGCACGCCAGTTTGCAGACACTCCCACA
Organism: Pseudomonadota bacterium; assembly: GCA_023954855.1. Classification (GTDB taxonomy): domain Bacteria; phylum Myxococcota_A; class UBA796; order UBA796; genus M1803. Next base: position 35,742 of record JAGSGY010000035.1, on the reverse strand, counting down.
CTGACCGCTTGGGCCACACGAGCATCCGCGCCAGCACCCGTCCAGAGCTCGGCGGCTTGGGCGGGAGACGAGAGCAGCGCCCATAGCGCCAGCCAACTCACGGACGTCCATCCAGGGTGACCCACACCACTGCGGTCTCTTTCAGCAGGTCGATGGTCCCGATCTCGACGTCCTCGCACTTGCGATGCAGGCGGGTCTCGAGATCTGCGAGCAACTCTTCGCGCTGGGACGGCCCGAGGAGGTCGACCCGGTCGTAGATGAGTCGCACGGTCGTGCCGGTGCGCCTCGCGTCGAGGAACTCCATGACGCCGACCACCAACAGGGTCGTGATGTCGAGGAACAGGACGGCTTCGAAGGGGACCTTGTCGGACTCCAGGCCGTTGATGACCGCCAGGCCGATGGCCACGAATAGGTAGGTCAGATCGCGAATGCGCAGAGCCTCGGTGCGGTACCGCAAGATGCCGAAGATGGCGAACATGCCGAGGCCGAAGCCAAGGTCCATGGGCACCCGGTTCATCAGCCACGCCAGGCTGAAGGTCACGATGTTCAGCATCATGTAGGTGAACGCGAAGTCTCTGGAGCGCCGGCGAGGCAGGTAGATGCCGTAGACGAGAATGCCCATGCAGAACAGATTGAGCAGAAACCTGAGCGGGAGAAATGCGATTTCAGGTGGCATGAGCCTCCAGCTTGGCGGCGCGCCGCAGTGCGCCAGAGAACGCGTGGCGGGGCAGGTCGGGCTGCAGAAGTGCGCGTCCCACACAATACTTCGAGAAGGAAGTGGACCGCAGCCCGTGGTCGCGGAGCCAGCGGACGACGGGACTGCGTTGGCCCGGGGTCCCGGTCTTTACTTCGACGACGGCGAGGCCAGCGAGGGTGAGGTCCTGGGAGCCCTCAGAGAAGCGCAAGGGCGTGTCGATGGTGACCCGCTCTGGAGTCTCTGCGCCCAGTAGGGTCAGGCGCGCGAAGCGCGTGCGGAGGGGAGGGCCGTCGAGGCGAACGCCGAAGCCGAGAAGCCACTCCTTCTCGGTGTCGGAGAGCGGGCCGAGGGTCGAGCGCTCGAGGCGGTGCTTGACCGTGGTGCCGCGACCAGTGCGTTGCTTCAACTCGAGGACGGACAGCGCTCGATCGACGTACGTGCGGACGCGGGCCTTCATCCTCCGGGGTTTTCCGCGGCGGTGGTCGTGGTAGGCGACCAGACCGGCCGAGTCCAAGTAGACCGTGTCGTAGCGCGCGAGGCGATGGGGTAGTCCTGGAATGACCTGGAAGCCATCGCCCACGTCTCGCACTAGCTCCGCGGCCCTTCGTGCGTCGAGCATGTACTTTCGGTCGTAGCGTTGCTGCAGGGCGCGCTCAGCCAGGAGCGTCTCGGACCCTTCGTCGAGTGCGGCTGCAGCCGCTTCGAGTTGAGCACTGGGTTCGAGAGGCGAGGCCATGGCCTATCGAACCACGTGTCCTGACCGTCCGCAAGCACGGCGAGCCGCGCTTCACCACCAGGGCGGGTAGTCCTCGTTCCCCCACAGGCCGGTCATGCCGGCTTCGCACTCCTGCCAGTAGTCGGTGCACGGGTCTGCATCGCGCTCGGCAGCGGGGATGACCGTCTCGTCCACTACGGACAGCTCGTCGGCTTCGGCCCACTCGGCCCAGACATCCGGGGTCATTTGCGTGAACACCGGAAAGGACTTGTTCAAGCGATGCAGGGCGATGTCGAAGGAGCTTGGGAACTCCGAGATCTGGCTCTCGTCGCTGCTGTTGCACTCGCGTACGTCGGCCCATGCCACCTGCTCGCCCGCCACCACCCGCTGCCCTTCCTCGACGATTGGGTTGACGTGGAAGAGCTTGATGAACACGCCGGGCTGGTCGTCGGGCCGGATGAACACCTGAAATCCGTGCGTGTCGTCGAAGCACGGAAGCTCTCGGGTATCGGTGCGAATCTTGCTCACGCGCCCGTCAAAAGGGGCGTACACCGGCATCTCATCGTTCGACACGCCGAAGCGAGCATCGGGGTGGATGTAGTGCTTCATCGAGCGGTTGTCTTCGCCCTTGTGCGAGTAGTCGTGTCCGCAGCACGAGCGGAACTTCGAGATGCGACTGACATCGGCGGGGTCGGCAAACGAGGCGGTGAGCAGGTCTTCTTTCGGCTCTGCGCAGCCGGTGAACAGCAGGAGAAGGGGGATCATGAATGCATTGTAGCAAGCCTGAGATCCGTGCGTGTGCGCCATGATGGTGAGGGTCGGCAGCTTGGACGCAGTAGGCCATTTCCGATGGGCGAACGCATTGCTATAGTGCCGTATGCGCTCGTTCCTCCTCGCCATCGCCATGCTCGGCTGCCAGCAGCCTGTGCCCGTCGACCTGACCGATGCGGCGACTTCGGGGAGCCGCCACCGCATGCCGAGCGTCGAGTTCGACGTGTGGCCCGACTACCTGTCGCTCGAGGTCGGCCTCTCCGACGAATGCACCTTCTTGCAGCCGCTGGTCGACAACGACTCAGTGCGCAATCCGCCCGTTCAGGTGTTCTGGGTGATGTACACGAACGAGAACGACGCGATCGACGGTGCGGTGGTCGAGGACACCTTCTGGCTCGGCGACCGGTTTGCGAACGCCGACTACGCCGAGCGCGATGGCATGACCGCTCATGGCTTTAAGTTCCCGCCGCCGATTCAGCAGAGCTTTCTGTCGATTGACGAGCTGACGATGAGTGCTGACCGCATGCAGGTCGACGGCTTGCTCGGCAGTCCGATCGACGCTCGGCTGCGGATGGTCGCTTCCGAGGATGCAGACGGTGTCTGCGAGCTCACGCATACCTACTGCGCGATGCCCTGCGAAGAGCCCTCTGCCGAGCTGAGCCACATCGATCTCGAGCTCGGCTTTCTCAACACGGTCCAGAGCGTCACCTTCGTCGAGCCCTGATCCCCCTTCGCTGTTTGGCACGTTATGCGCGGGCGAATCAGGAGGCGGCTTGGAAGGCTTCGACACCGCAGTTCTCGTCTGGTGGGGTGGGCTCTCCGCCATTGCCATCCTCAATCTGCTGCTGTTGGCGGGGTCTGCTCGCCGCGTTCTCGCAGGACCTGGAGCCACCGAGGAATTAGGGCGCTATCGGCGTGCGCAGTTGCTGTTTTCGGCCATCTACGTGGTCGGCTGTGCATCGCGCTCGTTCATTCTTCGCAGTGACGGCCGCCGCTACGCGATGTTCGACTCCTTCGTCACCAGCGTGTTTGTAGGCCGCACCACGGCGACCGTCGCCGAGATGGCCTTCGTCGTGCAGTGGGCCTTGCTGCTCTACTTGCTGAGCAAGCGGTCCGGCGATGGCCTCGGCATGGGCTTGGCCAAGGTGCTCGTGCCAATCATCGCCGTCGCCGAGGTGTTTTCTTGGTACGGCATCCTCACGACCAATGCCTTTGGCCACGCGGTCGAAGAGTCGCTCTGGACCGTCACGGCAGTGCTGTTCATGGTGGGGATCGCGATGCGCGTGCGCGACGCGGACCCTGTGCTGAAGCGCTTTCTGGTCGCGAGCATCGCGGTGTGCCTGCTCTACCTGGCGTACATGATCACCACGGATGTGCCGACCTACTACTTCCGCTGGCAGGAGGAGCTGGCCGCTGGAAAAGACTTCCTGACGGTGGCAGAGGGCTTTGGCGACAGCATGCGCTGGGAGGTCAAGCGCACCTGGGCAGACTGGCAGCGCGAGGTCGTGTGGCAGTCGCTCTACTTCAGCCTCGCGGTCTGGGGCAGTCTGCTGCTCATCCACCTTCCACGCTTTCCCGCCGAGCGCGGGGACTAGCTCAGGCGATGGAGCGCAGGTGGCTGGGCTTCTTGGCTTGGCGGAGCAGGTCACCCGCGGCCTGACGCACGCCGGCGGTGATTTGGGCACCGCCGAGCATGCGTGCGAGCTCATCGCGCCGCTGAGTCGGGTTCAGCTCGGTGAGCTGAGTTCGGGTGCGACCGTCAGATACCCGTTTCTCGACGCGAAGGTGGTGGTCCCCCCACGCGGCGATGACGGCCTGATGGGTGATGCAGAGCACCTGATGGTGCTGGGCGACGGTATGCAGCTTGCGACCAATGGCCTCGGCGACCGCACCACCTACACCGGTATCGACCTCGTCGAAGACATAGCTCCCCACCGGGCCCAGGCCCGCGAGCACCTGCTTTAGGGCCAAGAGTGCGCGCGACAGCTCGCCGCCGCTGGCGACTTTGGTGAGCGGGCGAGGCGTCTCGCCAGGGTTGGGGGCGATGAGGAACTCGGCGCGGTCGAAGCCTTGGGCCCCGAGTCGAGCGCCGTCGACTTGCAGCTCGCCCGGGCGCGCGGGGACGGTGGCGACATTGACCTCGATGCGGGCGTGGCCCATGCCGAGGGCGGCGAGCTCGGAACTCACGGCCTCGGCGAGGCGGTCCGCGTGTCGCTGCCGTGCGTTGGATAGCTCGGTGGCCCGCGCAACCGCGAGGTCGCGCAGCTTCAGACTCTCCTCTCTTGCTCGGGCGAGGTCGTCTTCGGCCCGGTCGAGCTGGTCGAGCTCCTCGTGCAGCTCCCCACGGCGGGTGAGTGCGGCTTCGATTGAGCCATGGCGCCGCGCCAACCGCGACAGCTGCTTCTCGCGCTCGCGTACTCGGGCGAGGCGTCCGGGGTCCGAGGCCAGCCGGCTCGCGTAGAGTCCGAGGTCTCCGGCGATGTCCTCGATCTCGATGCGGCTGCTGTCGATGCGCTGTGCGAGAGGTTCGAGCGAAGTGTCGATACGCGCAGCACGCGTGATGGCTTCATGCGCTTGGGTCAGGCCGATGGCGGCACAGTGCCGGTCGCCGTTGAGCAGGTGGGCGGCGCGCTCGGTGCTCTCCTGCAGTCCGGCGGCGTGGGTGAGGGTCTCGAGCTCGCTGAGCACGGTGTCGAGCTCGCCGACCTTGGCATCGACCCGGTCGAGCTCTGCGAGCTGAAAGCGCAGCAGGTCCATCTGGTCGTCGCGATCGCGTACCGACGCCTCGAAGGCCTGGCGTCGTGCGAGGGCCTGACGTGCTTCAGCGACCGAGGATGCGACCGAGCTGCGCAGGGGCTGGACCTGCGCGAAGCGGTCGAGCCAGACGAGGTGGCTGTTGGCGTCGACGAGGGCGTGGTGTTCGTGCTGCCCGCTGATGTCGAGCCAAGCCTTGGCGCGTTGCTGCAGCACCTGCACGGTGCACATCTCACCGTCGATATAGGCCCGGGACCCGCCCTTTGCCGACACGGTTCTGCGCACCACGAACTGCTCGCCGTCGCGGTCGATCAGGGCCTCGACCGAGGCTGACTTTGCGCCCGTGCGCACCAGGTGCGGGGTGGCCCGTGATCCGCGAAGCAGCTCGAGCGACTTCACGAGGATCGACTTTCCGGCTCCGGTCTCGCCAGTGATGACGTTCAAGCCGGGGCCGAACTCGATCTCGAGGTCCTCGACCACGGCCAGGTTTTGGATGCGAAGAACCACAATCATCAGGACTCCAGAAGGGCCCGCCCAGCCTGCGCGGGACGAACGAAGGCAGTATTACCGGCGTGCCGGACATTTTTTGGCCTGCACCTGCTCGAGACGGTCTTGGTAGGCTGCCGCCGATGGACCGAACTGCCGCCGCTGCCCTGCTTCTCGTCGCTGTCGTCTTTGCGGGTGTGACCGTCGGTGTATGGCTGTCTCCGCGTGCGCTCGATCCCTGGCGCACCCTGATGACCGGGGATGGTCAGCTGCATCTCAGCTTCGATGCACCGGTGGAGGACATGGGCCTTCTGGTGTCCGATGCTCTGCACACTGCCCTTCGTGTCGCCGCACCGATGCTCACCGTGGTCAGCGGACTGACCGCGGTGGTGGCCGCCGCCATACACCGCCCGTCACGCGTGCTGCGCCCGCTGGTCGTGTGGACGCCGCTGGTCCTAGTGGGCACGGTGTCGGCCGTGTGCCTCACCCCGCCGGATGTCGTGACGACGGTGCTGTTCTTCGTGGGCGCTCACGCAGTGATTGTGCCGGTCGGGGGCCTCGCTCTCTGGCTCGTCGGTGGCTGCCGCGAGGTCAGCGCCGCTGGCGGCGAATGAGCGCCAGCGGGGTCAGGGCGAGCCAACCGAGCGACGCGGGGCCGCTCACCGCGCAGCCGCAGCCTTCCTGATTGCAGTCGCCGTCTTCGCAGACCCAGCCGTCCTCGACTTGGCAGCTGGTGTCGCAGCCGTCGTCGTTCTCGGCGTTGCCGTCGTCGCAGCCTTCCGTAGCATCGACCGCGCCGTCACCGCAGGTGTCCTCGCACTCGGAGGGCTCGCCGGCGCACGCCCAGCCGGGCTCGACCTGACACGTCGCATCACAGCCGTCGTCGACGTCGGTGTTGCCGTCATCGCAGCCCTCGCCGTCATCGAGCACGCCGTCGCCGCAGGTCTCAGCACAGTCCGAGGGCTCGCCCACACAAACCCAGCCGGGCTCGACGGCGCAGTCCGCGTCACAGCCATCGCCCGGGGCGGTGTCGGCGTCGTCGCAGGCCTCGTCGCCGAGCACGAGGCCGTCGCCGCAGATGGCGGCGCACGTCTGGCCATCGCCCGAGAAGCCGGTGTCGCAGGCGCAGGTGAAGGCGCCGGCGGTATTGGAACAGGTTGCGTCCGTGCCGCAGTCGTCGAGGTTGTCGGTGCACTCGTCGATGTCGGTGCAGGTGCGTCCGTCGCCCGAGTAGCCGGAGGCGCAGGTGCAGTCGTGCCCTCCGACCGTGTTCGCGCAGCTCGCGAGGGGGTCGCAAGTGTCGGTGCTCGTCGTGCACTCGTCGATGTCGATGCAGCTGTCGTCGTCGGGCTCGTAGCCCTCGCGACAGGGCTGGGGGACGAGCAGGGCGATGCCGAGTGGGCTCGCACTCTCGGTGACAGCGTCGATGGTCGCAGTCAGGTCCGAAGAGGCCAGCACGAGGGTGGTCGCCCCCACGACGTCGGCGGGAACGCGCACGTCGAAGTTCAGCGTGCAGGACTGCCCGGCCGAGAGACTGCCGCCCGTTAGCGTCACGAGGTCGGTGCCGGTGAGCGAAGAGCCCGTGCCGCAGGCGTCAGCAGTCGGAAGCCCCTCGGCGACGAGGCCGGTCGCGACCGCATCGAGGTCGAGGGTGAAGGCGAGGTCGGTCGCCGGCGAGGCCGTCGAGTTGGTGATGACCACCTCGATGGGGGCGGCCTGGGTCGCGTGCGCCGCTCGAAGCGCAGTGCCGCGCCAGTCGAGGGGCTCGACCACCGACAGTGTCGCCTCACCACCGCGAACCGCGAAGGTGGAGCTCGCGAAGATGCCTGTCATTGGGGAGGTGCGGTGGTGCACGTCACCGGCCTCGAAGTCCGCCGGCAGCGTGATGTCTGCCGAGAAGGTGCAGGTCGAGGATGCCGCGAGGGTGGGCTCGTCAAAGCGCAGCTCGCCACCGACCTCAGCAAAGGTCGAGGTGCCCGAGCAAGGTGGGTTCGTCAGGTTCGCGGCGGTGGCGCCGGGCAGCGCGCTGAGCAGGCTCTCGTTCATGTCGACGACGAACGCCTCTTCCGCCCTCTCGTTGATGAGGGTCCAGGTCGCCGTGAAGGTGTCACCGGGCTGGACGGTCGACGGCGCGAAGGCGAGGTCGAGCGAGACCTCGGCGATGGTCAGGTCTGCGGACGCGGCCTCCGTGGTCCACTGCGTCCCGCCCTGGGCGACGTCCAAGCCCGATGTGGTCAGGGTGTGCGCCCCGGCGGCGGGTGTGCTCGGCACGGTCAGCTCGACGTCGAAGCTGCAGCTCTCTTCCGATCCGCCACCTGCGGTACCCAGGGAGCCGAAAGAGAAGGTTAGGGCACTGGTACCGCTCATCTCACTGCTGCTTCCGCAGCTGCCGTCGGCAGGGAGCGAGGTCGCCGTCAGCCCGGGCAACGCGGCATCGAGGTCGAGCGTAAACGCCAAGTCCGTGAAGGGGTCGACGTGCTCGCCCAAGCGGATCACGAAGGTCGCTGTGACCGTCTCGCCTGCGCCGGCCACCGCCGGCGACAAGGCCATCGAGAGCTGTGGCAACGCGTTCAGAGTCAGGCTCGCGCCGGTCGGGAGTCCGAGCACAGAGGCCCCTCCCACCGTGGCCTGCACTTGATCGGGCACAAAGCTGACTTCGCCTGAGCCGATGTCGCCCGGCAGCAGCAGGTTGGCGGTCAGGGTGCAGCTTGCCCCCGCCGCGAGCTCGAGCCCCGTGAACACGATGCGCGCCGGTTCGGTCGTCGCGGGCAAGTACTGGCTCGCCGAGCTCGTGCCACAGCTCCGGTCGGCGGGGAGGGTGACCTGTGCCAGCCCGCCCAGTCCCTCGAGCTCCTGGCGGAAGGTCCCTCCAGTGAGGGCTTGTGCGGGGTCGGTGTTGGTGACCGTCCAGGTGAAGTCGACGGTCTCGCTCGGGCCGGCGGCAGTCGGGTTGATCTCGAGGCCGACCGTCGGGACCGGCGAGACTTGGAGCCGAACAGGGGCCGCACTCCACTGGGTCGCGCTTCCGCCGAGGTTCAGGTCGACGGCCGATGTGGTGGCCGTGTAGTCGCCTCCGGTCGCGTTCGCCGGGATGAGTACAGGCACTTCGAAGCGGCACGACTCGCCGCTCGTAAGGGAGCCGCCGCCAAAGGTCAGGCCGTTCGTCGCGCTCACCGTAGAGCCGGTGCCGCAGGGGTCGGCGGGAAGGGTGCCCAGCGTCAGTCCCGTGAGCAGGCTGTCGAGGTCGAGCGAGAAGGCGACGTCGCTCGCGGACAGGCTGCGATCGAAGTTCGTGAGGGTGAGCTCGAGATGGGCGGTGCCACCAGGGGCCACGGGGTCATCCACGAAGACCGCGCGGAGCGGTGCTGCAAAGGCGTTGAGCTCCGCGGCGACCGCTCCGGTTCGGGTGCCTCCGAAGTCCTGCAACACGCTCGAGACCACGGTGTAGTCACCGGCGCTGGTGGCCCGTACGTCCGCCGAGACCGTGCACGCGCTCGCCGTGTTGAGGGAGCCCGCAAAGAACGAGAAGCCCTGGGCCGTCTCGGAGACGGTCGCGCCGGTGCAGTCGGTGGACAGCCACCCCGCGTTGTCGAGGCCGGGCGGTAGGTCGACCGTAAACCGTGCGCTCTGTAGGATCTGGGACTTCGCATCGAAGCTCACCAGCAGCGTCGAGGTGTCGCCAACCGGAATGCTCGAGGGCACGAAGCTGGCATTCCACGGCACGTCATCGACGACGGTGAGGGTGGTGCTGGTACCCGGGAAAGTCTCTGAGGATGTCGTGAACTGCGAGGTGGTGAGGTCATGCGAACCCACGGCGTCGCCGCGGACGTGGACCTTGATCTCGCAGTCGATGCCGATGCGAGCGCCCGAGAGCGTGAGTCGGTCCTGAGCCAGCGTCAGCTCGCCGTCGCAGGTGGTCGTGGCGGGGCCGGCGAAGCTCACGTCGGTCGGAAGGGCCAGCTCGACGTCCACGTCGGAGTAAGGGCCGTCGGTGAAGATCGAGAACGTGAGCTCTGCGACCGTGCCGGGATCGATGGTGTCGACGTCGAAGCTCAGGCCGCCCGCGAGCGGGGGGGCACCTGCGTGGGCGAGGGGAGCGGCGGCGAGGAGTGCGGCGAGGAGAAGACGCATAGTACCTCCGGCCACACCCTACCGTGGGTGTTGCGGCCTCGCTCAGGGGAGTGCTCATGCTAGTTTGCGCCGTCCATCCGGGAGGCCGACCTTGACCACACGCGCTGTGAAACAGTACGCCAGCCACCTGCCGGTCGACGATGACCACCCGTTCCGAACCGGGCCTTGGCGGCCGAACACCGTCGAGTACTCGGCGGATGAACTCGAGGTCATCATCTACACGGCTGGCGCTTCAACTTGGTGACCGGTGAGACCACCGAGAAGCGTCTCTCGGACGAGGTCACCGAGTTCCCCACGATCAACGGGCAGTACGCCGGCCGACCCCTACCGCTACGTCTACGCGATGACCAACAAAGCGGTCTGGTTCCTGTTCAATTGGTGAGGCGACACGACCGCGAGACGGGCGGGGTGCAGCGCTACGATTGGCCGGAGGGGACTGACGCGGGCGCCACGCGTAGAGCGCGGAGCGTCTCGGAGCGGTGAGACCAGGCGCAGCATTCATCGCCGTATGGTCCATCAGCGGAGGGCGGCTCGGACGTTGCCCAGGCCGGGTTGTGGACCACTCCCCCCGGCTTGTCAGGCTATGTTCTCTGCGCGGTGGTGTTGTTTGGACCCTCCGCTTGTAGGAGGGGGCGATGTTTGGAGTTCTCGCTTGGCTGCTGGTGGGGGCCGCCTTCGCCGAGCCCCAGGACTGCGCGACCGTGCTTGCGGCATGGGATGCGGCGGCGGTGAAGGCGCTTCGAATGAAGGGTGAACCCCTGCCAGAGCCCGCCCAGTCCTGCATGAAGCAGAGGGTCGAGCAGCGCGGGGACAATTGGCGGCGGTACGGCCTGGCGTGGTACTTGACCGCGCCACTCGACCAGCGGGCAGACCGCGCAGCGACGTTCACCGCGGCGATCGACGGCGACTTCATGTTGCATGAGTTTCCGGTATTCACCAAGCACCTCGCGTCACTCATCGAGGCCGAAGAATGCGCGTCTGCTCGGCGTATTGCCGCCCAGGCGTGGCTCGTGACCCGGGAGGCACGGACAGTTAGGCAGAAGCAGTTTGCGCTGTTGAACGTGCATGCCAACCTCTGTTCTGTGCTCAAGGGCGACCGTGACCCGGTGGTGGTCAGGGACCTGATGGTGGCGATCGACGACGCACGGGCGGCGGACCAGGAACCGTTGGCCGACAGCGTCTGCAGCTACCTCGAGAGCGAAGACATAGCCCGCTGCGCGCGCTAGCCCGGGGCTTGTCTACCGGCGCTTGAGCTCGCCCTTGCCCTTGAGGTCGTCCGGCGCACTCTCGGTGGGGGAAAGAGACATAGACGCCGTTCTCGGCAGTAGAGCTCGGCACCCCCCCGATTCCCCTCGCCTCCAGCCGACCAGTGCCCGCGCGTAGAGCGAAGCGGAGGTCGCTACGGGGTGGCCGCGGTGAGCGGTGCAGCCGGCCTCGGCGTCGCAGCCTTGGTGGAGCGGATCTAGCGCGCATAGATTCGCATTTACGATTGGCAGAGTGCATGAAAGGCCGTACGTGGGTGTGGCGATAGCAAGTCCGCTGAGTGGTCTTGAACGGGGGTTCTACGTCTCTCTCGTGGCCATGCCATTGGCACCGATGTTGCTGTGTCGAGGAGCGGGAGACCGTACATGCATCCGCAATTCTTTCTGTGTTTCGTCCTTTTGCTCGCCAGCTGTGCGCGCACCGAGCCCGTGCAGGTGTCCGCGGACATCGCTCTCGACGGCCTGGATCTCGACCAGTGCTACTTCGCCCGGGTGACCTTCACCTCGGACCAGGAGAGCCACACCCGGGACGTGAACTGCTCTGCGGAGGACGGCGAGTTCTTGACCCCACGCCTTTCGCCCAGCCATCGCACGGTCCATGTGGAGGGCATCGCCACGAAGACCTGGACGGTGAGCGTCGACGTGCACGAGAACCACGTCATCACCCAGCAGGGCGCGGCCACCTACAGCGTGGGCGGATGGCGAACGGTCCCGGTGGAACTCGCCCAGGTCGAGCCCGTCAAGGTGCGTTTCCCCGTCGAGATCGTGGACGTCTCGCAAGAGTCCGCGGTGGAGGTGGTGGTTCGCAGGCGTGGGGAGCCAGAGGCTACGTTTGCCGTCCGCGCTGGCGTCGCGGTGACGTCGCTGCAGCCGGGAACCTACAGCGCTTGGACACGGGGCACCGAGTTCAAGGAGTTTGGCACGGGGCGGAAGCTCTCGAGCGCGCCGGTCGAGGTCGTGATTCCGGTGGGTGGACCCGCCGAGTTCGCGCTTCGAACCGGTCCATGGTTCGTTGTCGGGTTGAACGTGGAGGGGCTTCCGAGCGAGGGCTGCGCGAGCGTGGAGGTGCATCTTCGCCACACCGCCGGCCGGGGCGAGAGCACGCATCAGACGGCCTTTTCCTGCCCGGAGGACGGAAGAACGCTCGGCGTGGTCGAGCTCCCGATGAGCCACGGCGCCGACGTCTCGGTGACCGCCGTCCTCGACGATGGCACGCGGCTCTGGGGCGGTGAGGCCCTACGCTTTCGCAAGAAGGGCCTTGTAGGAGAGCTCACGGTGGACCTGGTTCCCGCCTGCAAGCTCGAGTTGAGGCCGGTGATCTCGGGGCCCGGCAGCTGGGACGCCGTGGACCTGGTGCTCGAGAGTGGCGACCAGCGGCTCGAGCTCGAGGTGACGAAGCTGCCGATGTCGTACCCCCACAAGCAGTATGTGTTCGAGGTGCCGGGCGTTCCCTTCGGCACCTGGACCGTCCAGGCGACCGCGCGTCGAGAGGGTCGCGTCACCTTCCGCGGTGCAATCGAGGCGTTGGCCATCGAGCCCGGCCCAACGCTGTCCGTCGAGCTCCCTCTCCAGCTGGAGGCTGGGCTGCCCAAGCCCGGTCTGGACGAGCTGAGCGAGCAGCTCTGGTTCGTCCGAACCGATGAAGAGCTGCGCACGGAGGTCATCCGCGAGATCTTCGCCATCTCGCCCACCCATCATGCATTCGGTCTCGTGGAGAGCAACTTCACCTTTCCGTGGCTCAAGGACTCTGGCGTGGAGTACCCGAAGGCACAGCTAGAGCTGATGCGGAGCCTGGAAGGCACGCGCCCCACGGGGCTCGAGAGCTACGGAACACCCTGGCGGTACTACCGGACCGAGGTGGCGAGTCCGCTCAGGCGCGTCTGGGGAGATGACGAGTCGCCCATCGTCCCAGCCGGGGCGTCTCTGCTTACGCACATCGATCAGCTGATGTTGATTCCCGGCGGCATTCTACTGGCTCCGCAGCGCTCTCGAGCGGGCGTGCACACGAGCCGTGGTGGACAGGCCGAGTTGCGGTGGAGAACAAGCATCTACGCCGACCCCAGCGGAATTCTCGAGTTCACGAAGCGCCTTCCCACCGGCCGCGCCGAGATCCGTCTCACGGGCGCCATCGAGGGGGGGTACGACGGCGAGTGGGTCGACGTGCTGGGGGTCGGAGCGATCGAGGCATCCTTCCCAGATCGTCCGCCGGTCACCGTGGTGACGACCGACGGCAGGGTGCTCGAGGGAAGCCTGGTCGAAGCCCGGGAGGGCGTGGCCGGGTCGTGCAACTCGCAGACTCACGCGGTGATTGCCGTCGCCGAGCCGGCCGAGATCGCGGCGGTGTTGATCACGCCAGAGCCGCTCGACATCAAGCGTCCTGTCTACGAGGCAAGTCCGGACGGCTCGTGGACCCTCGATCTCAACGGCGATGGCATCGCCGACGTGGCCATGCAGATCGAGAGCACGGCGAAGAGCGAGACAGCGGCGTTCTCGAGACTGCCCACGCCGGAAGCGGGGAACCAGCTCGGCACGCTCTACCTCAACATCGCGGGTGAGTGGACGCTGTACCGCTACGTGTCGGCGAGCGCCTGTACCTGAGGGCGAGCGCCGGAACAGAGCATGCCGGCGAAAACAAGGGCGGCTGCGACGCACTCGATGACTTCCTCTACCGCGTGCCAGGGGTCGATCGGGGCGAAGAGGTCAAGGGTGAGGGCGCAGGCGCTCAAGGCGACGAAGGCTCCCAACAGAGGCCGAACCCACGGGTGAGGCGGCTCGCGAAACAGCGGGACAAGCGCTGCGAGCATGACCAGCCCGGCAACGGCGAGGGGGAGGTCGCCGAGGATGCCCATCGCCTCGATGTCACCCTCAAAGGGACCGAAGAGTAGCGCTTCTTTGAGCCGCTCGTGGCCCATGAACCACTCGTCGAGCCCTGCTGCGAGCGCCAGGACGGCGACCAAGCTCAGGGGTCGGGGCCGTGCGGCGTGAAGGGCTGCACTTGCGGCGGCCACCGCGGCCGAGGCGAGCAACACGCTTGTGAGCCAGGCGACGGGTGAGCGCTCATCGAAGACGACGGTCACCCATGCGGGACCTACGCTGCCGAGCGTTCGGACGAGGAAGCCGAACACGAACAGAGCTAGCGCACAGAGAAGCAAGGCCAGGCGGCGATTTGGGGGCATTGCGGGTCCGCGTTGAGTGCCCACAACCTAACGGCCGCCGGGCGTTGCGGAGGCCGTTCAGCGAAGATGGCGCGCAGCGGAGTGCGTGGCGGTGGGAAGTACGCGCCTTGAACGGTATTGCTGCGATATGGGCTGGGGGTGCATGTCTTTGCTTCGGTGTGCGGCCTCTTCACGGTCGTGAATGGAGATGGGCCTTGCGGACTTCTCGAGCACGTAGATGTAGGCGCCCGTCTCGAGGTCGACCCCCTCTCTGACGTCGCCGCGCAGTACTGCGTCCTCAAGGCCGCGAATGAGCCTTGTTTCGTCCATCTCTGGCAAGCGTCGCTTCAGCTCGTGGTAGTCGCGAACGCCTCTGCCCACGATCCGGGTCACCGCGTGGGCGTCGGCGGCCACCCTCTCGGCGTCCATGCGCTCTTGGTGTCGACGATGCAGGGTGCGTCCGACGAGCGCTCCCAGGCCTGAGCCACAGGCCAGCAGGACGAGCTGTGTGAGCCCGGCCATCGATACAGCGGCCTGCAGTCCTTCAGGAGTCGAGGACGCCGAAGAGAGTACCGCCAAGGCGCCTCCAGCTCCACCGAGCCCCCCCGCAAGCGCCCCCAACATCAACCCAAGCCACATACGCCACATTCGGCCTCCAACAAGTGGGGGATACCCCGCCTCCTGGGCTCTGGCTCTCTTTTTGAATAAAAAGAGTGCGCTGGTGCTGATTCGCGCATATCAGTCGCCCGCTTCGCGCTGCTGCGGAGCTGAACTTGAGTTGAATCCATGTACAAGACAGTCGCTCTACTTCTGCTTCTTCCTGGGCTTGCCTTCGGCGGGCCCAAGACGGTCACCTCCACGACAGAGGCTCACTTCGAAATCAACTTCGGCATCATCTCGTGGGGGTCCAAGACGACCGTGACCGAGACCGAGACCGTGGACGACGAGGCCGAGACCGAGTCGAGCGGTGGGGGCCAGTCGGACAATTCCGGCGACACCACTCGCGATGATGAGTGCGATCCCGATGAGGAACTGCCGAAGTAGTAGGAACTGCCTCTGGCCGGCGTTATCGTCGGCCAGAGCTTTCGGCCGATGCGGCCACATTCGAGACGTTGGCTTGTCGTCGCTTGCCCCTGGGAGACCCATGAAACTCCGTATCTTTGCCGTTGTTGTCGCCCTTGGCGTCCTGTGGGCCTTCTCGGTGGCCTGGCTCACCGGCGCCGCGACGACCGAGCCAACGGCTGCACCTACTGTCGCCGACTTGGAATCGTCAGCGCCGTCCGCACACTCGCGGAGCGTGGACGCCGGCGAGGGCACGCGCGTCGTTCGGAGTGCGACGGCTCCGGTCGAGCAGGCCGACGTCGAGGACGGAGACCTCTGGGAAGAAGCTGATGCCGTGCCCGAGGATCTCCATCACGTGGATGCTTTACATGCGGGTCCGCTGATGGACCTGGTGTCGGACCGCATCAACGAGTGCACTTCGGAGTGGCCTGAGGCGGACGCGCGGGTGTTTCACATCGCGGCCATCGAGATTGAGATCCAGGTGCCTGCGGCGTCCGCCGAAGGCGTCACCCAGTTCGATGATGTCCGTGCGGAGGCCATTCTCACCGACGGTTCACGCCTGCACAATGTCTTCTTCGACAACTGCGTGGCCCTCGGTCTCGAGGGACAGCAGGTCCGCATGGACCCTGACGAAGGCGAGCGGACCTTCACCACCCGTACGGACATCGAACGCGGCGACCTAGAGGCCGAGTTTGAGCGGCTTCTCGCCGATGAACAGGCGCTTGCGAGCCGCGGCATGACCCGCGAGGATGTCGAACGCCTGCGCGATGCCGCGCGTGCTGCCGACCCCCTGGCTGAGTGAGCCTCGGCGTCGTGCCTGGTGTCTCGGCATGGCCCAGGCCGGTCGCAAGGTGCCGTCGTCGTGGGTGTCGGGGTCAGTCGGGATTCACATACCGCTTCGTATGTGATGGGTTATCGGGGTGGTGAGCAAGGAGTGCACATGGACCCGACCGCAGACCCCCGCACCCGCGAAGTGCTTCGCGACCACCAGCTGCCCGAGGGCTTGTTGCCCGCTGGCATCGTCGAAGCTGAGATCGGTGACGACGGTCGGTTCTCGGTGACGCTTCCCAAGCGGATCGAGCGGAAGCACGGGGGCTACCGCGTGCGCTACGCCACGCAGATCTCTGGGCAGCTAGCGCAGGGACGCGTGCAGAACCTGAAGGGTGTCGAGGCCAAGCAGATGATGTGGTTCAAGGTCGGCGGCATTGCGGCGAAGAGCGAGGGACTCGCCTTCGAGGTCGGGCCGGTCACCGTGGCGCTGCCGCTCTCCGAGTTCCCGCTCGTCTAGCGTCTAGAACATACGGGTCATCGTCGTCCGGAGCAGCTCCGGGGCGTTGTCACGGGCCAGACCCCCGTGGCCGCCGATCAGGTGCTTGAAGCCGAGCGTCAGCATGCGCTGAAAGTCCGGCTCGAGTGAGCCCCCTGGAGGGGTCATCATCTTGAGCCACGGTGGCCCGATCTGCGCCGGGTTTTCGAAGCCCATCAGCTTGGTCGCGAGGCGCATCGGCAGCGAGGCAATCGGCATGGTCTCCCAGTGCTGCACGCTGTCACAGGTGATCAACAGGTCGAGCGCGTCGACCATGAGCGCGCTCTCTGGATTCACGGTGTGCTCGAACCGAAACAGGCTCAGACCGGGATGGGGCAGGGTGTGCTCGGAGAGTACGTCGGTGCCGCCTTCCACGCCAGATAGGCGCCAGCGCTTGACGTCGTAGCGCTCTGCGTAGAACGCATCATCCATGCTGTGCACACCGATCTTCACCACGTGGTCGATGGTGCCGAGGGCCTCGAGGGCCTTGAGGCCTGCCTCGTCGAGTCGGATGGCGTTTACCAGTGCCAGCGAGCCCTCGTGACGGAGCACCACCATGTTTCGCGAGAGGCGCATCAGCGGTCCCATCTTGGCGGACCCAACCACTCTCCAGACGTCGTCGAAGAGGGGTTGGAGCTGGCCATGTGGCTCGAGGGCGGCGATTTCACTCATGGGTGCTCTCCTGGTGGCTTGGTTGTACTGCGAACCACTGAGCATCGCCGGTGGGCCGCTGACAGTGAGCGTCAGCAGCCGCCTTCGTTCCCGTGACTGCCGCGATGTAGGCTGGGCCATGGAGTTCCAAACATGAGTCCTGCTGAGCTGGCCGCCTACCGCGGCCCGATCCTGGTCACAGCTGCCTACTTTGGTCTCTGGTACACGATGCTGTTCGGCCTTCAGACCCGTACCAAGTACCGTCTCCGCGACGAGTACGCGGCTCGCGGCGAGGTCTTCGACCGCTACTTCGGCCAGGATCGCCGAATGCTCGCGGCAGACCGCGCCGTGACCAACACCCAAGAGCAGATGGTGCCGTTTCTTGCCGGGCTTTGGATGCACTCGGTCTTCGTGTCCACCACCCACGCTGCCGCTCTTGGCGCGGTGTACGTGCTCTTGCGAGCGATCTATCCGGTGCTGCTGGGAGCGAAGCTGTCGGAGACTCAGTCCAAGCGCGTGTTTTTGGTGACCGGTCCCTGCTACGCCATCGTGGCCTATCTGGTGGTGGGGACGGTCGCTGTGGCGGTGACCACCGGCTAGGCGGGCGCCGTCGTGGCTGCGTTGAGTACATCCCGAGTCCACCGCAAGGCATGGTCGTGCGGAAGGCCGCCGTCCGCGAGTTCCTCGGCCACCGTCTTGGCCTCCTGGAGCCAGTGTTCGGCCTCTTCGACATCGCGTCGGCGCGCGGCGAGACGTGCGAGCGCACAGAGGGCGCGCACCAGCATCTGCGCCGCCCCGAGCGACCGCAGCGTGCGGAGCGGACCCGCGAGATCGAGCGTGACCTCCTCGGTCTGCTGGCGAACCTCGGCGAGGGCAATGATGAAGAGTTGCTGATAGCTCGGCATACGGGTGCCGATTGCGCTGACGGCAGCTTCGAGGTCCTGCTGACCTGCTTCGAAGTCGCCTTGCTCGATGCGTAGCAGGCCGAGCTCGCCGGACCACACTCCACGGAGGGGCTCGATGTCGAGGACCTGCGCGAGGTCTCGGGCGCGCTCGTAGGACCGACGGGCCTGGGCGTAGCGCCCACGGCCGTGGTGAAGCGAGCCGAGGTTTCCGAGACAGAGGCCCTCGGAGCGGCGGTTTCCGACCTCGCGGTGAATGGCGAGCGCCTGCTCGAAGAGGGACTGCGATTCTTCGAGGCGTCCCCGACGCATCAGCAGCGAGCCGAGGTTGCTGCGCGACACACCCTCGCGGCGGCGGTTGCCGCTCTGCTTCTGCATGGTCAGCGCGGACGTGTAGTAGCGCTCGGCGCGGTCGTAGTTGCCCTGCTCGACGTCCATGTTGCCGAGATTCGAGAGCGTGGCCGCCTCATAGGCTCGCTCTCCGCGGGTGCGGTGTACGGCGAGAGCCCGGCGGTAGGTGCTGCGGGCGAGCTCGATCTGGCCGCGATCTGCGTAGATGTGGGCGAGATTTCCGAGGGCTTCACCAGCGGTGGGGTGCGGCGTCGGTCGTGCGCCCAGCGCTCGGATGGCCTCGAAGGCGTGCGTGGCTTGGTCGTACTCGCCGCGCTGGTAGGCGAGTGTGCCGGCTTCGAGCTCGATGAAGCCCTGCACGTGGCGGCTGGGCTTGAGTGCCCGCGCCCTCTCGAGCAGATCTGTGGCCGTGGTGAGCTCGCCGGTGATGCGGTGGACGGATGCGAGACCGACGAGCGCATGGGCGTGGATTGCAGCCGTGGCGCCACTGGCTAGGGCGACTGCCCGCTCGAAGTGAAGCGCCGCGACGGCGTTGTTTCCCGAAACGGCGGTGAGCTCTCCCGCGAGCTGATGTGCCATGACGTGGTCGTCGACGTCGAGTCCGAGCAGGCCGGTGACGTGGCCGGCGAGGTCGAGTGCGGGGCTGACGGGACCTCGATGCACCACGACTTGCGCCGCCCCCGCGACGGCCCCCAGAGCCACCGTGGCCCAGCCATGGTCCACAGCAGCGCGCGCGGCGGCCATCAGGTTGCCGAGCTCGAGTGGCAGTGCCCCGAGTGCGCTGGCTTGCCGGCCCGCGCGGCCGAGTTCCGCGAAGTACTTCGCGTGTCGCTCGTCGAGCTCGTAGGGGTCCGTGAGTCGCTCACGCGCGTACAGTCGTGTGGACTCGTACATGCCGAGACGGCCGTCGCTCCGCTGGTGCAGCAGAGAGCGGTCGAGCAGAGACTCGACGACGTCGAGAGCCCAGAGCTCCCCCGTGTCGAGGACGGCCTCAGCGGCTTCGACGGTGAAGCCATCGACGAACACACTGCACTGCGCAAACGCGTTGCGTTCGGCTTCGCTGAGCAGGTCCCAACTCCAATCCAGCGCCCCGCGAAGGGTGGATTGGCGGGCCGAGGATGAGTGCTTTGCGCGCAGCAGCTTCAGACGCTCGTCGAGTCGGTCGATGATCTCGCTCACGCCGAAGAGGCCGAGCCGACCCGCTGCAAGCTCGAGTGCGAGGGGAATGCAGTCCAGGCGCCGCGCGAGCTCGGGAAGTCCGGGGTCGCCTTCGATGCGCTGGCCGCGCGCGCGTGCCCGATCGATGAGCAGGGCGACGCCCTCGTCTACCGAGAGAGGCTCGAGGTGAACCACGTGCTCGCCAGCAAGGCGCAGGGGCTCCCGTGAGGTCACCAGGACCCGAAGCTGAGGGGCGAGGGCACGCCACGTGGTGATCAGGCCGCCCGCACCCTGCACCTGCTCGAAGTTGTCGAGGACCAAAACGACATCGCCGCGCCCGTCGAGAGCCCAGCCGACCTGCTGGACCTGAGCGGCCTCTTCCTCGCCTGAGAGGCCGATTCCGAGCGCATCGGCGACCGAGCGCAGGACCTGAACGGGGCTTGTGCACGACGACAGATCCGCAAACCAGGCCTCGCCGTCCATCAGCTCGCGCCACTGGCGCGCGGCGCGTCTCGCGAGTCGCGTCTTGCCAAGCCCTCCAAGGCCCTTGAGCGTCACGAGCCCCGGCGGTCGCAGCTGGTCGATGAGCAGGCCCACTTCGCTCTCACGGCCCACATAGGTATCGGGCTCGCCGCCGATGTTCGTGCGGTGAATCTCGGGTTCGCTCCCCGGCGCGTCGAAGAGGTAGGTGTCGACGGAGTGGCTGAGGGTGGCCGTGGGGGGCGCTTCCCGACGAGAGAGGTCCGCCAAGCCCGGTCCACTCGTCTCGATTTCAGCCAGCGCCCGGCCGACCTCCCGCATGTCTGCAAAGCGGTCGCTTGGATGTTCGGCAAGGCAGCGGCGAAGCACCGGCTCGAGCCACGCGACGGCGGTCGGGTCCTTCGAAGGCGTGCCGGTCGCGAGCTCGATGAGCACGACGCCGAGGGAGTAGATATCGGCCCGCGCGTCGAGCTTGTCATTGTGGCGGTGCTCTGGCGCCATGTAGATCGGCGTGCCCTTGACCTTGCCGTCGGTCGCGAATCCTCGTGCGCGACTGATGCCCAGATCGGCGACCTTGACCATGCCGTGGTGGAGCAGCAGGTTTGCGGGCTTGAGATCGAGATGAACTAGGCCGACGGCCTCGTGGGCATGGGCCAGTCCCCGTGCCACCCCTTGGCCAACCTCGACCACGGCCTTAGAGGGCATGGGCAAATAGTTGGCGAGCGAGCCACCACCGATGAACTCCATCGCGCACAGCCACGTGCCGTCGACCTGCTCGAGGGCGTAGACCTCGACCAGATGCGGGTGCTGGAGCAGGCCTCCGAGCTTCGCCTCATGCACGAGTCCCTTGCCGCCTTCTTTGAGCTGCTTGAGCGCTACCCGCTTGGTGAATCCTGCCGGGCCGTGCAGGACCGCTTCGCACACAGTGCCCATGCCGCCCTCGCCGAGGGTGCGGATGACTTCGTAGCGACCGATACGGGTTCCGGGGGTCAGGGCAGCTCCAGCGGTGGCATAACCTAGCGGCAGCGGGGGGCGGTGTCCGTACGGTTGCCGACACTAGGCGCGATCAACGCGAACGGTTCGGTCGGATCGAAGTCCAGACGAGCCATCTGCACGCCGCTTACGTCTCGCGACAATCCACGACCGCCCGTGCTCCGGCCCCTGCGTTACCGACCGCCATCAGGAGATCCGATGGCCGACTGGCACGATGGCAACCCGCCGGCGCTTGCGCGTCCCGACCTTCCCGTGCCGGAGCGCAGCACGCATCCCCCGCGGATCCTCATTCTCCATGGGTCGCTGCGGGAGCGCTCCTACAGCCGCTTTCTTGGCGAGGAGGCGGGTCGGATCTTGACGAGCGTCGGCTGCGAGGTGCGCTTCTTCGATCCCGAAGATCTGCCCCTGAAGGGACCCAAGCACGAAGACCATCCCAAGGTGACGGAGCTTCGCGCCTTGTCGGAGTGGTCGGAGGGCCAGGTGTGGTGCAGCCCGGAGATTCACGGCGCGGTGTCAGGGGTGTTCAAGAACCAGATCGACTGGCTGCCGCTGAAGCTCGGATCGGTCCGCCCGACACAGGGACGCACGCTCGCAGTGATGCAGGTGAGCGGGGGAAGTCAGTCCTTCAACACCGTGAACACGTTGCGCCGCTTGGGCCGCTGGATGCGCATGATCACGATTCCGAACCAGTCTAGCGTGGCCAAGGCCTACAACGAGTTCCACGACGATGGCCGCATGAAGGACTCGGCCTATCGGGACCGAGTGGTCGATGTGATGGAGGAGCTGATTCGCTTCACGCTACTGACGCGTGACCTTCGTGAGCCACTGGTCAGCCGCTACAGCGAGCGGCGCGAAGCGGCGTTCAAGGCGCGTCCGAGCGAGGGGCGTCCGCAGGACCGGATTGGGAAGCAGGGGCTGTAGACCACCGGGCGCGCAGCATGAAGTCGAGGAAGGCGCGCGTCACCGGATTGGGGTCGTTGGCGTACACGAAGAGCACGGGCGCTTCGGTGAGCACCTCGGGCAACACGTGGACGGCGGCACCGCTCTCGAGGGCGTCTGCGGCGAGAAGGCGCGGAACGCGAGCGATGCCCATGCCCTCGAGCATCAGCTCGTAGGCCACCACCACCGAGTTGGTCACCGCAGAGGCCGATGGCGCGGCCACGCGTTCGCCGTCCGGGAGGCGCCACGGCACCAAGCGGCCGTCGAGGTCCTGCTGCATGATGACGCGGTGGCCCTGGAGCTCGGCGAGCGTCTGCGGTGCGCCCGCTGCTGCCGCGTAGGCGCTGCTCGCGCAGAGGATGAGCTGCTCGCGGTAGAGCTGCTGGGCGACGAGATCGGGATTGCTGCGGGTGCCGTACTGCAGAGCCACGTCAAAGGTGCCGACCTCGAGATGCCGGACGTCGCGTGCGAGCTCGATGTTCAGCACGACGCCGGCATGCGCGCGATGGAAGCGGGCGAAGGCTGGGGTCAGAAAGCGGCTGGCGCCTAGGAACGGCAGGGCGAGGCGCAGTCGACCTCGGAGTTGTCCATCGGCCTCGTGCAGCTCCTGCTCGACCCGGTCGAGTGACTCGAAGATCGGCCTCAGGCTGTCGGCATAGCGACGGCCGGTGTCTGTCAGGGCGATTCGTCGACCGGCACGATGAACGAGGGTCAAGCCTAGCGTGTCCTCGAGGGCATTGAGCCGGCGCATCACCGTGGAGCGCGAAACGTTGAGAAGACGGGCTGTTTGCGCCAGGCTTCCGGCTTCGGCCAGGGTGATGAACAGTCGTCGGTCGTCAAGCATGTCCAATTATGCAACAGAACTGCCCACTGTTGTTGCGTTGAATGGCAGGAGTTGCAGGCCTATCTACCCATCAGAGAGGCTCCATGACCCTGCAGAACATCTGGCGGAAGCTCCGCGAGTACGGCGGCCTGATCACCGCGCTGCAGATCGACGGAGGGCTCGAAGAGGGCGTCATGACCGCACGCATGCCGATTGAGCGGATGCACACGGGTGCGCCGGGCATCGCCCATGGTGGCTCGCTGATGGCACTCCTCGACTCCACGCTCGGTGGCGTGGCGCTGACGCACGCACTCGCGAACGGCCGCGCGACGAGTACCGTCGAGATGAAGGTCAACTTCTTGAGACCCGCTCCAGAGGGCGAGACGGTGGTGGCTCGTGCCAAGCTCCAGTCGGCCGGGAAGTCGCTGTTGGTGGTGACCGGCACCGCCGAGATCGAGTCGACGGGTGAGCCGGTGGCCTTTGCCGTGGGCACCTTCAATCTCTATGCGCTCGAGAAGCTCCCGCAGTTCGCCAGCTAGCCTCACTGGCGTTCGCTGCGGGGCAGTGCTGAACTTCGCGCGGTGCCGTGACACAATGCGCCCCATGTCCGACACCCCCGCGCTCCGCTCGATCTACGCCGTGTTCTTCGCCTCCGGGGTCGCCTCGCTGATGTGCGAGGTTGCATGGTTCAAACAGCTCGGACTGTCGCTGGGCGGAAACACTGTCACCGCCTCGGTCGTGATCGCGTGTTTCTTCGGCGGACTGGCGACCGGAAGTCTTCTGGTGGGCAGCCGCTCCGATAAGTGGGCTCGGCCCTTGCGCATGTACGGCCTGCTCGAGCTCGCGCTCGGCGTGGTGTCGTTCGGCACGACACAGCTCCTGGCCGCCTGGCCGTCGTGGGTAGGCTGGTTTCGGCCCTTCATGTCCCTGGACTCGGCGACAGCACTGCCCGTGAAGGTGCTCCTGGCACTCGGTGCGATGCTCCCGGCGACAATCCTGATGGGCGCGACCCTCCCGATTCTTGCCCGCTATCTGGTGCGTGCAAAGACCGATCTGGCCGAGAAGATTGGCTTTCTGTACGGCCTGAACACGCTGGGAGCCGCCGTCGGTGCGGCAGCGATGGGCCTGGTGCTCATTGGGAGCTTTGGCGTGCTCACCGCGGCATCGATGGCGAGCCTGCTCTACATCGCGATTGGCGTGGTGGCGCTGTGGTTGGCCCGCGACGAAGCCGTGTTGCCGGTTGAGGCTGCTGGCGCGGTCGATGCCGAGCCGTCCGCCGCCGATCGGCAGGCGATGACGCTTCTCGCGGTCTTTGCGGCGAGCGGGTTTCTCGCGCTTGGCTACGAGGTGCTCTGGTTCCGGCTGCTCATGTACTCGGCCGCGAACACGGTCTACAGCTTCAGCACCATGCTCTCGACCTACTTGCTCGGTTTGGTCGCCGGCTCGTTTGCCTGCGCGCGCTGGCTGGCTCCGCACAAGGACAAGCTGCTCGCCAACTTCGCTCGGGTGCAACTGGGCATCGCGGTGGCAGCGCTCGTGAGCCTCGGCGTCGCGTCGCAGTCGAAGGTGATCCTTCACTACCTTGGCTACAGCCCGCTGCGCGCCGGAGGCATGGTCCCGCTGGTCATCACGACGCTGCTGGTGCTGCTGCCACCGACAACGCTGATCGGCCTGTCGTTTCCGCTTGCCTCTGAGCTGACGGTCCAGCGCCTGTCTCGGCTGGGCTCGCGGGTGGCCTTGCTCTACGCGCTCAACACCTACGGTGGAGTCCTCGGGTCGCTGGTCGCCGGCTTTGTGCTTCTGCCACTGCTGGGGGCCCAGAGCGCGTTCACGCTACTCGCCCTCGGGAACCTCGCCCTGTTCGCGGTGCTCTATGCGACGCAGAACGAGCTCCGGTCGGTGCCTGGACTTCGAAGAGAAGCAGGGCTGACGGCGGCGACTTGCCTGGTGATCTTGCTCGCATACGGGCCCGGCTACCTGCGCGAGTCGCAGTCCCGCTACGACGGCGAGGTGCTGGTCTACAAAGAGACCGACGATGCGACCTTTGTCGTGCTCAAGTACGAGGACGAGCACGCAGGCACCTTTCAGTCGGTGGTCGTCAACGGCACCTCGTACGCGAACAATCGGCCCGAGGGCCGGCGCTACATGTCGCTGCTCGCGCACCTGCCCATGTTGCTGATGCCCGAGCCCGAAGAGACCGTCGTGATCTGCGTCGGCACCGGCACCACCATCGGCGCGGCCTCGATTCACGACCGAAAGAAGCGGGTGTGGGCGGTCGACATCACTCGGCACATCTTTGGCTTCGCGCCGTACTTCGTCCCCGTCAACCACTCGTTCCACACGAACCCCGCGGTCGAGATGGTCGCCTCGGATGGACGCCACTTCTTGCAAGTGAGCGACACGCGCTTCGATGTGCTCACCTTCGAGCCGCCTCCACCGGTCGAGGCGGGTGTGGTCAACCTCTACAGCCAGGAGTTCTACGAGCTCGCCGATGCGCGCCTCGACTCCGATGCCGTGGTCGCGCAGTGGATTCCGTTCCACCAGGGCTTCGAAGAGATTCATCGCATGCTGATTCGCACGATGATGGAGGTCTACCCCCATGTCTCGCTGTGGGTACCGGGCAACTACGAGGGCATCATCATCGGCTCTCACCACCCTCTGCAGATCGACCACGAGGCGCTTCGCCTTCGCATGGAGGAGGCTGACGTCAAAGAGGACCTCCGCAAGGTGGGCGTGGAGTCCGTGGATGACCTCCTCGCGACCTTCATCAGCGCCGACGAGGAC
This sequence comes from Pseudomonadota bacterium, assembly GCA_023954855.1. GTDB lineage: Bacteria > Myxococcota_A > UBA796 > UBA796 > M1803. The sequence continues at coordinate 10,322 of JAGSGY010000035.1, read as the reverse complement.
CTAGCGGCCTTTGTCGGCGATGCGGCGGTGGTGACCGACGACCGTCCCCGGGTCGAGCACTTCTTGCGCTACGAGAACAAGCCGTTTCGCATGGCCCAGCCGCTCGCGCATCGCACCCCCCTCGAGTCGGTGCTGACCGCTCCCCACCCGGACGCCGAGGCAATGGGCCAGAGTCAGAAGGTGATGGAGCTGCTCTGGGCGGCTCGCGACTTCACCATGCAGGACGACGACAAGAGCGCGCTGCCCTTGCTCATCGAGGCGCGTCGGCTCGCGCCCACCAACACCTTTGTGCAGTTCCGTCTCGCGGCGGTGCAGCGGGCCGTCGATCGGGAGTAGGACCCGGGGCGTCCCTCGCTCAGTAGGGATGCTCGACACTGGCAGCCGGAGCCACTGAATCCGGAACCGGAGACAGGATGCAGGCGACAGAACCCGCCGTGAACGAACGCACCCTCTTACAGCTTCCGCCGGTGTGGGGCGGCATCCTGGGCTCGTTCTTCCTGCTGACCCTTCCGCTCGGGTGGCTGCTCATCAACCGCCCGCCGAGCGAGCACCCGGTGACGGCCTCCATCGCGCTTCTCTACTTTGCAGTCTTCGGCGTCTCGCACTTCATCCTGACCTTCTTCCTGTACTTTCAGCACGAGAATCGGCGCTATTTCGCACGTGATCGGTGGTCGACGTTCACGCTGTACGCGCTTCCGGTCATCATCTTGCTGACGATGGCGGCACTCGGGGCCTTCAAGGTGGCCGAGGCCATTCCCGTGGTCGGTGTAGTGACGGCCTACGTGCTGCGCATCGCAAACTACGGCCACGTCGGACGCCAGTCCTTCGGGGTACTGCAGCTCTTCAAGGGCCAAGCCCGCGGGCAGTCGCCGGCATGGACCAAGAACTGGGAGAACGGCTTCTTCCTGGTCATGGCAGGCCTTCAAGTGCACACCTCATTTGCTGGCGGCACCATCGCGCTCGAGCAACCGCTGGTGAAGCTGGTCGCCGCAGGGCTTGGGGTGCTCTTTGTCGTGCTGCTCTTCGCCCACGTCCGGGCGGCGCAGGTCTCGGGGCTGCGCGCACAGCGTGTGGTCGTGGCCTACTTCATCATCCAAGCGCTGTGCTCGGCGCTTGCCGCGGCGTACACCCTTCTCTACGCCGCCACCCTCGCCGTGCACTACGTCGAGTACCACGTGATCATGCAGCCGCGGCTGTTCCGACTGCCCCTCGACACCCGCTTTGGCCTCGACCGGGTGATGGCCTTCTTCCGGGGACGTCAGCTCGCGTTCTACCTGGTCCTGATTCTGCTGGCCTTCATCGCAACGGGCTGGGGACGACTGACCGCGGCCGTGTTCCCGACGGACCCCGGTGCGGTGACGCGGCTTGCCATTCACGCCTTCGACGGGCTGGCGCTCTTCCACTTCGTCACCGACGGATTTCTCTGGAAGTTCCGGCAGCCGTTTGTGCGCCAACAGCTTGGCCCGTTGTACTTCGCTCCGTGGACGCGGTCGGTGCCCTAGAGCAGTCCAGGCAGAATCGCACGCCGCTCCGGCGGATAGTCGTCGAAGGTCTTGAGGTACCAGCGGTGATGGGCCAGTCCGCGGGGCAGGAGGTTGGCCACGGTGAACACCGCGAACGCAAGACCTGCGGCGGTCCACGTCATCAGCGCAAAGCCCGTCCACATCACGATTTCGCCGAAGTAGTTCGCGGCTGAGACGTAGGTGAACAGCCCGCCGGTGGGAATGCGGTAGCCCTTGAAGCCGTCGCTTCGCAAGCCGATCAGCGTGTTGTCGGAGTGGAAGTTGATGCCCCAGCCGACGGCCATGATGGCGGCTCCGACGACAAAGCGAGGGTCGGTCAGCCAGGTGGTCGAGTCGAGGTGCGCGGCGTGGGCCACCGCCCAGCCATTCAACACGCCATTGATCGAGTTGAACACCAGCCCGGCGAGCACGCCTCCGACGGGAAAGCGCTTGTGGCGGTTGTTGAGACGAAGCGGGAACAGCACCGCCCGATGCACGTAGTGGGCCTGCCACACGCAGAAGATGCCGATGGCGACGACAGAAGGACTCTCGGCCGTGAGCCAGAAGCACAGGGCAAAGGCCACGACCTGGGGCGACTCGAAGAGCAGCCAGCCCCAGAGTGCGGGGAGGGTGTTCTTCTGGTGGTCCTTCATGTAGCGGCCGTAGCGGGTGACCCGCTTCATCGAGCTTGCGAAGGTGAGTGCCGACATCGCGAAGATGAAGACCAGCAGGACGCGGTAGACGGTCTCGTTCATGCGTCGCCGGCCTTGGTCACGCAGGAGCGGTCCCAGTAGGGACCCAGCCGCGTGATCTGGCCCTGGTCGTTGAAGTCGAAGGTCTCGAAGACCTCGAGGGAGCCCACCGGTCCCTGTTCGCCGGCGAGATGCATGGTGAAGTGCGCCAGCGCATGGTCGCCGCTGATGACGATGCGATGGACCTCGGGGGTGGTGGTGATCGGCATCGAGGCAGCCATCGACCAGAAGCGCTGAATGGCGGGCAGGCCGTTGAGCTCAGGCGCGCCGATGGGGTCTGAGAATGCGGCGTCGGGAGCAAAGAGGGCGGCTCTTGCCTGGACATCCCCGTTGGCCCAGGAGTCGAAGTACGCACGCACGGTGGCTTCCACGTCCTCGTGGGTGTGCACGCCTTGCGCAGCCGCAATCATCGCGCCCCAGGTTCCGACAATCGACATCTAAACTCCCTTTGGTCCACTCGGCTTGGCTATGCCTGGACGCGTCCCCTGACAAGGACGCAAGGGTTTCAGAGTGTTTCGCGATGGAGGTTAGGGCCGCAGCTCGGCGAACGGGTCCTCCTCGAGCTCGCTTAGGGTCCCAGCAGCCCGCACGTCGGTGAGCTCGAAGGTGATGGGCCCGACGCGGTGCAGCGTCGCGCTCAGGGCGCCCCCACCCAGGTCTTGCCACCCTTCCCAGCTTGTGCCCACGCCGCCTAGCGGCAGGATGCTGACCCACATCTCCCAGTACACGGGCAGGCCGTCGGCATCGACGTAGATGGCGAAGGCATCTCCGGGCGTGGAGCCTCCGCTCGAGAACTCGACGAGCAGGGCCTCGCCACGGTCGGTCTCGATGATGGAGCGGGTCACGCCTGGGTCGAACAGCTTCGAGAAGGGGTTGAGCCAGTACGAGTCGTTGTAGAACAGCTTCTGGGCTTTGCTCAGCGCCTCGCTCGTGTCGTCGCCGTCCAGGGGCTGCCCGTTCCGTGTGGCCACACCGGTGGCGTCGTGCACGTGCAGAAGAACCTCGACACCGTCGTAGCGCACGCGGTCCAGCTCGCGGCTGCGGTCCCAGAGGTGGTCGTTCGCATCGGCAAAGCGCCACTGCACCGCGCCGAGTTCCTTCCACGCCTGCTGTCCTGTGGCGGCCTCGATGCGGTGAGCGAAGGCGTCGGCGACCTCACCTTGCTGTCCCGTGGCGGGTCGCGGCTGATGGAGGCTGAGCGCGAGCCCGCCGACAGCGAGCACCAGGAATGCTGCGAGAAGTCCGGCAGCGACGAGCAGTCGGCGGGCCCACGGCCGCGATGCAGGGTGACGAGTCATCGGGCCTCCTGGTGTGGCTAGAGAGCGAAGGGTCGCATGCGCGCATGGTGCTCGGCGACCCTTCTCACGCGGCTAGCTCCGCGGCGGGTAGGGCCTCAGCCCAAGCAGCATCTCGGCGCGCTCGGTCAGGGGCTGTGCGGCGAGCTCGGGGTCGGTGTGCGCGGCGAGGCTCTCGCCGACCAGCGCGTAGACCTCTTCGCGACTGCGGCTGGCGTCCACCTCGACGACCTTGTTCTTGCTCTTGAACAACTCGAGGGTCGGCAGCGTCTTGGCCTTGAAGGTGTCGAAGCGAAGCTTGATGCTCTCGACGTTGTCGTCGCTGCGACCCGAGTACTTGGCGCGGCCGAGAATGCGCTCCTCGAGTACGTCGTAGGGGCACTCAAAGTACAGCATCGACGGCAGCTCGCTGTCGCGACCGTAGACGTTTAGCCAGCCTTCCATGTTGTCGATCGAGCGCGGGAACCCGTCGAGCAGGAAGTTCTTCTTGCCCGTCGTGCGCATCGCCGTCTCCATGGCGCGCTTGAGCAGCGACACGGTGATCTCGGTGGGCACGATCTCGCCTGCGGCCAGGCACTTCTCGATCATCGCGGCCTCGGGGCCATTCGACGCGCGCTCATTGCGCAGTAGCTCGCCGGCCGAGAGGTGGGTCCAGCCGAGCTGGGACTCCGCGAGGGAGCACATGGTGCCCTTACCGCAGCCAGGCCCGCCGAGCACGAAGACGATGTTCGGCTCGGGCAGCGGCTCGCGGGGGTCGAAGTGGTGAATCACGATCGAGGGCGCGGGTGCCACGCCCTTCTTGTAGACGTGCCACTTGGTGTCGGTGGGCGGCAGGTCGTCGTCACAAGTGTTGTCGTAGGCCAGGTGCCCATCGAGCCGACAGATGCGCCACGATTTGTAGCTGTTCGAGTACGACAGGGCGGGGCTGCGCTCGGACTTCCCGTCGGCGCGATCCCAGGCCATCTTGCCGTTCCAGTAGCCCAAGCTCGACACGGTCCCGGACTCGGACTCGGTCGGCGGTGCCGTCGAGGGGACAAACAGGCCGTCGACCTCGGGAATGCCCGAGCCTTTGACTTCGATGAACAGGGTGTTGGGCTTGAGGTCGGTGGCGTTCACGTGGGTCCCGGAGTCGTGCGTGGTGGGCGACAGTAGCTCGACAAGGCCGAGGGCTCACGCACTCAATGGCATGTGAGAGGCGGCGCTCGCGGGGTCTAGCGACGGATAGTGACGCTGAGTCCGGCCTGAGCGGCGAAGCTGGGTGCCAAGCCTGGTGAGAGCACGGTGCCCGCAGCCCCGCGGGCCATCAGGCGTACTTTGCCGATGCGTGGGCCGATGAAGGTCTCGACCAGCAGGGGAAAGCGAGCTCGCCAGCCCCCGACGAAGGTGTAGGCAATCGGAGCGGCAGGGCCGATGGTCCAGGCGAACTTGTCTCCGCGAAACCCGCCATGGAGTGCGAGGGTCGTGGTGAGGTACGGCCAGGGGCGCACCAGTCCGATGCCTGCGCCGAATGCACCGTGTAGATCCAGGCCCCAGGCTCCTTCGCCGGTGAGCTGACGTCGCTCGACCGCGCTGAGCTCGACGGCGCCCAGGTCATTGCGAAGACCGACCGCGAGACCGAAGTCGTCCAGGAACCAGACTGCCGCTCCGGCCTCTGGCGTGCCGATGTGTACGGCGTAGCCGTCCAATCCCGGCTCGCGATGGGCGACGGGATCTGCGAATGCGAGGGCCATCGCCAGGGCAATCATGGGTTCCACTCCACGTTGGCGAACTGTCCGGCGGAGAGTGCGCTTGCGGCACCTGCGTCCTCGTAGAGCACGGCGTCGAGCCAGGTGTCCAAGACGCGCAGCGCGTCGGGGCGGGTCTCGTCATCAGGGCGGGTTGCGACGCCGTCTCGACCGAGCTCGGAGGCGCTGGCGTCGTCCGTCCAGGCGTAGTGGTTCATGCCGTCGATGCGGGCAAAGTTGGCGTCGGTGTCGAAGCGCTCGACCGCGTGCATGGCCTCTTCTTCGTCACCGCCATCCTCGCTGCCCCACAGGGACAGGACGCTGCCGTCGCTGCGGGTCTCGACGGCTGTTCCGGCGGCGGGGAACGAAGCGAGCAAGCCGAGCCCGGCGTAGCGGCCGTCCGTGTTCCAGGTCATCGCCGCGATGACGCCGCCGAGAGAGTGGCCCATGACCGCGGCCGGCGCGTCGGCGTCGAGGCGGTCCGCGAGGGGGCGGCGCTCGAAGTCCGAAAGGGCCACTTCGCTGTTGCCGATCTGGGTGATGGCGAGGTTGGCAGGGTGCTCTGCGGCGACCACAACGTAGCCGCGTGACGCGAGATGGGCGGTGAGCCAGCGGTAGCGCTCGGTGTCCACGAAACCACCATGGACCATCGTCACGAGGGGGTAGGGGGCCTCGCCGCCAACCGGCACGACGACTTCGTAGTGCATGCGTTCTGTGACGCGGGCTTGGGCCATGAAGGTGTAGAGGTCGGCGCCAAGAGGCCCGCGCTCACCGTCGGCGCCCGATGCGGAGGCGTCTTCGGCGAGGAGCTCGGTCGGGAGTGGAGTGCACGCGGCCAGCGGCGCGAGAAGCAGGAGGAAGCGCATGCGCCCGCGTATCGCGCTGCGGAGGTGGGGCCGGCTCGGTCTTGCGAACTCTGTGTCGCCGATCAGCTCGGCTCGGTCACAATGCCCGTTGGCCACTCGAGATTGGCCACCAGCGTGTCGGTGCCTTCGCCCGAGACGGTGCGGTCGAGCTCGGCGAGCAAGGTCTCGCCATCCCAGATGCGCACGGTGAAGCTTGTGGAGCCCGTCTCGGATGAGCTCGTGTTGTCGTGCACGTAGATGCTGAAGCTGCCGAAGGGCGGGTCCATCAGCCGCACGATGTCGAAGTCCCAGCGGGTGACGCCGATGACGGGTCGCGCTGCCCAGAGCGCCGGGTTGTCCTCATCGCCGAGCACGCCCCACTCAAGCGAGTTCTGGCAGTTCGCGTGGTGGCAATCGTCGTTGCTGCCGAGGGTGCCGCCTGGGGCCACGAAGTGCAGGTCGAAGTCGTCGGTACTGTTCGTGGCAGAGAACAACTCGACTGTGAGTCCCTGCCGGGCGACGGTCGCGGTCGCGCTACAGGTCGCCTCTTCGGTTCCCGAGCGGGCGTCCACCTGAACGGTGTAGTCGCCAGCGAGCAGGGCTTGCTTCACGCCAGAGGTCGGCACATCTGCCCACCCTCCAGCGATGGCGACGTCGAGACCCGGGACGTAGGGCGTTGGATGGGCAGTCCAGGTCCATCGGTACTCGACGTTGTCGAAGCCGTCGCTGACGGTTGTGGTCAACGGGATGGTGGGGCCGAGGTCATCGGTCCCGGTCCAGCCCTCGGAAGTGGCGTCCTCGCAGGTCAGCTCGAAGGCGGGCGCGCCCGTCTCGGTACCGGAATCGGCGGTGCTGTTCGAGTCGTCCGCGGAGTCGGGGGCGTCGGTGTCTCCGGCCGTGCAGCCGATGAGCAGTAGGAGTGACAGTGCGCGCATCTTCCTCTCGAGCCGCGCCAGTCTACATCGAGGTTCTCGACGAGATGGCGGTTGTGCCCTCAAACGTGAGAGCGGTGGGTCCCAGAACTCCTCTGGCACGTTACCTGCGCGAACGCCCGTCCTTCTGAGTGTGCTTGGTGCACCGCAGAGCGGCGGGTGAGCCGTGTCCATGCGATAGTTCGCGTAGATCAGCCCATCTCTCGCCCGGAAGTGACGATGAGACAGTTCTCATCTCTGCTCTTCATCTCGGCCTTGTGCCTTCCCGCATCCGCCTTCGCTTCGCTGTCGTGCTCGAACACCTGTGTGTCCGGCGTGCAGTCGCAGTCTGGAAGCTTCTACGACGTGTTCGTGGACTGCTCCTCAGGCGAATACTCGGTCTCGACCGGTGCCTCGCACCCCGCGACTCAGGCCTCGGGTGGGTTTCCGCAGAACGTGATCTACGGTGGGTCTACGGGCAGCCCGGGCACGTCCTCGCTGGGCGTGTACTTCTACGGAACTGGCGAGCACTTCTCGACCTCGACTGAGACGGGTGCGGTGACGGTCACGCCGCTGGGCACGTGCACTTTCGACCCCACCGACACCGACTCCGAAGTGGGAAGCCGGGGACTTGAGACCGAGTGGTTGCTGACCGACTCCGCCGGCAATCAGTATGTCTGGCGGCATGAGGTCGTCACCTTTGGCGACTCAGCCCTGAACTCCGGAACTCGACTGACGCAGTCGGTCACCGCCTCGGCGGCGAACGAGATCGGTCTTCGCTGGCAGATTGATTACGAGAGCGGCTACGACGACGGTCCGACCTTCGCGCGAGTTGTCTGCGACCCCTTCAGCGTCGCGACCGCCACGTCGAACGAGACCGACTTCAACGGCGCGCAGCTCGACGACTTCTACCAGATGATCAACAACGACGGCATCACGCCGGTCGTCGAGAACTACACGTCGACCGTTCATCTGGGCGGCTTTCCGCACACCGAGACTCCGGACCGCGTGGTCTACGGCTCGTGGCCGAACCTCACGGGTGCGGTGTGGGCCTACACCTCCTCCACGGTCAGCGCCGACTATGACTCGGCGGTGCTCTACTACTACGGTGCCTCGCGGGCGAACGCAGTCGAGCTTCCAGAGAGCAGCGTCGTGGCGCGCTCTATGGTGCTGTTCAACGGCGTCAATGCCGACGACTGCGGTGAGTTCGAGCCGATCGACACCGGTGGCGTCATCATCGACACGGGCGACACCTCAGAGCCGGTGCCCAGCTACTACGCAGGCGGCTGTGCGAGCTGCAACACGGGCTCGGGCTCGGGCGGCTTCATGGTGCTGACCCTCGTGGTCGCACTCGTTCGTCGTCGTGGAGGCATGGCGTGATCGTCTTTCTCCTCGCATCTGCTTTTGCGGCCGACAACTTCGATGCCCACGGCTTTCGCCTCGGCGCGTTCAATGACGACCCGGCCACACCGCTCGAGATGTCGGTTCCCGGCACCTGGCAGCCCAAGACCTGGGCGGCGGGCGCGGTCTTCGAGTATGCCAAAGCGCCCCTCGTCCGCATCGACGGCGATGGGTCTGTGCATCCGGTGCTCGACAACCTGCTCGCGCTCAACCTCAGCGGCAACTGGTCGCCCCTCAAGCGGCTGCGTCTGCACGTCTCGGCCCCCGTGTACCTCACGTCGATGGGCATTGACGGCGGCAACGGAGCCGACTTCGGCGATGTGCGTCTGGGCGGTGATGTCGTCATCATCGACGGGCCGTTCGCACTCGGTGTGTCGCCGTTCATCGACCTGCCGACCGGTGCCTCGGCCGAGAGTCTTGGCCAGGGTGGCGTCGCTGGCGGCGGCATGGTCAACGGCCGGCTCGAGGCTGGCCCGCTGGCCTTCGGCGTGGGCGTGGGACCGTACTTCCGGCCGGACCTGACCCTCGCGAACCTGCAGGGCTCCGACCGCATCCTCACCGGTGCGCACGTCGGTGTGCGCGCGAGCGAAGCCATCGGCATCAATGCCGAGCTTCGGGTCGAGTCGCCCTTTGCCAAGAACGAAGAGATCGGCACCGACAGGCCGATGGAGCTGCTGCTTCACGGACACGGACGCTTCAACAATGGCGCCCATGTCGTCGTCGGCGGCGCCACGTCGCTGTCGTCAGGCGCTTCGGCGGCGAACTTCCGCATCTTCGTGGGTGGTGGCTTCGGAAGCACGCCGCCCGAACCCCCTCCGCCGATGGGGGGTCTGGCCATCGAGGTCATGCTTGATGGCGAGGCGGTGGCCGAGGCCCGCACCTGGATCATTGGCCCGCAGACCTTCGAACTCACCAGTGGGCTCGAGCCGTACGCCATCAACGACCTCACCCCTGGTGATGTGTACAAGGGCACGGCGGTGCTCGGACCCTGTCTTGCCGGACTCGGTCGCTCGATGGTGCCCGAGACCGATGTGGCCCCGTTGCTCATCGATCTGGCTCGCATCGAGGCGCAGGTCCGTGTCGAGGTTTACGACCAGGACGACCAGCCGCTCCCCAACGCCACCGTGTCGTGGCAGAGCGAGGCGTACCGCTGTGTTCCCGACGAGCCGATGGTGCTCAAGGGCACACATATGGGCACCCAGGCCATCGGTGTGGGCGAGCATGCCATCACGGTGACGCTGGACTCCTACAGCCCGCACAACGAGACGGTCGAGCTCACCAAGGATGAAGACCGCTTGATCAAGGTCAAGCTGGTCCGCAACCGCGTGGTGGTGAAGCGCGAAAAGATCGACATCCTCGAGAAGGTGTACTTCGCTTTCAACGGCGACACGATCGATCCCAAGTCCGGACCGCTCCTCGATGAGGTCGCGGCCATCCTCGTGGCGCACCCCGAGATCCTTGAAGTCGAGCTCGGTGGCCACACCGACTGGGAAGGCGACGCCGGCTACAACATGGACCTCTCGCAGCGCCGCGTCGACAGCGTGCGCACCTGGCTCATCGACAAGGGCGTGGCTCCCGAGCGCCTCGTCGCCAAGGGCTATGGCGAGTCCACGCCGATTGCGGAGAACACGACGGCTGCCGGGCGTGCTGAGAACCGGCGCGTCGAGTTCAACATCCTGAAGCGCGACGAGTCCTTCGAGGAAGAGGTCCAGTACATCGACGAGCCGATCAAGCCCGCCGAGCCGACCGAGCCGACCGAGCCGACCGAGCCGACCGAGCCGACCGAGCCGACCGAGCCGACCGAGCCGACCGAACCGACCGAGCCCGAAGCGCCCGCGGAGCCTGAAGCCCCCGCGGAGCCCGAAGCACCCGCGGAGCCCGAGGCAGCTGCG
>JAGSGY010000076.1 GCA_023954855.1 Pseudomonadota bacterium | reverse complement strand
GTGTCCGCATCGGCGTCCGTGTCCGCATCGGCGTCCGTGTCTGCATCGGCGTCCGTGTCTGCATCCGCGTCCGTGTCTGCATCCGCGTCGGTGTCCGCATCCGCGTCGGTGTCCGCATCCGCGTCGGTGTCCGCATCCGCGTCGGTGTCCGCATCCGCGTCCGTATCGGAATCTGCATCGGTGTCCGCATCGGCGTCGGTATCCGCATCGGCATCGGTATCGGAGTCCGCGTCGGTGTCGGCATCCGCATCAGTGTCCGCGTCGGTATCCGTGTCCGCCTCCTCGCAGGCCGCGTCGAGGGCGTCTGCGAAGCCATCGCAGTTGTTGTCCTGGCCGTCGAAGCAGTCCTCAGCGAAGCCCGGCGCGTTGAGACCGTCCGCGTCATCGCAGTCCGTGCAGGCCTTCACGCCATCGTTATCGCCGTCAACGATGTCGCTGTCGGCGTCATCGATGAAGCCATCGCAGTCGTTGTCGCCGTCGTCGCAAACCTCGGTGAAGCCCGGCGCATTGAACCCGTCCAGGTCATCGCAGTCCTCGTCGAAGTCCACGTAGAAGTCGCAGGACACGTAGGCGCCGTCTCCATCGTCATCGATGCAGGTGGCACAAGAGACGACGTTGTTCGGATCGGCATCATCGCAGTCCGAGCACTCGAGCGTGCCGTCGCCATCGGCGTCCACCATGTCCGGATCCGCATCGTCCACGAAGCCGTCGCAGTCGTTGTCGATGCCGTCGCAGACCTCGGTGACGGGCTCACACGGGCCAGCCGTCCACTCGCCCTCGGCCATCCAGACCGGCTCGGCCCCGGGCTTGGAGCGGTTGTTCGCCCACAGATCGGCCAGGGTGTCGCCCCAAGCCTTGAGCTCGTCAAAGTACGGGTCCGTCTGCACCACGTAGGCCTGCCCTTCACCACTCGGAGTTGGCGAAGTCAGGGCGCCGGTTCCACGCAGCTCGCCGACGAGGAACTCGATGTACTCACGCGAGGTCGTCTGGTAGTAGAGCGACACGGTGACCCGATCTGCGCCTGCGGGAAGCGTAATCTGCACATCGTCGTAGCCACCCGCGTACTCGGCGTCTGTGAAGTAGTCGAGCGACGAGACCCCGTGCCAGACGGGCTCCGCGAGCACCGCCGCCGCCTCGTCCACCCGAAAGCCGCGCGGGGGAATGCGGTTGTCCTTGTAGCGCCCGTCCGCGAGCGCGAAGTGGAAGGTGTGGTCCTCGCCCGTGATCGAGCTGGAGGTGTGAGCCTCATAGACGAGGGCCTCGTCGTAGCTCTCGTTCGCACCCAGCGCGGGGGAGTAGGCCGAGTCCGGCATCCCCCGAAGAGTGCTCGCCGCGCTGTCGTACGGATTGACGACGGCGAGCGGTGCGCCAGTAGCGGAGGCGCGCACGCTCACGAACATGCGCCGTCCCTCGGGATAGCCGCTGATCAGCTTGTGGCCCGAGTGGTTGACGATGCGAAAGTCCAGCTGCCCCGTGCCTTCGTCATAGGCGACGTTCTCGATGGTGGCGGCCGACTCGAGCATGGTTCGGGCCCGGGACACGCCCTCGAGGAGCGCCTCAGCGGGAATTCCCTCCCCGGAGTCGAGGTCGAGGGTGAGCGGGCCATGCTGCCCATTGAGCAGCGCCTCGTTGACCGGATCGTAGTTCGGCGACGACGGCTCGGTGCTCGCCAAGATCGCGGGAATCCACAGGTTGCCGCCGACTAGGGAGTGCGACGGAACCCCGGACTTAGGATGGTCTGTGCTCTCGTCGGGGCGAAGCTTCGCGTCGTTCTTGTCGCAGCCCTTCGCGTTCAGGTCGGCCATGTGGCAGTCCTGGCAGGACGCAATTGCGTTGCCGGGCTTGCTGGTGTCGAACACGCCTGGGGCAAAGACCCCCGTTCCAGGCGCCCCGCCCATTCGGCCGAAGTCCGAGAGCATGAACTCGCTGAAGGTCCGCTCGGCATGCGCATAGCTGGACGCCGCCTGGCTCTCGGTCGGCAGCGGCCCGGTCCCGGACCACTCAAGGTTGGCGACCACGGGATTCGAGACGTCGTGGCAGGTACCGCAAAAGTCTCGGCTCTTCGTCCAGCGGCTGTAGCCGGCGGCGTGGCGCGCGGTGTCGTCCGAGAACGGCCCTCGTTTCTCGCTGGTCGTCGTGTAGAACACCTGGCCCGAGCCGTTCGCCGTGTAGCCCGCCTCGACCGGGCGCATGTCCGTCCCATACAGATCGGAGCCGTCGAAGAGCGTCAGGTAGCCCATCACCGCGCTGTCGTCGGCGAAGGTGACGTCGGCAGCGGCCTGAGCGGCGGCGGACTCATCCCAGTACCCCGCCCAATCGGCGCCTTCGCGCACCCCGCTGTGACGGTCGATGAAGAAGGGATCGGCTTGGCGATGACAGACGTCGCAGTGCACGCCATCGTGGTCGGAGCCCTGCATCAACGAGGCATTGGTCTCACTCGAGCGGCCCTCGACCCAGCCTTCGGGGAAGTGGCAGCGCACGCAGAAGTCCGCTGCGTTCGGGTTGCCGACCGCCCAGATCGCGTCCTGTGCGGTGACCGTAAGCGCGGCGAAGAACAGCGGATCGCGGGCCGCCTGGCTCATCATCGAGCCCTGCCACGTGCCTCCTGGCGAGACCGTGGGGTCACCCGGATCCTCGTAGCCTTCATGGCAGCCAAGGCAGCGGCCGGGGCCCTCGAGAGCCACCTCGCCGGGCTGGGTTCCCGGCATGCGGACCAGCGGGTCCTCTGTCACGACGACCGGATCCCAAGCGAGTGCGGACAGCGAGAGAAGGAGTAGCATCAGAGGCCTCCACCTCAGTATGCATCCTCACTCGTCCGCAAAGAAGCGCAGCCGATCCGTGCACCCAGCAGATTCGCCGCTCTAGCTGCAGTCCACAGACAGACGGAACACCGCGGTATTGCCGTTCTTTCCGTCCACGATCACCTGGTGCATGTAGCCATTGGTCCGGCCGTAGAGGTTGTCGACCTCGATATTCCAGGGGTCAACTCGGGTATACGCATTGCAGGTCGTGTTCAGACCGTAGTGCGTGCACTGGTCCGCGGTTTCGAGGACGCGAAGCGAGAGCGTATTGCAGCCGGACGCCATCTCGAGCGACACCTTGGCCTCGGTGTTCGCCGGCACCCAGAGCTCATAGACGCGCTCTGCGGCCGAGAAGTTGTCGGTCAGGTCATCCTGACCATTGCAGCCCATGTCGTCGTAGTCGTCATGGTCGAAGCTCGTCGAGCCGTTCTCGGTCGTCGCCTCAAAGGAGTCGCCGCAGCTCAACGCCGAGGTCAGGCACTCCGTCCCGCCGAATCCAATCGTCGGCGTGAAGTAGTTGCCGCTGCAGTCCAGCGCGTCGGTATCGGTATCGGTATCGGTGTCGGTGTCGGCATCGGAGTCCGAGTCGGCGTCGGCATCCGTGTCGGCGTCCGTGTCCGTGTCCGTATCCGTGTCGGCCTCGCCCGAGTCGGTCTCGTCGTTGACGGGCTCAAGCCGCTGCGAGCAGCCCATCACGAGCAGCAGAGCGATTCCAATGATGCGCATCCATCCTCCAGCAGCGCCCACCGCGAGGAAGCGGCGGACTGTGTGCCCTGAGCGACTCTAGCAGGCGCAAGAGCCTCTCAGGGAGTGATGACCAGGTTGACCAGACGACCCGGCACCACGATCTCGCGACGGAGGGTGCCGCCCTCGAGGTACTTGGTGATCTTGGGCGAGGTCTTGGCCGCCTCGAGGATCTCGTCCTTGGAGGCCGTAGCGCTGATCTCGACGGTCGCGCGCATCTTGCCGTTGACCTGAACGGCCAAGGTGATGGTGTCGACCACCAGCTTGGACTCGTCAACCTCGGGCCACGCAGCAAACGCGATGGTCTCGGTCTCGCCGAGCCCACGCCACAGCTCTTCGCAGAGGTGCGGCGCAAAGGGCGAGAGGATGCGCACGAAGTCACGCAGCCACAGCTTCGACACCTTGTCGGCCTTGAGCGCCTCGTTGACGAAGATCATCATCTCGGAGATGGCGGTGTTGAAGCGCAGCGACTGAATCGCATCGCTGACCTTGCCGATGGCGAGGTGCAGCGCGCGCTCGACGTCCTTGTTCTCGACAGGGCCATCGACGACGTTGTCGCCGTGCGCCAGGCGGTTCGCCTTGTCGAGGAAGCGGCGGGTGCCGGCCACACCGGAGTCCTCCCACATCGCGCCGTCCTCGAGCGGACCCATGAACAGCTCGTACAGACGCAGGGCATCGGCACCGAAGCGCTCGCACATGTCGTCGGGGTTGGTCACGTTGTACCGCGACTTCGACATCTTCATCACCTTGGTGAAGACCTCGCGTCCATCGGCCTTTGCGACCCATCCCTCACCCTTCTCTTCGACCTCGTTCGGGTAATAGAACTTGCCCCGTCCGTCGGGCGAGTCGTTGTACGACATCGAGTGGATCATGCCCTGGTTGAACAGGCGCTGGAACGGCTCGGAGGTGCTGACCAGACCGAGGTCGTAGAGCACCTTGTGCCAGAAGCGCGAGTAGAGCAGGTGCAGCACCGCGTGCTCGGTTCCACCGACGTAGAGGTCGACGGGCATCCAGTAGTTCTCTTCTTCGGTGTCCCAGGCGGCTTCTTCGTTGTTCGGCGAGATGAAGCGCAGGTAGTACCAGCACGATCCGGCCCACTGCGGCATCGTGTTCGTCTCGCGCATCGCGGGACGGCCGTCGGGGGTGGTGGTCTTGGCCCACTCTTCGGCGCGCGCGAGCGGCGGACGTCCGTCTGCTGTCGGCTGGAAGTCCATCAGCTCGGGGAGCTTCACCGGCAGGTCCGACTCGGGGACGGGCACGATCTCGCCGTCCTCGGTCTCCATCAGCGGGAAGGGCTCGCCCCAGTAGCGCTGACGCGAGAACAGCCAGTCGCGCAGGCGGTACTGGATGGTGCCCTTGCCATGACCGTTCTCTTCGAGCCAAGCGATGATCTTGGTCTTGGCCGCATCGATGTCGAGTCCATCGAGGAAGCCCGAGTTCACGTGGGGGCCGTCACCAATGTAGGCCGCGGCCTGCACGTCGTCGCCGCCGGAGACGACCTCGACAATCGGCAGATCGAAGGTCTTGGCGAAGGCGTGGTCGCGCTCGTCGTGGGACGGGCAGGCAAACACAGCGCCGGTGCCGTACGAGGCCAACACGTAGTCGGCAATCCACAGCGGGACCTTGTCTCCGTTCACGGGGTTGATGCAGTACGCCCCCGTGAAACAGCCGGTCTTCGGGGCGTCGATGGCCTGCGAGGTGCGGTCGCGGTCGCTCATGTTCGCCGCACGGGTGCGGTACGCGGCCACGGCTTCGCGCTGGGCATCGGTGGTGACGGAATCGACCAGCGGATGCTCGGGCGCGAGCACCGCGTAGGTGCAGCCAAACAGCGTGTCGGGACGGGTGGTGAACACCTCGAAAGAGGCGTCGCTATCGGCCACCGAGAACGCGAACTGGGCGCCCTCGGAGCGGCCGATCCACTCGCGCTGCATCTGCTTGACGCCCTCGGGCCAGTCCAGGTCATCGAGTCCGTCGAGCAGCTGCTCGGCGTACTTGGTGATCTTGAACATCCACTGCTTCATCGAGCGACGCTCGACGGGGTCGCCGGTCTCGACGTACTTGCCGTCTTTGACCTCTTCGTTGGCGAGCACGGTGCCGAGCGCGGGGCACCAGTTCACCGGCACATCCGCCTGGTAGGCGAGGCCCGCTTCGTAGAGCTTCAGGAAGATCCACTGGGTCCAGCGATAGTACTTCTCGTCGCTGGTCGCGAGCTCGCGGCCCCAGTCGTAGGAGAGACCCAGGCCCGACAGCTGGCCCTTGAAGGTGCCGATGTTGCGCTCGGTGATCTCACTGGGATGCTTGCCCTCACGCACAGCCTGACGCTCGGACGGCAAGCCGAACGAGTCCCAGCCCATGACGCGCAGAACGCTGAAGCCCTGCATGCGCTTGGCGCGCGCCACGACGTCGGTCGCAACGTAGCCCTTGGGGTGGCCGACGTGCAGGCCGGAGCCCGACGGGTACGGGAACATGTCGAGCACGTAGTACTTCGGCTTGGACCGGTCGGTGTCCGTGGCGAAGGTGTCGTTGTCGGCCCAGAACTTCTGCCAGCGGGGCTCGATAGTCCGGTGATCGTAGCGCTCCATGATGCGTCCCTCATGCGATGGACGGGGCACTTATGCGGTGCGGTGCACGGTGTCCCGGGCAAAAAAAGAGGCCGTGTCCAGAAAGCCCGGACACGGCCTGCCTCTCAGTCGCGACGCTAGCTGTCAGAGCTCGCGTTTCCGCCGGTGACGTCGGTCAGCATGCGGGGAAGATCGACGCCTACAGCCGCCTTGAGCTCCTCGACAAGCTTGACCGCCGAGGTCGCCGTGCCGGTGCCGCCATCGGGCAGCATGGTGAGGCGGTCGACCTGGACTTCGCCGATGGTCTCGACCATGGCTGCCATGATCACCTGCAGCTTCTGCATCAGGAAGATGTCGCGGGCATTGTCGCCCGAGGCCTTCCAGACCGTGATCATCTCCTCGAGGACGCCGACGTTGGCGCGACCCTCTTCGAGAATGCGCGCGGACTTACCGCGAGCGGCGCTGATTCCAGCTTCCATCGATGCGCGAGCGGGCTCGATCACGTCGGCCTCGAGCTGCAGGCGAACCTGCTCCACACGGGCCTCTTCGGCCTCCATGGCGGACTCGGCGCGGGCGATGAGCGCGTTGACGCGTCCGGTCTCTTCGGCCATTCGCGCCTTGGCGTTGGTGCGAGCATCGACAATGCGACGCTCGGCCTTGGCGCGGGCAATCTGCTCCTCGGACTCGAGCTCTGCAAGGCGCGCAGCCTCGCGGTTCGAGGCGTCGCGAACCATCGCCGTGGCCTTGTTCTCGGCCTCGGCAATGCGGGAGCGCTTGATGATCTCGGCGCTCTGGCGACGACCGATGCTGTCGAGGTAGCCACGGTCATCCGACACGTTCTGGATCTTCATCGTGTCGAGCACGAGGCCCAACTTCGAGAGATCGTGCTCGGCCTCTTCGAGAAGCTGCTCGGCGAACACCAGCTTGTCCTCGTTGACCTGCTCAGGGGTGAGCTTCGAGAGCACGCCACGGAGGTTGCCTTCGAGGATGTCCTTGGCGATGCGAATCACCTCTTCACGCGACTTGCCGAGCAAGCGCTCGATGGCGTTGTCGAGCTGAGCATCGTGGCTGGCGATCTTGAGGTTGGCCACGCCCTGCACCATGAGCGGGATGCCGCCCTTGGAGTAGGCGCCGTTCACGCTGACCTCGATGATCATGTTCGTCAGGTCGAGGCGGTCGACCTTCTGAATCAGCGGAATGCGGACCTTGCGGCCGCCCTTGACCGTCGCGTAGCCGCGGCTGCCAGCACCCGAGAACACGAGGATCTCGTTCGGCTCACAGATGTACAGCAGGTTGCTCGCGATGAAGGTGCCGGCGACACCGAGCACCATGAGCACGAAGAGGATGGAACCCACACCGAAGATAATCTCGATCATGACTGCACCTCCCGGCTGTTGAGAATTCCTGTGACGTCCACTCCCGTGGTCTCGCGGAACTCTTTGAGCACCGCTGCGACCGTGGCGGGAAGCGCAGCCATATGGTTGGGCAACGCCCGACCATCACCACCATCGAGGATAGTGACCTCGCCAATCTCGAGGTTCTTCACACGGTCGGTGACCGTGGTGAGGATGGTCTCGAGCTGCTGAATCAGGAAGATGTCCTTGGCGTCGGCACCGGCGGTAATCCAGGTGTCGCTCATGAGCTGAAGGACCTGGGCCATGGCCTCACCATCGGCGGCGATCGACGCAGCCTCGGAGCGGGCGGCCATCTCGGACGCCTTCTTCTGCGACTCGGCCGGAAGCACGACATCTGCGGAGAGACGCAGATGCTCGAGCTTGGCGCGAATGGCCTGCAGCGTCTGTTCGGCGCGAGCACGAGCCGCGAGGGCGGCCTGCTCGGCGCGCTCCTCCTCGGACTTCGCAGAGGCCTCGAGCTCAGCCTTCACCTGGCGAAGCTCGTTCGTGCGCTGGGCGATGGCGGTTGCAGCCTGCTCGTTGGCGACCTGACCCTTTCGCGTCTGCTGGGCCTGAACCGTCTCGGCCTCGGACTTCGCGACGGACTCGGCGATCTCGGCGGTGGCGAGCACCTTGGCGAGGGACTCGCGACCGATGCTGTCGAGGTAGCTCACGTCATCGCTGACGCTCTGGACCTTGAGGGTGTCGAGCACGAGCCCAAGACGCTCGAGGTCTTCGCCGGCCTCGGTGACCAGCTCCTCGGCGAACTTGAGTCGGTCTTCGTTGACCTCCTCGGGAGTCATGCGGGCGAGAACACCGCGGAGGTGACCCTCGAGCGTCTCCTTGGCGACCTGCCGAATCTCGGCGGGGTCGCGGCCCAAGAAGCGCTCGATGGCGTTCGGGAGCTGACGCGGGTCACTCGACACCTTCACAAAGGCGATCGCATGCACGCCGAGCGGGATGCCGCCCTTGGAGTAGGCGTTGTTGACCTGAATCTCGATCGGGATGGTGCGCAGGTCCATGCGCTCCACCGTCTCGAAGATCGGAATGCGGAACGTCCAGCCGCCATGCGTGTGGCGGTAGCCAATCAGCGAGCCGTCGGGCAGCGTCTGCTGCCGTCCCGAGAAGATCAGCACTTCATTCGGACGACCGACGTACACGAATTGCTTCGCTAGAAAGACGAGAAAGATAAATCCAACCCCGCCCATTAGACCGACTAGTGGTAGCAGAAGCTCCACGAGCACCCCCCTGTTTCATTCCCTGTTTGCAGCAGCCTTCCCAGCGAACGTGTGCGGGAGGCATTCCGAAGATCTGTGTGATTCGTCGGGGACTCTAGCAGCGGTGCCGCGCGAAATCCCCGGATGTTCCCGTCACGTCGGCTCGCTCTGCGACAACAGCGCAAGCGCCTCGGGCCGAAGCCGGGTCACGTTGGCCACTCCGTCGCGAATCGAAGCGATGAGAACCGCTTCTCCCAGAGCGAGCTCGTGCTCATCCTGGGTCTGGGCGAGCATGTCGAGACGCCCTTGGTAGGTCTGCAGCGCAATGCGCCCCTGCTTTCCAGGTCGGATCGGGAGCACCACCTTGGCCTCCTGTCCGACAAAGCGCTTGGTCGTCGTCTCGCCAGAGACCGACTTGGTCGCGAGCACGCGAAAGGCGTAGGCCGCGCTCCAGCCACCCGTGATGCCACCGATAGCCGCGAAGGCGCCGGTCAGAGCGGCGCTCGAGATCAGGACCGACAAGATCAGGCCCACCAGGCCGAAGGCCGCCGTGCCAAAGGTCCAGAAGCGCATCGACATGAACGGCATCCACACCGCGGCATCGGGGCCGACGGTGTCGCCAGCCTCGAGCATCGTGTCGCCGACGTGCGCAAGGGCGCCACCGTGGTCCGCGTCGATGTCGCCATCGATGTCCAAGTCACCATCGACGTCCATGTCGAGGTCGCCATCGAGGTCGAGATCACCATCGACATCGAAGTCGCCGTCGACGTCGAGATCTTCCCCTCCCCCGAGCAAGACGGAGGCGCCAATCAGTACACCACCGAACAAGAAAGAAGCCAGATACAGAGACGTCATCGACCCTCGCGAATGCTTAGGATGCTACTCACCCCCCGGTCGGTGACAAGGCCAAAGCGACCCAACCCGCAATTAGGCAGATTCCGCCGATTGGGGTGATCGCTCCAAGCCATCCCTTGTCCAAGATGACGAGCAGGTAGAGGCTACCTGAGAAGATCAAGATCCCGGCGGTAAACAGAATGCCCGCCCACTTCGGACTGCCGGGATGCGCCGCGACAAGCCCAATGGCCAGCGCGTGCAGCAGGTGGTACCGCGCCGCCGTCTCCCACGTGAGGATGCGCTCGGGCGTCACTTTGTCCTCGAGCCCATGCGCGCCAAACGCCCCGAGCATCACACCAAGGGCACCGAGTGCGCCCGCGACCTGCCACCACATGCCGACCTCCGAAGCGCTGGCCTATCTCGTCGCCGCCACCCCGTCTTCGCGGGATACACCCAGAGCGTGACCGATCCCCTCGACCGCATCCTCGCGCTGGTTCGCGAGCACATCCCCGACGTCCGACTCGTGCACAAACACGAGCTGCGCTGGATGCGCATCCTCGGCAAGGCGGTACGGCCGATCGCGCCGGACTTCGACACCCACTACACCACCGTCCTCGGACGCACGGTGTACCTGCCACGGCCCCCCGAGCACATGCCCCGCCGAGTCCTCGCAGCGACGCTGGCCCACGAGCTCGTCCACCAACTCGACCAGCGCCGTTGGGGTCTGTTGTTCTACGCCAGCTACGCCTGGGCCCTGCCCACCGGACGGACCATGCGGGCCTATTGGGAGCGGCGTGCCTACGCAGTGGACCTGTTGATTGCCAAGGAGCGGGGCGGTGCTCTGGAAGTCGAGAACGTCGCACGGCGCCTGGCCGACGTCTTCAGCGGCTCGGGATATCTCTGGATGTGGATGGGCAGGGCTTCCGCGCGAGCCTTCCTGCGTCCCACTGTCGAGGCGGTGATGAGCGGTGAGCTCGAGCGCCAGGCACCCTACGACGTGATCCTCGCAGCGTGGCGTGGACCCGAACCGCCGGACGAGGCCGCATGATGGGCCGCTTGTCCCAGATCGATCCCGGTGCGACCATGCAGCCGGCCAAGGAGTCCTCGTGAAGGGTGTGATCGTCGCCGCCGGATACGGCACGCGTTTTCTGCCGGTGACGAAAGTCGTCCCGAAGGAACTCCTGCCGGTACTCGCTCGTCCTGCCCTCGACCTCGTGGTGCAAGAGCTTGCCGAGGCGGGAGTCGATGACCTGCTGATCATCGTGTCGCGACGGAAGGGGGCCATCGAGGACTGGTTCGACCGCGACCCCGAGCTCGAGGCGGTGTTCAAGCGCGAGGGCGCAACCGCCAAGCTCGAGAAGGTCACGCCCCGAGCGGGGCTCAAGGTGACCACGATCCGCCAGCGGACCATGGGCGGAACCGGACACGCGCTGATGCTCGCTCGCGACTTCGCCGGTGACCAGCCCGTCATCGTGGCCTACCCGGACGACCTCTTCGGTGCGCCAAACCCCACGGCGGCCCTGATCGCGCATCACCGCCGCACAGGACGGAGCGTGCTCGCCGCCGCCGACCTCGTCGGACAAGACGTCAGCGCCTACGGCGTGCTGGCCCCGAAGGGCGAAGGACCTGACCTGCTGCTCGAGCGCATTGTCGAGAAGCCGGCCCCCGGCACCGAGCCGAGCAAGCTGGTGTCGTACGGCCGGTATTTGTATACGCCAGCCTTCTTCGAGCGTCTCGAGTCGCTCTACGCCCAGCACGACGGTGGCGAGTACTTCCACGTTCCCGCGCTTCTCGCCCTCGCCGAGGCCGGCGAAGTGGGCATCGAGGTGGTCGAGTGCCCCCGCTACGACACGGGCACACCCCTGCAGTGGCTCGAGACCAACCTCGCGTTCGCGCTGCAGGACCCAGCGATGGCCGAGCCCGTGCGGGCGATCATGCGACGCCTGCTCGACTAGTGCACGGCCTCGAGGTCGGGCTCGAGGATGAAGTAGCCGACGCCACTCGACCCGTCGTAGTTGTCACCAAGCCAGAAGTGGATGCGACGCCCGACAGTCTGAGCGCCGACCGAACGAAGCTCCACCGGACTGGTGTTGGCCATGACATCGAGCGGGTTTGCCGGATCTTTGATCCATGTCAGACCGCCGTCGACCGATGTCGCCAAGTTGAAGTGCAGGCCTTGGGCCGAGATGATGTCGGCTCCTGAGGACACCCATTCCTCGAAGGAAATGTAGAACATGTAGGTGACGCCATCGAGCTCGGCGACAGCCGCCGACACCACACCTTTCTTTTCGTACCATTCGGTCGTCGGCATGACCGGATTGCCCGACATGGTCCAGACCGACAAGTCGGTCGCGGTGGCCGCGTAGATCTCGCACGCAGCACTGCACGCGGCGAGGTCACCAAAAATGTCGCATTCCGGGTCCAAGAGGAAATCGTAGTTGGGGTCACTACCCGCCATGTAGGAGCGGTACGCACCGCCGCTCGCTGTCAGCGAGAGCGGCCAACAGGGCGACGCGGTGGTCAACGCCGAGAAGTCGATCACCGGGTTTCCAGGGTGACGCGTCCAGGCCACGCCATCTGGCGAGGTGATCACGCCCATACCGAAGAAGCTCGGCGTGATGCCATCGCCAACCCGCGCTCCCTGGTAGGTGCCGACGTAGCGGCTCGACGTGTCATCCCAGACCACTTGCAGGCCGTCGAAGATGTCGCGGTCCCAAGCGTTTCCGCCATCAGAGACGAGCATGGCGTTCTCGGGATGGGTGTCCCAGTTCGTGCCATCACCCGACACTGCATAATTCAGCGAGTACTGGCCGTATTGGCCGTTCGCCGGGAAGCCGACGTACCAGATTTGGTAGAAGGGGTGGCCGAGCACTTCGGTGGTGTGGAACGCGACCGAGCCGATCTCAGCAGCCCAAGTCTCGCCTGTGGTCGTGAACACCGGGTTGCAGTCGTAGGCCGACATCTTGGTGCCGGTGATTCCGGTGAACTCACACTCGGTGACCTCGCCGGGATCGACATCCGGACGTTCGCCGATGACGTCGTACTCACTGGCACAGCCGGCGAGCGCGAACAAAGCAAGAAGGGCGCTAGAAGATGCCGTGCGCATGCTCGCACTCCACGATCGCAAAGGTGTCACAAGTACCGGTCGAGGTCGCGCCTTCCACACATGTGGCCTGCGCCTGTACATCGCCGCCCTCTTCTTCAGCGAAGACGCAGCCCTCGTAGCAGGACTGCATCGTCGGGAATGCGGCGTAGGCGCACTCCTGAACGAGGTCGCGACAGAGATCGCCGCAAGGACCAGACAGGGCCACGGCACTCTCGCCGCCCCCGCAAGCACTCAGCGCGACAACGCAGCCGAGTAGAGAGATCATTCGATTCATAAGAACGCAGCTCCTCGAAAACCGAGAGGAGCGTACTTCGACAGGCCCTCGCTGTCAGCCCGAACATGTCAGGGTTGAGCAGAGAGTGGTTGCGAGAAGGCAACTGCATAAGAACCCTTCTGTGGACCCGCTTTTCAGGCCGTTCCGACGAACGAACGGGTAGTTCGCGAAACAGATGCGCTAGGATGCTCTCATGCTCACGCTCACAGCTCTGCTCGTACTACCCGCTCTCGCAGCTCCAGAAACGCCTCCGGAAACCCCGGCGGCTGAGGCGGTGGAGACGGGGCTGCCTCCCGCCCTGATCGAGCGGACCTGGCCCGAGTTTCCCGCCAGTGCGCGTACGGCCGATCCCGTCGATCACGCATGTGACGTTGAGGTTCTCATCGATCCTCAGGGTGCGACCCGCGCAGTCAGCGCAATCGACTGCCCCGAAGACCTGGCTGCGCCCACCGTCGAGGCCATGCAGCGTTGGCGCTGGCGACCGATCATCGTCGAGGGCCGCGGCGTCGATGCGACCTTCCGCGCCTCGCTTCACTACACAGCAGCATCGGCCACCCCCGCGTCCTTCCCAAGCACCACGGCCATCGACACGACCTGGCTCGAGGTCCCGCGCTGCGACATCGACGTGACTCTGGCCGCAGGCGCCGTGGCCCGCGTTGGAGGTTCGTACATTCCAGAGTGTGCGCCCGAGACCGATGAGCTGCCCACCTGGCCATCCAAGCTCCCCGAGGAGCCGGTCGCTTGCAACGCCCGCTTCCTGAGCGTCAGCGGTGAGATCACCGAGCTCGACCTCGAGTCTTGCCCCGAGCCGGTCCGCGACGCTGCAGAAGCCACGCTCCGCAGCTGGCGATGGCCGTGGTGGGAGCGCGACACCACGCCTTACGACGTCACGCTCGTGTTCCGCGCCGACGAGCTCGGCCCTGCCATCTACCGCCCGCAAGCCAAGACCCGCGTCACGCCCGAATTCCCGAAAGAGGCCGTCGACGCGGGATTCGTCGATGCCTCTTGTGACGTGACCCTCATGGTCGACGCCGAGGGCGCCGTCTCCGACGTCGAGTTCCGCCGCTGCCACGAGATCTTCCAGGACGCGGCCGCTGCAGCCCTTACTCAGTGGACCTTCGACGAGGGCGGCGAAGTTCCGCTCCGCCTGCGCTTCCGCCTCGACGGCCCCGCGGCCCGCCCCTCCGAGGCCGCCGAGAAAGAGCAGCCCGTCGCCATTCTCGACACCGACGTGGCCCATTGCTCGATGGAAGTCTCAGTCTCGGGGCTAGGTGCAATTGCGCGCCTCGCCGCGAACCGGGTGCCAGACTGCGTGGCCAAGCCCGTTGGCGGCGTCGACTGGCCAAGCTCGATCTCCAATGCAGACAGCTGCTCGGTGGCTTTCGACGTGACCAACGGCGAGATTGGGCGTGTGACGCCCCTCGACTGCCCCGGCCCACTTCGCAAGGCTGCAAAGCGCACCGTCACTCGCTGGGAGTACCCTGAAAAGAGCGGCGTCCAGCACTTTGAAGTACGCGTCGTCTACAAGCCAGAGGGCGCCCCTTGATCTGGATGGCCTTGCTGGCACTCGCCACCGCACAGGACCTTCCCGAACCGGACGCCGAACCCACAGTCAAAGAAATCCGCCCCGATGACGGCCGCCCTGAGCAAGCGGTAGACGTCGGCGGTGAGCGCAGTCAACAGGGCATCAAGCGGCGCGTCGAGCCGACCTTTCCCGACGCCGCACGTCGCCAAGGACTCTCGTTCGGCCGATGTATCGCCGATCTCGAGATTGACGCCGCGGGCACGCCCAGCAAGCCAACCTTCGTAGACTGCCCGGAGCCCTTTCAGAAGGCCACCGCAGAAGCGCTACGCCAATGGCGCTGGCACACCGAGACCACCGGTGACGGGGTTCCCCGCGGCGGAAGCACGCGCGTTGTCATTGACTACCGGGATGACAGCCACACCGCACTGCTCGCCAACCCCGACCCGCTCGAGACACCGATGCACGAGTTCGGCGTCATCGACGACGCGCGGCCCGCGTGCGTTGGACACGCCACGATCGACGCCGCCGGGGTGGTCCTAGACAAGTCGGCCAACCGGCTCCCTGACTGCATCTTCGAGCCCAGTGAGACGCCAAGCCCCAGCACCAAGCCGCTCAACGTCCTCGCGAGCTGCACGGCCACCTTCGTCACCAACCGCGGCTACGCGGTGAAGCTGAAGTACAAGGACTGTCCCGGCTCCGTGCGTGCAGCGGCAGGCCGCAACCTCCGCAGCTGGACGTGGCCATGGAGTCCAGAGACCCCCGTCGCCTACGAAATGACGCTGACCTTCCTCGCTGACTAGCGGCGTTTGCAGTGAACTTTCGAAGCCCCCGTGTCGTGTCGCGACCTCCCATGACAAAGGGCGACACGGTTCGGCGTTGACGAGAGCGTCATTGGTGTGGAGCTTCCCCCTGACAGCCGGGCGTTCCCAAGCCCAACGACGAATCGCACGTGCCGCTGACCCGGCGCGAATGGAGGACGCATGGCTGACGTGCGCCGCAAGATCGAGATCCCAGAAATCCTGCCCGGCACCCTTCCGGTGATGGCACTGCGTCGCGGGGTCTTGTTCCCCGGTGCGGTCGTGCCCTTCACCGTCGGACGCCGTCCATCCATCGCCGCACTCGACGCGGCGGCCGGCGACCTGATCCTCGTCGGTGTGCAGCGCGAGCCCGTCGCAGACCCCACCCCGTCGGATCTGCTCCCCATCGCCACCCTCGCAAGGGTCCTGCAGCGTCAGAAGCAGAGCAACGGCACCGAGCGCGTGCTGATTCAGGGCCTGACCCGAACCACGATTCAGGGATACCCCTCCACCCGACCCTACATGGCGGCCCGCTTCGAGAAGCTCGAAGACGTGTGGCCCGACAGCGCCGAGGCCGCGGCCATGCAGGAGTCCCTGGTTGACGCCGTACGTGAGACCGCATCGGTACTCGGCGCGCCGATCGAGCCGTGGCTGGACTCCGTGCCCCACGCTGGCCTGCTCGCCGACGTCGTCTCGTCGTTGGTTCAGATCGACGACAAGGGACGCGCCGAGATCTTGCTCACCATCGATCCCGTCGCCCGCGCCGAGCGCGTTCTCACCCTGGTGGTGAAGGCGCGCGAGCTCCTCGATGCACGCAAGTCCATCAAGGAGCGCGTCGACGCGCAGACCCGTGACATGCAGAAGCAGTTCGTGCTTCGCCAGCAGCTCGAGGCCATTCAGAAGGAGCTGGGAGACGGTGGAGACGACGACGAGCTCACCCGCCTCAAGGAGCGCCTCGCAGAGAGCGCGCTGACCGACGAGGCCCGCAAGGTCGTGGACCGCGAGCTGCGTCGCCTGGAGCGCCTGGGCAACACCTCGCCCGAGCGCAGCGTGGCCATGGACTGGCTCGAGTGGATTGCCGACCTTCCATGGGAGGTCGAGACCGCGGTCGAAGCCGACCTAACTGCCCTCGAAGACGCCCTTGACCAGAGCCACTACGGCCTCGAAGACGTGAAGCGTCAGGTGCTCGAGCACCTCTCGGTTCGCCAGCTGGCAGGGACGGGCCGGGCCGACGTGCTGCTCCTCTCTGGACCTCCAGGAGTAGGCAAGACCTCGATCGCGCAGGCCATCGCCGATGCCACCGGACGCAAGCTCGTGCGCATGGCCCTCGGCGGTGTGCGCGACGAAGCCGAGCTTCGTGGCCACCGACGCACCTACATCGGCGCCCGACCAGGCCGACTGGTAGAGGGCATTCGCCGGGCCGGCACGCAGGACCCCGTGATCTTGCTCGATGAGCTCGACAAGCTCTCGAGCTCGCGCATGGGCAACCCCGCAGCGGCCTTGCTCGAGATCCTCGACCCCGAGCAGAACCACGCCTTCACCGACCACTACCTCGAGGTGCCTTTCGACCTGTCCAAGGCCCTGTTCATCGCGACGGCGAACGACCTGTCCGCGATTCCAGGACCGCTCCGCGACCGGCTCGAGATCTTGCAGATCGACGGCTACACCCGCACCGAGAAGGCGGTCATCGCCAAGCGCCACCTGATCACGAAGGTCGCGGCGAATGCCGGCATGACCATCGAGGATGTGCAGTTCAGCGATGAGGCACTCGCGGCCATCATCGACGGCTGGACCCGGGAGGCCGGTGTGCGTGAGCTCCAGCGACTGCTCAGCAAGGTCTACCGCGCCGCGGCGGTGAAGAAGGCCAAGGGTGAGCTCGAGGGACCGCTCACCGTCGGCATCGACGACCTCGAGACCTTCCTCAAGCGTCGCCGCTTCCACGAAGATGACCGCGAGCTGATCGTGCAGCCGGGCATCGCCAGCGGCCTCGCATGGACGCCAGTTGGCGGCACCGTGCTCATGGTCGAAGCGTCGACCCTGCCCGGCAGCGGACGCCTGGTCCTCACCGGGCAGCTCGGGGACGTGATGAAGGAATCCGCCCGCGCGGCCCTGACCTACGTGCTCGCCCACTCCGAGCGTCTGGGCATCCCGCTCGACGCGATGGACGGCAAGGACGTGCACATCCACGTACCCGCGGGTGCGGTTCCCAAGGACGGCCCGAGCGCCGGCGTCACGATGTTCAGCGCTCTCGCAAGCCTGCTCTCAGGCCGACCCGTACGGGCCGACGTAGCCATGACGGGTGAGGCCACCCTGCGCGGTCGCGTCTTGCCGGTCGGAGGCATCAAGGCCAAGGTCCTGGCCGCCCACCGCCAAGGCTACAAGCGCCTGATCCTGCCCAAGCGGAACGCCGCGGACGTGGATGACGTTCCACAGGCCGCTCGCGACGAGCTTGAGTTCGTTTTCGTGGAGTCGATGCACGAGGCCGTCGAGGCCGCACTGACCGAGCCGATCGAGCTCGATGTCCCCGTCGACGACGAAGCCGTCGCCTAGACCTCAACACGTTCGATCACCACGAGGGCGCGCTCGAGCTGAGCGCGCCCTCTGCTTGTCGTGATACGCTCCCCGCGCTCACGGAGAAGCAATGCAGCAGCGGCTCGATCGGCGCCTAAAGATCTTGCGAGGTAAGCGAGAGCATGCCTTCAACGCCGACCAGGTCTACCTGAACGGCGCGGAACGCGAGCGCGTGATCCGCAAGATGCGCACTCATCTGCGCCAGCTCGATCCCGTCGTGCTCAAGACCCCCCGCTGGAGCCGTGCTCCAGAGATGCTCGACGATCTCCTCGTCGACCTCGCCATCGGCCGTCCTCCGCTCCGCTGCAAGCTGCTCTCGCTCTCGCCGATGCAAGGGCGAAGCGCGCACGATGCGTGGAGCTACCTGGTCCGCGGGCTGCTCGAGTTCTGCGATCTGGCCATCGACGGCCCGGCCGAGCTCGCGGTCACGCGTCACGGCTTTCGCTCGGTCATGGGCAACCTGCTTCGCCGTACCATCCACGGCGAGCGCTCCGCCCTGCTGCTGCACGGGCTCGAGACCCTGAACGTCGAGGCCCTCGAAGACCTCGTGCACGTGTTCAGCCACCACTTGCAAGAAGCGGGTGAGGCCCGCAAGCTCACCCTGCTGCTCGCCGGAAGCGTGAGCATGCCGAGCTTCAGCCTGCCAGGCGCGGTGCACCTCACCCTGCCCGACTACACCCGCGAAGAGGCCGCTGACCACCTCGTCGAGTTCGTCGGCCACATCGCACCGGGACCCCGGAAGCGCGCTCTCGACCTGGTCGGTGGTGTGCCGGCTCTGCTCGACTGTCTCGGTGAGCACAGCGAGAACAGCGGCTTCGGAAGCTCGAAGTCCGACCATCTCAAGGCCCTCACGCCAATGATGGAAGAGCTCCGTGGTGCCATCGAGCTCGTCAGCGCAGATCAGGACCTCGCCGAGCGCCTCGAAGACGTCGCCCGCCACGAGGTCTTGCCCTTCGAAGAGCAGGACGCGAAGCTGCTACGCGCCGGCATCTTGCGCCACGTGCCCGGAAGCACCGAGCGCGTCGCCGTGCGAGCCCCCATCTTCTTGCAGCTTCTCAACGCATAGCGTAGCGATTCCAGGCCTCGTCACAGGCCGCCTGGAGCTTGGCCGCCTCGTCATCCGTCACCGACGCCGCGACATGGCTGCGCACCCCTTGGGCGTCCTCGGTCAGCAGTCCAAACGGCGACCACTCGACCCGTGACACCGCACTCCAGGCAATGCGCGCGCCGTCCACGTTCACGCCCTCGTCATCGACTGTGACGACCATTGGCGCGGTGCGCTGGGCATGCCGAACCCGAAGCCCGATGGCGGCGGCGACCCACAACAGGGACATGGCGATCGCGAAGGCCCGCAGTAAGCCCCCCACGACGCGAACCCCATCATCGGTGAGGGGCCAGAAGCCCGAGGCGAGCTGAAGGCAGATCACCACCAGCACCACGACGGCCCCGGGGCCAAGGGGCCACCACCACGGGTCCTCGGACGGGTTTCGCTGGACTTCGAACTGCATCACCGAACCTCGCACGATGGGCTGCCATCAAAGCAAGACACTTCGGTGACCCCAGAGACTTCGACCTGAACCGATACCGTCTCTCCGCCGAGCTCAGCGGTGACGCTGCAGCTGTCTACCTCGGTCGAGAGCATGGCGTGACCTTGGGTCCGCGTTTCAGCATCTCCGCAGCGAACCAGCAGGTTGGCACCCGAGGGGTTTCGCACCACCACCACCTGCGACGCCGCGTCCTCCCCACCGGAGAGGACCTCGCCGATGCGGGGGGCTGCAACCGGTTCCGCCGGTCGATACGGCTCGAGCAAGTAGACCAGCAACAGGGCGGCGACGAGGATCAGCATCAGGCTCGCCATCACCAGAATCGCCGTCGCAAACCAACCGGGTAGCAGCGATCTCGGGGCTGGCGGCGCGACGCCCTCACTCTCTTCCTGGTGGGCCTCGGCATCGAGAAAGCCCATAGGAAGCGCGGGCCGATCGCGCACAACCTCTGCGGGAGGGCCGACCCGTACGGGCATGCCAAAGGCCCCCGTCGTAGGCCCAGCGGGCGTCAGCTGATTGGGATGGGGAAAGTCCGGCTCGGAATCCATCGTACTGAACAGCGACGAAGCCTCTTGGGTCGGATCATCCACTCGCGGAAGCTGTGCCGCCTCGTCGTCGGGCGCAAAGCTCGGGTCCGTCACTTCACGGTCCATCGAGTCGCTCGCGACCGAGGTGGGATCGTCGAGGTCATCGGGTTCGTCGCGCAGCAAGCGCATCACTTGGCGTTCAGCCCACTGGTCGAGTGAAGGCGAGCCGAGCTCGTCCGCGATGCGGTGAAGGGTCTCGCCAAGACCTGAGAGAGAGGGCCGCTGCGCGGGATCCCACGCCCGCATTCCCCGAAAGGTGCTCGCAAAGCGCTCGGTCACCACCGGGCCAGGCCGCGACATGACCCGAATCAGCGCGCGCCGAACCCCGGCCTCGTGCGCAGGCCGATCGCGCTGGTCCTCAGGCTCGATCCCTGTCGTCAACCAGCACAGCAAGACGCCAAGTCGACCGACGAGCGCGGCCTCATCCACCTGGGTCCATTCGGCGCGCGGGCCGAGGAAACCGGCAATTCGCACCGTTCCTTTGCCGTCGATGAGGACATCGTACGGCGTGGGCCCAGGGTGCCGGAGGCCAAGGTCGCCAAGACCGGCCAGCACATCACAGGCGCGGGCCACGCAACCCACGGCAGCCGCAAGTGGAAGCTGCGTGCCTGAGGCCTCGACCGCCCCCCCTGCCGACAGCCAGTCGCCAGCTGCGTGCACCCAGCAGATCTGGCCGCCATCGACGGAGACACTCTCGGGCAACAGCACAGAGCCGTCCGAGACCGTATCGAGCAGCAAGGCCAGACGTTGACGCGCACTCGCCACGGCCTGCGCGTCCGCCGATCGCACGCTGCGCAGCACGAACACGTCCCGGGCGCCGCCCTCCCCGTAGGACCGGCCTCGCCAAGCCGACGAACACCAGCGTGGGTAGGGCGCCATCAGCTCGAGCCGAACCTCCGACAACCTCGCTCCCAGATGACACAACGCGTGCCCCCACCACTCTACATCGCGCTGGCGGCGTTATGAACCCACGATGCCCGCCGCCCCATCCCCCGAAGCCCGCCTATTGACCACCCTGCTCGAGCAGGCAGGCCACGCCGCCCTCGAGCGGTTCGGACGCGTAAAAGCTCGCCTCAAGAGCGATGGCAGCGAGGTGACCGAAGCCGACCTGGCCGCGTCCGCCATCCTTGTGGAGGGCCTGGCCCGCGCGTTCCCCGGTTGTGCGGTGATCAGTGAGGAGGGCGAGGCGGTCTCTGGAAGTGGTGGTACCTGGTACGTCGATCCGATCGACGGCACAGCGGCCTTCCTCGAGGGCCTGCCGACCTGGGGTCCAACCGTCACGTTCATCGAGGACCAAGAGCTCCGCATGGGTGCGCTGCACCTCCCACGTGTGAACGAACACTGGTTCGCCGAGAAGGGGGGAGGCGCCTGGCGCGACGGAGCTCGCCTCGAGCCTCTCGATCCCGGAGAACTCACGCGCCGCCACTCGATCTGCGTGCCCTCCCGCTTCCACAACCTCGACGCACTGCCCTGGCTCGGCAAGGTCCGTTGTCTCGGATCGTCGGCAATTCACCTTGCACAGGTAGCCGCTGGCGGTTCGGTGGCTACAGTGATCCCGTTCTGGGAGATCTGGGATGTCGGCGCGGGTGTTCTCCTCATCGAGGAAGCCGGCGGCTCCATTCAAGACTTCTCGGGGCAGCCGCTGGACCCGGTCCAGAGTCCCGGCACCCCGCTCGTTGCTGGCACGACGAGCACCCTCGCCCACCTGCGTCCCTTGTTCGCGTCCCTTTCGGAGAGATGATGGCAGACGACTCGCGCCCCGTTCCGAGCAACCTCACCGCTCTGAAGCCGCCACCGAAGGGGATCACCAAGAGCCGCGATCTGCTCTCGCACTACCTCGCAGAGGTGCGGCGTTACCCGCTGCTCTCGGCCGAAGAAGAGCGCGAAGCCGCCGTGGCCTACGTCGAGCACGGAGATCGGGCCGCCGCCGAGAAGCTCGTGACCGCCAACCTGCGGCTGGTCATCAAGATCGCGTTTCAATACCACCGACAGTGGGCCAACGTGCTCGACCTCATCCAAGAGGGCAATGTCGGCTTGGTCGAGGCCCTGTCTCGCTACGATCCCTACCGCGAGATCCGCTTCTCTTCGTATGCGCAGTACTGGATCCGGGCCATGATCCTGCGCTTCCTGCTCGACAACTTCCGCATGGTTCGGCTGGGCTCGACGCGTGCCGGACGCAAGCTCTTCTTCCAGCTCCAGAAGGAGCGCGACCGCCTGATTCAGCAGGGCATCGATCCGACCACCAAGGTGCTCGCTGACCGCCTCGGTGTCTCCGAGAAAGACGTCCACGACGTCGACCAGCACATGCGCGCCCCGGCCCTGTCGCTGCATGGACCTGCCGGCGGAGGCCACGAAGACGGCCGAAGCCTGTCCGAAGTCGTTCCGGCGAAGGACATGATCGCCCCCGACGAAGCGGCCGCCCGCCACGAGCTCGGGGCCATCGTCCAGCAGAAGCTCGCCGCCTTTTCCGAGACCCTCGTCAACGAGCGCGAAGAGATCATCTGGAGCCGGCGCATGGTCGCGCAGGACCCGGTCAGCCTCTCGGTCCTAGGTGGCGAGTTCGGCGTCTCGAAAGAGCGCGTTCGCCAGCTCGAAGCCCGCATCAAGAAGCGCCTCAAGGCCTACCTCGAGACCGAGCTCGGCGACGAGATCGACTTCGTCTTCGACATTCCCGAGTAGCTAGCGCCGCCAGCCCGAACCGAGGTGTACGTCCAGACGCTCGCTCTCGTCGACGTACTCGGGCTCATCGAGAACGTCAGAGAGCGGCACGACCTCTGGCCCGGACTCTCCGTCCACCGCGGCGACCGGCTCCCAACCGAGCCCCGTCACATCGGGACCGAGGCTGACCGTCGCGACCATGCCGACCTGGGTCTGAAGCGTGGGCATCGAGGTACCGAAGTTGCCAAGGCTGTACAGGATCGCTGCGTCTCGCGGGACACCGTCCTCCGAACGGACACTGCACGTGCCTACGCCCGGTCGGAACTCTGCCTGGTTCACGTGACAGAGCTCCGGAGGCTGAAGTACGTGCGGCCCTGAGCCGACCAGCACATCCGCGCCAGCGGCGACCAGGGATCGGGCGAGCACCATGAAGTGCGGGTCGGGGAAGTACTCGTACTCGAAGCCCCAGTGAAGCATCACCACCACGCTGTCCGCATCCGCGCGGGCCGCCGCGATGTCCGCCTCGACCACGGAGAGGTCGATGGACTCCCCGACATGGCCAAACGGAACGATGAACAGCTCACTATCTGCCTCGACGTCGCGCACGTTCATGCCCCAGGTGTAGGCCAGCACCGCGACCTCGGTGCCGGCGACGTCGACCATGGCGTGGGCATCGACGCCGGTGTGGACAAAGCCCCGAGCCTCGACCTCCGAGACGGTGGCCGCCAGTCCATCGTTGCCCGCATCGAGACTGTGGTTGTTGTTCAGCTGCAACACGTCGAGGGGCAGTCCGTCCAGCATCTCGACCGGAGCGTTGAAGGCGTACAAGCCCAGTGCGCTCGGCTCGGTGGAATGCAGCGGCGAGGTCGGCGTCTCGAGATTGCCGATGCGCAAGTCTCCATCAAGAAGGTCCGCAGCAGGCAGCGCGAAGCCCTCCCAGTTCGACCCGACCCACATCACATCGCCCACCAGGGACAGCCGCAGTCCTGACCCGAGCGGAGGGATCTGCTCACGCATACGCTCGAAGTGTTCGAGCGACTCAACCGGAGCCCCCGGCCGGTGGTTCTGGGCCTTCAGCAGGTACTGTGCGGCGGTGCCCAGGTCTTCAGCTGGGTTCCACGTCTCGGTCTCCCACCGCACCGTCTCGTAGTCCTCGAGCTCGTCCTCCGGCGTGTAGACCGCTGGAAACACGTCCCCTGCATCGGGCCATCGCGCGAATCCGCACCCGACAAGCACGAGCGGTAGCCACCTCACGGTGCGTCGGCGACCAGCTGCAGCACGGTCTCGACCATCGTCGCCTCACCATCGGTGAACACCGCAGAGAACTGGACGTCCCGACCGTCGAGCGCGGCAACCTCGGCCTCGGTCTGCTCGCGCAGCGGGAAGAAGGTGTTGGTGGCCCACAGGCCTTCGCCGCGATCATTGAGGATGACGCCGCCGATCACGTCCTGCGAGGAGTCGCCGGTGAAGGTGGCGCGCAGCACAGCCTGGGCACCGGTCGTGCCGTCGATGCCCTCGATCTCGAAGGCGAGCGCCATGCCGTAGCCCGTGCTCCCCTCGGTGATGATCATCGCATCGCCACTACAGTAGGGCACGAAGGGGCTTGCATCCACGCCGACCCGCACCTGTTCTCCGCACTCTCCCGAGCCGGCACAGGCGGTGAGCAGAAACGGCAGCAGGACCAGAGCGCGCATCGAACCTCCAGAAGAGCGCGCAGTCTACAGGCTCAGCTCAGCAAGGTCTCGGGATTGGCGAGAGTTGCCTCGAGCGAGCGGAAGAAGGCGCCGGCATGCACGCCGTCGATCAACGCGTGATGACCCTCGATCGAGACCGGCATGCGCACACCACCCCCTTCTGGGACGGCCCTGCCAAGCGCGATCTTCGGGACCGAGTCGCTCTTGCTGCCGAAGCGCGCGTGCTTGATGCCGGTGAAGCGCACCCAGGGCACGACGGTGCAATGAAGTAGGTCGTCGTCACCCGAGTCGGGCTCGAGACCCTCTGCCGCGAAGCGCAGCTGTTGCTCGGCGCGCGCCAGCTCCACGAACTCCGCGAATGTGGGGGCATCTGGGTAGTAGACGTAGGTGAAGGTCTGGTTCGGCTTCAGGGCCGTCGCGCCTACGCGGACGCGGTCGTGCACCCACACGCCGCCGTCCCGAAGCCGCATGCGAAAGGCCTCGACCTCATTGCTCGCGTGCAGAACCGCGTACCAACAGGCCAGCGAGAAGGAGGCGCCGTGCTCCTTGCACCAGGCCTTCGTGGGACCGGCTTCGACCTCGGCGGTGAGATTGAACCAGGGGTCCTCGAACGCCATGAAGAAGTCGTAGATCGCCTTGCGCGACCAGCCGTCGAGATCGATGAAGTGGCCCAAGCTGCCTCACGTTTGGCCACCCAGCTTAGCCTGTCGCCAGCACGACTGTGACCCAGGTCACAATGGCCCGTCGCCGGCAGACGACGCCGACCCCGCACCGTACTCCCGAGCGTGGAGGCCCCATGCACACCGAGATCCCCCAAGAGTTCATCGACCTTGCGCGTGACCGCCTGCTTCGTCAGCGCGGCGACGCCACCATCGAGACGGTGGAGGGAGGCCTACTCTTCGAGGCACCAGGACATCTGCCGTCGCGGCTGAATCTGCACAACTTGTGGCGCAGCATCGACGCCTGGTCCGACCAACGACCGTCCGATCTCACCGGAGCCCTCGACGACTGGGCGCGAAAGATGGTCGCGGGTGCTGGAGTGCCCCAGCCCATCTCGCCCGAGCAACTGCGCGTCGTGGTGCGCGCCCCCGAGGTGGTCGATGCCGTCGGGGAACACAGCAGTGGAGTCCCGCTGCTTCGGGCGATTCCGGGTGTCGGAACCTTGCTCGCCGCCGATGTCGGCAAGAGCTACCGCTACCTCACCGAAGACGCGCTCACCGAGACGGGCCTCGACGGGATGGATGCATTCGACCGGGCCTTCGCAAACACGCTGGAGGAGATTGAGCCCCAGCTGCGCCGCCACGACGGCGTCGTGAAGATGTTCACCTGTGGCGGGCACTTCGAGTCGAGCTTGATGCTCATCGACAGTCTGTGGGATCGCGAGGAGGAGGCACTTGGGCCGATCGTCGTCGCCATCCCCGCCCGGGACCTCGTGCTCTGGGCCCCCATGCAGGACGCCGACGCTGTCGCCGAGCTCGAACGCCAGGTGAAGCAGGCCTTCGACCGCGACGTGCCGTACCTGTTGAGCCCGCTCCTCTACCAACGCACCCCCGCTGGCTGGCGCGTGTGGGGCTCTGTGGTCCAAGACGAGAAGGCCTGCGAGCCCGTGATGGTGCGCCCCGTGGACCTCCAAGCCCTCATGCCCGAGGGGGCGATCACGGTCTGGCCGCTCGTCCCCGGGTTCGACATTGCGCTGCGGGAGCCCGGATCCAACCGCTTCATCGCGACCCACGACGACATCAAGTCCAGCTGGCAGGCCGCTCTCACCGCTCGGCGAAGCCGGATGCGCGCCCACCGCGTCGACCACGACGGCATCAGCACCTTCACCGACCCGGGCGGTCCGACCATCGATGTGGCCCTGTTCTCGCACGTCTTGGTCGACCTCGGAGAGGAGCTCGCCGTCGGGTTTCCCACCGCCGACACCCTGATCGCCGCCCCCGTCGATCGAGCCGAAGAGGTTCGCAGGCAAGTGCTCGCCGCCTACGACGACGCCGGCGAGGACGCGCTCACCGCCACCCTGTACCGCCACACCGAGGAAGGCCTGACCTACTTCGACGGAGCGCAGGACTGCTGGATGTGCGAGCGCGACGCTCCCGCCTCCGCCGAGTTCTGCCCCCACTGCGGCGACAGCCTCACGACCCGCATCATGGTTCCGTGGGCCATCGAGTCCGCCGCCGCGGCCCTGGTCACCTCCGGGGCGTTCTGGACCTTGGGTGCTGTGACCCGTCCTTTCGGCACCACCCTGATGATCTGGGCGCTGATCTGGCTGTACGGCTGGATCCCGCGCGCGTGGACCCACGGCCAGACGACGGCGCAAGCCCTGGCCCCGTGGACGCAGGGCGTCGGTCGGTGGATGATCACCATCGGTTGCCTGGCGTCTGTCGCCCGTGGCGGAATGCTGTTCGACCTGCTCACCAATGGGCCCAAGGATGCCAGCGG
>JAGSGY010000119.1 GCA_023954855.1 Pseudomonadota bacterium | reverse complement strand
GATGTCGATGCCCCCAATCGGGTCGACGACCGTCGGTGTGAGCACCCATCCTAGGTGGGGTCCGAACTCGACGCGTCCGACGAGGAGGTTTGCCCGTTGGGTCATGCCGGTGGTGGCGGTCAGCTGGGTGACGTCATGGACGTAGGCGGCGCCAAGCTGGGTGCTGAGCGCGAGTGATGCATGCTGCCCTCGAACCCCGAACTCGGCGCCTCCTGTGAGGGAGAGGACATGGCAGGGGTACATGTGCAGTCCGAGCTCGGGGCGCCAGTACAGGTGGGTCTGCGCGGGTCGCTCCTTGTCGAAGGCGAGCCGAAGGCCGGCGCTCGGTGAGGTGCACAGGTCGGGCGCACCGGTCAGGCCCACGTCGACACTGACCACCTTGCGAGGCCGCGGGTCGAACTGCGCATCGTCGAGAGGGTAGGCCGATGCGGTGGGCGCGATCAGAACGGCGAGCGCGGTGAGAGCTTTCATGTGAGTGGAGTGCCCCGGTGCCGTCCTTGGCGCGCTTACGCGGGGTGACCGTCTTCCTCCGGAGGAAAGGTGAGACGAAGTCCGACGCCGATGAGGCCGAGCATGAGCATGGGGACACACAGCCACTGCATTGCGCTCAAGCCGAGAAGGCCGCTGGCTTCGGGTCGCAGGAAGTCGAGGCCAAAGCGAAGGGGTGCGTAGCCAAGCAGCAGCATCAGCGCGGCCCAGCCGACCGATCGGCTGCGGATGAGTTTCGTGGCGAGAATCACGAAGGCCGCCGATGCGATCAGCTCGTACAGACCGAGGTCGTGGCATGCGCGGGTCGTGTCGCCCCAGCCGTCGCGACAGATGCCGCGTACGCCAAGGAAGAACGAGGTCTCGGTTCCCGGGTGATCGTGGACCACGAAGCAGCCGAGCCGTCCGACCGTCCACGCCGCACCAAGCCCCAGCGCCATGCTGTCGAGCACCGCCCACGCGCGTCGGCCGGTGACCAGCGCGAGGAGTACCGCCATGGGAAGGAGGCTCACGACGAAGCCGGTGGAGCTTAGGCCCTGGGTCAGCTGGAGCAGCACGATGGGTCCGTCTGAAGCCAGCCGCTCGGGTTGGTAGAGCAGCACGTAGACGACGTGGCTGAGAGGCAGCGACACGCAGATCACGAGCGTCATCAGCGCGGCAATCGGCCAGACCGGCGTCTTGGTGCGCCATGCGGCCACCACTCCGACTGTTGGACCTACGGCCACGGCAAGCAGAAACAGCACGCCAAAGATGTGGATGGTCAGCCCGCCGAGGTCGAGAGTGGGGGCTTCGAAGTAGGGAATCATGCGCCCTACCATATCCGCGGGTGGCCGCACGTGACCCGCCGCAGCTCCAGTCGCCTGCATCGTTCGCGGGCTGGCGTTGCATCGGTCGGTAGAACATGTTCTAGTTCGGTCGCTAGAACACGTTCTACCGGAGCGCTCTTGTCTTTCGACCACGCAGTGGACTTTCTTGTCATCGGAACGGGTGCCGCAGGCATGGCGGGCGCCCTTCGCGCTGAGTCCCTTGGCCTCGAGACCCTGCTCGTCGAAGCGAGCGACAAGGTCGGCGGCAGCACCGCCATCAGCGGTGGCGTCGTGTGGATTCCGAACAATCCGCAGCTGCCGTCGCGCGGCATCGACGACTCGCGCGAGGACTCGCTCGCCTATCTCAAGCACATCACCAAGGGCGAGGTCCCCGACGACCGGCTCGAAGCCTACGTTGACGAGTCGGTGCGCATGCTCGCCTGGCTCGAGGAACACACCGAGTTCAAGCTCGACAGCCTTGAGTCCTACGCCGACTACTACGCCGAGGCACCTGGCGGAAAGCCCGGCGGACGCTCGATGGAGCCGGTGCCCTTCGACGCCACCAAGCTCGGTGCAGACCACTTTCGCGAGCTCCGTCGTAGCCATCCCCAGTCGCAGGTGATGGGCAAGTTCGGCATCACCGCACGCGAGGCCCATGGCTACATCGCGCCCACGTTGTCCGGCTACGTGCAGCTGGTCTGGCGCTTCGTGCAGTGGGCGGCCCGCTACTTCAAGCGCCGTGGCATGCCGCGAGACACCAAGCTCCACGCCGGAAACGCGCTCATCGCTCGCTTGTTTCGCACCCTGCTCGACAAGCAGATTCCGTACTGGCTGAACAGCCCGGCCAAGGACCTGATCATCGAGGGCGGCAAGGTCGTGGGCGCTGTGGTCGAGCGCGATGGAAAGGCGATGCGCGTCGAGGCACGCAATGGCGTCTTGCTCGCGGCCGGCGGCTTCGAGCACAACCAGGCCTGGCGCGACAAGTACCACTCCATGGGCCCCTCCAAGGTCGAATGGAACGCGGGCAA
Source organism: Pseudomonadota bacterium (assembly GCA_023954855.1). GTDB lineage: Bacteria > Myxococcota_A > UBA796 > UBA796 > M1803. The sequence continues at coordinate 10,968 of JAGSGY010000119.1, read as the reverse complement.
CACCTTCAATGTGGGCCAGGGCATTCAGATGGGCATCGACGCGGGCGGCGCCGTCGAGCGCATGCACGATGCCTGGTGGACGCCGGTCACCCGCCTGCCGAAGGCGAGTCAAGCCTGGGTGCTGGTCGTTGAGAAGAGCCTGCCGGGCTCGATCTTCGTCAACGGGGCAGGCAAGCGGTTCACCAATGAGGCGGCGCCTTATCTCGACGTGGTCGAGGGCATGTACGCGGGCGATGCCGTGCCTGTGTGCTGGATGCTCTTCGATGCCGAGTACCGCCGACTCTATCCCGTGGGTCCGGTCGCTCCCGGCTACGCGCAGCCCGATCACCGCATCTCCAAGCGCCTGTCGCAGGGCTTCTTCACCCGGGCACCGACGCTTCGAGAGCTGGCCGACAAGCTCGAGATCGACGCCGATGCCGTCGAGGCCACGGTCGCGCACTTCAATGCGTTCGCCATCAAGGGCGAGGACCCCGACCACCAACGCGGTGAGGCCGCCGTCGACGTGTACTACGCCGACCGCCGTGTGAAGCCGAACGCGAGCCTGCGCCCGCTCACCAAGGGCCCGTTCTACGCCATCCCCGTGTTCCCTGGAGACCTCGGCACCAAGGGCGGGCTGGTTACCGATCCAAAGGGACGCGTGCTGATGGAGGACGGAACGCCGATCGACGGTCTGTTCGCCGCCGGCAACACCTCGGCTGCCGTGATGGGGCCTTCGTATCCGGGGGCGGGTGGAACCATCGGTCCCGCCCTGTGCTTCGGCTTCCTGGCCGCTGAGGGGGCCGCAAGTGCCTGAAGTTCGCGTCACCCGCAGCGTCGACCGTCCGCTCGCTCAGATCTGGGACTTCGTCGAGGACATGGACCGCTGGGCCCCGCTTCTCGAGGGCTATGAGTCGCACGAAAAGACGTCGGACCGCGAGTCCACCTGGGCGCTCACCGGCGACCTCGGGCCGTTCTCGAAGACGGTGCACCTCAAGGTCGACATCACCGAGTGGGAGGTCGCCAAGCGCGTGGGCTTCACGCTGACCGGCATCGATGAGCAGGTCTCAGGCTCGGGCGCCTTCGACCTCCACGAAGACGCGCCGCCCCCGCCGCCAGAGCCCCCGCCGCGGAGCTTCTTCCAGCGCATTCTCGACTGGCTGCTGGGCAAGAAGCCCGAGGCTCCCGCCATCGAAGGCCCCTCGACCTCACACGTCGTGTTCACGTTTTCGATCGAGGCCGGTGGGCCCATGGGTCCGATGATCAACGCGATGCTTGGACCCTACGCCGAGACCGTCGCCGAGAGTCTGCTCGACCGGGTGTCCGAGAAGATCCTCGCCGAGACCTAGGCCTCAGTCGGGTACTGCGCCCGCATGTGTGCCAGCGAGCCCTCGATCAGCGCGCGAAGCACATCGAGGTCGACCTTCGCCAGCGACGTGATGTACAGGCAGGACTTTCCGGTCTTGTGCTTTCCGAGCCGCTCGAGCAGCTCCTGGGCCCCGTCGAAGCCGTCCATGATGTAGAGCACCAGCTGGCGCTTGCGGGGGGACATGCCGATGCGCATCCAGTCGCCCTCGCGACCACTGGCGTAGCGAAAGTGGTAGCTGCCGAAGCCGATGATCGCCTTGCCCCACATCTTCGGAGCCTCGCCACTGGCCTCGGTCATCATCGCGAGCACGACCTCGGCATCGGCGCGACGGCGCTCGTCCTCGACCGAGGCGATGAAGTCGGCAACGCTCGCCTCGTTCGCCTGTGTCTTGAGCTCTGCCATGCCGCGTTCCCCCTGCGTTTCGACACTCTACAAAAGACTGTCGAGATCCATACGTTTCGGGCTTGCCCGCCCCCGGTAGAACGTGTTCTACTTCCGTCTTCTAGAACATGTTCTACCTGGAGGCCCCATGGCCACCAAGCTTCAAGGCTTTCCCCGCGGCTGGTTTGTCGTCGCCTGGTCCAACGACCTCGCCGTCGGCGACGTGAAGCCGCTCAAGTACTTCGGCAAGGACCTCGTCCTCTTCCGCACCGAGACGGGCGAGGCGAAGATCCTCGATGCTTTCTGTCCCCATCTCGGCGCTCACCTCGGCCACGGCGGAGCGGTCAGCGGCGAGAACATCGTCTGTCCCTTCCACGCGTGGGAGTTCAACGGCGAGGGCGAGTGCACGGCGATTCCCTACGCGAAGAAGATCCCGAAGCGCGCCAAGGTGGCCTGCTGGCCGGTCACCGAGAAGAACGGCGTGCTGTTCGTCTGGCACGACTCCGAGGGCAACGGCCCCGCTTGGGAAGTGCCCGACATCGCCGGACACGGCACCCCCGAGTGGACCGAGTGGTACCCGAACATCCTCGAGGGCGTGAAGACGCATCCCCGCGAGATTGTCGAGAACGTCGCCGACTCAGCGCACTTCCCGGTCGTGCACCGCACGGAGGTCGACAGCTTCGAGAACATCTACGACGGGCACAAGGCTACGCAGCACACCGTCGGAACCGCCGAGCCGCCGCAGGGCGGTATCGACCACTTCGACATCACCGCGACCTACCATGGGCCGGCGTTTCAGATCAGCGACATGAAGGGCTACCTGCACACCAAGCTGCTGCTCGCCCATACGCCCATTGACGAGGGCCACCTCGACCTTCGCTTTGCGGTGATGCTCGAGAAGAAGGGTCCCAAGACCGAGTCCTTCGCCAAGTTCTACGTCGACAACCTGCGCCTGGGTTTCCACGAGGACATTCAGATCTGGGAGCACAAGGTCTACCGGGACGTGCCGCGCCTGGTCGATGGCGACGGTCCGATCGGCAAGCTGCGTCGCTGGTACAGCCAGTTCTACAGGAGTGAGAATGTTTGATCGCGAAGTCGATGTCGTCAGCATTGGCTCGGGCCTCGGCGGGGTCACCGCTGCCCTACACGCGGTCGAGCTCGGTGGCACGGCCATCATTCTCGAGAAGGCTCCTAAGCTCGGAGGCGTCTGCGCCTACTCCGGCGGCGAGGTCTTCGTCTGCATGAACCACCTGATGCAGGCCTCGGAGCAGCCCGACAACGAGACGGACGCCCACGCCTACCTCGACTTTCTCGCTGGCGGCTATGCCGACCCCGAGCTCGCCCAGATCTTGTTCGATATGGGCCCCAAGGTCGCCAAGTGGGTCGAAGAGCGCGGTGTGAAGTGGCGCGTGATCAGCGACTTCCCCGACTACTACTACCCGCACGCTCCAGGCACGGTGGCCACCGGTCGCTACCTCGAGCCCGAGCTCTTCGACGGCCACTCGCTCGGCGAGTGGCGCAAGAAGACCTACACCACCCCGCACATGCCGCCGGGCATCACCCACGACGAGCTCTTTGCCTGGGGTGGCCTCTCCGCCATGCCCAAATGGGACTTCGCGACCATGGGGGGTCGCATCGCCAAGGACATCCGTGGCATGGGGCCGGCGATGATGGGCTGGTTCATCAAGGCGACGGTCGTCGACCGCGGTGTTGAAGCCCATGTCTCCACGCCGGCGATTCGCCTGATCACCGAGGGCGGCAAGGTCATTGGCGTCGAGGCCGAGAAGGACGGCAAGCCGTTCCGTATTCGCGCCCGCAAGGGCGTGGTCGTGGCCTGCGGGGGCTACGACTGGAACGAAGAGATGGCGAAGCACTTCGAAGGCCTGCCGGAGTGGGGCTCGATGACGCAGCCCTACATGGAGGGCGACAACATGGTGCTCGGCGGCGAGGTCGGAGCGGCGCTCGCGGGCGTGCCTTCGTACAACCTCGGCATGTTCTTCGGCTACCAGGTCCCCGGCGAGAAGGCCGACGGAAGGCCCATGTGGCGCGCATCTTGGGAGGGCGGCTACCCCCACGCGATGTGGGTCAACAAGAAGGGTGTGCGCTTCGCGGACGAGTCCTTCTATCGGGACTACCTGCCGCGCTGCCACGACTGGGACGGCGTCGAACAAGAGCATCCGAACTACCCGCCGTACTTGATCTTCGACCAGAACTACCGCGACAAGTACGCCTTCTGCAGCTTTATGCCGGGCGTCGAGGCCCCGGAGGCTCTGCTCAAGAAGGCCGATACGCCGGCCGAACTCGCCGAGAAGCTCGGCATCGATCCCGAGGGCCTCACGGCATCCATCGCTCGCTTCAACGAGTTTGCCGACGGGGACACGGATCCAGACTTCGGTCGTGGACGCTACCCGTGGGCGGCGAAGATGGTCGGGGACCGCTCTCGCGTGAACCAGCAGCTCGGGCCGCTCGATAAGCCGCCCTACTACGGTGTAAGGCTGACGGCCGTGGGCGTTGGCGTGAACGCTGTGGGCCTGAAGACGAATGGCAACGGACAGGTGATGCACGTGCGCGGACGGCCGATCGAGGGCTTGTACGCGGCGGGCAACTCCGCGGCGCTGCTCGATATCGGTGCGGGCTACCAGAGTGGCCTTTCCAACCTGCGCGGCATGGTGTGGGGCTGGATGGCCGCGAAGCACGCGATGGAGAGCTAGGGCTTTCGAGCCAGCAGCACCCAGACGCGATCGAGCACGGGTGCGCAGCCTGGCTCGTCGACCCCCACCCAGTGCAGACCCTCGACGGGCCAAGGCAAGTCGAGGGTGTTCTCGCTGTACGCGCGCGCCTGCAGGTGCCGGCCTTGGCTGTGAAAGCGTGCACGCAAGGCCTCGTAAGAGGGGCGCGAGAGCCAGTGCGCGCTGCGGTCGACCGGCAACACCGCGTCGAGGGGCAAGAGCTCGACTTGCAGTCCTGCCGAAGCGGCGACCGCGGCGACCTGCCCAAAGTGAATGCTGACCTCGGGGTGGTCGAGGTGGGTGGTCTCGACGGGCAGTTCGTCCGGGCCTCCGAACTCGGAGATGAAGGCCAGGCCACCTGGACGCAAGACCCGAGCCACCTCCTCCATCATCGCGAAGGCGCCGGTGTTGAACAGCGCTTGGCCGGGCTCGGCGGTGACGGCCCAGCCCTCGGCGGTCGGCGAAGCACGCAAGTCCGCGATCACCTCGTTGGAGAGCACCACAGCGATGCTTGCATCGTCGAGTGGAATCGCGGTGGCGGAGCCCTGAAGAGACCTCGTGCCCGGGCAGCGGGCGGCTTGGGTCGCGAGCAACTCCGGGGAGAGATCGAGGCGGGTGTAGTCGGTGTCGGGGATGACGCTTCGAAACGCCTCGCAGAGCTGGCCAGTGCCGGGTCCGATCTCGAGGATGGGGCCGTCGGGGAGTCGGTCGCGCAGGGCAGTGCCGAGTGCGGCGCCGTAAGCCAGGTTGTCGAGGGCCGGATGGGGCGTGGCGAACGCGTGGGCGAAGGTGGTCTCGCGGTCGTCGAAGTGGGTGCTGCCGTCGGTGATCTGCTGCTCGTGGTAGGTGGCCAGCGTGGTCGCGCCCTCGGCGTAGTGGTGCTCTTCGCGGGTGTGGTCTGGGCGAGCAGAGGCCACGAGATGCATCAGCGCCGGTTCACGGCGACGGATGGGGCGCTCGCGAAGCTGGACCGCCTGGACGGCGATGTCCGTCCATCGAGCGAGGCGCGAGGCGATATCCGAAGCCGTGAGGCCTGTGGCTTCAGCGAGTGCCGTGAGATCACGTCGTCCGTCGCAGGACCTCCATAGGGTCACGTCTTCTGCATCGAGCTTCATCTCGGCGAAGGGAAAGCCGCCGGCGCCTCGGGCGAGCGGGCATGGATGCCAGAGGGTCGCGCCGTCCGTGCCGGGAAAGAGCAGGGCCCATCGCGAGCGAGCGGGGATGTTTGCCTGGCTTGGCGAGTCGGTGAAGCCGAGGGCATCGAGCCGATGACGTAGAGCCGCCGGTGGGCTCGCGAGCGGCGTCTCGTCGTCGATGCGTAGATGACGACCGGTCATCGGCTGCCAGAGCAGCTGGCTGCCGTCCGCGAGGGTGACGAGCTGGCCGTTCAGGGCGTGAGGCGCGGGCGCAAGGGTGAGCATGGGCGCACCCTACCGCGGCGAAGTCACTCGGGTGCGGGCTCGGTGGGAGCGTCTTCGGGACTCGGCTCCTCGGGTGCTGCGGGCTCGGCGGGCGTGCGTGCCTTGGCAAAGGCCTCGCGAAGTGCCGGGAAGTCCGGGGCCTCGCCCTCAGCGGCGTCCCAGCCCTTCGGGTCCTGCCAGACCAGGCGCAGCCACTCCTGCTCAGAGGGCGTGGCATCGTCGCGGCCGATGGTCTGAATCGAGAGCGAGGCGTGGCAGCTGTGGCAGTCGGCGGACAGTGCGGCCACGGCGGTCGCGGCCTCGCCGAGCGAGGCGGCCGACTCGATGCTCTTGCCGCGGGCCCGAACGGCGTCGAGCAGAAGCTGGGTGCCGTCGGGGAGCATCGGCACCTTGTCTTCGCGTGCGAGTCCCGCGCCGGCCTTGTGCACGGCATCGAGGTCACCCGCATCGAGACCGCGAACGGCGGCCAGGGCATCGGCCTCGTGGTCGGCCATCTCGGCCCACCGGTCGTCGTACTCGCGTTCCCACTGTCGCCAGCAGCCGGCGAGCACGAGCAGCGGAATTAGGGCAAGAAGGGGGCGCATGGAGCTGATCCTCATACGGTGATCGTGGTGCCCATCGACGGCACGTGGGCTTCCCAGCCAAGCTTATCGCGGAGCAGTCGCCGCATCGCGTCGCGCTCGGCCGGTTCTCCGTGCACGACGTAGGCCCGCTCGGGGCGTGGTGTCTGCCGTAGCCAATCGACCAGCTCGGCACCGTCTGCGTGTGCGGACAGGGCGTCGATGCGGACTACTTCGGCGTCGACGGAGTGGTAGGCGCCGTGGATCTTGATCTCCTCGGCGCCATTCACCAGGGCCTCGCCGCGGGTGCCGGCCGCTTGGAACCCGGCGAACATGACGGTGTTGCGCTTGTCACCGAGCCGCGCCTTCAGGTGGTGCAGGATCCGACCGCCGGTGGCCATCCCGCTCGCCGACATGATGATCATCGGCCCCTTACGATGGGTGATGGCCTTTGATTCGTCGGTGGTGCGTGTGGCAATGGCGATGTCGGCGATGGCGTTGCACTGCGCCTTCGACAGCGCGTGGTCGTAGGGGTGCTGCAGCAAGATCTCGGTCGCCGAGATGGCCATCGGGCTGTCGAGGTAGATCGGCACCCGCGGAATCGCGGCTTCGTTCGTGAGCTCCGCCAGGTAGTGCAGCAGCATCTGTGTGCGACCGACGGCAAACGCTGGAATCAGCAGGACGCCGCCGCGCTCGATGGTGCGCCGAACCACTTCTCCGAGAGCCGTCTTGGGGTCCACCTTGGTGTGGCGCCGCCCCCCATAGGTGGACTCGACGACCGCCACATCGGCGTGCGGAAGAGGGGAGGGGGGCAACAGGAGCGGGTCGACCACCCGGCCGACATCACCCGAGAAACTCGCGCTGCGGTCCCCGTCGGTGACGTGAATGCTCGATGCGCCAAGGATGTGGCCCACGCGATTGAAGCGCAGCTCGAGGTCTCCGACCTGAACGGGCTCGTTAATCGGCGCCGCTCGGAAGTAGCGCAGGGCATCTTTGCCGTTCGCGGCCGTGTACAGCGGCAACGCCGGCGCGTGCTTGCTGAGGCCCATGCGGTTCATGAACTTCGCCTGCTCTTCTTGCAGGTAGCCGCTGTCGGGCAGCAGCACGCTGGCGAGCGCCTTCGTGGCTTCGGTGCAGTGCACCTGTCCGGTGAAGACCCCGGTGCGGGTCAGAGCGGGGATGTACCCACTGTGATCGATGTGCGCGTGCGTCAGCGCGATGCCGTCGAGCTCACTGGGCCGGACGGGAAGCCCCTCCCAGTTGCGGTCGCGCAGGGCGCGGACGCCCTGAAACAGCCCGCAGTCCACGAGAATTTTGGTGCGGTCTGTCTCGACGAGAAATCGAGAGCCGGTGACCGTGTCGGTGGCGCCATAGAATGTGATCTTCATGGCCCGATTGTAGTGCAAGGCCAGTGCCAGCGGACAATGACGCCGATCGGGTGCCGTGGCGCCTACGCCGTGTGAACTCACGCACTGAGTGTGGGTGGAAGCGCCCATGGCGGTCCCGCGCAACGGTTTCTCGATGCCGTCGACCAACGAGGTGCGGTCGCGGTACTCTGCCGCGCGGAGGGCAGATGCCGGATTGGACGCGGCGTGAGGTACTTGGAAACAGCGCCATTCTCATTGGGGCGGCGGCCATCGGCTGTGGTGAGCCCGATCCCCAGGCCTGTCTGGACGGAGACGGGCCGGCCTGGACCGATGACGGCCCGTTTCCGGACAGTTGCCAGGTCACCGCTAGCGATATCGAGGGGCCATTCTTCAGTCCCGACGCCCCAGAACGAGCAGACCTCGACACATGGGGCGACGAGGGCACCTCGCTTCAGCTCGCGGGGCGGGTGCTCGACTCGGGGTGCATCGCCGGCATCGAGGGGGCGGTGGTCGAGCTCTGGCACGCCGACCCGTCCGGCGGCTACGACAACGCCAGTAACGACATGCGCTACCGGGCCACGCTGGTCTGCGACGCCGACGGTCAGTGGGAGGTTCGGACCCTGCTTCCCGGCCGTTACCGTAATGCCGGCACCTTCCGTCCCCGGCACATCCACATCAAGGTCTCGGTGGAGGGCGTCGAGCGACTCATCACCCAGCTCTACTTCGAGGGTGACCCATACAACGAGTGCGACCCGTGGGTGAACACGAGTCTGGTCCTCCCGTTTGAGGGGTCGACCGAGGACGCGATGTCGGCGAGCGTCGACCTGGTGCTTTCTTGATCGATCTCGTCTGGCAGCAGTGGTCTATTTGGGCCATTTTCGCCATGGCGCCGCTCACCGTGTTTGCGCTGGTCTTCATCTCTGCGCCCTACGGGCGTCACGGTCGAGGGGGATGGGGTCCGGAGCTTCCCGGGCGAATCGGATGGTTCGCGATGGAGTGGCCGACGGTGCTGCTGTTTGGCGCGGTCTTCTTCAGCGGTGCGCACCGCGGGGAGCCCGTTCCGATGCTGCTCTGCGCCGCCTGGATGTTTCACTACATCCATCGCACGTTGATCTTTCCGTTTCGCCTCGCGTCGACCAAGCCGATGCCGCTGCTGATCGCGCTGATCGCGATGACCTTTCAGTCGCTGAACTCGTACGCGAACGCGGCCGGCATCGCCGAGCTGGCGGACTACTCGAACTGGATGTCTGACCCTCGCCTGTGGCTGGGTCTGGCACTGTTCGCCGTCGGCGAAGCGGTCAACCTGCATGCGGACACGGTGCTGATTGGTCTGCGAAAGCCCGGTGAGACTGGGTACAAGATCCCTGAGGGCGGTATGTACCGCTGGGTCACCAACGCCAACTACTTTGGCGAGCTGTTGATCTGGACAGGATGGGCCATCGCCACGTGGTCGACCGCGGGTCTGGCCTTTGCGGTCTACACGGCGGCCAACTTGGTGCCTCGCGCAGCCACGCACCACGCCTGGTACCAAGAGAAGTTCGGGGACGAATACCCGAGCGAGCGCCGCAGGCTGATTCCCTACCTCTGGTAGTGCCTATTCTTCGCGGTGAGCGCGCAGGACGTCGCGCACGTCTTCGCCGGCAGGGACGAAGATCAGCGCAGTGCCGTTCACACAGTGGCGAATGCCCGTGGGCGTCTGGGGCGCATCGGGAAAGATGTGCCCGAGATGGCCGTCACAGCCCGCGCAGCGCATCTCGGTGCGGGTCATGCCGTGGCTGGTGTCGCTGACCGTGACCAAGGCGTCGGGCTCGACCTCTTGAAAGAAGCTCGGCCAGCCGCAGCCCGAATGGAACTTGTGCTCGGCCCCGTAGAGCTTGTTCCCACAACCGGCGCAGTGGTAGGCGCCGGCGGCCTCGAGGTTCAGGTAGCGGCCCGTGCCGGGGCGCTCTGTCCCGGACTCTCTAAGGATGGCGAATTCCGCGGGTTCGAGCAAGGAACGCCACTCGTCCTTGCTGAGATCGGCGGCAGGGGTATCGTCGAGGGCCGGGTCGCGGGGCATGCACACTCCTGGGGACGCCTTAACCGGATCCTGGCGGCGAGAGGCTAGTAGCCGTGCTCTCGGGCCCACTGATCACGCCAGTAGCGCGTGGTTCCCAGGGTCTGGCTCGCGACCATCGCCCGCTTGATGAAGAAGCCGATGTCGCTCTCGTCGGTGACGCCGATGCCGCCGTGCAGCTGAATCGCCTCCTTGGCGACCCGCATGTAGGTCTCGTTGGCGGTGGCCTTGACCAGTGCGACGTTTGCTCGCGACGGGTCTCGGCTTGCGGAGAGCACCGCGGAGTGTAGCAACTCGACAGCGATGTAGGCGTCGACGATTCGGTGTTGAAGCGCCTGGAAGCTCCCGATGGGTCGGTCGAACTGCACCCGCTCCTTGATGAAGGCGAGGGTGGAGCGCAGTGCTGCGCGCGACCCGCCGAGCATCTCGGCCGAGAGCCCCACGACACCCGCGTGAAGGGCGGTGCGTAGCTCATTGGCTCCACCCGGCAGGCGCTCGGCCCGTACCCCGTCGAAGTGGATATCCGCCGCATCCCGATGGTCGATGCGGTGGAGCGGACGCCGGTCGGCATCGCTGGCGTTCACCCGAAACAGGGCCAGCTTGTCACCATCCCAAGCCGAGACGATGAGCTCTTCCGCGGCCATGCCATCGAGCACGCCGCGCTTGATGCCGGAGAGGGTGCGGTTCTTGAAGCGGGTCTCGATCTGGAGAAGCTCCGGCTCGCGGGACTCCTGCCAGGCGAGGGCGACCACCTTGCCGCTGATCGACTCAGCGTCGGGATCGAGGGAGCCCCCCAACAACACCGAGAGCATCGGTGTGAGGGCGAGGGTGCGCCCCATCTGTTCGAGCACGATGACCGCCTCGGGCAGACCCCAGCCTAGACCGCCTTGTGCCTCTGTGAACGGAATCGCGGGCCAACCAAGCTCGGCCAACTCGGCCCAGAGCTTGGTGTCGGTCAGCTCACCTGCATCGCGCAGCTCGCGAAAGCGGGCGATTGGGGACTCGGCCTCCAGCACGTCCTTCGCCGAGGTCTGGAGCAGCTCCTGGTCTTCGTCGAGAATCAGCATCACGACCCCTTCGGCAGGCCCAGCATGCGGGCAATGATGTTG
>JAGSGY010000099.1 GCA_023954855.1 Pseudomonadota bacterium | reverse complement strand
GGGCAATGGCCGCGCGCTGGTGGCTTCGAAGAGCCCAGCGTTCGAGGTCCTCGCGGCTGCAGTTCCACTTCTCGGCGATCATCTCTGCCGAGTTGAACTGCGACACCGGCTTGCTGCCGTAGCGTGCGACCCATCCTTTCGATCCCGAGAAGGGGTCAGAGAAGCCGAGCGGCTGGGCCGCGAGCATCGCGTAGCTAATCGGAATCTGGGTCATGTTCTGCACGCCACCCGCGACCACGAGATCTTGGGTGCCGGACATCACGCCCTGAGCGGCGAAGTGCACGGCCTGCTGCGAGCTGCCGCACTGACGATCGACCGTGGTTCCCGGCACATGATCGGGCAACCCTGCCGCCAGCCAGCAGGTGCGGGCAATGTCACCGGCCTGCGGTCCGACCGCATCCAAACAGCCGAAGACCACATCCTCGACGGCACCTGGATCCACGCCCTCGAGCACTGCCTTGATGGCATGTGCCCCCAGATCGGCGGGATGTACCTCCGAAAAACCACCCTTGCGCCGCCCAGTGGGAAGACGCTTTGCGTTTACAATGTAAGCTTCAGCCATGATCAGGCTCCAAAGAGTGAGGATGCGGCGCGGTTGCGATGCCACGCGGGGTTGCCCCATGCCTCCGAGAGCGCCCAGACGCGCTTCATCCAAAGGTGCAGGTCGTATTCGAAGGTGTAGCCAATTGCCCCATGAACCTGGAGGGACTTACGGCAGGCGAGCGAAGCGGCCTCAGACGCGTAGATCTTCGCCATCGAGACGTGAAGTGCGCGCTGGGGGTCGTTTGTCGCCACGCTGTGCGCTGCCCGGTGCACCACGGGCGCGGCAAACTTGAGCTTGAGCAGCGCATCGACCAAGTGATGTTGAACCGCCTGGAAGCTCCCGATGGGCTTGCCGAACTGGCGGCGAGCCTTGCTGTACTCAACAGCCAAGTCGAGCACCTGGTTGCCCAGGCCGAGAAGCTGCGCCGCGGTCGCGAGGATGGCGCGGTCGAGAGCGGCATCGGCATCGCCAGAGAGAGGCGCGCCGGCGCCGTCAACCGTGAACAAAGGCCGAGACCCATCCGCAGCGGCGTGCCGCACGGTCGTGAACTCGGTCAGCAGCTCTGCACCGGTATCACCCAAGCGAATCACAGCGTCAGCCGTGTCTGCACTTACGGCGTAACCCCCACTCTGGAAGACGGTCACTCGCGCCTCACCGGAAGCCAGGCGCTCGACCCACTCCGCTTCACCGGACTCGGCGAGCAACTCCACCGCCGCGATGTGTTCGATCAACGGCTCAGGTAACGCGACGCGACCCGCCTCCTCGAGGACGAGGACCCAGTCCAGGGCCCCCATGCCAAGCCCACCGAGCTCTTCCGAGGCCGTGAGGGCAAGAACCCCTTGCTCGGCCAACAACGGCCAAAAGGCGGATGGCTGCTCCCAGGAAGCCCGGACTGCAGCCGGCGTACACTCGGCGGCGAGGGTGTCGCGCACGGTGTCGCGAAGCATGATCTGGTCTTCTGTAAACGCAGCGCGCATCAGCTACCTCGGAAGCTCGAGGACCCGTCGGGCCACGATGTTTCGCTGAATTTCGTTGGTACCGGCGTAGATCGGCCCGGCCAAAGAGAAGAGAAAGTCATGCAGCCAACCTGGCGCCGCGTCAGGCGCCTCGGGCATCAGCCAGGCACGGGCACCGAGAAGCTCGAGCGCGGTCTGCTGCGTGGCGATGTCCATCTCGGACCAGAAGATCTTGTTCAGGCTCGAGTCGGCACCAATGTGCCCCCCTTCCTGCATTCGCGTGACCGTCTGATAGGTGTAGAGGCTGTAGGCATCGGCATCCATCCAGGACTGGAGCACCTGGTCACGAAGCCGCTCCGGGCTGCCCGACTCGACGAACAGCTGCTTGAGCCGCTCGGCCGTCGCCTGAAAGCGGCCCGGCGAGCGAAGCGAGAGACCCCGCTCGGACGAGGTGGTCGACATCGCCACCTTCCAGCCCTGGTTCACCTCGCCAATGACGTCGGCATCGGGCACGAACACATCATCGAGAAACACCTCGGCAAAGGCCTCTTCGCCGTCGAGGTCTTCGACCGCGCGGAGCGTGACCCCTGGCTGGTCCACGTGGATCATGAAGTAGGTCAGCCCGCGGTGACGCTCACTGTCTGGATCTGTCCGAAACAGGCCGTAGATGCCATCCGAGAACACGCCGCGACTGCACCAGGTCTTGTTGCCCGAGAGCTTCCATCCGCCGTCTACCTTCTTCGCGGTGGCCCGAACGCTTGCAAGGTCAGACCCGGCATTGGGCTCGCTCCAGGCCTGCGCCCAGAGAAAGTCGGCGCGCGCCATCTGGCGAAGCAAGCGCTCCTTCTGCTCGTCGTTTCCGCACTCGAACAGCGTCGGCGCCAGCAAGAAGATGCCGTTCTGGGTGACGCGGGCGGGCGCTCCCGAGCGGTAGTACTCCTCTTCGAAGATGAGCCACTCGACCAAGCTCGCGCCGCGTCCGCCGTAGGCCTCGGGCCAGGACACCACGGCCCACCCCGCGTCGAAGAGCTTGTGCTCCCACTGCACGTGCTGGGCAAATCCCTCGCGTGTGTTGTGTGAGGCAAGCGGCGTGGCCGGCACATTCGCCTCGAGCCAGGCCCGACAGTCGGCCCGAAACGCCTGCTCACTTACGGTGTAAGTAAGGTTCATTTCTCTTCCTTGAGCGAGGCCTTCATGGACTTCACGTCCTGCCCTCCGATGTAGTCGGCAGATGCGAGCGTGTTGTGTGCATGAGCGAGGTGATGAAGGCCGTAGACGCCATCCATCGTGTCGCGCAGACCCATGCGATCTTCGGCCATGTTGATGGCTTGCTTGGTGAGTGCGAGGCCGAAGCGCGGCATCTCGCCGATCTTGAGGGCCCACTCGCGAACGGCCCCTTCGAGCTCGTCGCGCGGCACCACGCGGTTGATCATCCCGGCACGCTCAGCATCCGCGGCGGACATGCGCCCTCCGAGGAACAGGAACTCCTTCGCCTTGCGAGGCCCGAGAACGTGGGCGTGCGCGAAGTACTCGACCCCGGGAATGCCCATGCGGACGACCGGGTCCGCGAAAAAGGCATCGTCAGAGGCCACGATCAGGTCGCAGCACCACGCGAGCATGAGACCACCCGCAATGCAGGCGCCATGCACCATCGCAATGGTGGGCTTGGGCATGTCGCGCCAACGCCGGCAGAGTCCCAGATAGGCATCCGCTTCGCGAACGTAAGCAGCCTCGGCGCCAGGCTTGTTGTCGTGCGGGTACCAAGGGGTGGCGACCCGCTCGAAGGCCTTGTCGATGTCACGCCCCGGGGTGCCAATGTCATGGCCCGCCGAGAAGTGTTTGCCGTTGCCGCGCAGCACCACCACCTTGATCGCATCGTCGGCCATGGCACGCCCATAGGCGGCATCCAGCTCTCGAAGCAGGGCGACGTTCTGCGCGTTGCGGTACTCGGGCCGGTTCAGCGATACCCATGCGATGGGGCCTTCGGCTTCATAGAGGACGAGCTCACTCATCGGGGCTCCGCAGTTCGGTGAAACATGTTCTACCGGGACGCGAAGTAGAACATGTTTCACTTCGTGGCGCCACTACGACGGAGGCCGAGTGCTTCACGACATCGAACAGCACAAGACGCCTTTCCCGTATTTCACGGCGAAGCTCAACTCTGGCCTGTGCGAGCAACTCGGATCACTGGCGCGACTCGACCTCGACTGGCAGCGCCACGACAGCTTCTACCACTGCTGGATCGCGCATGCCGCCGAGCACATCCGCCTTCCCCAAGAGCTGCCAGGGGCTGTGGCCGCGCTACTCGATCTTCCCCTCACCGACGCCATGCAGCTCACGATTCAGCGCATGGGCCCTGGCGACCATGCCCTGCCTCACACCGATCGTCCCCTACTGGGCTTCGAGGCAGCCCGTCTCGTCGTCCAGCTCACCCCCGATTGGTCCTTGGCCGACGGCGGCCTGTTCGCCGTGCATCCCGACTCAGAGGGTACCCGGACCACACGCACACGCGAGCCGCTCTTCGCCTCTGTGGTCGGATTCGGCATGCGCTTGGCATCCCACCACAGCGTGAGACCCGTGCACACCCACCGCCTCACCGCCGTCGTGCACTTCTGGCACCACGCGAACACCCCGGCCCTTCACGCCCAAGTCCGCGACCTCCTCGAGGGCGCCAGCTTCGCGGCACTCCCAGCGAGTCTCGACGCCACACTCACCGAGGCCGAGGCCGAGCACTCCGAGGAGGAGACGCTTCGCGCGGGAACCGTGGCCCTGCTGCTCACCCAGTGGGGTGCAGACGAGCTGAGCGTGGAGCGCGGCTACCGAGCTGGCCTTGAACCGTGGACAGGTTGCTCCGGGGACACCGACATCGATCTCGCGCGCTGGGCGGCGAAGCTCTGGCTCGATTGCTTTGACATCGACGCATGGGAAGAGGCCGCCGCCCGCGTAGGTCACAGCCGGCTCGGCCCCGCAAAGGCCTTTCGCGCGCTGGCGTTTCCCCCGTCTGCTGTGTGACCATCCGGACAGGCCGCCACGGCCTTGATGGAGACCCGTTGGCGATTGCAATGGACTGCCCACACTGCGAGAGCGCACCCGTCGAAACGGTGCGAACGGCCTGGTTTCTGCAGGGTCTCTTGCTCTTCGCACGCTGGGGCTCACGGTCCTACGTCGGCTGCACATCGTGCACGCGCAACAAGGTGCTGGGAAGCCTGGCGCTGTCGAGTGTGCTCGGCTGGTGGTGCTTCCCGTGGGGCATCGGAACGCCGGTGGTCTTGCTCCAGAACGTCGCGTCGGCCATGGAAGGCGCGAACCGCAACGCCCTGGGCAATCTACTCGCCGATCAGGGCGTCTCCCTCGATGAGCTCGAAGTGGACGCCGACGGGCGCACACCCGCGCAGAAAGCCCTCATGGTGGGCGTGATCTCGGTGATCCACAGCATGATCTGGGCCGACGGTGACGCGGACGAACGCGAGGTCGACACCGGTGTCGACATCGCACGACAGACGCTCGGCGACCTGATCAGCGCCAGCGAGTTGCGCACCGCCTTTCTCGATCCCGAGGCCCCGCCAGAACCCGACCTGCCCCACATTCCCGGCGATGCCCGGGTGATCTTGATGAAGGCCGCGGCCACCATCGCCGCCGCCGACGAAGTCATCGAAGAGTCGGAGCGCGAGGAGCTGCGCGCCCTGGGACGCCGACTCGAGCTCCCCGAGATGGTCGCAGACACCCTGATTGCCTCGCTCGATCAGCCCGAGAACGAAGAGTCCGAAGGCGTAAAGCAGATCGCCGCAGATACGCTAGGCGTCACCACCAGCACACCGCTCGCGCAGGTCCACCAGGCCTACCAAGCGGCGCGTCTCGCAGCGGCCGAGCTCGACGAGGGGGAGGCTCGCGCCCAACACGTGGACCAACTCGAGTGGGCCTACGGCGTGCTGACCGGCGGACGGGTCGCGGCCTAGCGCAGGCGAGTGAGCGTCTCTTCGGCCTCTTCGACGATGCGCGCAATCAGCTCCGCGACGGTCGGAAGCTCATCGATCGCACCCACGACCTGGCCCGTCGGAAGCACGCCAGAGTCGAGACGCCCATCGACCAGAGTGGCCCGCGTATAGATCGGAGCATTGGCCCCCATCAGGACCTGGGGCCACGTCAGGCCGGAGTTCGCACGCATAGCCCTGCCCTCCCGAAGCAGCTCGAAGAGCGATGTGCCCGTCAACGCCGAGAGCTGGAGCGCATGGCGTATCGCCGCCACGAGCCGTCCGAGGAAGCCCGCCTTCTCGAGCCGGTCGATGAATTCAGTGCGCACAACCCGCTGCGGATAGCCATCCACGGCCTTGGTCACGACGGTCTCGGTGATGCGTGTCGCCAGGTACCGCGCCTTCACCTCATCCGGCACCGTCGACTCTTGGGTGAGCAGAAAGCGTGTTCCCATGGCAATTCCGTCGGCCCCGTACGCGAGCGCGGCGACAAGGCCCCGCCCGTCCGAGAACCCTCCCGCACCAAGCACGGGAATCTGGTCCCCAATCGCGTCCACCACGCGTGGCAGCAGCAACGAGGTGGGCACCGAGCCGGTGTGGCCGCCACCTTCCCCGCCCTGAGCGATGACCGCGTCCACGCCCCAGTCCGCCACTTTCTTGGCGTGCTTGACCATGCCGATGGTCGGCATCGTGACGACACCCGCATCCTTGAGCTTGCGAATGCCCGACTTGCCAGGAGCCCTCGCAAACGAGGCCACTCGCACGCCCTCGCGAATCAACAGGTCGACGCGCTTCTCGAAGTCATCTTGGTCGGCGCGCATGTTGACGCCAAACGGCTTGTCGGTCCGCGCCTTCACCTCACCGACCTGCGCCTCGAGTTGCTCGAAGGTCATCGTGGCCGCGGCGAGAATCCCGAGACCACCCGCTTCGGCCGTAGCTGCGACCAGACGGGCGCCGGCGACCCAGCCCATGCCGGTCTGAACGATGGGGTACTGCACGCCAAACAGGTCACAAGCGCGCGTGTGGACGGTCATCGAGGCTCCCGAAGTGGCGGAAGTAGAACATGTTCTACTTCGAACCGCCAGTGCTCAGTGGGGCCGCTGACCTCCCTGCGGGAACTCAACCACCTTGCCCTCGGGCGGACGGGGCGGGCGTCCGCGTTGGTAGCCAGCGCAGACCTTGGCGTGGGTGCGCTCCGGACGCCGACAGTGATCGGGGTGGTTGAACGTGCAGCTGTCGCAGAGGCTCTCGCTCGTGTGCCGATGGTAGAGCGCGTAGCCGATGCCACCGAGCGCAATCATCCACAGCAAGCTGCCGCGAGACACCGACCAGAGCACCACCACGACGGTGAGGATGCCAATCGGCACCAGATAACGACGAAAGAAGTCCACGCCACACTCTATCGCTCGCGCATCTCAAGCGCGAAACAAGCGCTCTAGCGACCGCGCTTGAGGTAGACCTCGCCGTTCTCGCCGGTCTCCTTGTCGACCCGGAGCACGGTCCACGTGGTGCCCTCGACCGCGATCACGCTACCGGCACCAACCCAAACACTCGAGTCGTCGGGTAGCGCGAGCACCGCCACCACCCCGGAGCTCTCGGTCCCGTCGGGAAGGGTGTACTTGCCGCTGGTCACGACGGTTCCCACCGCCACCCGGGCACCATCGAGGTCTCCGACCGTGGTCTCTTCGATGGACTCGTCGGGCTCAAATGCAGGCGTCTCAGTCACAGGGCCTCCGCAGGCGAGTGCGAATAGCAGTGGGATCAAGCGCCGACCCGGATCGACCGGTAGAACTTGAAGAAGTCAGCGATCGGCAGGTTCTCGACGTGGTGCGAGCCCCACGGGTTCTGCAGGTCGACGGTGCGTCCGTCGAGATCGACAGAGGAAGGCACGTACGCGTGGTTTCCGTACACGTTGAACTTCTTGGCGGCGGACGCCAGGTCCTGATCTTCGGACATGTTCAGCGAATCACAGGTGCAGGGCTGCTTGTCATCGAGCGCGATGGCGATGTGCAGAAGCGCGTCGTCCTCGTCGAGCGAACTGAGCGCCATGTAGCCCTCTTTCTTGCCCGTCAGAAGCTCAGTGGCCCCGTGGAACTCGAAGCCCTTGTTGATGTTTCCACCGGAGATGAGGTCGTAGCTGCCCTTGTGCTGGGCGACCGTCTTCTCGATCAGCGAAGTCCAGAGCTCGGTGCCCTCGTCGTTCTTGTCGCCGGCCTTGGCGTAGAGCGGCTTGCTGCCATTCATCGGCATGCGCGCGTCGACGGTCTTGGTGACCTTGGTCGGCTTCGAGTAGTAGTACTGGCGGATGTACAGCGTGACGTCGAAGGTGCCGTCGCCGTTGTCCTTGATCAGGTTCTGAATCGCCTCGGGGTTGGCCCGGGCCACAGCGGCCATACCGGCGATCAGGTAGCAGTCGCCGAGCGCGCCCTGAGCCACGTCGTTCGGGTCGATGGCATGCGCGTCGCCCTCGCCCTTGATGAAGGCCTGAGCGTTGGCGATGTCCTTGTACTCCTTACCCTCGTGCTTGGGACGCAGGCCCGGCAGCTCTTCCTGCTGCTGCACGCGGTCACCGTCTTCAGCCCAATCGTACTTGCCACCGTCTTCGGCGAAGTCGTACTTGCCGGCAGGCGCCACCTCTTGCTCGGTCAGCGCGAGCACCGTCTGCTCGGAGTCGACGCCCTCTTGGGCCGCGGCCTGAGCGAGGATGTTGGCGAGCATGTCGTTGGACGGTGCTGCCGGCTGCTGCTCGGCAGCGGCCTTGTTCTTGGCGGCGGCGGCTTTCTTGTTGTCCGCACCCGGTGAAGCGTAGCCCTTGGCCATGACGGCTCCCTATTTTGCTCGGAGGAGGAGTTCCGAACACCCGTCACCTTACCAACCCTTGGCATCCCGCGCTATGGCCCTCCGGTGACCAAGCCTGATCCCATCGACATCCAAACCACCGAGGATGGCTGGCTGACGCACCTCAGCGGCGTGCCTTCTGCCTCGGGGCTACCTTCTTGGATTCGACGCGTGGGCCTAGCCCTTTCGGTCATTCTCGGGGCGGCCATGGCGATCGCGGACCCCACACCCACGGGCTTCGGCCTGGCGGTGTTTCCCCCTGCGGGCTTGTTTGTGCTGAGCGCCCTCGACCAGCTGGTGCGACGGTCGCGAACCCGAGTCGAGATCGCCGGCACGCAGCTCACAGTGCATGGCGAGGGCCTCCCCCTTCACGAGGAGCTGCCCCTCGCCGACCTGCTCGACACCAAGCTCCAGGTCGGAAAGGCCGGGCTCGGAGACACACTCGAGCTGTGGACGCGGCAGGGGCCCGTACTGATTCGCGTCGGGGCCCACACCACCGCTTCGCTCGAGGACTTGCAAGAGCGACTCAAGCAAGCAGCTCATGCGGCCGGCGGCGGCTGGTCCTAGCGACCAAGAAAAACTGGCAAGAAAGAGGCGCCGTCCAGATTGCGTGTCGGTAGACGCCTCTCCCTCACCTGGGTTGAGAGAACCACAGGCGGCACGCGTCTGAACAGACCATTTCCCTGATCGCAGGTCTGGAGTAGGCTGAGGGCCCGCCGCTTTCCCCCGCCCGCTCGGAGCTTCCCGTGTACGACGCCTTCGTCCTCGCCGCCGGCTTTGGCACCCGCCTTCAGCCGCTGACCCACCACCGCCCAAAGCCCCTCGTCCCCGTGTGCGGCATTCCCATGCTTCGCTACACCCTTGCCCACGCAGCGGCGCACGGTCTGCGGACTGCGGTGGTCAATGCCCACCACTTGCACGAGCAGGTCGAGCGATGGTCGGGCGAACACGACGGCGTTCGCGTGGATGTCGTCAGTGAGCTGCCCGAGATTCTCGGTACAGGTGGCGGACTCAAGAACGTCGCCGATCAGCTCGCCGAGCGCTTCGTTGTATTGAACGGAGACATCCTCCACGACGTCGATCTCACCGCCCTGCGCGCAGCCGTGCCCGAGGGAGGTGCGGCCATGGCCCTTCGCCCCGACGAGGCCCATCGCTACGGAGTGGTCGCCGCCGACGCGTCCGGCCATGTGGTGAAGCTTGTCACCGTCGCCAGCGCCGAGCCGAGTGGCGAGGTCGCCGAGGACACGCACTTCACGGGCATTCACGCGATGCACCGAGACGCTCTTGCCCACGTGCCGGAAGGCTTCGCCTGCATCGTGCGGACGGCCTACCGCGCTCTAGTTCCCGAGCGAAAGGTCACAGGCACCCGCCATGAAGGACTCTGGCTCGATGTCGGCGACCCGGTGGCCTACCTCGAGGCCAATCGAGCGGCTCTGCGCGGTGATTTGCCACTGCCCTTCGACCCCTTCTCCGAGGCCGTACATGGCCGCACCGCCGCCGGAGAGGTGGGCTCCCCCAGGGGCGCCAAGATCTCGGGCACGGCGTGGATTGGGCGGGGTGCTGCCGTCGGCGGCGTCATGCTGGCCGATAGTGTCGTCGGTCCAGAAGCGATCGTCGCCGAGGGGACCGAGCTTCGTGGATGCGTGGTCTGGGACGGCGTCACCGTTCCCCCCGGAAGCTACACAGACACCATCTTCCTGCCCACCGAGACTCACCGTGTAGGCTGACACCCGTCGTGAAAATTCGCACCGACCAAGGTACCAACGCGGCCGGACAGTTCCCGTTCAGCAACGCAACCGTGTATCGTGGGATCTCTCGCGTTTGCCGTTGAGCAGGGCCCGTCGTGGGCCACCGGAGGACCTACGCAACTCACGAGCCCCGATACAATCGAACGCCTCGAGCGCGCCATGGCTCGCTACCGAGAGGCGTACGAAGAGTCCCAGTCGCATCTGCGGGCAGTGGCCGGTCAAGGCGTTCCGCAGTGGGTCTTTGCCCTCGACGAGATGACGCTGGGCGAGGTTCGCGACATCGGCCTGCTGCTCGCGGGCGCAGAGGAGCGCCGCCGTGCCGCACGAACGGCCCTGCACGCGGTGCTCGAGCTCGCCGCACTGGGGGGAGACACGGCGTCGGGCCACAGCACAGCCGATTGGATTGCTGGAGAATCGGCCCGAACCGACAATGATCACGCCTGGCAGGACGGCCTTGACCGCTTCATCAGCGTCGTCAACTACGCCCGCAAGGCCGGCGTCATCTACATCAACGGAGACTTCCGGCCGTCGGATTCCCCCGGCTCGGACACGACCGACGGCTGGATCGTCCCCGACTTCGGAAACGACGCGACTTGAAATGAGGTTCTGAGCAGGCGTATCGTCCAGGCTCACACGGACTTCACAATGCTGCGCTATCTCGTGCCCATCGCCCTCCTCATCGCTTGCAAGGGCGACGGCACAGGCTCCGACTCCGGCCCCACCACCTCCTTGGGCGTGCCAGAGATCACCACCGATCCCGCGGATAGCGCGACTTCGACCGAAGACGTCGAGGTGGTCATCCTCACCGACGCCGAGGGCGGCGACGGGACCTATGTGATCTCATGGCTGTCCGCCGAGGGCGTGAGCTGGACCGAGTCGACGCTCGCCGCCACCGCAACCACCAAGGGCGAGACTTGGACCGCCACGGTGCAGGCCAACGGTCCCGGCGGCCCGGGACCTGGCGCGTCCGCATCCGTTGAGATCGTCAACAGCCCTCCATCGCTCACCGACGCCCACTTCGACCCTTCCGTGCCCACAATCGGCACGCCGCTGGTCTGCGTACCCGATGGCGCCAGCGATCCCGACGACGACACCGTCACCTTCACCTACGCGTGGACCGTCGGTGGAAGTGCGGTGAGCGAGACCACAGATACCCTCGCGGGCACGGCCTTCAGCTCCGGCGACAGCATCGCCTGCACCATCACCCCCAGTGATGGCGAAGACAGCGGCGACCCTGTCTCGGTGACGGGCGCCGCTACCAACTCCCCGCCGGTCGGAACCACCGCCACCATCCAGCCGTCCGCCCCGGCCAGCACCGACGACCTCACCTGTGTGGCCGGTGCCGGGACCGACCCCGATGGCGACACCGTCACGTTCACCTACGCATGGACCGTCGACGGCACGGTCGTCGCTGGCGAGACGACCGATACCCTCGCGGAATCCCACTTCATTCGCGACCAGTCCGTGGTGTGTACGGCAATTCCGTTCGATGGCGCTGCCAACGGCGTCGGCATCGACAGTGCGGCTGTGGTCCCCAGCAACGGCATTCCCGAGCTCACCGACATCGTCATCAACCCCAACCCGCCGCTGGCCAGCGACGTCATCGTCTGCACGCCCACGGTCAGCGACCCGGATGGCGACGCACTGACGCTGTACTACACATGGCGAGTGGCCGGCGTCATCCTGTCCGAGGGCGAAGGCGCCGACTTCCTCTCCCCTCCCGGCTTCGCGTACGGAGAGGACATCTTCTGTGAGGTCTCGGCCACCGACGGCACCGACACCGTCAGCCTGATCTCGTCCCCGACCTTCGTGGGCAATTCGCCGCCGTCCGTCTCAGACGTCAGCCTCAGCCCGACGCCTTCGAACGCCCTCGACCCGCTGCTTTGTCAGTACGGCGGAACCGACGATATCGACGGACACACGGTCACAGTGCGGTACAGCTGGTCGGTGAACGGCACCGTGCTGACGAGCGAGACCAGTGACACTCTGTCCGCTGGCAGTGCGGTGTCCGGAGACGAGGTGATCTGCACCATCACCCCGAACGACGGGCTCGAGGACGGTGTGCCTCGCTCGGCGTCGCAGACCCTCGAGAACGCCCCACCGAACGCCGAGACCATCGAGATCACGCCCAGTCCCGCGTACGCCACCACGGCACTGACCTGCGATGCCACGGCCACAGACCCCGACAGTGACACGGTGGGCTTCACCTACACCTGGACGGTCAACAGCAACGCCGCCGGAACCGGCTCGACACTCGCCGCCGGCACCGCGGTGCAGGGCGACAGCGTGCAGTGCACCGCGACCCCCAATGACGGAACCGAGGACGGCGACGCGATCAGCACCACCGTCATCCTGCTGAACACGCCCCCTGAAATCACCGCTCCCGGCCTGGTCGCTACCCCGTCGCCAGCGCGCGAAGGCAGCTCGTTCACGTGCGCGGTCGGCACCACCTCCGACGCGGACGGCGACAACGTCTCGGTGGATATTCGCTGGACCGTGGGCGGCACCACGGTCTCTGGACAGACGGGCCCCTCTCTGAGCGACAGCTACTTCGCCAAGGGCGACGCCGTCGTGTGCTGGACCACGCCAAGCGACGCGAGCGCCGCGGGGACCGAGCAGCAGTCGAACAGCATCACGGTTGAGAACTCGGTTCCGACGATGCTCGCGCCAAGCCTCAGCCCGTCGACTGCCACGGTGAGCTCGTCCTATACCTGTGCGCCCGGCGCGACAAATGACGCGGACCCCACCGACACCGTGAACGTGGAGTACCGATGGACTCGAAACTCGACGACCGTGAACGGCCAGACCGGGTCGACCGTGGCGGCTGGCGTGTTCCTCCGCGGCGAGGCGGTGCAGTGTCACACCACGCCGACCGACGGCGACGACAGTGGCTCTGAAGAGTCTTCGAACAGCGTCACGGTCCAGAACACTGCGCCAACCCTGGCCTCGGCCAGTCTGAGCCCAACCACCGCCTACGAGACGAGCACGCTGACGTGCACAGGTGGCGCCACGGCCGACGCTGACGGGAACACGGTCTCACTCGCGTACCGCTGGACCGTAAATGGCAGCACGATTGGGGCGAGCAGCTCGACGCTGACCGGCTCCTCATTCAGTCGCGGTCAGACCGTGGCCTGCCACATCACACCCAACGACGGCACCGACGACGGCATCGAGCAGTCCTCGAACACCGTGACCATCCGAAACACCCTGCCCGTCATCACGGCACCTTCGCTTGGGCCGTCGCCTGCCTACGAGGCGACCAGCCTGTCCTGCGCCGCCGGGACGACCAGCGATGTCGACAACGACAGCGTGAGCGTGATCTACCGCTGGACCCGTGGCAGCAGCACCATCAGCGGCGCCACCAGTTCTGGCCTCACCGGCGCCAACTTCAATCGCGGCGACAACATCGCGTGCCACACGACGCCCCGGGACACCGAGTCTGGCATCGAGACCAGCTCGAACGCGATCACGATCCAGAACACTGCGCCCGCCCTCGCGGCCGTCAACCTCAGCCCGGGGTCCGCGACGACGACCACCACGCTGAGCTGCTCCCCGTCCGGGCCGAGCGACGCCGATAACGACACCGTCGGCTACGACTACCGCTGGACCCGCGGCGGCTCGACGATCTCTGGGCAGACCGCAAGCACGCTCGCCTCGAGCCAGACCGCCTCGGGCCAGCAGATTCGCTGCTTCGTGACCCCGCGCGACCAGGGCACCAGCGGATCCGAGGTGGGCTCCAACACGGTCACCATCCAGAACACGCTGCCGACCGTGGGCGCACCCACACTCGCACCCACCACGGCCTACGAGACGGACACGCTGACCTGCACGGCGGGCTCCACGGCAGACGCCGATGGCGAGACCGTCAACCTCGCCTACCGCTGGACCGTGGCCGGCTCGACGGTTGGCGTCACGACCAACACGATCACCGGCGCGAACTTCAACCGCGACCAGGCCGTTCGCTGCTACGTCACGCCAAACGACGGCAACGGAGACGGCACCGAGCAGGGCTCGAACACGGTCACGATCCGGAACTCGACGCCGACGGGGCCGAACCCAACCCTCTCCCCCACGACGGCCTACGAGACCAGCACGCTCTCGTGCGCCGCCGGCTCCGGCTCCGACGACGATCCGGGCGACTCGGTGAGCTTCACATACCGCTGGACCCGCGGTGGCTCGACCCTCTCGGGTCGCACGGGAAGCACGCTCACGAATGGCTACTTCGCCAAGGGACAGTCGATCCGCTGCTTCACACGGCCGACGGACGGCACGGCAAGCGGCACCGAGAAGGGCTCGAACACCGTCACAATCCAGAACACGATCCCCGGAACCTTCAGCGCGAGCGTGACGCCGACGTCGCCACAAGCGCAGGCAGACGACCTGCTCTGCTCGGGCACGACCTCGGATGTCGACGGCGACACGATCACCTACACCGCCGAGTGGCAGTGGCAGAACTACGCTGGAACGACCGCAACCTGGTCGCAAGGCGTGGAGAACAGCGGAACGTCCAACCGGGTGAATGACGCCGTCAATGCCGGTGACATCATCGCCGGACGCACCTACCGCTGCCGCCTGACCGCCTCCGATGGGCCGGGCAACCGCACGACGAGCTGGTCGGGCTGGCGTACGGTCGGCTCACCGCCAGGATGTCCGGGCGTGTACGACGGAAACAACCAGGTGGCAGGCCCCTACGCGGCCTACGGCACCTGCTGGTACGTCGCACCTCCCGGCGACACCTGTGATGCCACCTGTGGCGATCTCGGCGTCGCCAATGTCAATGGCGAGGAGCGCAGCTCCTGGGCGGACAACTGCTCCGCTCCCGGCAATGACGATGTCGGCACCTGGTTCCGCACCCATGGCAACCCCACCAACTCCTCCGGAACCTGGAGCTACGGCGGCTCGGGCATGGGCTACCTGATCCAGAACTCGTACCAGACCGGAAAGTGCCTCACGACCGTGCCGAGCGGCGTCGGCTCGTTCCCCGGGGACAACCCACCGTCGTCTTCGGTCGCCCCGGTCTGCGCCTGCGGAACCTCGGTGGCCGCCTGGAGGCGCGCCACCACTGCAACCGCCACCACTTTCTTCTCTTCGGGGAACTACAAGGGCATCGTCGTCCGCCCCTCCGTCGAAGAGTGGGCCTTCGAGGTCGGCGCCGACATGAGCTTCCCGAGTACCGCATGCACCGCCGACTGGTACATCCACGAGAACACAGGCAACGACCTCGACGGTCCGTGGACCCTCAAGGATCGCGGCCAAGTCAACGTCACCGCCACCGGCGTTCGTCGGTACACCAGCGGGCCGACCACCGTGCGGATGCTGTCCAGCCGCACCTACGCGATCACCTGGGCGAGCACCTGCACGGTACAGCACCAGTACGGCGCTCCCGCATCGATGTCCCCGCTCAACCAACTGGGTCTCTGCTTCGCGAGCAGCTACGGCGGATACTCGGGCTCGTTCAACCCAGGCAGCTGTGCGGCAAACCCGTCGACCTACGACATCCACGCGAAGACCTATTGATGCGAGCGCCTTCGCAACGTTAGACCGGCCCCGTGCACCGCACCGACCGCTGGACTCAACGCCTCTCTGCCCTCGACAACGCGGGTCTGCAGAGATCCGTGCGCACGCTCCAGCCCATCGGCCCCACCACGGCGGTCCTCGACGGTCGTGAGGTCATCGTCGCCTGCAGCAACGACTACCTCGGCTTGGCCCACCATCCGGACGTGCGCGCAGCATGCATCGGCACGGGAAGCACGGGGTCGCGGTTGATCTCGGGCTCGCGCCCGGTCCATGCCGCTCTCGAGGCGGCCATCGAAGACTGGTTTGGGCAGCCGGCACTGTTGTTTGGCTCCGGCTACCACGCGAACCTGGCGGTGCTCTCCACCCTGCCCGTGGCGGGCGATGTCGTCGCCTCAGATGCGCTGAACCACGCCAGTCTGATCGACGGGCTTCGACTGTCGAAGGCGACGCGCACCATCGTGGCGCATGCCGCCCCAGAGGCCGTCGGCAAGGCGGACTACCTGGTGCTCGAGGGCTTGTACTCGATGGACGGTGATGTGCCGCCGCTCGCGGAGTACTCCACCGACCCGCTGCTCATCGTCGATGAGGCCCATGCCCTGGGCGTGCTGGGTCCACAGGGACGAGGTGCAGCCGCGGCAGCCGGTGTCCGCCCCGACGTGACCATCGCCACCTTCGGAAAGGCAGGGGGCTCGGCCGGCGCCTTCGTCGTCGGCCCGCCCGCACTCAAGGCTCTGCTGATGAGCCAAGGGCGGAGCTTTATCTTCACGACGGCGATGCCCGAACCGGTGGCTGCGATGGCCCTCGCCGCCATTCCCATTCTGCGGGCAGCCTCCGACCGTCGCCAGCGCCTAGCCGATCGGGTTCAGCGCTTTCGAGACGGCCTCTCAGCCCTCGGTCACCGCGCTCTCGGCGCGCATCACATCGTGCCCATCGTGGTGGGCGACCAGGCCATGTCCCTGTCGGCGAAGCTGCTCGAGGCCGGGGTCTTTGCCCCCGGAATTCGCCCGCCTACGGTGGCCGCAGGCGCCGAGCGGATCCGCTTTACGATCAGCTCCGAACACACCGAAGAGCAGGTCGACCGGATCCTCGACGCGCTGGGCCCGGCATGCTGACTCGTCGTTCCATCCTGATCGGACTGGGAGCCTCCGCTTGTGCGCCTCGCTTCGGCCCGCTCGAGCAGGCACCTCCAACCCCGCTCGCGCTGGGCTGGCGACTGGTTCCCGGCGATCTGTTCGCGTTGCTCGCCCGCATCGAGCGTCGCACGCCGACCCGCACCGAACTGCGCTCGGAGGAGTGGACCTTCCGCGTCGTCGAGGTCGATCGCGGCATCGCGCGTATCGAAGCGCGGGTGACGGCCCTTGGAGCCGGTCTCACCGAAGAGGACCTCATCCTCGACACACCCGCGACGCCGTCGCCGGCCACTGAGCTCGCACTCGGTCGAGATGGCCGACTTCACGGCGTCTCCGACCCGTCCTTCGTCGCATCCCTACCGCACTACGCGCTAGCCCTTGCCCTGCCGACCGGGCCCGTGGCCCTCCACGACGAGTGGGTCGACCCCATCGGCACCTCGGCCGCCACCCTCCTGCC
>JAGSGY010000122.1 GCA_023954855.1 Pseudomonadota bacterium | reverse complement strand
GGCGTCATCCGCACCGAGCCACCCGTGGCCGAGCAGGTAGAGGTCGTCGAGTCCTCGCTCCCCGGAGCACCGCCGCTGCCCGCCGACGTCCAGGCGGCCCTCCAAGAGAGGCTCGCCGCATCGAAGGCCCCGTTTCGCACGCGGCATCTCGACCCCGGCGAGCGCCCGGTGTTCACGAACCGCCTGCTGCTCGAGTCCTCGCCCTATCTTCGCCAGCACGCGCACAACCCAGTGAACTGGTTTCCCTGGGGAGACGAAGCCTTTGAGCTCGCGGCGGAGCTCGGTCGCCCCGTGTTCCTGTCGATTGGCTACGCCACCTGCCACTGGTGCCACGTCATGGAGGATGAGTCCTTCGAGGACCCCTCCATCGCCGAGCTGATCAACAGCCACTACATCCCGGTCAAGGTCGACCGCGAGGAACGCCCCGACATCGACGCCATCTACATGACGGCGGTGCGTGGCTTCACCGGCGGCCATGGTGGATGGCCGATGACGATGTGGCTCACACCGGACCGCGAGCCCTACTACGGCGCCACCTACGTGCCCCCCGAAGACGGCATGCGAGGGCGGCCCACGGGCTTGCGTACGATGCTCTCGCGCCTTCACGATGTCTACGTGAACGAGCCCGAAAAGGTGAAGCTGACGACGGCACAGGTGCTCGACGGCATTCGCAAGACCCTCGAGGCCCCACGCCAACCCGGCGACGTGCCCCCAGAGACCCTCGAACTGCTCGTCACTCAAGTCGACGAGGCCTACGACCCCGAGCTCGGAGGCCGTGCGCGTGCACCGAAGTTCCCGAGCAATGTCCCGATTCGAGCCCTACTTCGCTCTGACGACCCCCGCGCCAACCAGATGGCTACCCACACCCTCGAGGCGATGGCGAACGGCGGCATCTACGACCACGTCGGCGGCGGCTTTCATCGGTACAGCACCGACGCCCAGTGGCTCGTCCCCCACTTCGAGAAGATGCTCTACGACAACGCGACGCTCGCAGTGGCCTACACCGAGGCCGCGCAGATGACCGGCGATGCCAGCTTCGAGCGCATCGCGCGACAGACCCTCGATGCCCTCGAGCGCGACTTCGAGGTCGACGGTAACGGCTTCGCCTCGGCCACCGACGCCGACAGCCTCACCCCCGGCGGAGAGCGCGAAGAAGGCTACTACTTCACCTGGACGCCCGATGACCTGGCCGCAGCCCTGACCCAAGCCGAAGCCAAGCGCTTCGCCGAGGTGTACCAGGTCACGGCTCGCGGCGACCTCGACGGCCGCGGCATCCCGCACCTGGCAGCGACCCTCGACGCCGAGGTCGACGCCGAGATGGCCCCACTCCGCGCAAAACTGCTGCTGGCGCGCAACGAACGGGCACAGCCGCTACGGGACGACAAGGTCCTTGCCGGATGGAATGGGCTCGCCATCTCGGCCTTTGCCCGTGCCGGTCGGGTCTTCGGCGAGCCTCGCTACGTCGCCACCGCCGAGCGCACTGCCCAGGCGGTCTGGGAGCGGCAGTGGGTCGATGGGCAGCTGCGACGCGTCTGGACCCCTGACGGCGCCCATCACACCGGCCTTCTCGAGGACTACGCCTTCCTCGCGGCCGGCACGCTCGAGCTGTTTGAGGCCACCGGCGACCGCGTCTGGCTCGAACGCACTCTGGAACTCGACGAGGTGATCGCCTCGAAGTTCCTCGACACGAGCAATGGCGGCTACTTCGTGGCTCCAGACGACGCCGAGACCCTCCTCGCACGCGAGAAAGCCGGCGCCGACGGTGCCATCCCCAGCGGTGCCTCGGTCCACGCCCTCACCCTGATGCGCCTCGCCGAGCTGACGACGAAGGACGGCTATCGCGACCGTGCCGAGGCCCTGGTGCGCGCCCAGTCCTCACGACTCACGCGCAGTCCCACCGGCTACGGTGAGCTGGTTCTCGCACTGGACTGGATGCTCGATGACCCGCTCGAGATCGTGCTGATCGGCGAGGGTGAAGGTGCAGACGCACTCCGAGAAACGCTGCGTGAGCACTACCTCCCCAGCGCGGTCTTCGTGGACGTCACCGAAGCCGAGGCCCGCGGTCTCGAAGACCTGACAAGCCTGGTCAAAGACCGCGGCGCGCTAGGCGGAGAGCCCACCGTCTACGTCTGCCAGCAAGGCGTCTGCCAGCAGCCCGTGAACCAGCCCGACGTACTGCGCGAACAACTCGAAGCGCCCTAAGGACCCCCATGCTGCTGCTTGCCCTCCTCGCGTGCGGAACCCCGCCGGTCGAGGACCCCGTCGAAGAGCCGATCACCGCCAGATTCGCGACCTACAACGTGTCGATGTACCGCAACGCCGAGGGTGCGCTCATCACCGGTCTCGGCGACACCACGCTCGAGCAGGCGCGCTACGCCGCTGCGGTCCTGCAAGATGTCCGACCGGATGTGTTGCTCCTCAACGAGGTGGACTACGACGCGAACGGAGCCGCTGTCCAAGCCTTCATCGACGGCTTCCTCGCCGTCGGTCAGGAAGGCCAAGAGCCGCTCGCTTACCCGCACGTCTACATCCCCGAGACGAACACCGGTGAGCACTCGGGCTTCGACCTCGACAACGACGGCGTCATCACGTCGACTCCGGGCAGCGCGGCCTACGGCGGGGATGCGTGGGGTTTCGGTCAGTACCCCGGACAATACGGTATGGCGGTGCTCTCGCAGCACCCGATCGACACCACCAACATTCGCACCTTCCGCAAGCTGGTGTGGTCCGACATGCCCGATGCCTGGCTTCCCGAGGGTTGGTACGACAGCGACGAGACCGCTGCCATGCGCCTTTCGTCCAAGACACACGCCGATGTCCCCGTGCAGATCGGCGACGAGACCGTACACTTCCTGATCAGTCACCCGACGCCGCCCACCTTCGACGGCGACGAAGACCGCAACGGGCGCCGCAACCACGACGAGATCCGGTTCTGGGCCGAGTACGTGTCGGCCGAATGGATGAGCGACGACAACGGGACGAGCGGCGGTCTCGGCGACGCACCCTTCGTCATCGCGGGCGACCTAAATGCCGACCCGAACGACGGCGACTCCTCGAACGCACCGATGCGACTGCTGCTCGACCACGACCGCATTCAAGGCAGCCCGGCCCCGACGTCTGAAGGTGCCGCCGAGCAGGCCACAGCCCAGGGTGGCGCCAACGACTCCCACACCGGAAGCGCCGCCGAGGACACGACGGACTTCAACGACGGCAGCGTCGGCAACCTGCGCATCGACTACGTCTTGCCGTCCACTGAGCTGCGCCGCGTCGACAGTGGCGTGTTCTGGCCCCTGTCCTCCGACCCTCGCTTTGAGTGGGTGGGCCGAAATCCCTTCCCTGTCAGCGACCACCGCCTCGTCTGGGTCGACGTCGAAGTCGAGCAGTGATGCGTCCGCGTTTCCACCTCGCCTTTCCCGTGCTGGACATCGCATCGACCCGCCGCTTCTACGTCGAAGTGCTCGGCGTGAAAGAGGGACGGAGTGCCGACCGGTGGATCGACTTCGACTTCTTCGGACATCAGATCTCAGCACACCTCGTGGAGGCGTCCGACGCCCCACCCACGAACCCCGTGGACGGCGAGAACGTGCCGGTGAGACACTTCGGCGCCATCCTCGAGTGGCAGGCGTGGCACGATCTCCGCGACCGCATCATCGCTTCAGAGACGGCGTTTCTCATCGAGCCGCAGATCCGATTCTCGGGCGAGCCAGGAGAGCAGGCCACCCTGTTCATCGAGGATCCCTCCGGCAATGCGCTCGAGTTCAAGGCCTTCCGCGAAGATGCGTCGGTATTCGCCCAGTAGCCCAGACGTCGACGCACTCGTGGCCGCGTGAGGCTGCCGAACACCGCGGTCTGCACTCATGGGCCACCGCCAGCAGTTGACCCAGCGCGACACGTGTCCGGTATCCGGTATGGTGACGTAGGCTGGAGGCCGAATGACCCGTAGCGCACTCCGTGGACCAACGCCGACGGCCTGGCCTGGCCCCAAGAGGTGCTCGCCGCCACTGCGACGTCCAAGGGAGAGACCTGGACCGTGAGTGTGCGCGCCAACGGCGCGGGCGGTCCAGGCCCAGCGGCCACAGCCACGGTCGACATCGTGAACACACCTCCCTCGCTCACCGCAGCGGAGTTCATCCCGTCCACTCCTGCGATGGGCGCCGACCTCACCTGTGTTCCCCTCGGCCCGACCGACGCCGACGAAGACACGCTGGCGTTCACCTATGTGTGGGAGCGAGCCGGCACGGCCCTCTCCGAGACCAGCAACACCCTCCCCGGCAGCGAAATCGTGACGGGCGAAGCCATCACCTGCTTCATCACGCCCAACGACGGTGAGGAAGACGGCAATACGGTATCCGTCACGGGCACGGCGACGAACTCAGCGCCGACCTCCACCGGCTCCTCGATCAGTCCATCCTCTCCAGTCACCACCGACCACCTCGTGTGCACCGGCTCGGGCGGCACCGACGTTGACGGGGACTCGGTGAGCTTCGTCGACTACGAGTGGCGCATCAACGGCACCCTGGTCGCTGAGACCTCGAACACCCTGGCATCCGGCGACCATGTCAAGGGCAACACCATCACCTGCACAGCTCTGCCGTTCGACGGCGAAGCCAACGGCGCCGGGGTCGAGAGCAGCGGCGTCACCGTCCTCAACTCGTCACCAGCCATCAGCCAGGTGTTGATCAGTCCCCAAGGTCCAACCGCCGACGACACCATCGCGTGCACCCCAACTGGTAGCGACGCCGATAACGACCAGCTCATCTGGACATACGCCTGGTACAACAACGACACCGTCCAGAGCGAGACCTCGAACTTCCTCTCGCCCGGCTCGGCAATCTACAACCAGGCGGTGTACTGCATCGCGACGGCCTCGGACGGGTCGGAGACCGCGTCGGCGCAGTCCAGCACGCTGACTCTGCTGAACACGCCTCCCGTCGTCACCGGAGTCGCCATCTCGCCCACAAGCGCCGACGGCCAACAGGAGCTCACCTGCAGCTACGCGGGAACGAGCGACAGCGACGGACAAGGGGTGAACGTCACCTACACCTGGACGGTCGATGGAAACGCCGCCGGAACAGGCGCGACGCTTGCAGCGGGCAGCGGCATCCGAGACCAGGTGGCGCAATGCACGGCCACGCCAAACGATGGTGTGGGAAACGGCACGCCGGTGTCGGCATCGCTGACCTTCGACAATGCCCCGCCGAGTCAACCTACGGTCGCCATCAACCCCACCAGCGCCAACTCCGAAGACCCGCTCACCTGTAGCGCATCTCCGGCCACCGACTATGACGGCGAGACGGTGAACTACACCTACCGGTGGACCCTGGCCAGCACCGAGATTGGCGCCACTGACACGCTCGCGGCAGGCCTCGTGTTTCGGGGCGACAGCGTCGTCTGCACCGCCACGCCGACCGACGGCACCGCGAACGGGACCGCCGGAACCGCGAGTCTGACCATCGGCAACACCGCGCCAACAGCGACGGGTGTCGGTCTGTCGCCGTCGGTCGCCACCGAGTCCACCACGCTGACCTGCAATGCGACCCTCGACGACGTCGATGGTGACACCACATCGGCGATCTACCGCTGGACTGTCGGCACCACCACGATCAGCGCCACAGGCTCAACCCTCACGGGCACGAGCTTCGACAAGGGTGAAGCGGTGACCTGCCACGTCACGCCCAACGACACCTTCGACAACGGCACCGAGGTCAGCTCCTCACCCATCACCATCGGCAACACCGCCCCGGTCGCCCCCGAGCTCGTCTTGTCCCCCAGCTCGACGGCGGTGGGCGCAGCACCCTTGGTCTGTGGCGTCGCCACCGCTGCCACCGACATCGATCCAGCGGACAACCCGCTCACCCACGTCTTCGCGTGGACCCTCGATGGCAACGCCTACACCGGCGCCGTCAGCTCCACGAACTACAGCGGCGACACCGTCGCAGTCTCGGACGTGCTCGAGGGCACCTGGGTCTGCACGGCGTACGTCACCGATGGTGATGGCGCCCAGTCGAGCACTGCGACGAGCAACTCGGCCGTTGTAGGAGCGGGTGGAGACGTGGTGCCTGGCTTCAGCGGCGAGCTTGGACCCAGTCTGGCCGGTGGCTGGATGCAGTGCGAGGGCTACTACGACGTTCTGGGGGGTGACGACATCCCGGATGTCTGGGGAGACGATTGCATGGGTGCAGCGCACAACGAGGTGGCCATCGCTTGCGGCGCATCGACGACGGCCTACCGCTACATGCCGATCACCAAGAACCCGTTCCGCGACGGACTCACCGGCTACCCTGAACGCGATGTCATCAGCGGGATCTTCGACCAGAGCGGCGGCTCGCACGCCCCGTTCGCGAATGCGGTCTACGGCACCGGCAACAACCCGAACGGTGGCACGAGCTGGTGGGCCGGAGACAATGGCTTCTGCCTAGACGGCACGAACAATGTCCTCACGGTCAACAACACGGCAGCGCCCTGCACCTATGAAGCGGCGGATTGCTTGGGCCAGGCCGTTACCGACCGCTACCTGTGGGTCTACGTCCGCTAGGTGACACCGTCATGGGCCCGCGTTCAGAGGCGGTAACCATGCCGTCAGGAACGAAACTTTGAGCCACGAAGGTCGCTGCTAGAGGCCCCGTGAGGCCATCATCAGCTTGGCCTGCACCACGTCACGTACCGCCAGGTTCCAGTCCCACTCGCTCTGCATGAGCGCCATCTCGAGCGCCGCGAGCGACGTGCTCTTGTCGTCGGAGCTCGCCGCCCCCTCGAGGATGTGGTGCGCATACGAAACGAAGAAGGCTCCCAGTGCATCATCGACTGCGACTTCGTAGCTCGAACGAAGCGACGTCGACGCGCCATCCTCCGCGGGAACGTCTTGCAAGGCCTTCTCTCGGAGCGCGGCGACCCGGGCAACCCGCTCGACCGCGGGGGCAGGCCGGTTCAGGGCCTCAATCACACTCGTGTAGCTGGCCGCAAGCACCGGGCTGCCCTTCAGCGTCTCGGCGTGCGCCGCGTCGACCTCAAAGGCCACCGTGTCCGCGAGCTCGCCGTGAACCTCGTCAGGCACAGGCGCCACCACCGCGATCGGCTGAGGGTCTGGGACCACTTCGACGGGTGCGTCGTCTGAACACGCAATCAATGCGAGCAACCAGAGCGCAGGCATGAAGACCTCCGAAGTGCCGAGTGTAGCGCAGCGGAGCCTTCTCTGGCGCGCTAGCTGGAAAGAGCGCCCTCAGCGCCCCCCACAGGAGCCCTCATGGGACTGTTCGACGTCCACGCCCACCTGACCGACGCGCGCCTCGCCGCGCAGGAGGCCGACGTGCTCGCCCGTGCCGAGGCCGCCGGGGTGACGACCATCATCTCGAATGGCTTGAACCCCACCGACAATGCAGCCGTTGCGGCGCTGGCATCGCGTTCGTCCTTGGTCAAGCCGGCCTTCGGGCTCTACCCGGTCGACGCGGTGCTCCCCGAGATGCTGGCCATGGGCGAAGACTACGCGTACAACCGCAACCCATGTCCGGCGGACGAGGCCATCACCTGGGTCCGCGACCACATCGACGAGTGCGTCGCCGTCGGCGAGATCGGCCTCGATCGGTACTGGGTGCCAGAGCCGCTATGGGAGCTGCAGGAGCAGCGCTTTCGCGAGCTGGTGCAACTTGCCATGGACGCGGACAAGCCGATCATCATCCACACGCGAAAGGCTGAGCGCCGCGCCCTCGAAGTGCTGATCGAGATGGGCGCCACCCGGGTGAACTGGCATTGCTATTCGTCGAAGGTGAAGTTCGGACGCACCATCGCGGAGCACGGGCACTACCTGTCGATCCCCGCGAATGCCCGTAAGGCACAGAACTTCTCCAAGCTCCTGGCCACCCTGCCACGCGAGCAGGTATTGCTCGAGACCGACTGCCCGTACCTGGGACCTGTACGCGACGAACTCAACGAGCCCGCCAATGTCGCCGTCACCGCTGCCCTCGCAAGCGAGCTGTGGGATGTGCCCATAGACGCAGTGCAAACTCAACTTGAGGCCAATTTCGAGGCTTTGTTCGGTTTCGCCCCGTAGGAGGCACTGCACAGCGGCCTCGCCACCGCGCCCCAGCAGCGGATCCACGCGAAACAGCTAGAACCACGCCCCAAAGCTCGGTTATCAAGAAGACAGGCCCACGGGCTCCCCGCGGTCCTCCTCCGGTTTTCGGAGGTTCTTGAGGAGGCCGCGATGGCAACCGTTCGTGAATGGATGACCCCTTCCCCTATTTGCGCACCGGCGAACACACCGCTCGCGCGTGCAGCCGTGTTGATGGCTCGGCACCGTATTCGACATCTCCCTGTCTTGGATGGGAGGGGCCGGGTGGCCGGTGTCGTGAGCGACTTCGAGGTCTTTGGCCGCGGCGTCCTTGTCGGCACACATGACACTGAGGGCGAGCTCTGGTACCCCTACCTGGCCGATGCCGCAGACGCCGAAGTCGAAGCTGTCATGCAGCGCCCCGAGCTCGTGGTCAGCCCCGAGGCCGACCTCGAAGCGACGCTACTCAAGCTCGCGAAGGCGGGCCAGGACTGCTGCATTGCGGTTGATCGACGCGGCGTAGCCGTCGGCATCCTCACCGAGCACGACCCGGTTCGCTACGCATCAGCGCTGATCGAAGAGGAGCGCGGCGCCATCCACGATGCCTCGTTCCCCGTGCAGACGACCCGACTCGACGAGCGCCTCGAAGACGTGCATCGCGAGATGCTCGAGCGGTGGGTCCGCCACCTCGTGGTCCTTGACGAGGACGGCAAAGTACACAGCGTCATCTCGTACCGCGACGTCATCGCGGCCGAAGCCCATCTCGGCGCAGACGCCAACGTCGCTGACGCCGTTCCCCGTTTTGGGGCGAAGTGCCTGCCGCGCACGGCCAGCACCGCCGACTGCGCCCGACTGATGGCCGAGCACCACATTGGCTGCGTGCCCATCGTCGACGACGAAGGCCGGCCCGTGGCGATCATCACGCGGACGAACATCATCGAGGCGACCGCGTTCGCACTCGAAGAAGAAGCCCTCTTCGAGTACGGCTAGGCCCTACTGGGCCACCGCATCGAGCGGAGCGTTGTCATCGACATCGTCGGTGCCGTCCTGGTCGGTGTCCGGGTCACTGGGGTTCGTACCCGCCGTGTACTCAGCCAGGTTGGAGTAGTTGTCGGGCTCGGTGTCGTCGGCATCGCCCTGTGACGTGTCGCCGAGCCACCAGATCTCCCACGCGTCGGGCAGGCTGTCGCCGTCACTGTTGATGCTGTAGTCCCACCAGCCCGCGTCGGCGCCGTGGTGGGCGCCAAACGAGCCGATGTTCCAGCTGCCCGTCGGGCTCGCATCGATGTACTGCACCGGGAGCGAGACGCCAAAGGGGTCGTGGTGGTAGGACTGGAAGTCCATCGCCACACTCTCGGTCACGCCGGTCTGGTTTTGCACCGCATTCCAGAGATCGAGGTGGCTGCTCATCGCCCCAGTCAGCTCAATCTCACCCGGCCCGCTCTCGGACAGGGTGTCGGTCGCGTCGACGAACAGAACGTTCGAGACGATCGCGTCGCCGCCTGCAACAGCGATGGACTGGTTGTCTCGGATGAACGTCCCCTGGTCCACCAAGTTCCCGAAGGAGTTTGCCATCGCGATGCTCGGATATCCAAGGTTTCCATTACGGATCGAGAGGATGTTGCTCCAAGTCGCGCCCACGCTGTTCAGCTCGAACACCCCGTAGTCATTCTGGAAGGCGTAGGTGCGCGTGAATGTCGCACTCGAAACGCCGCCATTCAGCCAGACTACCCCTTGGTTCTCGACGTAGGTGAGGTCGGACACCGTGGTGTTGCCGGCTTGGGAGTACCAAACCCCACGGGAGCCAAACTCTGGGTCGTCGGTCGCCGATTGGCGGATGGTGAGGTCGTTCGCCGTGACGTCGCCGTCATCGTGGTAGATGGCCGCTCCGGTGTTGGCGCGGCAGCCCTGCAGCACCACATTCGTGAGAATGGTGCCGCCGGCACCGCGACCCGTCAAGTACAGACAACCACCACGCTGAGACGACGTCGAGACCGCATTGAAGACGTTGACGTTCTCGAGAGTGAGCCCGGTGTCATACGCGTACAGCGCAGCGCCGTTCGTGCCGCTCGAGAAGCTCGGGTCGATCGCTTCATCGCCCACGTCTACGTCTCTGAACACCACATTCTGTACGCTCTGCAGCTGGACTCCGCCGCCACCTGCATTGATGATCGTCAGCGCCTCGATGGTGGTGTTGTTGCCGACGCCATCGACCGCCCGATAATCACCGACGCCATCGAGAATGGTCTGGCCGGCCCCCATCCCCCGTACCGTGACGTCCGAACGAGCATTGAAGGAAAGCCCCCCTTCGTAGGTCTCCGCGTCGAGCTGGATGGTGGTGTTCGGACACATCCTCGCGTTGTACAGCACGTCCTGAAGGTCCCTGAGTTGCCGGGTAGAACCGACATTCAGGATGGCCCCAGGATGGGCCTGCGCATCGCGGTCATCACAGTCCGTGCCCGGGGAGCCCTGGTAGGAAATCGTCGGCACATCACAGGAGGAGGTGGGAGACTGGTCGAAGTAGGCGTCTTGATCGACGTCTAGATAGTAGTTGTTGCCTCCTAACAGAGTCGCTTGCGGGTCGAAGGTGGTGTTGTCTCCACCGTCGCAGTCCGAGTCCTCGAGGTCATCGCAGGTCTCTTGGGCCTGGGGATTGATGCTCGCATCTGCGTCGTTGCAGTCATAGCCGTCGTTGACCCAGGGTCCGCCCGATGTGGGCACCTGGCCGGTACAGCTACTCACGGCGGTCATCGGGTCACCCCAGCCGTCGCCATCGTGGTCTTCGAAGAACTTGCCGTCGTCTCCAACGACGTCATCCTCGTCGTCGACGAGGCCGTCACAGTCGTTGTCGATGCTGTCGCACAGCTCGATGCCGTAGGGATGAATGGTGCCGTCGTTGTCGTTGCAGTCCTCGGTGTTGGCCACGAAGTCGCCCACTGGCTTCTCGCAGGTCCCGGTCGGGCTGTTCGTCATGCTGTTCAGGTCGCCGAAGCCGTCCTGATCGGTGTCGGCGTACCACGGCATGTCTGGGTAGACGCTGGCATCGGTGTCGTCACAGTCGGTGAGCCGGCTCGAGTAGCCGGCCCGCGGGAACGCAGAGCAGCTGTCGATGGTGAACAGCGGGTTTCCGTAGGTGTCACCGTCGACATCCTGTGCGTAAACGAAGCCGTTGGTGCCGTCGTAGTCCGGGTCGTCAGGTCCGAAGAGCCCGTCACAGTCAAGGTCGGCGCCGACGCCAGCCTCGCAGATCTCAGCCACGACTCCCGGATTCACGTCCGCGCGCACATCGTCGCAGTCGCCATCACGGTCAGCCAGGCCCACCGCGAGCACCGCTCGAGCCCCCGCAAGGCACACCTCTTGGCGCGCGCCGGTACCGTACCCATCGCCGTCGCCGTCGGTCCATGCATCCACAGAGCCGACCGGAGGAATGGCCTCGTCACTGTCGGCGGTGCCATCGCAGTCGCCGTCGATGCCGTCACAGACCTCGAGGTTGCCGGGGAAGCGGGCGGCGTCTGCATCGTCGCAGTCGCCAGTAATCGCCACCGCCGTCGGCACTTGCTGTGCGTCGAGCGGCTGCGAGCAGGAGAAGATCGAGGTCGAGCCGCCTACGCCGTCTTGATCGCTGTCGGTGTACCAGATCTGCCCACCCACGACGAAGCTGTCATCGTCGTCGACGTCGGTGTCGCAGTCATTGTCCTGTCCGTCACAGACCTCGAGCGCAGCCGGGCTGACCGCTGCCGCGGTGTCGTCGCAGTCGAGATTGTTGGCAACGTGCTGGGCGGGAGCCACGCAGGCCTCCACAAGGGTGGCGTTGGCGTCGCCGTAGCCGTCGGAGTCGGCATCCGGGTACCAGTCGACATTGCCGACCACCTGGCTGTCCGCCCCATCGATGAAGCCGTCACAGTCGTTGTCGTAGCCGTCGCACTCCTCGGGGATGCCCGGGTTGATGTCGTTGCGTGAGTCGTCGCAGTCATCGTCGTTGGCGACGTAGCCGGCCGGCTGAGCACACGCCGAGCTGGGCGCACCCGCCCCAAAGCCGTCGGAGTCGGTGTCGACGTACCAGGTCGCACCAATGGTGTCGTTGTCCTGGTCATCGATGAGCGCGTCGCAGTCATTGTCGATGCCGTCGCAGACCTCGTCGGCGCCGGGGACGATATCGGGATCGGTGTCGTCGCAGTCGGTGCCGGCATCGACCCAGGTCCGGCCGTCGACGGGCGCAGAGCAAGACTGCGCGTAGCTGGCAGAGGGGTCGCCAGCGCCGTCGCCGTCGAGGTCCAGGTAGAACGCGCGGGGCTCTGCGATGAGGCCGGAGTCGGTGAGTGTGTCGCAGTTGTTGTCGATGCCGTCGCACAGCTCGCCAGCGTTGGGATGCACCGCCGCGTCTAGGTCGTTGCAGTCCTCG
>JAGSGY010000133.1 GCA_023954855.1 Pseudomonadota bacterium | reverse complement strand
GCGGAGGCCACCATCGCCCCCGCACAGCCCGCATCGCTCTGCTCTTTGAGGGCTCGGACCGACAAGGTGGTCGCATCGCCTCCGACCGCGAACGGCTGAAAAGGCTCGTGTCCACCGACCGTGTCTGTGCCGATGTCCGACTGAAAGCCCACCGCCGCGAGCGACTCGTGAAGGCCGAGCGCATCCGCCGTCGTCGCCTTCCAGATCAGCTCCGAAGGCGCATCGGGCCCCCGCGACAGCACGACGACGTCCACCGGACCCGAGTCGAGCGCGTCAGTGGCGACTTGGACCTTTCCGAAAGCCAAGAAGTCCGTCAGCGACTGACAGCGCATGACCACAGCCGGCTCACCGGTACGGGCCAGATCACCGAGTCCACTCGCCGCCGCGAGGCCGACGAGCAGTGCAATCACGCGTCGTCCGGAACGAGCACGACCTTGCCGAGGTTCTCGCGGTCATGCAGGATTCGGTGTGCCTCGGCCGCTTGCGAGAATGGAACCGTCGCGTGCACGTGCGGCCGGATCACGCCCTTCTCGACGAGGTCGAAGATCTCCTGGAGCCAGCCGGCAAGACGAGCGCGCTCATCGAACATGTGGCCCATGTTGACGCCGAGCACGCCCTTGTTCTCGTTCATCAGGCTGATCGGATTCACGCGGCGCCACGGAACCTGCCAGAAGGCCTGGGCCACGGACAGAAGCGAGCGCGTATCGCTCGACGAGGTGGCGCTCATGCCGAAGCAGATCAACTGCCCGCCGCCACGAAGCAGGTCGAGTCCCTTGGTCCAGCTGTCGCCGCCAATCGGGTCGAGGATGAGGTCGAGAGGCTCTTCATTGCGAAGCACCTCGCGGAAGTCCTCAGTGCGGTAGTCGATGAGCTGGTCGTAGCCGCGCTCCTTGAGGAATGCGTGCTTGCCCGCCGAGGCGGTTCCGATGGCGTAGGCGCCCTTCCACTTGAGGATGTCCAGTGCCATGACGCCGACGCCGCCACCCGCCGAGTGCACGAGCACGCGGTCACCTTCGCGTACTCGGCCCATCTCGATGAGCATCATCCAGGCGGTGAGTCCCACGACCGGCAGTGATGCCGCCAGCACGGGGTCGAGGCCGCGACGGTTTGCAATCTGAACCTCATCCACGACGACCATGTCGCTGTAGCCACCGAACTTGGTCGCCACTGCCACTTCTTCGCCCACTCGAGAGGCGTCAACGCCCTCGCCAACGGCGTCGATCACGCCCGCGACCTCGTAGCCGACGACGGCCGGAAGCGGCGGCGCATCGGGGTAGAGGCCGACGCGCGCCATGAGGTCTGCGAAGTTGACGCCCGCCGCCTGCACGCGCACGCGAACCTGGCCTGGGCCCGGCTCCGGATCGGAGGTCT
Organism: Pseudomonadota bacterium; assembly: GCA_023954855.1. GTDB lineage: Bacteria > Myxococcota_A > UBA796 > UBA796 > M1803. The sequence goes on along the minus strand of JAGSGY010000133.1, from coordinate 9,687 downwards.
CGCGCACTTCGAGCACGGATGGCGCACCGGTCTTCGGAATCCAGATCTGCTTCACTTCGCCTCCAAGGCACGCGCCAACGTCCACACGAACGGAGGGCTGACAACCCCCATTCTTGGCGGGCAGTCACCGCTAGCCGACGGAGAGGGCCTCGAATCCGGAGATGCAGTGGAAGTCGGGCTGCGCGGTGCCGAGCGCCGTCGCTACCAGGTAGCGGCGCTGTCCGCCGACCCCGTGAATCGCAAAGGCATTGCCCCGCCAAGGGCGAGCCGGCAGATGCGCGAGTGGAATGCGAGCCACACCGGTCCACCGGGTGCCATCGATGCGGGTCGCAAAGCCGATCGGAAGCTGCTGCTCGACGATGTTGCGCTCGCCCTCGAGGCGCAGGACCAGGTGATGGCCGTGGGGACCCAGCTCGATCTCGGTGTACCGGTCGTTCTCACCGACCAAGAACAGCTCCACGACCTCGTGCTCCCACAGCTTCCACGTGGGTCCGACCGGTGCAGAGGGCTTCGGATCGCGATGAAACGGGGCCGAGACTTCGACGATCAGCGCGTCGGGCCGCAGGTAGAGCCGCACACTCGCCTGTTCGGCGCGCGGAATGGCATGCCCATCCCAGGTTTTGTCGATTGCAAGTCGCATATGCTTCGCTACCGCGCGGCCGGTATGCCTGTCAACGGCGCGGCAGGAAGCGGGACCACACTTCGGCCATGAGCGCAGGTTACGCGTAGGCTCGGAGTCCGCGATGTCCCAAGCAATCGAAGCTGTCCGCCCGATCCTCACGCTGCGCAATCCCGCAACCGGGGAAGACGACGGAGTCATCGACGCGCACACCCCCGAAGACGCCACCGACATGGTCGCGGAAGCCCGCATCGCCCAGCGCACCTGGGCATCCTGGCCCGTCGCCGAGCGGGTCCGCGTTCTGCGTGCCATGCGCGATGCCATGATCGATCGGCACGACGAGATCGCCGCCGTCATTCAGCGCCGCATCGGCAAGGCCGGCTTCGAGGCCTCGGCCGAGGTCGCTCTCGCCGTCGACAGCGCGAGCTACTTCGCCGAGCTCGCGCTCAAGTTCGCTCCCGGTCGCAAGCTCGAGGTCTTTCCGCCCGCCGTGCGCAAGGGTCGCGTGTTCTACCGACCCCTCGGCGTGATCGCGGTGATCTCGCCGTGGAACTACCCCTGGTACCTCTCGGCCCACCAGGTCTTTCCCGCTCTCGCCGCCGGAAACGCCGTGGTCTACAAGCCGAGTGAGCACGCCGCGGACGTCGGCCTCTTGCTCGGCGAGATTGCAAGATCCGCTGGTCTTCCCGACGGTGTGCTGCAGGTCGCCGTCGGGGGTCCCGACGTCGGAGCCGCCATCATCGACGCCAAGGTCGACCTCATCCACGTGACCGGCTCTCCAGGTACCGGACGCGCCATCCTCAAGGCCGCCGCGCCCTCGCTCACGCCGGTACTGCTCGAGCTCGGTGGCAAAGACGCCGCCATCGTCTGCGACGACGCCCCCCTCGAGCGGGCGGCCCACGCCATTGCCTTCGGCGCGTGCATCAACGCCGGCCAGACCTGCATCGCACACAAGCGAGCGATCATCGCCGCTCCCATCTACGATCGCCTCGCAAAGCGCATCACCGAGGAGGTCGTCAAGCTCATGCCCTCCCGCTCGGGCGAAGAGCCCGTCGGCCCGCTCGTGCTGCCCCACGAAGTGCAGCGCATCCAGAAGCAGATCGAGCAATCGGTGGCGATGGGCGCCGAGATCCTCTGTGGCGGACAGCAACTCGAAGGTCCCGGCGCCTGGTTCCAGCCCACCGTGCTCGGCAACTGCACCCCCGACATGCCCGCCGTCCGCGAAGAGACCTTCGCCCCGCTGCTCTGTCTGCTCAAGGCACAGGACGACGCGCATGCCCTCGAGCTCGCGAACGACTCGGACTTCGGTCTGTCTGGCTCCGTCTGGACCCGCGACATCTCTCGCGCAGACCGCCTGGTCGCCCAGTTCCACACGGGCTCGGTCGCCGTGAACGACGTGCTCACCACGGCCACCATCGCCTCGGTGCCCTTCGGCGGCGTCAAGGGCTCTGGCTTCGGCCGCGCCGGCTCCGAGCTCGGCTACATCAACTTCTGCAATGTGCAGGGCGTGGTGCGCTCCCCCGTCTTGCTCGACCGCGACCCGATCTGGCCTCCCTACGGCCCCACCCACGACAAGATCGTGCGCAAGTGGGCCGGCTGGTTCCACAGCTCGCTGCGCCGCCGCGCGAAGTCACTGCTCACGTGAGCCTGCCGATCCTCGTCGAGGACCCCCACTTCGTCATCGTCGCCAAGCCCTCGGGCATGCCCGTGCACCGCTCGTTCCATGTGCGGGTGCGCGACGTCGCGATGCAGCGGGTTCGCAACCAGATGAAGCGCCGCGTCAACCCGGTGCACCGGCTCGATCAGCCCACCTCGGGCTGCCTGATCTTCGCCTATGGCAGGCGCTGGACCGCGCGCATGCACTCGAGTCTGCGCGACCCCTCGTCCACCAAGACCTACTTGGCCTTCGTGCGCGGCAACTTCCCGCACCAGGGGCCCGTCGTCGTCGACAACCCGATGAAGGGCGATGACGGCGCCATGAAGGACGCGCTGTCGGTGGTCGAGTGCATCGGCCGAAGCGACGAGCCTCGATGCTCCCTGCTTCGCGTCACGCCCAAGACCGGGCGCTACCACCAGGTTCGTCGCCATGTGCGGGACCTGCACCACCCCGTGATCGGCGACAGCAGCCACGGCGACACGCGCATCAACCGCTGGTGGCGCGAGAACTACGAACACCGCCGGCTCGGCCTGCACTGCCTGTCGATGGACCTGCCACATCCGACCGAGGACCGGCGCATCATCGCGGTCTGCCCGATTCCAGAGGACCTCGCGCGAGTGTGGGAGGCCATGCCGTGGTGGGAAGACGCCCTGGCCGCAGAGCCGCGCCTCGCACTGCGCTTTCCCGCTCCGCCAGAAGAGGAGGTTATGGAAGCCGCGGAGGACGATCCGTGAGGGACAAGCTCGAAGCCGCACTGCAGGCACTCGAAGAAGCCCGAATGCCCGATTGGGGCTGGGCGCTGACGCTGTTTCTCACCGGCGTGCTCGCCGTTGGCGTCTCGTTCATCTTCTACCCCTCTGAAGACCCGAACTGGACGATGATCCTGGGTCGACAGTTCGGCGGAGAGTGCGGATTTCAGGTGGCCCTCGGCCTGCCCTGCCCAAGCTGCGGCATGACCCGAAGCTGGGTGTGGTTGGTGCGCGGCGAAGTGGTCAAGTCGTTCACGTACAACGCGGCCGGCTCGCTGCTGCTCATCTGGCTGGCCGTCGGCGGACTGCTCGGCGGACTGCGCCTGGTCACGCGCAACTACAAGCTACTCACCGTCCCGTTCAACGCCTTGTTCTGGTGGACGATGTTCTGGCTGATTGGGCCGTACCTCGGCATGTGGGTCGCCCGGATGATCGGCTTCAACGCCATCTGAACAGCCCGGCGCAGCAGTGCCGCGACTCCCGAGAGAGCCGCGACACCTCGACAATCACTCGTCGAAGACGCGCGCCCGGTGCTTGACCATCTTCGTGAAGCGCTTCTGTCCAGCGCGACGCTTCCAGGCCGTGGCCTCGTGTCGCTCTGCCTCGCGAAGCAGCTTCTCCCAGTTGCGAAGGCGCTCATGATCGAGCTCCCCCTCCTCCACGGCGGCCTGCACAGCGCATCCTGGCTCTGAGGCATGGCCACAGTCCCGGAACTGACACCGCTCAGCGAGGGCCTCGATGTCCGCAAAGGACATGCGGACCGCCGCAGATGAGTCCACGCCGACCGCACGGATCCCCGGTGTGTCGAGCACCAGTCCCCGCTCGTCCGGCAACACCAGCAACTCGCGACGCGTGGTGGTGTGACGCCCGCGGTCATCATCCTCACGCTGCGAGCGCACGTCCTGCACCTTCTCGCCGATGAGCGCGTTCACCAGCGACGACTTTCCGACGCCCGAGGTGCCAATGAAGGCCGCGGTTCGCCCTCGGCCGAGCCAGGGTGAGAGCTCATCGCTGAGGCCCCACTCCGCGCTCGTGACGACCACGGCAACACCGGGAAGCATGCGCTCCACCTGGGCCACGCGGGTCCAGGGATCTGCACACAGGTCGGCCTTGGTGAGCACGACCACCGACTCAGCACCCGAATCGGCCACGAGCGCCGCAAAGCGCAGCAGCCGTCGCAGGTTGAAGTCTTGGTTCAGCGAGGTCGCGAGAAAGCACACATCGACATTTGCCGCGAGAAATTGGTCTCCAATGCCGTCCGCAGCGCGACGGCGAAGCAAGGTTCTACGTTCGAGCACGCGCGCCACCGCACCCTCGGCGGCCACGACCCAGTCACCGGCCACGGCGATTGGATCGGGCAGACGAAGGGTCAGCAGCCCGTCGGGCGTCCATACATCTGCAGCGCCGCGGTGCGTGACGAGCACGCGCGCAGCGGTCTCACCTGGGCGCAGAAGCGCCGCCCAGGCGTCATCCCAGCCGAGATCGGCCAGGGATTGGTCGGTAATCAAAGCCGACTCCACATCGAAAAGGAACAAGCAGCTTCAGGGCATCCGGAGGGCCTGAATCCCGCGTCTTTCGAGGGGGACCTAGTGCCGTCCGGAGGTGATTACAGTCGTCATTGAGCACCTCCGTTCGTTGGGTTCGCCTGAAACGTAGTGCAGCCGGCGACGCGCCGCAAACGCAGCGTGCGTATGATGAGCCACCCTTCCCCGGCCGGCCACATCGCACTCAGCACCGCCATTTCTGACTTGATGCTCGCCACGACCACCGCGTCGAGTGCCGTCTGGTTGCTGCGAAACCCGGATGCGCTGCGCCGCTACGGGGCGATCGGCATGGGTACGATGGCGCTCGCCTCCGGCATCGGAACGGTTCGCTTCGCGGGCTTCGAGGGACTGGAGCGCGTCCATGCGGGCGCCTCACACCTCGCGGGGGCCATCGCGCCGGCCTGCTTCGCCCTCGTGGCGCTTCTCGTGTTCCGACGCGGACACCGATGGATTGCAGATGCCGGCATCGCGGCTCTCCTGGCCGGCTGGGCGGTCTTCGAGGTCGGGCTCAAGCTCGACGGCTACCGCACGGCTCTCGGCACCCTCGCCATCCTCGCCCTCCTCGGGGCGAGCATCGCCACCGCTGGCCGCCACCTGTGGGCCAGCCTGTCGCTAGGCCTCGGCGCGCTCGGCATTGCCCTCGCCGGCCTGGTCATCGGCACCGAGGGCTCGGTCGGGCCACTTCTCGCCGTCGACCTCTTTCACGTCGTGCTGGCCTTGTCCCACGCAGGCGTGGCCTACGGTCTCGCCGTGCTTCCTGGCCCTAGCTCGGGTTGATCGACCACTTCGGACGGTAGGCCCAGACCACCTCTTGGGGATGTCCGCCAGGCTCCGGCGGCCGCCATCCCCGACGCAACAGGGCCTGAAGTCGTCGCTGCTCGGCCGAGCCCGCGAAGAGCACGAAGGCGCCGACAAGCGCCAAGCTCCACGACCAGGTGACCAGGCCGATGCCGATAAAGGCCACGCCGAACCACCATCCAATCGAGGAAGCGCGCTTCGAGGCCGAGATGAAGCCGACACGCTCGGCCAGCAGTGCGCGAAGCACGCGACCACCGTCCATGGGAAAGGCGGGGACGAGGTTGAAGAGTCCCATCACGAGGTTGATGCCCGCGAGCAGGCCCAGCACCGACCACCCAGACAGCAAGTAGGCCGGCAACGCGAGTGCAAACAGCGCACCGTTTACGGCAGGTCCGGCCAGCGCAATCACCAGTTCCTTGCGCGTGTCCTTAGGCATGTCGACAAGCGCTGCCACGCCTCCGAAGGGGTAGAGCGTGATGCTGAGTGTATCGATGCCGTACTGACGCGCCGCGAGCGCATGGCCGAGTTCATGGAGCACCACCGATCCAAACAGACCCACGGCGAGCACCAGCGTGCTCACCATGGCTGACAAGCCGTCCGAGAACAGCGCCGACAGCAGGAAATAGCCGCCGAGCAACAGGAACGAGCTGTGGAGGCGGACGGGAATCGAGAACAGGGTGCCGATGCGCACGGGGAAACTCCTTGCCCCACCTGTCCTAGACACAGCCGCGCTCGCGTCCGTCACGTTTCGTTGCAAGTGCGCGACGGACGGACCCGCGCCGGACGGTACACTGCGGCTCGGAGGTGGGATGTCCCGCAGAAAGCGCCTTGCCCAAGCCGCTGGCGTCGCTGGCCTGGGCCTCATCGGCCTGCTGACCGCAGGACGCCTCGCGTTCTTCCTGCCGCCCGACACCCTGGAGGTCGCCGTGCAGGCCTCGGGTACGCCGGTGCCGCTGCGCCCTGGCGACACCGTGCGCATCCTGATCTGGAATGTGCAGTACGGCGCCGGCCGCGACCGCCACTTCTTCTACGATGGTGGCGAGGACGTGCACGTGCCCCCGGACGAAGTCGAGCGCACCCTCGCTTCGATCGCCGAGGTCATACGCAAGGTCGACCCGGATGTGGTCCTGCTCCAAGAAGTCGACCGGGGCAGTGCACGCACCGGCAAGGTCGACCAATACAGCGACCTGCTCAAGCGCGTCTCCTACTCCAACGCATCGGCGACCCCGTACCACAAGGTCCCGTACGTGCCGCACCCGACCGGCAACCACCTGGGCCGCGTCGACATGAACCTCGCCGTGTTCTCGAAGCACGCGATCGTCAAATCCACCCGCTACCAGCTTCCGCTGCTCGACGAGCCCGCCCACCGACAGCTCTTCAACCTGCGACGTGCGCTGATGGAGGTGGTGCTTCCCATCGAAGGAGGTGGCGAGCTTCGCCTGTACAACACCCACCTCTCGGCCTTCTCACGCGGGGACGGAACCCTCGGCAAGCAGGTCGCGGTACTCGCGGAACACGCCGACAAAGCCGCCGCCGCCGGCGTCCCTTGGGTACTCGCAGGCGACCTCAACGCGCTGCCTCCCGGCGACAATCCAAGCCGACTGCTCGAGAAGGACCGCGCGCTGTATCGCGAGGAGACCACGCCGATTCAGCCTCTCTACGACCGGTTCACGCCGGCGATGACCGTCGAGGCCTACCACGCTGCTCCCGAAGACTGGCGCAGCTACATCGCGTTCGGCCAGGACGCCCCAGACCGCACCCTCGACTACGCCTTTCATGGCGGCGTGACCCAGCTGAACCATCAGGTGCTGAGCGAGGTCCTCGACGTGTCGGACCACCTGCCCCTGCTGCTCGAGATCCAGCTGCCGAACTAGCGAGCGGCGATCGACACAATCGGGAACAGCTCGTGGGTCTCCCCGGCGACTTTGTGTTCACGCGACACGTCCATCGTGCGGATGATGGTCTGGTAGTCGATGCGCGCGTCGGGAAGGACCGTCAGGGCTCGGACCGTGGGATGCGCGGCCTTGATCTCGGCCAAGCGCTGCTGAAGCTCCTCGGCAGGCCAATCCGCCACCTTCGCGCACGCTGACGCACACGGCAGGTCAAGAGAGGCTTCGCCGAGCACATCCTCCGCACCCTGGACCACAAAGCCCGTGGGCTCGATGGCGACGACGAGATGAAGTTCGTCGGGGTCAACGTCTCCGATGGGAGCCGATGCTGGCTGGGTGACCTCGACGGCCGAGAGCGCCACCAGCTGGGTGCCCATCAGCAGGAGCGGAATCAGCAGGCTGACCAGGTTCATCATCGGCAGCAGGTTCAGCTCGGACCGCTCCGAGTCATCGCGACTTCGCATAGCACCCTCCCTCCTTATGAACCGACCGCACCTCGCGCGTTTGGTTCGCAAAACTTGCCCAGTTGGCAGCGCTTTGACCCGAGCCCAGAGCGACGGCCGCACGTCCTCCCCCGCACCCAGCGGTTAGAGCCAAGCTTCCGGAGCGCGCATGCAACCGCTGCAAGGCAACACCACAGGGCTCAAGGCCTCCCAGTCCCGCGATCTTCGCGCCCTCTACCGCCGAAGGGTCGGTCGGGACGAGCTGATCTCGCCGACACTCGCGCGCCGCCTCACCGAGATTGCGCGGTCCACGGGCCGGCGCATTGCCCTGTTGATCGACCGCAACGGCGAGATCGAGCACGTCGTCGTCGGTGACGCACACCGCGTGTTCCTGCCCGACCTCGGTCCCCGCCGTGCCGGCGCAGCTCGCTTTCGCGGGGTTCGCCTCGTACACACCTCGCATCGCCCTGAGGGGCTGTCCGAGGACGACCTCACCGACCTGGCCCTGCTCCAGCTCGACGCCGTCGTCACCATCGAGGTGTTGGCCGATGGCCTTCCGGGCCCCGTGCACTTCGCACAGCTGCTCCCACCCGATGCGGGTGCGCCGCATCGAATCGAGCGCATCGACAGCATCCATGCGTGGGACCGCAACTTCGCGCGCGAGATCGACGACCTCGAAGCCCAGTTCGCCAAGAGTCCCCAGCTCGCCCGCGTCGACGGACAGGATGGCGTGATCTTGGTCGGGATCACCCTCGGTGATCTCGCGCGAGCCAAGCGCGGACTTGATGAGCTCGAGCGCCTCTCTGAGACGGCTGGGCTGCAGGTTCTCGACAAGGTGCTCCAGAGCCGCGACAAACTCGACGGCAAGACCTGCATCGGAAGCGGCAAGCTCCAAGAGCTGATTGTACGCTCCATGCACCTCGGCGCAGATGCCCTGATCTTCGATCGCGAGCTGTCGCCGTCCCAGCTCCGGAACATCGCGACGACAACCGAGCTCAAGGTGCTCGACCGCACGCAGCTGATCCTCGACATCTTCGCGCAGCACGCCCGCTCTCGCGAAGGCAAGCTCCAGGTCGAGCTCGCTCAGCTTCGCTATATGGCCCCGCGACTGAAGCTCATGCCGACGGCGATGTCCCGACTGACGGGCGGTATTGGCGGACGCGGGCCCGGTGAGACCAAGCTCGAGATCAACCGACGTCGCGCGCTGGAGCGGCTGACCCGACTCGAGAAGCAGCTGCTGAAGCTCGAGCGAAACCGCGCGACCCGCCGGGCGAAGCGCGAGAAGGCGGGTATTCCCGTGGCGTCGATCGTCGGGTACACCAATGCCGGCAAGTCGACCCTGCTCAATCGCATGACGCAGTCCGAAGTCGTCGCAGAGGACCAGCTGTTCGCCACCCTCGACCCCACCTCGCGTCGTCTGCGCTTTCCCGAGGAAAGGGAAATCATCGTCACCGACACGGTCGGGTTCATTCAGGACCTTCCGGCGACCTTGGTCAAGGCGTTCAAGGCGACCCTAGAGGAGCTGGACGGCGCCCATCTGCTGCTGCATGTCCTTGATGCGGCCGACCCCGACGTGCAGGACCAGCTCGCGGAGGTCGAGGGCATTCTCGACGAACTCGGCCTCGCTGATCACGCCAGGTTGCGGGTCTGGAACAAGGCCGATGTGGCCGAGCCCGACGTGCTTTCCGGTCTGATCGAGCGAAACGGCGGCATCGCCGTGAGTGCCGTGACGGGCGAAGGTCTGGAGCGCCTGCTCGACCAGGTGGAGCGAGCGCTGTTTCGGGCCCATCGCCGCGAGAATGCCGAATTGGCGCAATGACCGCCCCCGCGGCCAATTACCGCACCCTTACATTCCGCTCACACGGGTTGCGGGTGCCCGGCACCACGGGTAAGGATGCATCTGTCGCCAAAAGCGGCACTGTTTTTTCGTGGCGTTCTCGCCACACCCAAGGAGACGCAATGAACAAGCTTACCCTCGTCATGGTCGC
>JAGSGY010000030.1 GCA_023954855.1 Pseudomonadota bacterium | reverse complement strand
GAAGGACTTGGCGAAGACCGCCACCGACAGGCTCTCGCCAGGGGTCGGGTAGTACTCCCAGCGAAGGTCGACGTTGTCGATCGTGGCCCGCCCGAGGTTCGGGTTGCCACGCTGCAAGCGGCCACCGGTGACGTCGTTGAACGAGGCCGGCGACATCTCGCGGAAGTCCGGTCGATTGAGCGTGCGACCGTATCCGGCCCGCAGCTGCATGCCCTCCACGGACAGGCCCTGGGTGAGGGTTACCGCAGGGAGGACGTCGGTGGTGTCGACTCCGGCTCCGACCGGCACCGAGTCCGGGTTGAACAACTCGAAGGTGCTCACGGTCTGCGTCGATTTCTCCACGCGTGCGCCCGCCAACACCCTTGTGGACGCGGTCAGGTCGGCATCTGCGAGGAGATAGCCTGCAAAGAGACGCTGCGAGGCTCCATAGTTGTCGGTCTGCCGCGTGATTTCCTCGAACTGGAAGCCGTCCGGGCCGATGTTCTCACTCGAGAGAATCGACTCGACATCCTGGGCGAGAATGTCCTGGTCCCGCGAGCGCTCGCCCTTGTGCATGTACTTGAACCGGCGGCTGTCGACGGCGCGATCCTTGAACATCGCAACGCCACCGGCCTTGAGCCGAAGCACACGGTCCTCTCCGAGAGCGATGGGCCACATGAGATCGAGGCCAGTATCGTGCACCTGATCCGCGAGGGTCGAGAAGAAGCGCTGATTGCCCTCGGGGCGGTCGGACATGCGCCAGACGTCGGTGCCGGGCTCGTTATCGAGGCGGTACTCACGCCGGTCGGGCTCGAGTCGGCTCGCGGTCGAGAAGGTGTAGCGGTAGTCGAGCTCGAGGTCGGCGGGAAGCACGTGATGACCCAGCAGCTGCTGAGTGACGAGCTGGCGCTCGAGCCAGCGAAGCCGCCCGATGCGAATCGCCGCACCGACGTCGCGGTTCTCACCCTCGTAGCTGCGGGCCTCGTCGTCGGTGATGCGGTTGACCAACGTGGTCAGGCTGACCCGATGTTCGTCGCCGACCTCGACCGAGGCCGTGAACAGGCCACCGAGGCGGACGGTGTCCGTGGTCTCGGTGAAGTCGTAGCTGTGTGACGGTCGCTCTTCCCCGCCCTCGATCACGTAGTACAGCTCCTCGCGATCGTTGTTCGCGGTCTGGCGGCTGTAGAGCATGCCGGCGAGCACCCCGAAACGCCCCCAGCCGGTGTCGACCGAGCCACCACCCTGCATGTTGATGCCGCCATTGGGCGCGGCCCGGCCCTCGGAGAGGTTCCAGCGATTCGGCATGGCCTCGCCGAGCTCTTCGAGCTTTTCGGCCGAGTAGCCGCGGTCGCTGAACATGTCCCCTTCTTCCAGAGGTGAGTTGTCACTCGCGTCCTGAACCGCCTCGGGAAGACCGCGAAAGCCGCCATCCATGCCCAGCCAATCGGTGCTGCTTCCCTCGGAGGTCAGGGTCCTCTTGAAGGTGGTGTCGCTGACATAGCTGCCGCTCAGCCCAACCTTGACGAACGGGGTCTCCGGCACGCTTCGGGTCCGGATCTGGACGACGCCGCCGCCGAACTCGGCAGGCATATCGGGCGAGAAGGTCTTCTGAACCACGATGCTGTCGAGCATGCTGGCCGGGAACATGTCGAGCGGAACGACCCGGCGCTCGGGCTCGGGCGAGGGCAGCGACGCCCCGTTGAGCAAGGTGGCCGAGTAGCGCTCGCCAAGTCCGCGCACATAGACGAACTTGCCGTCGACGAGGGTCAGTCCGGTCACCCGCCGCAGCGCCGCAGCGGCCGTCGAGTCACCGGTCTTCGACATTTGCTCGGCACCGATCACGTCGGCAACCTGGGCCGAGTCTTGCCGCTCGGCGAGCAATGACGCGGTGTTCCCCTCGATCGCGGGGGCAGTCACGGTGAAGTCCGCGAGCTGAACGCCCGTCGGGACCATCGACAGGTCGAGGTTTCGCTCCTCGCCAGACACACACTCGACCGACACCGACCGCGTCGCGTAGCCGGACCGGATGATGGACAGCTCCCAGCTGCCCGCCGGAATCTCGAGGTCAAAGCGACCGTTCGCATCGGTACGGGCGTCGGCGTCGAGCCCCTTCACGAAGATGCGAACGTCCGCGACGGGGCCTCCCTCCTCGTCATCGGTGATCACGCCCGAGACCACCCCGAGGGGCGCATCCTCGACCACGATGCCGTCGAGCGTCGAGGCGTCGGGCATCTCGACCTGGGCACTCACACTTCCGTCTGCCGCCAAGGTGACGAGCACCTCGCTCACGCCGGTCTCGCCGACCACCACCTGGCCAATCGAGTGCTCGCCGACGGCCACGTCGTAGAGCCCCCGTTCGAGATCCGCAGAAAACGCACCTCCAGCATCGGTGGTCAGCGACTGCTCGCCGACCGTCACGCTCACACCCTCGAGCACGGCACCGGAGCCCGCCTCGAAGACGAAGCCCTCGATAGCCCCAGCAAATGCCGCGGACGGAAGGGCGAGAAGCGCCAGAAACAGGGGCCTTAGCGGCAAGTCCACGGTTCCTCCTCGCACGCCGCCATCACCGTGCGGAGCTGGGTCGCGGCCTCGAAGATCTTGGTGTCAGTGATTCGGGTCAGCCAGGTCTCGGCTCCCGAACGGTCCCCAGTCATGAAGCGCGCATAGGCGAGGGCGTACGCCACCCCGCTGTCCTCGGCCATGCCGTGCCGAATCAGCCGCATCTCGAGGGCAAGCGCCTGCTCGAAGCGCTCCGACTCGATGAGCAAGCCAAGTCGCTGGCGCACCTTCGCCTCGGCATCGACCACCAACCCGTTCATGTACAGGGCGCGGTCGATCTCGCCGGCCTGCCGGAAGCACTCGGCAGCCTCGAGTGCGAACTTGGGGTCGATCTCAGCGGCCTCCTGAAGCACGACGCCCGCGGCAGACGGCACACCGTGAGCCAGCCAGGTTCCGGCCAGCTGAATGAGGACATCCTGGTGGGCGGGAAAGCGCAGACGGGCCGCCTCGAGAAGCTCGATCGCCTCGCGGTGCTCGCCAGCCTGTCGCATCGCCTCTGCGAGAAGCACGTACGCCGGTGCCTCGACGTCGTCGCCTGCCAGATAGACGCGTCCGACCTCGACCGCCTCGCGGAAGAGGCCGAGCTCGACGAGAAGAAGCACCTGATGCTGGGCCAGGTCTCCGCGCTCCGGAAAGCGTCGGATGCCCTCGAGGAGCGCGGCGTAGCCCTCATCGTAGCGCTTCGCACCCCAGTGGGAGCGGCTGCGCAGAAGCCACACGGCAGCAACGGTGTCTTCGAGGCTACCGGCCTGGTCGACCGCCGCGAGCGCCCCGTCGAAGTCCTCGGACCCGAGCCGGGCCTGGGCGAGCTGGAGGTAGAGCATCGGCTCGGCAGGCCCGACGGCAAGCGCGTCCTCAAAGGCCGTCACGGCGTCGGCAAAGCGGCTCTCGTGCAGCGCAATCATGCCCAGAAGCGTGTGGTAGCGACCCCGGTCAACGCCCTCGACGCTGAGGTCCACGTCTGAGAGCGCCGTCGCGGCGCGGTCCCAGTGGCCATCGCGAATCAGGAGCGCGGCGAGCGCGACTGGATCGACGTCGGCGGCTTCCTCCGCGGCAACCGCGACGGAGGTGAGCATCGGCCCCGCGCACAAGCAGAGAGCCAGGAGAAGACGACCCATCACGACAACTCGAAGCGAATGGTTTGGGTGACGCGAATCGGCACCGGGCGTCCCTCGTAGGTGGCTGGCGCGAACTGCCAGGCCTTCACGGTGGTCAGCGCGGCGTCATCGAAGACGCCGGCGGGCTGTGCCTCGAGCACCCGCACGTCCGAGACGTGGCCGTCCGGCCCGACGACCATTGAGAGGGTCACAAAACCCTCGACACCCTTGGCACGCGCCCTGGACGGGTAGGAGGCTCGGGTGCGGGTCATCAGTGAGGGCACCGAGTCCACGCTGTCCTCGGTCATCACCACGTCGCGCACGTCGCCAAGCAGAGCCTGGGACATCTCGCCGAGCGCACCGTCCATCCCCGGAAGACCAAAGTCGACGCCGGACATCGCCACGCCCAGGCTCGGAATGGGGGCGGCACTCGCGCGCTTTGGCCGCGGCTTCGAGCGCTTCGGCCTCGGCTTCTTCGTTGGCGGCGGCTTCGGACGCTTCGCCACCTCGAAGGAGCTCACTGGTCCCCCCGTGCGGTCGTTCGCCATCTCAGCCGCCGCGTTCATGACGATCACACCGCCAAAAACGCCGGCCGAGCCGAGCATCATGATGGCGGTCGCGCCAAGGGTTCGGGCCCGACCGTTCACCCTTGCTCCTCGCGCTCGGTGACCACGCCCACATCCTTCGCACCCGCCAAGCGGCAGGCATCCACGACGTCGATCAGCTTCTGCGCCGATACGCCGGAGTCACTGACGATGAGGACCGAGGCCTCGGCGTTGTTGCGAAGGTGATCCCGCACGCGGCTCTGGAGCATCCACGGACGCACCACGGCTTCACCGACGTAGAACTGCGCATCGCGGTCGATGTAGATGCGAAGCGCCTTGGTGGACGCGCGGGTGCCAGAAGAGGCACTCGGACGCTCGAGCTCGACCGCCATGTCCTTCACGAAGGTCGTCGAGACCATGAAGAAGATGAGCAGAATGAACACGACGTCGATGAGAGGAGAGATGTCCAGATCGCTCGGACCTGTACGGCGACGCAAGCGGCTCATGGAGCCTCCGTCGTGAGGTGTTCAACGAGCTGGTCGAGCTCGTCGGTGAGAAGGTCCTGCTTGCGGTCGAGCAGGCGCCCGAAGATGACGCCGGGAATCGCGACGGCGAGTCCCATCTGAGTGCTGACGAGCGCCTCGGAGATGCCGCCCGCGACGCCGCCGCCCTGCGTGAACAGCGCCATCTCGGCGAGGCCATCGAAGGTGGTGATCATGCCGGTCACCGTGCCGAGTAGACCGGCAAGGGGCGCGAGAATGACCACGATGCCGACAATCGGCCGGTAGGTGCCGAGCTCGTCGCGAAGCGTCGCGAGGGCGTAGTCGAGCTCTTGCGCGAGGTGTTTGTGCGGCTCGTTGGCCACCGCAACGGCCGTGCGGACCGCGGTGACCAGCAGGCCACTCCCCTCGAGCTTTCCCTCGTGGGCGGCATCGATCATCGCCTTAAGGCTTCGACCGTCTCCGCGACGCAGGGTGAGCAGACGCCAGCCCAGCCCGTACCAGAGCACCATCATGCCTCCGACGAGAAAGGGCATCACAAAGCCGCCCTGACGCCAGAGATCGGTCACGGCATCCATTACTTGGCCGCGTTGGGAATCGGCTCGGGGCCCGGGCGGTTGTCTTCGGCGACGTTGACGACATGCATCGTGCCGCGCTCGACCTGGTCGAGCAGACGCGTGGCCCGTGCTCCGAGCAAGTTGCCGAGCAACAGCATCGGAATGGCGACGACGAGGCCCATCTGCGTGGTGACGAGCGCCTCGGAGATGCCGCCAGAGAGCATCTTCGGGTCACCCGTACCGAACTGGGTGATGACGTCGAAGGTGCCGATCATGCCCGTCACGGTGCCGAGCAGGCCAAGCAGCGGGGCCACGGCGGCAATCACGAGAATCGGCGTGCCGAAGCGCTCGATGCGCGGCTGTTCGGCGAGCAGCGCCTCGGTGACGATGTTCTCGACGTGGTCGCGACCGGCACCGACGTGGGGAACGACCCGAGCCAACGCGGTGGCCACCGATGAGCGGCCTCCCTTCTCGGCGAGTTCGCGGGCGCCGAGGAGGTCGCCTGCGGCCACCCGTTCGGCCACCTTGGTGAGTAGCTTGTCGGCTCCGGCACCCAGGCGGAACAACGAGACGGTTCGGGCAATGACCAGAAAGACACCAGCGACCAGCAGTCCCATGATCACCAAGCCCACCATGCCGCCATTGGCAATCCAGGTGGCAAAGGTCTTCTCGGGCGCCTCGACAATGCGCTTCTCGAGGTTCTCGAAGACGTAGATGGGCAGCACTCCGGGCATCTGGCCATCGACGACCGCGTGGGCGGCCGGTCCGGCCGGCTCTTTCCAAAGGCGGAGGTGTCCCTCACCCGCCGGCACCAGCGCACCGGCACTGGCATCGCTCACGCCGAACACGCCGACATTGCCGACGTAGGCGAGCTGCCCCTGAACCTGCTCGCCGTCCTCGACGAAGAAGCTGCCTTGGGTCCGGCGAATGGAGCGGCCTTCGTGGAGGCGAACCAGGCCCTCATCCAGCGCGCGGTCGAGTTGGCTGACCTGCGCATCAAAGACCGTGGTGTCTTCGCCGAGGACAAAGCCATCGCGATCGAGGCTGGTCCGAGCCGCGAGAAGCGTCCCTGCGAGCGCTTCGCTCGCCTCGCCCGCACCGTCGGCCTCGCGCTCGAGCTCATCGAGCTTCTCGTCGAGACGGTCGCCCTCCAAGCCCACGGCAATCGTGCGCGACTCGAGCGTGGAGAGCAGGCCTTCCGCCTCGACCACGGCGGTCTCCCGCCCTGCCTGAAGCTTGGCCAGGCGGCTCTCGAGCGCAGCTCTCTCGGCCGACAAGAAGGCGAACTCCTTTTGGTAGGCGGCCTCGAGGGGCGTCGGCTCGGCGGCGACGGCCACCGGTCCGGACAGACTCATCGCCAGAAGAAGGGACAGAATGCGCATCACATGGCCTCCATCGGTAGCTCGAACCAACCCGAGCGAATCTGTTTGGTGAGCGCGTCGAACACATCGAGCACCCGAGCCTCGGTCGCGGCATCGGTGATGGGCTCGAAGGTCCAGCCCTCAGCGCCGTCGATGGCCCGCCCCACCCGGCCCGCATCGGTCCGGAAGTAGAGCGCGATCATGCCGACCCGTGCGATCTCGACAAGGTGGTCCTCACCCTCGAGCTGAATGACCTGGCGATCGAGCGAGGTCTCACGGGTCAACCGAAGCTCATCTTCGATGAACTGCCACGTCCGGGCGGCCGCTCGCTGCGGGCGAAGCGTTCCGTCCTGGGTCTTCCTCTCCAGCTCAGCGAGTGCGTCGAGACGTTCGGTCACGCGGAACGGCAGTCCCGACTTCACCGAGGCACGCAGGCCCGCGAGCGTCTCGAGGACGACCGGAACCAGTGTGTCCGCTCCCTCCACATCATCCGCAAGAAGCGCCTCACGCTCGGCCACCGCAGACCGAAGCTGACGAATGCGCAGCTCCTCACGGCGAATCTGGGCCTCGAGCTCAGCCTTCTGTGCATCCAAGCTGCGAAGTCGACCGCGCTGGCCTTCTTTCTCGGCCTCGATCGCCTCGTTGAGAGCGGCGACGTCCGCGCGGAGGTCAGCGAGCTGACTCGCGAAGGCCGCTGCATCTTCGGCGGCCGCCGAGCCTGGGAGGGCCAGAGCCGCCAGGACACCCAGCCCAGCGACCCTGCCCAGAATGGAGTGGAGAGAGCAGTTCATGAGAGCCTCAGTTGGCGACGGAAGTGGTCCAACCTGCCGTCCAGTCCTCGGAGCCGATGGCTCCAATGAAGTCGGCAGTGTCGAAGAAGCTGTCGGTCGGGGCGACTCCGTTTCCAAGGGCGGCGCTACCGGACTTGGGCGCGAAGTTCGGTGCGCTCTCGTTAAACGCATCCTCGAGATCCGCCGTGCCGATCGTGTTGCCGGTGCCGCTCGCGAACCAGGTCGAGAGGTTCACCGGGTCGATGTCGGGGGTCTCGTCGCCGTTCGCGTCCTCTTCATCCATGGTGATCGCGACGTCGCAATCCAGAAGGGTATGGGACAGCGTCAGCTCCGTGCTCGTGACCTGGTCGAAGGTGCTGCTGTGGTCGATGTCGAGGCACGAATCGTTCAGGCCCGTGATGAGCATGTTCGAGAGGTCCGCGGCCGTCCCCTCGCGCAGGAGCATGCCGATGTCCGAGGCCGAGCTGTCCGGGCTGCCGACGATCGTCACATTCGAGAGGGTGGGCTTGGAGCGTGGCGTGGCGTCGTTGTTCTCGCCGTTGTTGTCGGCCTCGATGCCATTGTCGGAGGCATCGGCGTACTGCTGCAGCACGACGAACTGCGCCTTGCCCTGCCAGCCGTCGGTCCAGTCGAGGCTGTCATCGCCAGCGCCGGTGATGACGAGGTGCTTGGCCTGGGCGGTTCCGCCAAAGAACTCGACGCCGTCATCGGCGTTCATGTGGACCTGCACGAAGTCGATCTCGGTTCCGGAGCCCACACCCTGGAACGCGATGCCGTTCAGCTCGTTGTCGGGGCTGATCAGCGTGCCAGCGAACTCGACTCGCACGTACTTGAGCACGCCGCTGTCGTCGCCGGCATCGTCGCCGCCGTACCAGCCGGCGCCGCCCTCGCCGAAGGCCTGACAGCCCTCGGTGTCATCCGCGCACGCGTTGATGGGCGCGTTGCCGTTGATGATGATGCCGCCCCAGTCACCGCGAGCGCGGGAGCCCTCGGACTTCGAAGACGTGAAGACAATCGGGTCGGTCGCCGTGCCCTCGGCGAGGATGCGCGAGTGGCGACGAATGACGAGCATGCCGTCCGTGGAAGACTCGCCGTAGACCGTCGTGCCGGGCTCCACCGTGATGACGGTCTCGCTCTCGTCGTCACCGATGAACACGCCGCCGCGCAGCAACCAGGCCACATCGCTCGTGAGGGTCAGGTCCTCGGTGATCGTGCCTGAGAGCACGCAGACGCCGTCCGAGCAGTCCACGGAGTTTTCGCCAGTGTCCGAGGAGCCAGAGTCGGTGCCGGCTTCGTCGCTATTACAGGCGAGGAGTCCGAGGAGAACGAGTGCAGACGAGATGCGGTTCATGAGGCCTCTCCAACGAGGTGATGGTTCACGAAACGCATCTAGACTTCGGGTCGTGACAGGCCGGTCGACGCGGCGGTGACCTTTTCTTGGAGCTGGATCCGTCGATCCACGCCTTTGCCGTCACCTGTGTCACCGACCTCGGCACCGCCAGATGGCCGAGATCGCGTCTACAGCGGGCAGCACGCGTATCGCCCCCCCCAATGACGCCTGTGAAACGCGCTCAGGCCCACTGTCACCGAAACCGCCCGACCCCTTCGGGCTGACACATTCCCCGACTCAGTCGCCATGTGACAGCAGGGCGACGCAGTCATGACGGTTGACACGCTCTGGACGACCCAGGCTGAAGGCCGAATTTCGGCCGACTCAGGGTCACCGGCCGTCTCGCCAGAGGGCCGCTCCACCCGAGCCAAACCAGCGACTTAGCAAGGGCAAACCATGCCTTTCCCTAAAGCAACAACAAACGGAGACAGGCTCCTTCAGTTCGTCACCTTCGCCGCGACGTCACGTAACGAGGACGCATAAGATTGGACGGCGTGAGGAAGTCGACATGACCACCGCCCTTTCGCTCCTGCTGATCTCCACCTTGGCTGCGGCCGAGGACCACCCCGCTGAGGCCGCGGCCATCGTGCCCGCCGCGCCCGCTGCAGAAGCGCCGGTCGCTGACAAAGCTGAGTCCGTCGAGAACGACGGCTCGAGCCTCGTCCCTGAGCGGGAGCTCTCGGACTACGGCAGCGCTCCGGTCGACGCGGGAAGCGGCGTGTTCAAGCCGGGCAAGGGCCTGAAGTGGTCGTCGGTCGACGGGCGTCACTCCCTCGCGCTCGGCTTTCGCGCGATGTTCCTCTACGAGATCGAAAACGACCCGACTGCCGTGGACCCCGAGCCCTCGCTGACCCAGCAGGTCATGATCCGCCGCGCTCGCATCACCGCAGTCGGCAACATGTGGGGCAAGCACAACAAGTACAAGATCGAGCTGGCGATCTCCCCGCGCGATGAGTCGGTCAGCGGCGAAGGCTTTCTGCGTCAGACACCTCTGCTGACCTGGGAGAACACCTTCACCCACCTCCGGGACGCGAACCTGCGCGTCGGCCAGTACAAGGTGCCGTACAGCCGGGAGCGAGTCATCTCGTCGAGCAAACTGTCGATGGTGGATCGCTCGGGCGCGAACTCGGCCTTCAACCTCGACCGCGACATCGGCTTGGACGTCGGCAGTAAGGACCTCGGCGGGCTGGGCCTGTTTCAGTACAACGTCGGTGTCTACGCCGGCGAGGGTCGAGGCCGATTCGAGCCGAACAACCTCGGCATGATGTACCTAGCGCGCGTGAACGTGACGCCCTTCGGCCTGTTCGACGACTACGAGGCCCAGGACTTCGAGCGCACCGGACTTCGCTTGTCTCTCGGCGCCGCCTACGCCTATGTCGACTCGCCGGCAGCCGGAAAGGACATCACCGACGGCGAGTCCACGTACAGCTACCACAACGTCACTGCAGACGCGCTCGTCAAGATCCACGGATTCTCGACCGAGGCGGCCTTCTTCTGGCGAGACGGTGCGGACACGGATCAGCCGATGGCCGAGGTCGGAACCGGATTCTACGTGCAGCCCCAAGTGCTCATCCCCCACACACCCGTCGGGTTGGCCGCGCGCTACGGCCAGAACACGCCCGGTGACAAGAGCATCCTGTCAGAGCGGACCGAAGTCGGCGGCGGCGCGTCCTACTACCTGGGCGGAGCCCGCAACAAGATGAAGTTCCAGGCCGACTACCTGCGGAGCTGGGGCGAGGATGCGAGCGAGGCTGAAGATCAGGGCCGAGTCCAGCTGCAATGCATGTTCTAGGCCGAGGCGAGTCCCGTACATCGAGGCACATCGCCCGGTGAGCACTTGCGCCTCCCTCAAGTTGTTGCGTTCGCGTAACCACCGCGTCGGACCGCCGATCTAAGCCCTATGCGTTAGGGAGCGCACACATGTCGCAACTGATCCTGATCGTCGAAGATGAACCCGATCTCGCTACCACGTTGGCCTACAACCTGGAGCGGGAGGGGCTGCGCACGCGCATCGCGCTCAACGCCACCAAGGGTCTGGAGTATGCACGACTCGACCCCATGCCCGACCTGATCTTGCTGGACCTGATGTTGCCCGACTACCCGGGCACCGAGGTCTGCAAACAGCTCAAGATCGACGACCGCACCAAGGATGTGCCGATCATCGTCCTGTCGGCCCGTACCGACGAGATCGACCGGGTGGTGGCCTTCGAGATCGGCGCCGATGACTACGTCACCAAGCCCTACAGCCCACGGGAACTCCTGCTGCGCGTGCGCGGCATTCTCAAGCACCGCCCGGTGGTGGTCGAACAGGCGGACGAGATTCGCGTGCAGCGACTCAAGATCTCGGCGGGCTCGCACAGGGTCTGGTTCGACGAGTCCGAGGTGGACCTGACGCCCCTCGAGTTCAAGATGCTGCTCACCCTCGCCCAGGCGCCCGGCCGAGTCTGGACGCGCGACAAGCTCCTGCAGGATGTCTGGGGCGGCTTCAACGTCACCTCCCGCACCATCGACACCCACGTGCGACGCCTACGCGAGAAGCTCGGTGACGGCGGGTCCTACATCCAGACGGTCCGTGGCGTGGGCTACCGATTCGTGTCCCCGGAAAGCGCATGACACCAGCCGCCTGGCGGATCTTCCGCGTCGTCATCGCGGTGGTCCTGCTGGTCGGCCTTCCCACCAGTCTGCTGCTCGAGCGCTCGCTGAGCCACGACCTCATCGAGCAGATCGAGCAGCGCTTGCTCGCACGGGCACGCGTGGCCGACGCCGTGTCCCAGACGGTTCCGGCCACAGCTCTCCCCTCGCTCGCCAAGGACCTCGGCACCGCCGATGCCCGCGTGACCTTCATCCGCGCAGATGGCGAGGTGGTGGCCGACTCCTGGGTCGAGGACACGGATCTCGGAGAGCTCGACAACCACGCGGAACGACCCGAGATCGTCAAGGCGCTCGAAGGCGGCAAGGGCATCGCCCGGCGCTACTCCACGACGGTCGGCACCGACCTCATCTACGTGGCCGTGAAGCGCGACTTCAACGGCACGCCCGGCGTGGTGCGCGTCGCCACGCCGTTGACTGAGCTCGACACGTCGATCGCCCACCTGCGCGCAACCCTTGTGACGTCAGGACTGCTCGCCCTCGCCCTTGCCACCCTCGCCTCTTGGTTCGCCGCCGCCATGGTCAACCGCGAGCTCGAAGACCTGCTGCGCGAGGCGCGCACCCTCGCCGGGCCACTCGAGTTGCCCGACGAGGCCGACGAGGATGACGAGGATGACGACCGCGCCGAGCACTCTCGCGAATCCGGCGAGTTCCCCTCCGATCGACCTCGGGCTCGGGAGTCCGAGCGCCTCGAAGACGAGCTGACCCAGGCGGTCCGCGGGCTCGCGGAACAGCGCGACCTGGTTCGAGCCGTCCTTGACGGCATGTCCGATGGTGTGGTCGCCCTCGATGCCGACGGCCGCGTGCGCGTGGCGAACGAAGCTGCCGTTGGGCTGTTCGGCTGGAAGAAGGTCCCGAAGGGCAAGCGCTTCGGCAAGCGCGTGCCCGGGGCGCTCGCGGAGCATGTGGCGGCGCTCGATGGCGTGCCGGTCCAAGCCGAGCTGAAGCTCGCCCACCGTCAGCTCATCGAGGTCGCGAGCGCTCCCCTACCCCGCACGGGTGGACGGGTCCTGGTACTCCGAGACGTGACCGAACTTCGCCGTCTCGAGACGGTTCGCCGCGACTTCGTCGGCAACGTCTCCCACGAACTCGGCACGCCTGTCGCCGTGATCATCGCGAACACCGAGACCTTGCTGGAGGGCGGCGCCCTCGAGGACGAGATTGGCCGGGTGCGCTTCACCGAGGCGATTGACCGCCAGGCCCGCCGCCTCGGCGACTTGATCGCCGACCTGCTGCAGATCACCCGCATCGAAGCCGGCGAGCTTCCGCTCAATATTGCGCCGGTCCGTATCGAGGACGCCGTTCTCGCCGTGATCGAGTCGACGGGACCCAACGCCCAGCGCCACCACGTGAGCGTGCGCTCCGAAGATGCGTCGGGTTCAGTACTCGCCGACGCCCGCGCCCTGCACTCGATCCTCGAGAACCTGGTCATCAACGCCATCAAGTACGGCGATGGCGAGGTGGTCATCGCAGCAGACGTGGGCAAGGACCGCACCCGAATCGTGGTTCGCGATGACGGGCCCGGTATTCCCGTCGAGCACCGCGAGCGCGTTTTCGAGCGCTTCTACCGCGTCGACAAAGGCCGCAGCCGAGAGGTCGGCGGCACCGGTCTCGGGCTCTCGATCGTGCGCAACCTCACCGCCGCGATGGGCGGTTCCGTCGGCGTGAAACGCTCCGCGGAGGGCGGCGCCGCGTTTTGGGTGGAGCTCAACCGCCCGCAGGCGTGACCGTGAAGGTGTCGCTGATGATGTCGCTTCCACCGGGCATCTCGACGCGAAGTCGGTAGTCCCCATCGAGGGCCAGGCCGGGCACGCTCTTGGTCGCCGGCATCGAGAAGGTCCACGCGAACTGACGAGAGGTGGCCTCCTCGTCGCGGTAGCCAGGCGTGGGCAGCAGATCGACCCAGAACGCGTAGGTATCGGAGTCGACGGGCATGCCGTTCGGGCGGAGCACCGGCGTACCATCCGCCAGCTCGAGAATGGCGAGCGGGGTACCGACCCAGGGGTCCTCGCCCGAGACGGTCATCACCACGACATCGGTCCCGGCCGAGGCCACAGGCTGCGTGAGCACGGTGCCGACCGACTCTCCGGGCATGGGCTCGTAGGCGTCGAACTCGCCGACGTCAAAGGCCGCGACCGGCGGCGGCTCGGCAAGCGAAGCCACGGTGTTGGGCGCGTAGGTCCGCTCATACGCGTCGATGGCCGCCTCTTTCAGGTGCTCGCCCTGCTTCGGACCCCACAGCGCGCCGCTCGCCTCGTAGCCCCCCTGCCACCAGTCATCCTCGAGAATCGAGTACCCAAGGTAGTCCTGGCTGTAGCCGAAGAACATGAACGGCTCGACGCCGAGCGTCTGCATGACCTCTTCGGCGAGGAGGGTGCCGGGCTCGCCCGGGAAGGTCACGAAGTGCATCGGACCCACCTGACCGGCCGACATCACCGTCTGATTCGGAGCCGGAAACTCCTCGGTAAACGGCAGACAGGCCTCATCCAGCCCCTCGATCGTCGTCTCGGGGTCGCAGTCGGGCTCGCCGGTCGCGCAGTACACACCGCCAAACTCGTAGTCGAAGGTGTCGTCGTCGTAGCCGAGCACGTCGCGGTCGATGCGCACGCGATGCGTCTCCATCTTGATGTGCGGCTCGGTGTGCCAGTCGAGGTCGGCGATGCGCGCCTCGATCTCATCGGCGACCACCAGGCCGACGGCCTCCATGCGGTCGTAGCCACTGGGCTGTGTAGCGCCTGCCACCGTGGTCACCGTCGGGGACGAGGGTGCCATGTCCGCGGCCCACGAGTTGAAGAGCAGGACCTCGACCGGGTGGTCGAAGCGGTCTTCGACGGCCTCCTCAATCGCACCGGACACATCTTGCGAGAGGGTCAGCTCTTCGATGCCGAGCGCGGTGCCGTGAATGGCGTAATTCGCGACCACGGCCTGAAGCTCGCCATCGCGCTCAATGCCGATCAGCGGCAGCGTGTCGTTGGTGTAGTCGCGGCCATCCTCGCAGCGCCGGTCGTTGTGCCCCTCGGCGGTGTTTCCCACCGTGACGCCCACACGCGCGGGCTGCAGGTCTTCCATGGCCTCATCGACGACGTCGGCGAGGGTGGTGACCATGCGCAGGTAGAAGTCCGGCATGAACCGATCGGCGATCAGGTCGAACGGGCCGCCACTGTCGATGATCCGCCCAGGTCCGGAGTGGGTGTGGGTGGCACCGAAGAGAACGACGTCATCAAAGCTCCGGCCGTGACGGCTCTCGAGTTCGATGAGCACCCCCTGTCGGAGCTGCTGAAAAACCCCGACGGAGTCCATGCGCACGAAGACAACCTCGTGACCCTCTCCCCGCGACACCGCCACGGCCTTGAACTCGGGATGGCCGTGAATGCGCGTCGTGGCCGGGTAGATCTCGGCAAAGGGAGAAGGCTCTGCGGTGATGCCGAAGCCTCCGTATCCGACGGTGCCGATGCCGACGGGTGCAGGAATGCGTGCCCGTGCGAAGCCCGCCATCAACGCGCCTGGCTCGGGCCCTGGCTCGGGTTCGGACCCCGTGCACGAGACCAAGGTCAGAGCAGCCAGCAAGCTTGCGCGCATGAGCGTCATCGAACGTCCTCCAGACGGTGCAGGATACAGCAAAGCCGCCAGTGGTATCATGCCGGCAATGAGCAAGCGCGCGCTCCCGTTCCTAGCCGCGGTCCTGACCGCGTGTCCCCCGCCACCCCTCGACTCGGGCAATCAGACGGGGCCTCCCGCAGAGGTCCGCCTGCTTTTCCCCGAGACGAACCCGGACGTGGCGTACTGCCCGGACATCACGGCCTACGCCGCGGTCGATGAGTTCACGCTCTCCGACGACATCGGTGGCAACCCCGTTCCCGGTGAGGGACACTGGCACCTGATTCGCGCCGTCGGATGCGAGGAGGCCGTTCTCGGCGAGACGAGCGGGTCCTACATTGAGCTGACCGGAGGCGCTGCCTTGGCGCCGGGCAATCACACGCTCTGGGCCGAGCTGGTCGGCAATGACCACCAGCCCCTCGACCCGCCGGTGCGCTTCGAAGCGAGCATTCGCGTCGAAGACTCTGAAGACTGCGTCGGCGGCGCAGGCGGGTGAGCGGCGGACGCCAATACCGGCTGTTGAAGGAGCTCGGAACGGGCACCTTCGGCACGGTCTACCAAGCCGAGATGCAGAGCGTCGGTGGCTTCCGAAAGCAGGTGGCCCTCAAGGTCCTGCACCCCATGTGGGAGCGCCACGAGGACGCCGGACAGCGCTTTCGGGACGAGGCGCGCCTGCTCGGGCAGCTGCGCCACCGCCACATCGTGCAGGTCGACGGCCTGGTTCGCGTCAGCGGGCGCTGGGCCGTGGTCATGGAATACATCAATGGCTGGGACGGAAACCTCGTCATCAAGGCCTGTCGAAAGGGCCGCGAGGCGTTTCCTATCCCCGCTTGCCTCGAGATTTGTGCGGCCGTCGCGGGCGCACTCGACGCGGCTTGGACCGCGGCGCCCGACGGCGATGCCATGCGTGTGGTCCACCGGGACATCAAGCCCTCGAACATTCGCCTGACCCCCGATGGCGACGTCAAGGTGCTCGACTTCGGCATCGCCCGCGCCGACTTCGAGGGCCGTGAAGCACTCACCCAATCGGTACGCTACGGCTCGATTCGCTACATGGCCCCCGAGCGCCGTCGCGAAGAGCCCGATGGTGCGGCTGGCGACATCTACTCGCTCGGTGCAGTGCTCTACGAGTTCCTCGTCGGACGACCGCTCGGCAACGCCGAGACCGAGTGGACCCAGCACAACGAGAAGGTCAAGAAGGCCCTCAAGCGCGTCGAGCGCCGTTGCGGACCCTATTCGCCCCCGATCGTCGGACTGCTCGAGGCCATGCTCAACTTCGCCGAGGCCAAGCGCCCCTCGGCCTCTGCGGTGGCCGAGCTGTCGCGCAAGATGGCCCGCGAGATTCCCGGCGAAGACATGGCCACATTCGCCCGGCGCTTCTTCCCGAAGGTCGGCGACTTCGTGGCCGACGGTGCCCGCGACATGGACCGCTTGGTGGGCGGCGACGACGACGACCCGGGCGCCATGTCCGCCGAGCTGTCGACAGAGCTCCCAGGCGTGTTCACCGAGGGCGTGAACCGCGAGGAACGACCCAACTACGCCTGGCCCGTGCAAGCCGCCGCCGTCATCTACGTCGTCGCGCTCATCGCGCAGCTGTTCATGAACCCGGCCGGGCAGGACATCGACCGACCGACAGCGCGGGGTGCGGACGCCGAGGTCGGAACCGCCTACCTCCACCTCGTTCCCCAGGCCGTGGCCGTCGTGGCCCCTGTGGCACCGGGGCCCGTGGTCCCGACTCCGCTCGAACCCGCTCCGGCCGCCGTTCCGCAGCCCGCCGAGCCGCACGCCGTCGCGCCACGTCCCGTGCCAACTGCGCCAAGGCCCGTGCCCGTCGCCCCGAGACCCGCCCCGCAGCCCGAGGGCGCTCCGTTGCGAGCCGCCAAGTTCTCTGCTCCCGGCGCCGACAGTGTCGAGGCCCGCTGCGTGCAAGCCGAGGCCGAGGGCACCTCCTCCGCGCTCGTTCGCTCGCTCTACCCTGGGCCGTGCACGGTCTCGGTCTCCATCGACGGAAAGACCTACTCGACGACCGTCAAGGTCAACGAGGCACGCGGCCTGCTCTGCCAGGTGACGGAAGGGCGCCTCTCATGCCGCTGATCGCCCTCTTGCTCCTCGCGCTGTTCGCGCCGTCGGCGTGGGCCGGGGGCTCCGTCGTGTGGCTGAGTGATCCGCCCGATCCGGCGCTCGCTCCCGACCTGACCCGCGTGCCACGTCGCGTGGTGGCGCCGGCGACCGGGCTCAACCCAGAGGACATCGCCGCCATCGACACGCTGCGCGAAGAGCTCGCTGCAGTACGACCGCTCGTGCACGAGTTCGACGGTGAGCTCGAGATCATGTCCCGGCTTCAAGCCGCCATCGAGGACGTCGAGTTCCTTCGCGACGCGAGCGATCGCGACCTGCTCTACCGCGCGCTCGCCTTTCAGGGCTTTGCCGTCCGACGGTACTTCCAGGATCAGATCGGCACCGAAGCAGCCGCCGCGCCCTACCGCATCGTGGTCGGTGGCCTGGTCGAGGTGCGTCCGTGGGTCGATGCCGTCGCCCTCGATCCAGAGCGCAAGCCCCAGACCGACGACATTTCTGAAGAGCCCGAGCTGCGCGCCTTTGACGAGGCCCGAGCCCGGCTGAAGGTCGCACCGCAAGCCACCGTCGTACTCGCCGAGCTGCCCAACCAAGCCGCGCTGCTCATCGATGGGCGGGTGGCAGCCGCCGGCCTGCGGGTTCGCGTCACTCCCGGCAAGCACTACCTGGCGATCAAGGATGCCGACGGTGTGCGCGCCCACAGCGACGTGCGTATGGCGCCCAGCGGCGAGTTCCGCATGGAGCTTCCCCCCTCCGAGCGCGACCTCGTCCTTCTCGCCGTCATGCTGCGCGAGAAGCCGGCCACCCTCACGCTCGAAGACCGCATCGCCGCCGCCTTCGCCCGACTGCCGCCCACACCCCACGTCGCCGTGCGCACCGGCGACGGGAGCGTGCTGTACCGCATCGACGAGAACCTCGCGATTCGAGCCGGAGACACCGCACCCGCCCCCACGACGCGCCGCACCGGCCCCACCCTTCAGGTCGGCGATGGACTCAGCTTCGGCGCGCACGCCGGCATCGGGTGGCTGTACGACGCGCAGTACGTCCTCGAGAACCCCGACGCGCCGCGCACCTCAGGGTCCGTCAACGCGGTCAGCCCCGTGCTCGGCTTTGACGGCCTCGCCTCGTTCGGTCCGGCCGTGTTTGGCGCCGGACTCGACGTCACGATCCCCACCGGAACGTGGCACACACTGCCCGTCGGCGTCGGCTCTTGGCGCGTCCGGCCACACCTCTACGCCGTCGGTGGCATTCCCCAGGTTCAGCTCACGCTCGGCGCCCTGCTGCCGTGGCACGCTGCGGTCGGCGTGCGTGGCCAGCTGCCCATCTCGCCCGGGGTGGAGCTCCGAGGCGCGTATGTACAGGGCTTCGGCCTAGCGCTCTCCCAAGGCGAAGATCTCCCCGACTTCGTCGCACGTCCAGCGCATACTCTGTCGATCAGCATCGGCAGCCGAATCCGCCCTCTGG
This sequence comes from Pseudomonadota bacterium, assembly GCA_023954855.1. Taxonomy (GTDB): domain Bacteria; phylum Myxococcota_A; class UBA796; order UBA796; genus M1803. The sequence goes on along the minus strand of JAGSGY010000030.1, from coordinate 37,409 downwards.
AACTCTGAGCGTTCTGGCGAGCACAGCCAGAACCCGGTACTCTGGCGGTCCGGAAGCGCTGCGCACCGGGTGAGGACCTAAATGGCCAAGCTGCTGCTCGTCGAAGACAACGAACTCAACCGCGACATGCTCTCCCGCAGGCTCGCGCGCAAAGGCTTCGAGGTCGTCATCGCTGTGGATGGTCAGGAGGGCGTCGACTTGGCCCGCTCCGAGTCCCCTGAGCTCATCCTGATGGACATGAGTCTGCCGGTGAAAGACGGCTGGAGCGCCACGGCCGAGCTCAAGGCGAGCCCAGAAACGGCCGCGATCCCTGTCATTGCCCTTACGGCACACGCCATGCGCGGCGACCGCGAGAAGGCGATGGAAGCCGGCTGCGATGACTACGACACCAAGCCGGTCGACCTCAAGCGCCTGATCGCCAAGATTCAAGCGCTGCTCGGCTAGACCGAAGGCAACTTCAGCGCGGCTTCACCCGCGCCGGAACGCGAAGCAGGAAGCTCGAGCCCGGCGACGCGGCCTGAACGAGCAGGTCACCGCCCATCAACTCGGCGAACTCGCGCGTCACGACGAGTCCGAGACCGGTCCGGGCATACTGCGGAAGGGCCCGCTGGTCTGGACGTGTGTAGTCCGAGAGCAGGGCGCGGATCGTCTGTTCGTCGAGGTTCAGCTCAGGGTGCGTCAGGGTGAACTGAAGCGTGTCCACGCCGTCGACGCCGACCCGCTCCACCGCGAGCACCATCTCTCCCTGACCGGTCAAGCCGATCACCTGGCGGAGCAGGTTGCCCACCGCGCGCACGAGCTTGGCGCGGTCGACCTCCACGATTCCGCTGGTCGGGGCCACCTGCACGTCGAGGGTGCCGAGAGTGCGGTCCACCAGGGAACGAACATCCCGCGTGACCTCTTCCGTGAAGTCGGCCACGTTGACCTCGACCACGTCGAGCTCGATGTCGCCCGAGTGCAGGCGCGACAAGTCGACCACATCATCGACGAGCGACAGCATGTGCTGACCGGCCTTTCGAATGTTCTTTAGGTCGGGGATGAAGTCGTTCTGCTCGAGGAACACCGCGTCCTCTTCGAGCATCTCGCTGTAGCCAATGATGGCGTTGAGTGGGGTGCGCAGCTCGTGGCTCATCCAGGCTAGGTACGAGTCGCTCTGCCCACCGGCGGGCACGTCTACAGGTGCCGCAGACGGAAGGGAGCGCGGCCGCGCGTTGAGCGCCGCCGCGTCACGTAGCAGTGCGCGAGGCACGCGGGCCCCGCCAATGGCGACCAGCAGTCCACCGAGCAGCAGCGCACCTGCAGCACCGCCGGCCACCGACAGATTGCTGATATAGTGCCGATGCCTTTGGTCCGGAACCGCCACTTGGAGCATCGCCGTGGTGTCGGGAACGGCAGCGGCAACGTGAATCAGGCCATCGGAAAATCCGACCGTCGGCTGTCCATGCGGCTCTGCGATGGCAGCATTCACGCCGACAATCAGCTTCTGGTCCTTATCGAACACGGCGATGTAGGCGTATTCCTTGCCCGCGACACCGCGCACGTCTTCGAGAATGGCGCCGGCCTCCCGTGGGTCGTCAGACTGTAGCGACTCCGAGAGTGCCGCCGCGAGGGTCATCGCGCCGACCGCTGCCTCTTTGCGCACGACATCGACTTCGCGTTTTGCAAGTTGGAGCGGAACCAGCAGGACCACGAGCACAGCCAGGGCCGAGAGGCCTACTGCGACGGGCAGAATCACCTTCAGGCGAGCGCGGCCATCAGCCAATCGCGGCCTCCAACATCGGCAAACGCGCGACCTTGTGCGGCGCACTCACCTGGGTTCGTTGGCGCAAGCTTCCTCCGGACTGCGAACGGTCGCCGGTAGTCTAGCAGAGCGGACCGCGAACGGAGGACTCCCCCCAACGGGCCCCCATGCCTATAATCGTGCTGTGAGGGCTGCTGAATGTTCGCGCAACCGCCGATTCGAAGAGCCCTGCAGGGAGCCATCGCTGGATGTCTCTGGCTTGGCGCCACGCTGGGCGCAGCCGCCGTGTTGGTTCCGCATGCCTCTCTCGCGCACCCTGCGGTCATCTCACAGCTGAGCGCTCCCCTTCTGCTCGCCTTCGCAGGCTTCCTCGTCGGACGCCATGAGGTCGCCCTCGACGTCCAGATCGAGCGAAACAAACACATGGCCATCACGCAGCAGCGCGTCCAGCAACGCACCCGCGCGGTCATGGACAACGTGGTCGACGGCATCATCGTGCTCTCGGTGAAGGGAACGATCGAAGAGGCCAACCCCGCCTGCGCACACATCTTCGGGTACGCGATCAGCGAGCTCATCGGGTCCGACATCAAGACCATCGTTCCTCGCCACGGCGAGCAAGACTCCACCATCAGTACCTATCGGCGCACCGTCCGCGACGAGATCATGGGCGTCGAGATGGTCGTGGAAGGGCTGCACTCGGACGGGCGCATCTTCCCCATCGAGCTGACCTTCTCGAGCGTCGCGATGGGCGATCAGCAGAAGTTCATCTACACGGTGCGGGACATCACCGAGAGGCAGGCCCACGAGGATGAGCTCGAGCGCATCTATGCCGAGCTGACCGAGGCGCGCGATCAGGCCCTCGACGCCAGCCGCGCGAAGAGTTCGTTCCTGGCCAACATGAGCCACGAGCTCCGCACGCCACTCAACGCCATCCTCGGCTACAGCGAGATGCTCTCCGAAGAGGCCGAGGACATCGAGCGGCCGGACATGGTCGACGACCTCAGCCGCATCCACGGCGCTGGAAAACACCTGCTCGCCCTGATCAACGGCATCCTCGATCTCTCGAAGATCGAGGCGGGCCGCATGGAGCTGTACATCGAGACGGTGCAAGTCTCCCGCCTCGTCGACGACGTCATTCAGACCATCCAGCCCCTCGCCACCAAGAGTAACAGCCGCCTGAAGGTGCAGATCAGCAGCGAGATCAGCACCATGCGCAGCGACCTCACCAAGGTGCGCCAGACGCTTTTCAACCTGCTCTCCAACGCCTGCAAGTTCACCGAGAACGGCGAGATCGGACTGCAGGTCACCAGCGAGCCGAGTGAGGACCCCGAAGAGCCGAACTTCGTCGTGTTTCGCGTCACCGACACCGGTATCGGTATGTCCAAGAAGCAAATGGAGCGCCTGTTTCAGGACTTCACCCAGGCCGACTCATCGACGACCCGAAAGTACGGTGGCACGGGCCTGGGACTCGCCATCAGCCAGCGCTTCGCGCGCATGATGGGCGGCGACATCGAAGTCGAGAGCGCCAAGGGTGTCGGTTCGACCTTCATCATGCGTCTACCAAGCGAGACCGCGAAGCCGACGACCGCCCCATCGTTGTCGACGGGCACCGAGACGGGCACCGACACCGAGACTACGGTACCTCCCGGTGTCATCGAGGGTGCCGGAGGCGCAGGCCTCGTGCTCGTCATTGACGACGATCCGAACGTGCGCGATCTGCTACAGCGCCACCTCAGCAAGGAGGGCTTCAGAGTCGCAACCGCACCGGGCGGCGCCGAGGGCCTGCGACTGGCCAAAGAGCTCGGTCCAACCGTGATCACCCTCGACGTGATGATGCCCGACATCGACGGATGGATGACGCTCGGACGCCTCAAGTCCGATCCGATGCTCGCGGACATTCCGGTGGTGATGATCACGATGGTCTCCGAGGAGGCCCGCGGCTACGCACTCGGAGCCACGGACTACCTGACCAAACCCATCCAACGTGACGCCCTGTCCCGCGTGCTCGGCCGCTACCGTTGTGCCCATCCACCGTGCCCCGTGCTGGTCGTAGAAGACGAGCCGGACATTCGCGACGTGCTCGCCCGCTCCCTCATTCGCGAGAACTGGGCCGTGGCCACGGCCGCCAACGGTCGTGAGGCGCTTGAGCGGGTCGCCGAGAACCTGCCAGAGCTGATTCTCCTCGACCTGATGATGCCCGAGATGGATGGCTTTCAGTTCATCGTCGAGCTGCGAAAGAACCCCCTGTGGCGCAACATTCCCGTCGTCGTGCTCACCGCCATGGACCTCAGCGCCAACGACCACGCGCGCCTGTCTGGCCACGTCGGTCGCATTCTCCTGAAGGGAAGCTACGACCGCGAGACCCTGCTCGCGCACGTGCGAGACGCCGTGCTGAACGTCACATCCGAGCGGAACAAGTGAAGGACCGGCGCCCTCGGCACACGTAGCCGCTGGAACCGACCTCACCCCCGCGTTGCACGCCGCTCTAGTCGTGCTAGTTGCGGGCTCTTCGGAGAGACGACCCTTGCCCCACGTCCGCATTTTTGCCGCCCTCGCGCTGCTCGCGACCTCCATGCCCGCGTCTGCCGCAGAGGTTGACTTCGAAGGCTATTATCGCGCTCGCGCTCGGATCTTCGACTCCCTGTCGCTCACCCGAACCGCCGATCTCAGCGAAGGCACCCAGGGCTGGATTCAGCACCGCGTGTGGCTGCGTCCGCGGATTCTGATCGACGAACACACCGCCGTGTTCATCGATTTTCGCGCCCTCGACGGCATGGCATGGGGCAACGCTCCGCTCGGCCGCATCGACGTCTCGAACAACGTCGTCTTCAATGATCTCGACGATGGAGTCGCCAGCCCCACGACCGAAGACGGCGGCGCCACGCCCGCGAACTTCGCACTCTGGCGGGCCTGGGGTGAAGCCCACTTCGGCAACGCCCACGTCAAGGTCGGCCGCATGCCGCTGCACTGGGGTGCGGGCATCTGGCAGAACGACGGCCTCGGTCTCGATGCCGACTTCGGCGACACCGCGGATCGCGCACAGGTCGAGTACCGCTTCGACGAAGCCGTGTACGCGTCACTGGCCTACGACACCCACGCCGAGAACTTCATCAACCACTCCGACGACACCCACGTGATCTCGGGCATTGCCGGCTACCTCACCGAGACCGTGGATGCGGGTGTGTACCTTCAGTACCGCATGGCGCCGTCCCGCAACCTCCAGGTCTTCTCGGCCGACCTGGCGCTCGCGACCTCTCTCGGCCCGCTGAGCATCGACCTCGAAGCCATCGGCATGCTGGGCTCGGGCGACTTCGGAGGCGGTCTCAACGACGTGAAGCTCTCAGCGGCGGGTGGCGTCCTCGATCTCGGCCTCGACCTCAAGCCCCTCCGCGTCGGCGTCGAGGGCGGATTCGGCACCGGCGACGGCGACGAGTCGGACCAGGCCGTGCACACGTTTACCTTCGACCGCGACTTCGACGTGGCGTTGATGATGTTCGAACAGCCCATGCCGCGCCTGCAGGCGACCGTTCCCAGCGAGGCGAACGGCGGACTCTCGTACGACGAGGCCCTGACCGGAAACGCGATGAGCAACGTGATGTACCTGCGCCCGAGCGTCGGCTACACCTTCCGCGAAGACCTTTCCGCCGATGTCATGCTCATCGCAGCGCGCACGGCGAAGCTCGATTCCGACGCCGATCGCAGCGGCTACGGCCTCGAGGCCGATGCACGCGTCATCTTCGAGCCCACCGAGCACCTCGAGCTCGCCGGAACCGCCGGCTTGTTCATGCCCGGCAAGTTCTACAAGAACGCCGACACCGACCTCGACTTCTCGGCACCCACGGTCGGCTTCGAGCTGAACACGCGCATCCGCTTCTAGGTTCTCGACACCGAACCGGTGCACTCCGCAGCGAGAGGTTACCTGGCACGCCGCCTGCAACCTCCCCGCGTAGCAGCGCAGGACCTCCCATGAGGGTCTGCGATCTGCAGATCGGAGATCTCATGCACAAGAACGCTACCCATGGCATCCACACCGCCCTGGTGACCCCCTTCGATGCCGACGGCACCCTGAGGCTCGACCTCTACGCCGCGCTCTGCGAACGCCAGATTCAGGCGGGTATCCACGGCCTCGTGCCTTGCGGCACCACTGGCGAGGCCGCCACGGTCACTGCCGAAGAGTGGTCGCAGATCGTCGAGACGGCCGTCACCGTCTCTGCGGGCCGAGTGGCCGTCTGCGCAGGCGTCGGCACCAACAACACGGCCTCGACGCTGGTGAACATCCGAGCCGCAAAGGAACTTGGCGTCGACACGGGTCTTCTCGTGTTCCCCTACTACAACAAGCCCAACCCCGCCGGCCTACGAGCCCACGTGCGGGCGTGCTTGGCCGAGGGACTTCCCCTCGTGCTGTACCACGTGCCCGGACGCACCGGACAACGCCTCTCGCCCGAGCTCCTCGCCGAGCTGGCCAGCTACGAGGGCGTGGTCGCCGTCAAGGAAGCCACCGGCGATCTGCGCTTCGTCGGCGACGTGCTCCACCGCACAAACACCGCCATTCTCTCCGGGGACGACTTCACCTTTCTCGGGCTGCTCGCTCAAGGCGGCGCCGGCTGCATCTCGGTGATCTCGAACGTCGCGCCGGCCGAGACTGTCGCGGTCTACGAGCACTTCGCGGCAGGCCGCATCAACGAGGCCACCACGGCATTTCGCAAGCTCTGGCCCCTGGCGAGCTTCTTGTTCTCGGACTCCAACCCGGTCCCGGCTAAGGCCGCACTCGCCGAGCTCGGCCTGAGCGGTCCCGCGCCGCGCCTGCCGCTCGCCCCGTATGAGGGCCCCTCCCCGCGCCCCCTCCTCGAGAACTTGGGGCTACTGTGATGCGCGTCGGCGTGCACGGCGCCACCGGACGCATGGGGCGCTTGGTCCTCGCTGAGGTCCTCGCCGCGCGCGATCTGGCACTGCACGCGGCAGTCACCCACCCAGCCTCGAGCCTAGTCGGCGTCGACGCGGGCGAACTCGCGGGCGCCGGAGCCACCGGGACGACCCTGAGCGCAGATCCGGCCGTTCTTCGGGGCGCCGACGTCATCGTCGACTTCTCACATCCCACCGCCCTACCGGCCCTCCTCACGGCCGTCGACGGCACGGCGCTCATCTCGGGGACCACCGGGCTCGATCGTGCGGGCGAGGCCCTCATCGCCGACTACGCCACTCGCGCTCCGGTACTCCGCGCCGACAACTTCTCGACCGGGGTGGCCGTACTGCGCCACGTCGTGCGCCAGGCCGCAGCACTTCTTCCCGAGTGGGATGCCGAGATTGTCGAGGCGCACCACAGTCGCAAGGTCGACTCGCCGTCGGGTACGGCTCGCGCCCTGATCCAGTCCATCGAGGCGGGCCGAGGGGCACCCGCGCACCACGTCCATGGTCGCGAGGGAATTGTCGGCGCGCGACCCACGGGCGACATCGGCGTACACGCACTGCGACTCGGCGACGTGATTGGCGAGCACACCGTCTCGTTCGGCGGAAGCGGAGAGGTCGTGCACCTCGGCCACACCGCCGTCGAGCGACGGGTGTTTGCGGTGGGCGCCGTGCGCGCAGCGCGCTGGCTGGCTGGACGTCCCACAGGAGGGTATCGCTTCGCCCAAGTCGTCGGACTTGAGCCGACCCCGTCGGCATGAGAAGGTGCTGTCCATGCGCCCCCTGCTGATCGCCGGAATCACCATTCTGACCCTGCTGTCTGGCTGCCAGAACAGCTGCCAGCAGGTGTGTAGCCGCATGGCCAAGTTCGCTGAGGACTGCGGCCACACGGTGCCGAGTGATCAGGTCAGGGCCTGCATCGAGGGCCAGGCCGGCAGTGCATCCGCAGAAGATCGGCAGACCTGCAGGAGCTTCGGCAGCCTCTCGGACATCGAGAGCGAGTGGACGTGCGACGACGTGAGTGTGTACTTCGCTCGGGTGCAGGTCGACACTGGCGACCCCTCCTAGGTCCGGGTCCAGGCGACCAGATGCGGACGATCCGCACAAACAGCGACAACACGAACGTTGACGCCAGCCGCGATTCCGCCTAAAATCAGGCCGTTCTGGAGCACGTGTGACGTTTTCGCCAGAGGCCTTCGGCAAGTACTACCTGGTCGACAAGATCGCGACGGGTGGAATGGCCGAGATCTTTAAGGCCAAGACATACAGCGAGGGCGGTTTCGAAAACCTCCTCGTCATCAAGCGAATCCTCTCGCATCTCTCTGAGAACAACGAGTTCGTGGAGATGTTTATCGACGAGGCCAAGGTCTCTGTCGCCCTGCAGCACCCGAACATCGTGCGGCTCTACGACTTCGGTCGCATCCTCGACAACTACTTCATCGCGATGGAGTGCGTCGAGGGCAAGGATGTTCGCGGCATGCTTCGCCAGCTGTCGCGTCAGCGGAAGTTCCTGCCCATCGAGTACGCGGTCTACGTGGTGCACGAGGCCTGCAAGGGGCTCGACTACGCCCATGCCAAGACCGACAACCAGGGCGAGCCCTACAACATCGTCCACCGCGACATCTCGCCGTCGAACATCCTTCTCTCGTACGAGGGAGAGGTCAAGGTCGCCGACTTCGGCATCGCCAAGGCCGAGAAGAACGCCTACGAGACCGGTGCGGGCGTGCTCAAGGGCAAGTTCGAGTACATGAGCCCCGAACAGGCGCATGGCCGGGATCTCGACGGCCGCAGCGACGTGTTCTGCCTCGGCATCATCCTCTGGGAGATGCTGACGGGCCGTCGCCTGTTCAAGACCAAGAGCGAGACTCAGACCCTCGAGCGCGTGCGCAAGGTCGATGTCGCACCGCCCGAGACGCTGAACAGCCGAGTGCCAAAAGACGTGTCTCGCATCGTCATGAAGGCCCTCACCGGGCCTCTCGACCAGCGCTATCAGACCGCCGGTCAGATGCAGGAGGACCTGGCGAAGTTCCTCTACCCAGCGACCCCTGACAAGACGCGCGACGGCTTCCGTACCTTCATGCAAGAGATCTTCGCCGTCGAGATCGGTGAGGAGCGTCAGCGCCTCGAGAAGGGCTCCGTCGTCGCAGTCGAGCTTCGCAAGAATGCCCCGCCGATCTCCGAGTGGGATGGGCAGACCAACTCGACGATGGCCCAGACCTCTGCCGGCACCAAGATGGCCATGGGCACGATTGGGCTCCTCGCCGTCGTGGCGACCGTCATTGCCGGCGGCGCCGCCTATGTCGCCTACGACCTGAGCCAGCGCGCCCCCGAGAAAGAGATCGTCGAGGTCAAAGTCGAGGCCGAGGTCGGCTCGGTCGCCGTCACGGTCACTCCCGAAGCCCGCGTCTTTCTGGACGAGCAGCTTGTGGGAACCGGTGAGTCGGTCACGATTCCCGACGTGGCACCCGGCGAGCACTTCATTCGTCTCGAAGCCGACGGCTACGAGACCTTCGAGGGTGCACTGGCCGTCACCGCCGGACAAGTGGCCCGCTTTGGACAGCCGCTGGTCAAGGTGAAGCCGAAGCCCGTCGCACGCACGGCCCCGCGCACCACGCGCCCACGCCCAGTGCGTACAGCACCTGCGGGAACCCCCGCGAAGCTCAAGATCGTGCTGACCGCGTCTGGATGGGCCACCGTCTACATCGACGGAAAGGCCCTCTCGAAGACCGCCCCGGGGAGCTTCGAGGTCGAGCCGGGTACCCACAAGATCCGCGTCGAGAACCTCACGAACGGCTACGACTACTCGACGACGGTCACCGTGGGCCCTGGCGACGAAAAGAAGATCGCCGTCAGCCCCATCTAGCGCTTTCGACCCACCGCGGTCCAGATGCGGTTCAGCGGTGCCCACACCGGGTGATTGCGGGCTGCTGCATCGGCGTCTCGCAGAGCCTCAAACGTGAGTTCGTCCGGCGCCACGCGCTCCAAGGGACCGTCGGTCACGTAGTGAGTGGCCTGCAAGTGCGCGACGTCGAAGCCGTTCCGCTCGAGCAAGTTCGTCATGTCCTCGTGGCCGTGTAGGCGCACCCAAGGGCGTCCCGGCATCGGCTCGAGCACATCCTCATCGGCGAGCGCCGCTGCCAGCTGGCCGGGCGCAGCGTCCTCGGCCGTGGCCCAGCCGTAGCGGGCCTCCATCGACATCAGGAGCACGCCGCCGGGCTTGAGACGCGCCGCAATCTCTTGCATGGCTGCATCAAGGTCGGGCACGTAGCAGAGCACCTCACAGGCCACCACGGCGTCGACCTGCACGTCGGGAAGGGTATGCACCCCTGCCCAGGACAGGTCGAGCTTCCCAGCTCGGCGAGCCGAGTGCCAGGCACAGCGGATCAGGCTCTCGAGGTCGGCGTCGACACCCCAGACCGTCGCGCCTCGGTCGAGGAACTCAGCGGTGAAGCGCCCAATGCCGCAGCCTACGTCGAGCACCGTCTCGACCCCCTCGAGGAACGGGGTCCAATGCCACATGTAGAGGTCGCGCTCGGCGGTCTTGAGGTCATAGGCCGGGCTGTCCAGATCGAGGAAGTCCATCCATTCGGCCTCGGATGCCCACGCGCTCTTGGCAGCATCGAGGTACGCGTGTGCATCGTCGCCCTCGCCGAGCACGAAGCGGTCCTGCGCAGGCAACAAGAAGCGCCGCTTAAACAGCACTTCGAGCGCTTCCGAGGAGTAGGGTCCGGAGCCGGGGAGGTCCACCGGCGTGCCGTCGAGAAAGGTCGCACGTGCAAGCGTCATGCGGGCTGGTAACCTTGCGGCGCACAGCGCGGTCGAACCCGCGCCTCGATTCACGGAGACCCCATGCGCCTGCTTGTCCTTCCTGCTGCTCTCGCCCTGTTCACCGCCTGTGGAGGCGGCGAACCCACGGCCGAATCCTGTGCGGCGTTCTGCCCAGACGCCGGCACCGAAGCAGCCACGGAAGAGCCCACCGATGCTCCTGCCGCCGCGGGCGGCGCGACGATGACCGACTTTGAGCGCGACTTGCTCTCTCCCCTGCTCACCGATGTCCGCGAGGGCGTGCGTCCGTTCCACGACGAGGGCATTGGCCTGTGCCAGGGCCGCGACAAGTGCGACAGCTACGTCGGCATGAGTGGAGGTGAGCTCGCTCCCGGCGACTACATCCTTCAGGCCGAGCTGCGCGTACCGCGTACCGGCGAGAAGGGCACCTGGAAGGTCCGCGTCGACTACGACTGTGAGTACGTGCGCAAGACCGACAATGGCGAAGACACCTCATCGAAGACGTCGAGCCGAGAGTACGACGTTGTCTATGCCGGCGACTCGCGCGGCTACCGGCTGGTGCCGCTGCGCAAGATCAAGAGCCCGCACGAGCGTAGCTCCGAGACCTGCAAGTGGACCATCACCGCGCCGCATCCCGATGGCGACAAGGTCTACGAGGGAAGCTGGACTGCACCCGCGGCCGAGTAGTTCAGCCTAGGGCAGGGTCACCACGATCTTGCCCCGGTTCGGGTCGTGGGTGGCGACACGGTAGATGCCGTACCCGCCCGCGCCCGCAGCCACAGCTCCGGCCGAGGCAGCGACCACCCACCACGGGAAGGGCTTCTTCTCGACGATCACGGGCCCCTCTTCGATGGTGGGGTCGGCCGTCACGAGAAGGTCTGCCAGCAGCTCATTCGCGCTTCGGTCGAGTGGAATCGCAGTCTCGGCATAGGCATCGCGCTTGAGCGACCCGCCGTTGTCGACCATGGCCATCAGCTCGAGCACCGCCTCGATGGTCTCGTCGTCGCCCTGCTCCATGAGCGGCACGCGCACGTAGTTCGACCAGCTGTCCGCAGCGGGAGAGTAGAACGCCGCGTAGATGGCTTCGTCGTATTCGCCGCTGACCAACCAGAAGTCGGCCTCGACATGGTCCGACAGCGCCTCGTAGAGCGCTGAGGTCTCGCGGGTGCGCACGAACTTGGAGGTCGAGGTCTCACCGAGTCGGCTGGCCTGAAGCTCGACCTCGACGTCCTTCGAGGACTTCGGACCAATCGCGATCTTCGCGTATCCGGCGGTCCCATCCGGTGTTCGCACCAACACGTGGTGCGCCCCAGGAAGGACCTCGACGGTGAGCGGAGCTGCGCCCTGCGCGATGCCATCCACCCAGACCGTGGCGTCACGCGCCTTGACCGAGACGTTGAGCGCCGAGACGCGGCCCTGGAGATCGGAAGCGATGCCGTCATAGAGCTCAACGATGTTCGGCGGAAACTGACGCGTCGTCGGGCGACGCTCGGGGTTCAGACCGGCCGCGGCCGAGAACGCTCGCATGGTACCGGCCTGATCACCGATGCCATGCTGCGAAGCACCGAGAAAGACGTAGGCTTCCCAGAGCTCTTTCTGCGCGGGATTGAAGGCCATGACGGCCTCGAGCTCCTTGACTGCACTCTCGAGGACGGGAATCGCGAAGTCGGGCTCAGCCTGCTGAAACTGAAGTCGCCCATCGTCGAGCAGCTTTCGTCCGTGCGCGAGAAAGGCGTCGTTCATCGCCAGCTCTTCACGTCCCTCCATTGCCGCAACGACCTCTTCTGCGCTGAGCGCCTCGAAGTTGCCGGTCGCATCGATGGCCGCCGCGACACGGGCTGAGACCGCCCTCTGAGCCTCGAGATCGAGCTCTTCGTTGTGCAGGCCGACCACCGCAATGGTCGGCGCGGCGAGCGCGAGGGTAGGAAACAGCAGCGTGCCGATCACAGTGAAACGGAGCATGTGGACGAAGCTCTCCCGGTCAGGCGTTCTGGAGCATACCATCGGCCCTGGCCCTTCACCGCGCCCAGTCCAAGTGCACTCCTTGGCAGAGGTCGGGAAGTCCGCCCCTTCAGGAGTCCCCGTGCGTCTCGTCTTGTTCCTCGCCACGTTGCTCGCCTCCACGGCATTTGCCGGTTCTGAGGTCGAAGACCTGATCCTGGCGGGACGCTACGCCGATGCGGCACCGATCGCCGAGAAGCAGGCCGAGGCGGCGCCGAACGATCTGCACTCTCAGGTCCAGTACATCGACGTCATGGCTGCGCTAGGGCTCGCTTCGGCCGTCGAGCCCGTGTACATCCGACGCTCGGACGCCGCGCCTACAGACGCAGATGCCCAGTTTCTGCGCGGCCGTGCTGCAACCTCACTCGAGCGTGCCGAGGAGGCGTACCGCAAGGCCCTCCAGCTCAACTCGGGCCACGCCCACGCCCACGCGGGAATGGGCACAGTTCGGCGCGTTCAGGGTGATCTCGAGTCCGCCGAGACGTCGTTTCGCTCGGCACTGGCGGTCGACGACTCGCTGGGCGAAGCCTGGGGTGGCCTCGGCAGTGTGCTGATCTTGCGCGGCAAGAAGGACGCCGCCCTCGAGGTCGGACGCAGGGCCATGACCAAGGCCCCCTCGCACGTCGAGTCCTACCTGGCCGTGGCCGCGCTGGCTCCGATGTCGGCCGGCACCATCCTCGACAAGGCCGCGAGCATCGCGCCCGCAGACCCGCGCGTGCACTCGGCGATGGCGCGGCACCAGCTGACCCTTGGCGATGCCGAGGGCGCGATGGAAGCGGCCCGCAAGGCGCTCACCGTCGACCCCCTCGGCGGCGAGGCTCGCCGATGGGCCCTGTACGCCAGCGCGATGGCCGCCGGCACCCTCGATGCGGCCGGCTTCGAACAAGCCGACAAGGCACGCATGCAGGGCAGCGTCGACCTCTGGGCCCCTCTCATGGCGTCCTACCCAAACTGCGCACTGCTCTGGGTCGAGCGCTCCGCGACCCATGCCTCGCTCGGCCAGGTGTACTCGGCCAAGAAGGACGTGCAGCGCGCCCTCGAGATCGACCCCGACAATGTCGAAGCCCACGCGGCACTCGGTCTGCTCTTGCTCAACGACGACCCGGCCGCAGCCCGTCCCCACCTTCAGAAGGCCGCCGACGACCGCCCGATCGACGCGAGTCTGCAGGTCGCCACCGCCATGGCCGAGGCCCAGTCCGGTGACATGGCCGGCGCGCGCACCCGGCTCAAGGCCACTGTCGACACGCACCCCTACGACATCCGGGCCCTGCTCACCTATGGACAGGTTCTGAGCGCCGAAGACCCGCAAGCGACCTTCGACCTGATGTCGGACGCCGTGCAGCGCATGCCCGACACGCGAGTGGTACTCGCCCTCATTGGTGCCGCCAAAGACGCCGGCCGCCTGTCCGACGCTGCCAAGCGCCTCGAAGAGCTCGCGGCGTCCACCGGCAACCCGGCATTTATTGAGGCCGCTTCAGTGGTTCGCGGCGCGAAGCCCTAGCCGTCGACGGACCGAAAGAGCGCTGCGCAGAGCTCGGCACCGCCGCCGACCCACTCGAGCCGGCCTTGGACCGGCCCCAAAGCGGCCAGAAGCCCGAGGGCCTCGAGCATGGCGCGACGCACACCTTCGTCTGGCGTCTTCAAGGCCTCGGCAGTCGTGACGGCATTCCCTTCGTGGGTCCCGATCCATCCGCCCTGCGCCTGTCGCTCGACGAGGTCGAGGGCCACCGGGCGGGCCCAGGCGAGTTCTGTCCGAAACAGGTCCTCGTCGAGTGGAAGCAAGCCCTCTCCGGTGCAGCCTTCGCCGGCATCCAGTCGGACTGCCACCTCGCAGGCATCACCGGGCACGAGCGCGGCATACCCGTCGTCGCTGGTGACCACGGCGGGCTCGGCGATGACCCTCGGCGCGACCGCTGGCCCCTCGCTCAGGCCGACTTCGTCGATCGCGGTAAGCCAGGCGCCGGCCGTGCCATCGAGGGCCGGTAGCTCCTGGCCTTCGACTTTGAGGGTGACGTCCGTGACGCCCACCGCCACCAGCGCCGCGAGCAAGGCCTCGGGCGCCGCCACCTCAGAGAGCTCTCCGAACACCGCCGCACAGTCGCCAACCTCGAGGGTGGCCGGCCCAAGACGGATGGTCTCCTCTTCGGTCTCGAAGACGATTCCGGCGCCCCAAGCCGCGGGACGCGCCTCGATGCGACAGGTCTCGCCCCCATGAGCGCCGATGCCTTCGCGCGTGAATGAAGCCGCGAGCGTGCGTCGCAGGGCCATGGATCCTCCAGAGAACCGCTGGGTAACGCGCGATCCGCGTGCCACGCCGGCCGAGATTGGGTACAGTGTGAAACCCCGCATCCCTGCGGCCTCCCTCCCTCCCCGCCCCCCTTCATGCGCGTGCTCGGCATCGATCCTGGCTCTACGGTCACCGGCTACGGCGTGGTCGAGAAACGTCGTGGGCGCGTGCGCCTGATCGACTCGGGCTGCGTGCGCACCAACTCGAAGACCGAGATGGGCGAGCGCCTTCGCATCATCCACGCGGGACTCGCCGAGGTCCTCGGCAGACATGAGCTCGATGCCGTCGCCATCGAGGCGATCTTCAAGCACAAGTCGTCGACCAGCGCACTCACGCTGGGACAGGCAAGGGGCGTGGCGCTGCTCGCAGCGGCGCAGGCGGGCTTTGTGGCCCACAGCTACAACCCGATGACCGTGAAGCGTTCGATTGGCGCACACGGACGGGCCGACAAGCACGCGATTCGACGCATGGTGAACATGCTGCTCGGCGAGGAAGTCCCCGGACCCCTCGACGCCTCGGATGCCGTCGCCATCGCCATCACCCACTGCGCACATGCGCGGTCCACTGAACTCGGAAGGCTCGCTTGATCGGACGACTGACAGGCCGCTTGGTCGAACGCGACGGCACCACCGGCATCATCGACGTGCGAGGCGTCGGGTACGAGGTGTTCGCCGCCCAGAACGCCCTCGAGGGCTGGATTCGCGCCGATGATGAGGTGACCGTCTACGTGAGCACGCAGGTTCGCGAGGATGCCATCGCGCTGTACGCATTCCCGTCCCTGTCCGATCGCGAGGCCTTCTCGAAGCTGATCAGCGTGAGCGGCATTGGGCCCAAGCTCGCCTTGGCCGCCCTCGACGCGCTCGACATTGACCAGCTCGCCGCCGCCATCGAGGCCGACGATGTGCGTGAACTGTCGCGCATCCCCGGCGTCGGCAAGAAGACTGCCCAGCGCATGGCCCTCGAGCTCAAGGGCAAGATCCCGACCCGCTTCGCACCCGCGACCGGAAAGGCGCCCAAGGCCGCAGTCTCCGCTGCTCCCGACACACTCATCGCGGCTCTCGATCGCCTCGGATACAAGAAGACCGAGATCGAGCGGGTTCGGACCCACCTCGTCGCCGAGGGCACGCCTGAGGACGCACCGATCGCCACTCGCCTGCGCGCCGCGCTTAAGTTCCTGTACGGAAATGCCTCATGAGCCGCTTTGTCGATGGCGCCGAGCTCGAGCCCCAAGACCGTGCGCTACGCCCCCGTTCCCTCGATGAGTTCGTCGGACAGCGCGGCGTGGTCGACAACCTGCGCGTCTACATTCGGGCCGCCATGTCCCGAGGCGAGTCCCTCGACCACGTGCTGCTCGCAGGTCCTCCGGGTCTCGGAAAGACCTCGCTGGCGTACATCCTCGCCGAAGAGATGGGCACCGACGTCCGCACCGCCTCCGGGCCGACGATCGAGCGCGGCGGCGACCTCGCCGCCATTCTCACCAACCTGAAGGACCGTGAGGTTCTCTTCATCGACGAGATCCACCGCCTGAATCGCAGCGTCGAAGAGATCTTGTACCCAGCGATGGAAGACTTCGAGATCGACGTCGTGCTCGGTCAGGGTCCTGGCGCACAGTCGGTGAAGCTACCGCTACCGCAGTTCACGCTGGTCGGGGCCACCACCCGCTCGGGCATGCTCACGTCGCCCCTGCGCGCGCGCTTCGGTATTCACTGCACCTTCGACTTCTACAAGCCCGACGAGCTCGAGCACGTGCTCACCCGCGCCGCAGAGCGTATCGGAGTCGTGCTCACCCCAGAGGGTCGCTCCGAGCTCGCCCGCCGAGCCCGAGGCACCCCCCGCATCGCCCTCCGGCTGCTTCGCCGCGTCCGCGACTTCGCCGAGGTCGAGGGTGACGGCACCATCGACGGCGACATCACGCGCATCGCGCTGGATCGCCTGCAGGTCGACGAAGCGGGCCTCGACAAGATGGACCGGCGCATCTTGCACGCCATCGCCGTGAAGTTCTCGGGGGGCCCCGTCGGCCTCGAGACCCTCGCTGCAGCCATTGGCGAGAGCTCGAACACCATCGAAGACACCTACGAGCCCTACCTGATCCAGCAAGGCTTGCTCAACCGCACCCCGCGTGGCCGCGTGGTCACGCCCCGCGGACGGCAGCACTTGAACCTGACCCTCGACGAATCCCAGCAGAGCCTTCTATGACCCTCGCCCGCGCCACCGCCGCGATGACCCTCGCGCTGCTCACGGCGTGCTCGTCAAAGCTGCCGGTGCACACCATTCTCGTCGCTGACCAGCCTGTGAAGGTCGAGGTCGCCGCGACCGCAGACCACCGCGCCACGGGGCTGATGAACCGCGACCACCTCAACGCCGATGAGGGCATGCTCTTCATCTACGGCGACGAGAAGCCGCGTAGCTTCTGGATGAAGAACACGCGCATTCCGCTCGACATCGCGTTCATCAAGCGCGACGGCACCATCGTGAAGATCGCGCAGATGCCCGCGTTCACCACCGATCGCACCCAGTCGCTGTACCCGGCGACCTATGCGCTCGAGATGAACGTCGGCTGGTTCGAGGCGAATGGCGTCGAGGTCGGCGAGAAGATCACCGACATTCCGACCGAACTCACGATCGAGTAAACGCGGCCCCGGCCAAACGGCCCACCTCGGCAAACCACTTGGCGCCTATCGGCATCGCTGCTTCGTCGAAGTCGAACAGTCCCGAGTGCGCGGGATGGCTGTCGGGACCTGGCGAGGCGCCGATTCGGATGTAGCAGCCAGGCACTTCGAGAAGGTAGCGAGCAAAGTCCTCGCCGCCCATGTTCACGACGTCGAAGGGCACTGGGTCGGCGCCGACAGCCTCGGCCGCCTGCCACGAAACCGCCACACCCTCTGCCGGGTTTCGGAGCGGTGGGCTGCACCGCTGGATGTCCACGTCGACCTCGACGCCCTGGGTCGCCGCGATCCCGCGGACCTGCCGCTCGATCGCCTCGAGGAGGTGCGCCCGAACGTGGTGGTCTTGTGCACGTGCCGTCCCCGAGAGACGTGCCGTGCCGGCGATGACATTGGGCCGTACGCCGGCCTGAAAGCTGCCGACGGTCACCACCGCGGGTTCACCGGGGTCGACTTCGCGCGACACCACCGTCTGCAGGGCCGTCACCATCAGCGCACCGGCGACCAGCGCGTCTTTTGCCGTGTGCGGTCGAGCGCCGTGGCCGCCCTTTCCGCGGACAGTGATGAAGAACTCGTCCGTCGATGCGTTGACCGCGCCCTCCGAGATGGCGAGGGTACCGGCCGGGTAGCGCCGGTCGAGGTGGCCGCCGAAGATGGCGGCGACTCCGTCGAGCACGCCGGCGTCGATCAGCTGCTGTGCGCCGAGTCCCGTCTCTTCGGCTGGCTGCCAGATCAACCGGATGGCCGTCGGCGCGGGGTTCTCGAGCAGCAGTGCAGTGGCACCAAGCAGCATCGAGGCGTGGCCGTCGTGTCCGCAGGCGTGCATGACGCCGTGATGGGTGCTGGCGAAGGGCAAGCCCGTCTCTTCCTCGATCGGAAGGGCATCGGTGTCGGCCCGAAGAGCGATGACCGGCCCAGGCCCAGGAAGATCGGCGACAACGCCCGTACCGACGCGACGACTCTCGACGCCGAGCTCGGCGAGAGCGGCCACGACTTGGCCCGCGGTGCGTTCCTCTTCGCCGGAGAGCTCGGGATGGCGGTGGAGATCACGGCGAAACGCGACCATGCGCGCGACGAGTTCCGCTGAAACACTAGCGCCCATACAAGGCCTCCGGTGCCCGAGGCTAGCGGGCCAGCATGCGCGACGCAATCGGCATCGGGCCGGTGGGGCGTCACGCACCCGCAACAGCCGCGAGCCCCAGCGCGGGCTACCATGGCTGCCATGGCCTTCCCGACTCGCTTGTCCGACGCTGATCTCTCCGCCGCAGCCGAGGCCGTAGCCCCGATTGCACGCCGTCTTGGCCTCGCCGACGAGCTCGCGCGCTACGCCCCGTACCGCTACACCGAGGACCTGGGCCGCCCGTCGCTCCACCTCGACGATCTATCGGGAATTCCCTTCCTCGACGGCGTCGCCGGCATCGAGGCCTACCAGCATCGAGCGCGCGTGCGCGCTGGCGACGGCGACTTGTTCGCATCGGTGACCGAGCCGGTCGCTGGCTACGAGGCCTATTGCCGTGACGTACTCGGTCTCGGCGCGCCAGAGTTGGTAATCGCCGAGCCTTCCGGCTCGCGTCTGTACGTCGCGGCCGCCTGTCGTCGCGAACCCGCCTTCTCGAAGCTGGCGGAGGCCGCCAAAGACGGCATGATCGTGCATCCGTACATGGCGATGGAGCCGCTGTGGCAGCTCGCCGCCGCCCTGCACGAGGCCACTGGTGCACACATCTCTGTGCTTGGCCCACCGCCGCCGGTGAACTGGATCGCCAATGACAAAGCGATGTTCGACGAGCTGGTGCACGCCGTGGTCGGCCGGTCGATGCTGGTCGACACCGCGCGGGTGACCGACAGCGCAGCCCTGGCCTCTGCGCTCATCGATCTTGCCGCTCGACACGACCGGGTCGGCCTCAAGCGTACCCGCTGTGCATCGGCCATGGGCAACGAGGTGCATCACTCCTCGACCCTGCGTGAGCTTGGACAGGTCGAGGTCGAGGCTCTGGTCGATCGCTTTCTGCACCGCACGCGCTGGGAGGGCGACGAAGAGCTTCTCGCAGTGGCTTGGGAGGACACCGATCTCTCCCCGAGCACCCAGCTCTGGATTCCTCCCGCAGGCCACGGGTCGCCGATCCTCGACGGCATCTACGAGCAGATCCTCGAAGGCCCCGAGAAGATGTTCCTCGGCTCGCGTCCCTCACAGCTCCCCGACGAGCTGAATGCCCGCATCGCCGAAGCCGCCCTGAAGGTGGCCGCCGGACTCCAGGCCCTCGGCTACGTCGGCCGCTGCTCCTTCGATCACCTCGTCGTCGACCACCGCGTACTGTTCACCGAGTGCAACGGACGCTGGGGCGGCACCTCGACGCCAATGTCGCTGCTGGACCGTCTCTTCGACGAGCGGCCTCCGTACCGAGCCCAGGACATCATGCATCCTTCGCTCGTGAACAAGCCCTTCCCCGAGATCCTGGCCGCCCTCGGCGACGATCTGTGGACGCCGAGCAATCCGGGCGGACGCTTCGTGCTCTACAACACGGGGCCAATCGCCACCGTCGGCAAGCTCGATGTGATCAGCCTCGCCGACACCCAAGAAGAGGCCGAGCGCGGGATGCTCGAGATCTTGCCGGCACGCCTGGGCTTTAGCGACTGAGCCGCTGGAGGAGGGCGTCCAGTTCTGCTCTTCCCCACTCGACCACCGCTGTCGACGCCTGCTCCAGCACGTCGCGGGCCGCGTCCTGCTGCCCGAGGTCGAGGTGGGCCTGTGCCATGGCCAGCCGAGGAAAGAAGCGGTCTTCGTCGGTGCCGTCATGCGCACTGACCTGTGCTACCGCCCGCTTGGCGTGCTCGAGGGCCACTCGCGGCTCGCCCGCCGCAAGGTGCGTCATAGCCAAGCGATACTCGGCGATCTTCACGTTCTTCCAGTCGCCGGCGAGCTCCCAGTAGGTGCGGCCGACATGCGCGGCCTGCTTCATCAGCGCCGTCTCCACGTCCGAGCGGTCGGACCGAACTTCCAAGCTGCAGGCGACGTTGTTTCCGGCCATGGCGAGCGCGCGTGCTGCGGGGTCACCCTTCTCGGGTCCGTAGCTCGCAAGGTCGAGAGCTTTGTCGAAGGCCTGCTGTGCCCGCTCGGCCTCTCCGCGCTCCACGAGCGCCTCGGCCACAGAGGCGAGCATGCGCACGGTGGCGCAGTCGGCCGGGTCGCCGGGGTTGTGGGACCTGGCAAGCGCTTCGCCCGCAGGCTGCATCTCGCCCGCGCACGTATGCAGCGTCGCAAGCAAGCGATGGGTTCCGCGCCCTTGGGCCGTGTCTGAGTCAAAGGCGTCGAGCGCCTGCACACGATGGAGCAACGCGACGCCTCGCTGCCAATCACCGAGGTGGGCACCGGACACATGAGCGCCGAGCGCGGCCAGACCAAACCACTGCTTGGCCTCGGTCGCTTGGTCGAGCAGCTCACCAAGCTCGGTGAGCACCTGTTCGGGTGAGTCCGCGTGTCGCTGCCAGAGCCCGCCGAGATCCATCTTGCCTCCGTGGCAAGTCTACTGCGCCGACTCCGATCCGCCGAAGAAGACGGCCATCATCGCCGCCATTCGTGCGTCTTCCTCGGCACGATGGGCGGCCGACTGCCAGTGGATCTGCCCACCTGAGGCATTGGCGAAGGCCACCGCATCCTTGAGCGCCGGACCCGACTTGGTCTGCATGACCCGCTTGGCCGTCGCCTTGATGTCTTCGCCTCGAGCCAGCCCGGTGCGCTCGAACAGGTCCCATGGACTGCGCTCGAGAAACCAGAAGTCGAAGCTCTGGTTGTAGGCCCGCACTTCCTGAACCCCGAAGCGCTCGGTCACCTTCGCCATCCATCGGGCCAGACGCGGCGCGGCCTCATGAGGATCCAGTCCCTCGCGCAGGACGGTGTCGACCCGTATGCCACTCACCGACAGGGCCTTCTGAGCTTGCCACTGGGTCAGGTGCGAGCTCGGCTGACGCACGAAGAACGAGATCGGCGACACCACCCGCGCATCCTCGGTCACGACCACCGCACCCACCTCGACGATGCGAGCGCAGAAGCCTCCTTTGTTGCTCGGGAAGCCGGTGGTCTCGAGGTCGAGGACGACCGCGGGCTTCACGGCTCGGGCTCCACATCATCGAGCTGCACCGGCCCGCGAGGACGCATGAACCACACGAAGAAGTACACGAAGACGAAGAACAGCGGCAGCCACAGCGCGATGCCAAACAAGAACGGCACGTCAGGAGGCGACCCCTCCCCTTCCTCGGGCACAACCAGGGTCTGTTCGTCGTTCACGAGGCGTCTACCCGCGCGGACATCGCCTCATCGAGCCAGAGTCCGTCGAGGGTCTCGCGGGCCCAGTCCTCGCTCTCGGCAACGCGACGCAGCAAGCGCACGGCCAGCACCTGAACCGGCGGGGTCTCACTCCAGATCGCCGTCTCGAGAAAGCGAAGACGCCCGAGATCGCCGAGCTTCTTGCTGTCGAGGTCGTCGCGGCAGAGCAGACAAGCCAGAATCGCAGCATCCTCGCTCGGCTCGTCTTCGGTCGGCGGGACCTCGATCACGCGGGGGTCCTGATCGCCGGCGCAGAGCTCACAGCGCGAGCGGGCACGACGCGACAACCCCTTTCCGAGCGCTGCCACCGCGCCCTTTCGGGCTTGGCTGGCATCACGACCCCGCGCCATCAGCGCCCTCCGGGAAGCGGGCGCAGCGGCGACCAGGCACCGAGGCCGTTCAGCTCATCGGCACCATCGGACGGCAGCGGGAACCAGCGCAGCGACTCGAACGGGGTCTCCTGACTCGGCGCCGTCTGCTCACCGCCAAGACTCGCGAGCAGCTCCCGGGCGTCGCTCAGGTGCTGCTTCAGCACCCACTCGGGCTCGGTCGCGTGCTTGCTGCGGAAGTCGAGACGCCCGCGGCGGTAGTCGAGATCGCGCAGGCTCATCGGCGTGGGGTCCATGCGGTCGCGATGGCGCCACATGCCCGTCTTGGGCTCGAAGCGGTACTGCGGAAGCAACTTCCAGCCCTCGTTGGCGATGAGGTGCACCGACTCGACGATGAAGTCGAAGATCTCTTCGGAGATGAAGTAGTTGAAGTTGACCCGGACCCAGCCCGGCTTCACGCCCTCGCAGCCGCGAACGATCTCTTTCTCGAACTCAAGCGAGGTCGCGAGATCGATGCCGAGTAGGCGATGACCGTAGGGGCCCGCACACGAACACCCGCCACGGGACTGGATGCCGAGCAGATCGTTGAGCACGGCGACCACGAAGTTGTGGTGCAGGGCACCTTGGCCGTGGTTCACGACGAAGGACACAATCGACAAGCGCCACAGGTCCTGGCTACCGAGAATTCGGATGTTCGGGTTCTTCGACCACGAGGAAATGGCCCGCTCGATGAACGCGTGCTCGCGCTCGCGAATCGCCTCAAAACCAACCGCCTCCTTGAGCTGGAAGACCAAGCCCGCGCGGATCGACTCGATGATGGCCGGAGTCCCGCCCTCTTCGCGATGAACCGGGTCGTCAAGGTAGACGTGGTCCTCGGAGTTCACGTAGGCCACGGTGCCCCCGCCCGGTGCCGCGGGGACCTTGTTGCGGAACAGGTGACGCTTGGCGATGAGCAGTCCGGGCGTGCCCGGTCCCCCGATGAACTTGTGGGGCGAGATGAAGACCGCGTCCTTGTAGGTCAGGTCCGGGTCGACCTCGGCGCGCATGTTCATCTCGATCTGCACGTACGGGGCCGCCGCCGCGAAGTCCCAGAACGACAGCGCACCATACCGGTGCAACAGCGCCGCAATGCGGCAGGTCTTCGAGCCCACGCCAGTGACGTTCGACGCCGCAGAAAAGCTGCCGATCTTGAGAGGCCGCCCCTCGAAGCGCTTCAGCTCACGCTCGAGCAGGTCGAGGTCGATGCGACCATCGCCATCTTCATCGATGACGACGACGTCGGCGATCGACTCGCGCCACGGAAGCTCGTTGCTGTGATGCTCGTAGGGTCCGATGAACACGACCGGGCGCTCGTCGGCGGGGATCTGGTCGGAGAGCTTGTAGGCCTCGTCCAGCTCACTCGGGATGCGAATACCCAGGCAGTCGATCAGCTTGTTGATCGCGCCGGTCGCACCGGAGCCAGTGAAGATGACGACATCCTCGTCGGAGCCGCCCACTGCCTCGTGAATGATCTGCCGCGCGTCTTCGCGGAAGTGCGTCGTTTGGAGTCCGGTGCCGCTGGTCTCGGTGTGCGTGTTGGCGTACAGCGGCATGACCTGGTCGCGGATGAAGTCCTCGATGAACGACAGCGAGCGCCCAGACGCCGTGTAGTCGGCATAGGTCACGCGGCGCGGGCCGAACGGACCATAGAGCACCTGATCGTCACCGATGATGCTGTTACGAACCGTCTCAATGAGCCGATTGGACATGGCTTCTCCCGAGTCGCATACGCGTTTCGTATCGCGGTAGCCCGCGAAGGGTGGCCTTCCCGCGGGAAGGGCGCCATATACCATTCCCAGCAGCATCGGAAAGCCTGTGTCGACACCCTTTCTTCTCGCGTTCGCCTTCGGCGTTATCAATGCCCTACTCGAAGAGGAGCGGATCGTGCTCACTCCCGGAAGCGCGCCCGAAGACGCCGCCAAGGATGCCGCGGCATTTCTCGCGACGCGCCAGGGTCATTCGATGATCAGCTCGATGTCGATGGGGCTCATCAAGAGCGCGCACGTCGACGAACTGTTCGCAGACATCGACGAAATTCGCGAGATCGTGAACACCATGGGCGCCAGCTAGTCGTCGGCACCCAGGTTGAACTGCTGGCGGGCCCAGAGAGCCAAGCGAAAGCACGCGAGCACGATGATCACGCTGCCGGCGACAATGCGCTCTTCCATGAGCAGACTGACGCCGACAAAGGCGAACAGCGCGACCGTGACCAGTCCGAGCATCTGACGCATCTTCGGATTCATGCGGCAATACCGTCGACGAGAACGCCCCACCAGTGGCGCGCATCGGCATCCCAGCTGGCGTGCTCGGGACCGCGGTCGGCGAGCAAGCCCACCACTGGGGAGAGCTTGTGGTTGCGCCGAAACACGCGTAGACGCTCAATCGCCGCACGTGGAGGCGCCGGCACTGCAAGCCGCTCTTCGAGAAAGCGCGCCCGCGAGGAGACCAAGCCGATCAGCGCGATCTGGATTGCCGGCGGGTAGCCGCGCCACTTCTCGTCGAGATTGGCGGTGGACCACTGCACAACCGCCGCTTCGGTCGCGACCTCGACGGCATCATCCCAGCGCTTGGGCAGCATCATGGTCGACATCAGGTCGCGGAGCTGTCCCACCCAGCCACTGGACTGCACATGCGGAAGGGCCTTGGCCACGCGAGGTGGTTCGGAGGAAGGCCCGCTGGTCAGCACACTCTGGACGTAGCCGCCGTCCGACAGCTCGCCGGTGGCGGTGTTCTCGTCGAACACGCCCGCGTCGGTGGCGGTGTCGATGCCATCGCGGATGTGCATGTTGGGTATGGTCAGCTCGTCGCCGAGACCCGCGGCAATCAGGTCCTCCATGCGGCGCTGGACCGTGATCTCTTCGTCGGCAGCCTTGAGGGTCGGCGGATCGCTGTCGTCCTCTTCCAGGTCCACGACCTCATCGAGGTTGCGCCGCAAGGTGACTGCGTCGTCGTCGCCAATCTGCGACACCGCCCCCGCCGACATGCGCGAAAACGTGTGCAGCTCCATGCCGAGCTCGGCGTAGATGCCGTCCAACTCTCGCGCTGCTTCACGCTGCTCGGCCGATCCGGGCTCGAGTTCGGTGACCTTCTTTCGGGCTTCTTCGGCCCGGGCGAGCAGAGAGAGCGCGGCGGTGCTTTGCAGGAAGTCAGGCATGGCGAAGTCTACCCTGCTGCCGCGGCGCTGCGCGCGAAGTACGGCGCGAAGTCCGGGTCATCACGGCGCAACAGCACGAGCAGGCAGGTGTTGAGCGCGAGCGCATGGGTGATCGCCCCGGAGCGCACGAGCGCGTCGAGATCGCGCAGCGGCACCAAGGTGACCTCGACCTCCTCATGCGGATCGAGGTCTTGCTCGCCCTGCAGCTCGACGCCGAGCACCGCAAAGAGGTCGGTGACGTTGTCCTGAATGGCGGGGTTCGGATGCACCGTAGCCAGCGGATGAACCGTCCCGCCGTCGTACCCCGTCTCCTCTCGAAGCTCGCGCATCGCGGCGACGCCCGCAGCCTCGTCGCCGTCGACAATGCCTCCAGGAACCTCGAGGGTTCCGGCGTTGATGCCATGTCGATGCTGTCGGATCAGCACCAGATCTCCGTCGGCGGTGATGGGGGCGATGTTCACCCAGTTCGGCGCGCGAAGCCGCACGAACTCGGCGTCGCCAGCGGGGGTGGTGACGGGAAACAACTCGACGTCGAACATGCTGCTCTCGAACACAGTGCGTGCCAACCGGCCTCCATTCGAGCGCATCGTACCCAAGTGAGGTACTCCGCGCCCATGAGCCTCGACGCACAAAGGATGCAGCTTCACGACGTCGCTGTTCGGGACGGCCAAGCCGGCTACCTCGACCCGCAGAGCGGCTTGTTCGTGCTGACCGCCGCCTACCTCGCATCGCGCAATCGCTGCTGCGGGTCGGGCTGCCGCCACTGCCCCTACCCCGCCGATGTGCAAGAGCGCGCCGGCCGTCCTCGGAGCCGAACGTGAGCCGACGCAGAAGACTCGACCCCTTTGACCTGCGGATCGACGGCCTCGCCAAGGGTGGTGTCGGCTGTGGCGTGGCACCCGACGGCAAGTCCATGCACGTCCGCGGAGCCCCTCCCGGATCGGTGATTCACGTGGTTCCCCAGGGTTTTCGCAAGGGCACCTGGCAGGGTCGACGCGTGCGCATGGTCGAAGAGCCGCCCGAGATGGTCGCTCCCAAGTGTGCGGTCTTCGGCCTGTGTGGCGGATGCCAGCTGCAGGAGCTGCCGCTCGACGCACAGCGCGTCCACAAGACCAAGCTCGCGGTGACCCAGGCCCTCGGCGAAGCCGGGCCCGAGAACGTGCAGGTGCACCCCACGCGCGGCGCCGCAGACGCCTACGGCTACCGCAACAAGGTGGAGCTGTCGTTTGGAGTCAGCCGCTTTCTCTCCGAAGAGGACCACGCGAACGGCGTTCCCATCGAAGGTCGCTTCATTGGAATGCACGCGCCGGGACGCTTCGATCGCGTGGTCGACTCCGAGCGCTGCGAGCTGATCCCCGAGGCGGGAAACCAGGCCCTCACCCTCGTGCGCAAGCATGCCCTGGCTGAGAGCGCGCCAATTCCGTGGAACGTGCGCGAGCACACCGGCTTCTGGCGCCATCTGATGATTCGCGCCTCTGAGGTCGACCGCGAGTTGCTCATCGCGCTGTACACCGCCTCTCCCGAAGAGGGCGCTGCCGAGGTCGTCACCGCGCTCGCCGAGGCCCTCATGGCCTTCGAGTACGCCGACGGCTGGTCGGTTGCGGGCGTGATCTGGGGCATCAACGATGGCGTCGCCGACGTCGCTCGCGGCGAGGTGCAGCAGCTCTGGGGCCGCGACACCATCCAAGAGTCGCTCCTGGGCCGCCGCTATCGCCTGTCCGCCACCGCCTTCTTCCAGACCTCGACGAAGGGCGCAGAGCGGCTGTACGAGACCATCGGCGAAGCACTGGGCAGCCCGTCCGGCACCCTGGTGGATTTGTACTGCGGCACCGGGTCGATCGGCATCACCCTGGCCGAGGGCTTTGACCGGGTCGTGGGCGTCGAGCTCGTCGAAGCGGCCATTCACGACGCGCGTGCAAACGCCGAGGCCAACGGCGTCACCGCAGAGTTTCGGGTCGGCAAGGTCGAAGATGCCCTCGATGTGCTCAAGAGCACCGAGGGACGCCGCTCGCTCGTCGTGGACCCTCCGCGGGCAGGACTGCATCCGAAAGTCGCCAAGGCACTCGCCACCGCCACCGCCGAAGTGCTCGTCTACGTGGCCTGCAACCCCGCTTCCCTCGGCCGCGACCGCGCATTTCTCGAAGCGGGTGGCTGGAAGCTCGCCGAGCTCTGGGTCGTCGACCTGTTCCCCCACACGGGTCACACCGAGGTCGTCGGTCGCTTCGTGCGCGACACCCAGGGCGAGGGCTAGCCGTCCCACAACCGCTCCCCGCGCGTCATTCGGGCCAAGTCCGGCCCAATGGGTCCCCGGATGCGGCAAAATGCACGCGGAGGCCCTCGTGATTCGTCTGCAACGCGCATGTCTACCGCTCATCTGGGTGCTCGCCAGCAGCCCAGCCGCGGCATCCGACAGCTTGGATGACCTGCTTGGCCTGGACCTCGAGCAGCTCATGGAGGTCGAGGTCCTCACCGCGTCACGGCGTCTAGAGCGCCAAGAGGACGCACCCGCATCCGTCGAGGTCATCACCCGCGACATGATCGTCGAGCGCGGCTACCTCACCATCGCCGACGCACTGCGTGACCTGCCCGGCTTCGACGTCTCGACCGGCTACCCGTCCGGCGAGTACCCCACGCACTTCCTGTTTCGCGGACAAGGCGACGTCGGGCAGACGAAGATGCTCGTGCTCGTCGACAACATCGAAGCCAACGAAGTCAGCAACGGCTGGGTCAATCAGATCGGCTGGGAAGGTCACCTCACCGACGTCGAGCGCATCGAAGTCATCGCGGGTCCGGGTTCGGCCCTCTACGGCGGCCACGCATACTCCGGCATCATCCACATCATCACGCGAAGCCCGGCAGACGAGCTCGCAGAAGACACCGCCATTCGCGCACGGGCTGCGGTTCATGCCGGAACCTACAAGACACTCATCCCTTCCCTCAGCCTGACCGGTCGCCTTCCCGGCGGAGCCGCCGTGCGCCTGTCGGGGCGCTTCGTGACGAGCCAGGGCGACCACGGCCTGAATCGGTCCGATCCTGGTGGCTACTTCACCGGCAACTACGAGCCCGAGGAAGTGCTCACACTGCAACACGGAGTCATTCCCAACGAGACCGTCGCCGGAGGTGGAACGCGGGCCATCGAGGACGGCTTCGACACGAGCGTGCGCGATGTCTCAGCTCGCCTTCGCGTGGAAGATGGTGGGCTCGGCATCTCAGCCTGGTACTGGCGCCGCGACGAGGGCCTGGGCAGCGAAGTCGTGGGCTACGAGTACTTTGCGAACACCGATGACCAGCCGTTCCGGGCGGTGCACACGGGGTACGGACTCTCGGTGAGCCACACCGCACCCTTTGGGCCCAGAGCGGAGCGGACCTTCAAGGCCGCGATGCGCGGCACCGAGATCTTGCCGAGCACCGCCTTCGTCTACACCTACCAGTACCAAGCCGTGGACAACGGCACGGACTCCCCCACCCGGGACCTCACCAAGAACTACCACGGCGTCGGATACGAGCTGTCCATCGATCCCCAGGCGAACTGGCGCATCTCCGAGAAGAAGGGGTCCGAGAACACACTCACCGCGGGCTTCGAAGTTCAGCGCCGCGTGCGGGAGTACTTCGCGATCGGACTCGGCAATGCCCAGGGAACCGACTCGACGATTGTGGACTCGAGCTTTCCCACCGGTGCACCGTCGGTGAACCCCGTGTTCTTCTCTTGGAACGGCGGTGCGTACGTTCAAGACTCGCAGCAACTCGGTCCCCACAGCCTGGTCGTGGGCATCCGCGCCGACCTGGACACCACCACGAATCCGGCACTCAACCCCCGCGCTGGACTCGTCCTGCACCCCCACCAGGACTGGACCATCAAGCTGCTCTACGGTGAGGCGTTCAAGGCCCCGACCATCTTCGAGCTTCGCGACGAGTGGCGAGGCAACCCGTTGCTCACCTCCCAGAAGATCCGCACCGCAGAGGCCGAGCTCCGCGCCAGGCTACTCGACCGGCGCCTGTTTGCCAGAGCCAGCGTGTACACGAGCTGGACCCACGACCTGATTGAAGTGGCGCCCAACCCCGACACGGACGCCGTGCCGATCGGCCCCCTAGGCCAGCTCGCGGAGTACTACCAAAACCGCGGAAGTGGCAGGTTCCACGGGGTGTCTGCAGATGTGCGAGGTGAGCCCATCGAGGGTCTGACGCTATACGCCAACTACGCCCTCAATCTGAACGAGGAGCTCAAGCCCATCGACGGTGTGGCCTCTCACAAGGTCAACCTCGGCGGCACCTGGCATGCCTTCGATCTGGCGACACTGCACATGGGCGCGAACATCTACGGCCCCGTCAAGGCGCCGGCTTCGAATCGCTACTACCAGCCCAAAGACGACGACTGGGTCGCAGACAACTACGACTACGTGACCGAAGAGGACCCCGACGGCTTCGGGCCAGGACACGTGCTCGTCAACGCCACGCTCAGCAGCAAGTCTCTTTCCGTGGGTCGGGTGAGCCTGGCTCCGCAGTTCATCGTGCGCAATCTCTTCGACGCCAAGGTGCTCGGCATGGGCCGTCAGAGTGGCTCGGGAACACGGCCAGTGGACCAGCCCTCGGTCCGCAATCCGGATGGCTTCGTGCCCGCCTACCACCCGCTTCCCGGCCGCGAGCTGATGTTGGGTCTCCGAGGTGAGTTCCGGTGAGCTTGGCGTTCCTGAGCCGGCGTGCCTTCTTGGCAGGCCTCGTCGCGACGCTCCTTGCGCCGACGGTCGCTGGAGCCACGGAGCCCGATGAGCTCAAGGCCGTCTTCCTGCTGCGCTTCCTGCGCTACGTCGAGTACGAGACACCGCCTACCGAGATTCATATTCG
Organism: Pseudomonadota bacterium; assembly: GCA_023954855.1. Taxonomy (GTDB): domain Bacteria; phylum Myxococcota_A; class UBA796; order UBA796; genus M1803. The sequence continues at coordinate 7,341 of JAGSGY010000030.1, read as the reverse complement.
GGTCATCGGCGCTCCTGAAGTCGCGAGGGCCCTGACCGAGGTGAGCGCCAAGCTGAACGGGGCAAAGCCCGTGGTCGTGCAGTCCGTGGGCTGGTCTGAGCTCAACGGCGACCTCGGGCCGTGCACCGTTCTCTACCTGCGCGGCGAGGGGTCGGCTGCGCACAGCGTGATCTCGTCCGCCGAGGAAGGCACCCTGATCGTGGGCGACCACGCCGGGCTCATCGCCGTGGGCGCCGCCATCGGGTTCTTCTGGCAGAACGACAAGCTGCGCTTCGATGCCAACCAGCCAAACGCCAAGGCGCGCGGGGTTCGGCTCGGCGCCGAGCTGATGCGCTTGGCCAGGGCAGGTCGCTGATGCAGCTACACCTGCGCGCCCGCATCGTCTTGATTCAGGTCGTCGCCGTGGTCTCGGTGATGCTGTTCCTCGCACTCATGCTCATTCCGCGTCTCGAAGCTGGCGCCCAACAGAACCGCCTGGATGAGCTCGAGAGCCTGGCTCGCGTCGTGGCCTACAACGCCAGCGCGCCGCTGTATTTCTTGGACGAGGGTGCAGCTGCGGAGGCCGCCGAGGTCGCCCGTGTCGATCCGCAGGTGAGGCGGGTCGCGATCTACGACATGAACCAAGAGCTGTTCGCCATCGCGCCCGAGGGAGCAAGAGCCACCCCCACCCTGCCGTTCCGGGCTGGCGAAGACACCCTGATTGTCCAGCGAGCGATTGGCCAAGAGGGCGACTGGGTCGGCGTCGTCGTTCTCGAGGTGGGAACGGAAGACCTGCGCGAACAGAGTGCATCGATCCGATCGGCCGCACTGCTCGTCGGCCTCGCTGGGGTCATGCTCGCCTTCGGACTGGCTTGGGCACTCGAGGGCGTGGTCTCTCGACGAATCATCGCGCTGTCTTCGGCCATCGACCACGTGCGTTTGGCCGAAGAAGGCACCTTCCGTGTTCCGGTGGCTCTGGGAACTCAAGACGAGATCACCGATCTCGGGCTGCGGGTCAATGAGCTGCTCGACGCCATCGAGCTCCGCGAGGCCCAGCTCCTCGCCACGCACCAGCAACTCGAACACCGCGTCGAGGAACGCACCGCCCAGCTCGCCGCCACGGCCCAGCGCACCAACGCCATCCTCCAGTCTCTGATGGACGGCCTGCTCGTGGTCGACTCCCATCACGTCGTCACCGAATCGAACGAGGCGATCCGCGGTCTGCTTGGGCGCGATCCAGTCGGCGAGCCGCTACGCGCCTTCTTGATCCCCGCTCACGGAGAGCTCGACGACAGCCTGGACCAGGACGTCGGCCGCATCACCCAATGGACCCTCGTCACCGATGAGGCCGAGCCCGTGCCCGTCGAGATCTCGATCGCGCTCATCGCCGGAGAAGGCGGCGTGCGAAGCGTTCTCTCGATTCGGGACATCTCAGAGCGTATGCGTCTGGATCAGCTGAAGGCGGATTTCGTCTCCACCGTCAGCCACGAGCTCCGGACTCCGATCACGGCGGTCTACGGCTCTCTGCGGCTCGTTCTCGCCGGCGTCACCGGGCCCATCGGTGCCGCGAGCCAGGGCATGTTGCAGCGGGCCTTCGACAACAGTGAGCGACTGATTCGCTTGGTGAACGATCTGCTCGACATGCAGCGCGTGGAGCGTGGCCAGCTGATCATCATCCCACAGCCCGTGCAGCTCGACCAGCTCGTGCTGCAGGCCGTCGAGGCAAGCCAAGGCTACGACCCCCGAGACATTCCGATTCGCATCACGGGCGCGGAGCGAAGTTGCTGGGTCAACGCCGATCCAGACCGCATTATTCAGGTCCTGCAGAACCTCCTGAGCAACGCACTGAAGTACTCCCCCGATGATGGCGAGATTGCAGTGAGCCTGCACCCACTCGACGGACGCGTGCGGGTCGTCGTCACCGACCAAGGCCCTGGCATTCCGCCGGAGTTTCACGACCGCATCTTCAGCGCATTCCAACAAGCGGACTCCGGTCCTGGGCGCCAGAAGCCAGGCACGGGACTCGGACTGGCCGTGTCCAAGGCCATCATCGACGGGCACGGCGGTTCGATTGGCTACGAGAGCCCTCCGGGAGAGGGTGCCACGCTTTGGTTCGAGCTCGTCACCCTGGCTGCAGAGGCGATCCAGGAAGGATCTGGGCCCGCAGCAAAATAAAATGTCTCGGGGAAGCGTCCTGCGGGTTCCAATAAGCGAGGAGGAACCCCATGACGCATACCAAGATCGCGCTAGCCGCGGTGACCGTGCTCGCGCTCGCCGCGTGTGACTCGACGATTACCGGCAACGAAGGCAACCTGACCTTCACCTACGATGCCGACGACGACGTCCTAGATTTCAACAAGCCCATCGCGATTGGCGCTTCGCTCGACATTCGCGTTGCCGAGGTCGGTACCAACACGCCAGTGACGCTCACCGCCGCATCGAGCGACGACGAGACCGTCATCGAGGTCGCCGACTTCGCCGAGGCCAAGCTGACGCTGACCGGCGTGGGTGACGGCAACGTCGAGATCAGCGTCGAGGCCGACACCGAAGACGGTACGGTCATGACCGACTCGGTGAACATGAATTCCAGGGCCCCCGAGGTCCACAAGCTCAGCCACACCTGTGCCGACGGTGGCGCCTACATGAGCGGCATGGCTGTCTACGTGCCCTTCGAGTTCGAGATGTCGAACGGCCAAGCCGTCATCGGCTACGGCTACTACCCGGTCGTGTCCTCGGACGAGACGAAGCTCAAGCGCGACGCCGAGTTCCAGGGCCAGCAATACATGCGCTACGACACCCTGGCGGCCGGTGACGTGACCCTCACCAGCGACATCGACGGCAGCGTCCTCGAGCTCACGATCGCCGATGAGGCCCAGATCGACGGCATTGCCGACCCGATTCCCTTTGTGCTCGAAGACATCGACGTGGGCGACACGAACCCCTTCTACGTGCTGCCGACTGTGGCCGGCGAGACGGTCTGTCAGGCCAACGCGACCATCGCGGTCACCTCGGACTCGCCGACGATCTGCACGGTCGAGCTCACCAGTGACGCCGTGGCTGCAGGAACCGCTCAGTACGAGACGGGCTGGTTCGAGGTCACCGGCGTAATGGAGGGCACCTGCACCTACACCGTGACCTACCCAGCCGGTTCGGCGGGCGCGGGCACGTCGGCGCAGTTCACCTACCCGATCGAGCCTTAGGCTAGCGCCAGGGACCACACTGTGCGGTCAGCGCGAAGGCGCCCTCAGCGTCGCCTTCGCCCTCGACCACGACCAAGTACTTCCACTCGTCCATGGTCGGCACGCTGATTCGCTCGCGCTCGGTTCCGTCCTTGCGCAGCATCTCGCAGTCGCCGAGCGTTCCGGCCTCGGTGGGACAGCCGTCGCCTTGGTAGCGCATCGCCGACACGTCCAGGTCGCCGCAGGGCGTGTCGAGCGTGAAGTAGATCCGGTGCTTACCGGGTGGGCTCTTGAACAGGTAGACCCGCTCGTCCCCACCGTCGTGCTGCGTGGTTCCGGGGGTGCAGAACCCCTTCTCGTAGAACTTGGTATTGAAGGCGTCGATGCCACCGCGAGTGTGCCCGACGATGGTCTCGTCGCAGTGGATCTCGGCGGTGATGCAGCCGTCGGCCCGCACATCGCCGCCGTCGGTCAGGTCATCGCACTGCGCAGAAGTAATGCCCGGAACCGGCCACGGAAGACTCGTGTCGGAGCCGGGATTGATCAGGGCGCTCGGGATCAAGCTCGGCATCTCGGCCGCCGGCCGGGTGCCCACAGTCGCCTCGCCAGTCGGCATCAGCTCGCCCACCGACTCCTGGTGCTTGTAGTACCAGAACCCGCCGCCACCAACGCCGACGCAGGCCAGGCCTCCGAGGACGACGACAGCGACCGCACCGGCCGCGATCATGCGCTTGTCGGCCACGTTAGCGCCAGGGTCCGCACTGGACGGTCAGGGCGAACGGCCCCTCTTCGTCGCCGGAGCCCTCGACGACGGCCATGTACTCCCAGCCGGCGCGCGCGGGCACGCTGACCTTCTCGCGCTTGCTGCCCGAGAGCACCTTGGCCTCGCAGTCCGCCACGCTCTGCGCGTTCGTCGGACACTCATCACCGGTCCAGCGCATGACCATCAGGTCGAGGTCGGCGCACGGGGTGTCGAGGGTGAAGTAGACGCGCTGGTCGGTCTCGGGACCAATGAAGCGGTAGACGCGCTCGTCACCACCGTCGTGCTGGACGGTCGCAGGCCAGCAGCGCTTGGCCTCCCAGAACTTGGTGTCGAACTTGTTCACGCCACCGCGCGTGTGACCGACCACCGTCTGGCCGCACTTGAGCGTCTCGGTGACGCAGCCGCTGGTGATCTCGCCACCGTCGGTGACGTCGTTGCACTGGGTGGCATCGAGCGCGATCGGTGGGGGCGGCAGCGACGAGTCGCTTCCGGCGTTGATCAGCTTGGTCGGCGCCGGCGTCGTGCGGACGCCAATCTCGACGGGACCGCGGGGGGCTGCATCGGCCGCGCCGCCAGCCGAACCGGAGCTCGAGCCACCACCAGAGCTAAGCCCGGCGCCAGCCGGTGCGCTTCCGGTGTCTTTCGAGGCCCCCTGCCCAGCGATCATGTCTTGGATTTGGCCACAGCCGAGCAGCGAGAGAAAGAGAAGCGACGTCACGAGACCTCCGGGTGTTCCGACCTCCGCGATCGCAGAAGGTTCGGTGCACGTTGGCGGTCAGGATACCGGGGGCGACGGAGCGCGCAAGGGGCCGTCGGCCACCTGACAGCGTCGCGGCCCAGAAGCCCGCCGCTTCAGCAGGGTCTGGCCCACCCCTCCACTCACTCTGGCGGCCCCGCGATCGCTGCGCCCAGCCGGTCACCGGTGCACGCGCGATCGCGAACGAACCGGCCTATCCGTCCAGCGGGCGATGCGAGCGGTAGCCTTTGGCCGTCTTCACTGCGCGCCGCGTCGCGACGAGACGGTCGAGCAGGTCGCGCGCATCGGAGACCTCGGCCCCGCACACCTCCGCCAGATCCTCGAGGCGGCGCTCGCGATCGACGAGGGCAGCCACCAGCCGTTCACGCAGTGCAGAGGCGCCCAAAGCGGCCTTCTTGCCCGCCTCGACACCGGGCTGGTGGTAGGCGTTGAGGTTCACTAGCTCCGCATACAAGCCTACGGCGCGTTCGAAGAGCGCGACAAGCCCCGCCAAGCTCGGCCCGTCCAGCGTCTCGAGGGTGATGGTCAGCGCGGGACGTCCGTTCTCGAGCAGCGCACGCCGCGTTCCGATCATGAAGTCCTGGAGCAGGTCGCCCATCGCCATGGAGCCGCGCGGCTCGCCGAGAACCTGGATGAAGTGCGTGATCGCGTCATTTCGACCGTCGCGCAGCTGCTGCACGTAGGCGTGCTGGTCGGTCGAGCCCTTGTAGCCGTACACGGTGAGCCCGTGCTCCACTCGCTCGCCGGCGCGGTCCTTGGCCTTGCCCACGGACTCCATCACCAGCTGCTGCAGAAAGCGAGACAGCATCGAGAGGCGGTCGCGATACGGCAACACGCACAGGTCCCGGCGTCCCTCACCATCGCCGAGCACGAACCACGCGGCGGCAAGTACGGCGGCCGGATTGGTGCGCCAATCCGCAGCGCGCGTCCAGGCATCCATCTCGCGCGCACCCTGGAGGAACGCCCTTGGCGCGACCCCCGTGAGTGCCGCCGGCAAGAGACCCACGACCGAGGTGGCCCCAAACCGCCCACCGACCCACTCCCAGACGGGAAACACCGCGCACCAGCCTTCTTTGCGAGCCCGTTTGTCGAGTCGCGAGCCCGGAGACGTCAGCGCCACCGCCCTGGAGGGCAGGTCGAGACCATCGGCAGCGAGAGCCTCCTCAAAGGCCTTGAGCGAGGCCATGGGCTCGACGGTGTTGCCCGACTTGCTCGCCACAATCACCAGCGTGTGTCGAAGTCGAGGACCAATGTCCAGAAGCGCACGGACAACGCCCTCGGGATCGACATTGTCGACAAAGTGCACGCCCAGATGGGCATCGCCAAGTGCGTGCGTCAGCAGCTGTGGAGCCAGGGCGCTGCCCCCGATGCCGATGTGCAGCACGTCGGTGAACGGAAGCCCATCGAGGGCGACAATCGACCCCGACCGAATCCGGTCGGCGAACTCCTCGACGGCTTCGACCGCCTCGCCCACGCCGCGCGCCTGCCCCATCGTCGGCGCCAGCTCGGGAGCCCGCAGCCAGTAGTGCCCCACCTGACGCTGCTCGTCGGCATTCGCGACCGCGCCGCCCTCGAGCTCTTCCATCGCTGCAAACACCGCGGGCCAGTCGAGCGCATCCACGCGCGCATCCAAGCCAAGAGCCGACGCGTCCAGACGCCATCCGCGGGGGTGAGACAAGATCACAGACGCCTCCAGAGTGGCCCTGCCGGGCCTCGGCAGGATAACGGCTGCGCCAACTGGGGGCATCGGGACCGATGGAACGCGACCAAGCAATCGAACTGCTCGAGGAGCAGCACACTTTCCCAGGACCGTTCCAGTTCCGGTTCATCGTCGTTCCCGAAGCGCGTGAGCCCGCCATCCTCGCGCTCTCCGAGGTCATCGGCTCGAGCCCCGACGAGGTCATCGAGTCGTGGTCACGCACCAAGAAGTACTGCGCGCTGCGCATCACCTTCACCGTCGCGAATGCCGAGAAGGTACTCGACGGCTTCGCGTGCATCGGCACCATCGAGGGCGTGCGGCTGCAGATGTAGTCAGCCTCGGGCGGCAGCGACGACTTGCTCCGCCCGTGCCCGCACCGCGGCGATCTGTTCGGCCAAGTCGAGCTGACCCTGCGCGCGGATCACGTTGTGTCGGCCCGATCCCAGCGCGGGATCGAAGCCAAAGTAGTTCCGCTCAAGGGCGTCCGCGGCAAACCGCGCCGCCAACTCGACTGCGATGCGCATGGTGCCCGACACCACCGACTCCCACTCGGCATCGGTGACGCCCTCTGCCTCACTCGCGTAGCCCCGCATCGCCGCGCCGAGCACATCGAGATCGAAGGTCGGCGGTGCATCTTCCCCAGCGGTGTTGCACCACGAGCGCAAGGCATCGCCGAGCTCGGCATCCAGCGTGCCCCGTGCCAGCGTGTCGAGATCGATGAGCGCGATGGCTTCGCCACCCTGAAAGCGCAAGTTCGAGATCTTGAGGTCGCCGTGCACGACGCGCTCGGGAAGCTCGATGTCGGTGGCAATGCTGGCCCAGAGCAACTCGACACGTCCGGCGAGCACGGCGGTCTCGTCCCAGAAGGCATCACCGCGATGGGTGTCGAGTGCCTGCCGCATCGCTTCGACCTTCGCGGCGGTGTCATGGAAGGTCCCCTGCGAACGAGGATTGCGGAAGACGT
>JAGSGY010000177.1 GCA_023954855.1 Pseudomonadota bacterium | reverse complement strand
GTCGCATCCCTACCGCACTACGCGCTAGCCCTTGCCCTGCCGACCGGGCCCGTGGCCCTCCACGACGAGTGGGTCGACCCCATCGGCACCTCGGCCGCCACCCTCCTGCCCGAGGCCCTTGAGCCCACGGTGGAGTCGCACTCGGCGCTGCGCGCAGTGACCTTGGTGGACGGTCGCGCCATCGCCACCATCGAGACCCGCGCCCGCATCGAGACGCCTGGCCCGCGCCTCGCGCTCGCCGGTTCGGCGGAGTGGGACCTTCTCGACGGCCGCCTGATCTCGCGCAGCCTGGAGATTCGCCCGTCACGACTCGGTGAGAGTGAGGGCAACCCCGGCGTGCTTGCCGTACACCTGACAACGCCCCGCGCCTAAGCGGATATCCCCTGTTCTTCCCCGGGAGTCCCATGCCGTCCGACCGCACCCGAGCGCTCGCCGACCTGGACAAGAAACACGTCTGGCACCCCTTCACTCAGCAGCGCCTGTGGGAGGCCTCCGACCCGCTGTTTATCGAGAGTGGCGACGGCAACTACCTCATCGACACCGACGGAAACCGCTACCTCGACGGCGTGTCCAGCCTGTGGACTACCGTGCATGGGCACCGCCACCCGAAGCTCGACGCGGCCATCCAGAACCAGCTCGGCAAGATCGCGCACTCGACGTTCTTGGGTCTGTCGCACCCGCTCGCCGCCGAGCTAGCGGCCCGGCTCACCGCGGTCGCCCCCGACGGACTGACCCGCGTTTTCTACTCGGACAACGGTTCGACCTCGACCGAGATCGCCGTGAAGATGGCGTTTCAGGCTCAACAACAGCGTGGTGAGACGCAACGCACGGTGTTCGCGACCCTGCGCGATGCCTACCACGGTGACACGATTGGCGCGGTCAGCGTCGGCTCCATCGCCCTGTTCCATCGCGTCTTCGGCCCGCTGCTGTTCGACACCATCAGCCTCCCAGCGCCGGTCACTCCCGGCGGCGAAGAAGAGGCCGCCTGTCTAGCCGAAGCCATGGAGCTCCTCGAGGCGCAGGGCGACAAGCTCGCCGGGTTCATCTTCGAGCCGCTCGTGCAGGGTGCGGCCGGCATGAAGATGCACTCCGAGGACTTCCTGCGCACACTCATGACCCAGGCGCGGTCGCAGGGTGCCCTGCTCATCGCCGATGAGGTCGCGACGGGATTCGGCCGCACGGGAGCGATGTTCTCTATGGAGCACGTCGGCCTCGCGCCGGACCTGCTCTGCACCGCCAAGGGCCTGTCCGGCGGCTACCTGCCGCTCGCCGCCACCCTTGCAACCGAGTCGATCTACGAGGCCTTTCTCGCGGCCCCCGAGGACGCGAAGCAGTTCTTTCACGGGCACACCTTCACGGCCAACCCGCTCGGCTGCGCCGTCTCCATTGCCTCGCTGGACCTGTTCGAAGAAGAAGGGACGCTGGCCCACACCCGCTCCCTCGCAGATCAGCTGGCCCACCACCTGTCGCGGCTCGAGCGCCAGCCTGGCGTGCGCGCCACCCGCCAACGGGGCGTGATGGTCGGCATCGATCTTTGTGCAGCCGATGGCTCGGACCTCGATGGCGCCGCCCTCACCGGGCACAAGGTTGCCATGGCCGCCCGACCCCTCGGGGCTATTCTTCGCCCTCTTGGGGACACCATCGTCATCAATCCTCCGCTCTCGCTCACCCACGATGAGCTGACCGACTTGCTGCGCATCACCTCCGAGGCGATCGCACAGGTTGTGCCCCGATGACCCGCAGCTGGTGGCCCAAGCGCAAAGACCCCACCGAAGAGGGCCGTCTCTGGCTTCTCTGGCTCGTGCGCCTGCGCTGGGTCGCGATCAGCGCTCAGCTGGTCATGGTCGCGTTCGCCCACCGCCTGCTCGCCACCCCAGCCCTGTTGATCCCACTGGGACTCATCAGTGTGGCGCTGGTGGTCGGCAACGCCGGAGCCATCCGCCGAGTCAACCTCGAAGCTCCGGTACATCAGCGGGTGCTGATGTTTCAGCTGGGTTTCGACGTCATCGCCCTCACCGGGTTCTTTGTGCTCGCTGGTGGTCCTGAGAACCCGTTTACGGCGCTGTACTTCATTCACACGGCCATGGGCGCGGTCATCCTCGATGCGTGGGGTGCAGCCGCCATCGGTGCGCTCGCGACCAGCTGCTACCTGGGTCTTCACGCCTACCACCTCCAGCTCGACTTCACGCAGCACTCCTTCTCGGAGAGCACACTTCTGACCGGGGGGCGTGCCGTGGCCTTCATCGTCACAGCCGCGAGCATCACCGGCTTCGTCGTGACCCTCGCCAATGCCCGCCGGCGACGCGAGTCGCAGCTCATGACGGCCAGGGATCGTACCGAGCGCACCGACCGTCTGCGCAGTGTAGGCACGCTGGCCGCTGGCGCCGCGCACGAGCTCAACACCCCGCTATCGACCATGGGCCTGCGCCTACGTCGGGTCGGCCGACGCCACCAAGACGAGGACACCCAGAAGGACGTCGAGACGATTCGCACCCAGCTCGACCGCTGCAGTCTGATCGTACAGCAGCTGTTGGTGGGTGCCGGGGACCCCAGTGCCGCCCAGCTCGAGCGAAAGCCGCTGGCCGACCTCGTCGACGCGAGCGTGAACCTGTGGTCCAAGGGCTCCCCGGTCGATGTCACCTTCGAAGACGAGAGCGGCGGACTCGAGATCGAGGTCCCCGGAATCGCCTTCACGCAAGCCCTGGTGAACCTGCTCGAGAATGCGCGCCAAGCGCAAGAACAGGTCGACGTCGCCGAGCCACTCACCGTTCGCGTCGACCGCGATGGCAGCTTCGGTGTGGTGCGTGTCATCGACCAGGGCTGCGGCCTACCCACCGACGCGGATCGTATCGGTGAGCCGTTCTACACCACCAAGTCCACCGGAACCGGACTCGGAGTGTTCGTGGCTCGCGCCGTCGCTGACGGCTCAGGTGGCGGATTGCGTTATGAGTCGTCCTCTGGCAAGACGCACGCCGTCTGGTGGTTCCCCGAAGCGACGCGGAGAAATGCATGAAGCACGCAAAGAAGCTGCTCGTCGTCGACGATGACGACGCATTCCGAGAGGCCATGGAACTCGAGTTTGGTGACCGCGGCTTTCAAGTCCTCGGCGCACCAGACCACCGCACCGCACTCGGCCTTGCCGCGGTGCATCGGCCCAAGTTCGCCGTCATCGACCTGCGCCTCGCCGGAGAGCGTGGACTCGAGGTCCTGCGCGACATCTCCGAGCGCCTGCCCGCCACGCGGTGTGTGGTGCTCACCGGCTACGGAAGCATCGCGACCGCCGTCGAGGCCATCAAGCTCGGTGCCGCCCATTACCTGACCAAGCCCATCGATCCCGATGAGCTCGAGAAGGCCTTTTTCAAGGACGAGGGCGACCCGACCGTCGACATGCCCGACAACCCGCCCTCGCTGGCCCGCCACGAGCGGGAATACATCGAGTACGTGCTTGCTGCGACGGGCGGAAACATCTCCGAGGCCGCACGACGGCTAGGCCTGCATCGTCAGAGCCTGCAGCGTAAGCTTCGCAAGTACCCGCCGCGCCGCTGATTTCAGCCGGTTGGCGTCTCTCGTGACGTAGGCACCCCCATCGGGTAGCCTGACCGCGGAGGAGTGATCCCTCATGCAGCGTAGAAGCGCGGGCGCCCGGTTCCCGACAATCAGTGGACTGCTGGCCGTGCTGCTGTGTACGCCGGCCCTCGCCCAAGACGTCGCGCCCTTCGATCCCGCGGCATCCAACGCGGGAGACTCTGGAACCCTCAGCGTCGAGTCGCCGTTCCTGCCTGGAAGCGGCGCCCTGTTTGGCGCCTACGCCACCATCGCCGAGGACACCGCTGTCGTGCGCCACGCCAACGGCACGTACACGCCCCTCGTTTCGCAGATTGTGGGCACCACGCTGCACGGCGGCTGGACCTTCGGTACCGCGGCCCGCGTCGACTTGCTCATTCCGCTCTACCCTTGGGTCGACGCACCGGTCAGCGACTTCAGCGGCGCCGCAGCCGGCGACCTGCGCCTGCAGGGCACGATTCCTCTCGTCGAGGTCGACCGCACCTTCGCGCTGGCCCTGGTGCCCAAGCTCGGCCTGCCCACCGGCAGCGCCAAGGCCCTCACCCGGCGCGGCTTTCACGGCGGTCTCACCGTCGCTCTTGGTGGCGAGACCGACATCGGTCTCGACTGGACCGCCAACCTCGGCCTGGTCGGGGCACAGCCCAAGGCCCTGCGCGAAGTGGCGCTCGGTGGCACCTTCGACATCTCCGGCGGCTTGACCTACCGGGTCGACGACCATCTGCGTCTCGGCGGCGAGTTCAACTACAGCGCCGGCTTCAAGTGGGCCGACCGCCGCGGTAACGGCCACGCGGCGGGCCACCTGTTCGCCCGTTCGGTCTCCGACGAGGGCGTGGGCCTGACCGCAGGCGTTGGCACCGGCATCGTC
>JAGSGY010000151.1 GCA_023954855.1 Pseudomonadota bacterium | reverse complement strand
GAGCGAGGCCCTCTCGCAGACGTTCACGGTCACTCCGTAGGCGACCCCGTCGCGAGCTCGACCCAGAAGGCGGCGCCGCCCTCTGGGGCGGTCTTCACACCCACGCGTCCGCCCATGGCCCGGGCCAGGTTTCGCACGATGGACAGACCGAGGCCCGTGCCGCCCACCTCTCGGCTTCGGCCCTTGTCCACGCGGTAGAAGCGCTCGAAGACGCGCTCTCGATGGGCCGCTGGGATTCCCGGGCCATTGTCGCGCACATAGACCCGGGTGCGCCCTTCCGTGGTCTCTGTCGCCAGCGTGACCTGGCCGTTGCCGTACTTGATAGCGTTGATGACCAGGTTCTCGACGATGGAGTGCAGGGCGCGCGCGTCGGAGTTCACGCTGCCGTCCGCCCGATCGACCATCACGGTGACGCCGTGGCGCTTGGCGACTGCGGCGGTGGACTCGATGACTGATTCGAGTGTCCCGGCAATCGGGATGGGCTCGAGGGTGAGGGGAACCTCGCCAGCCTCAATGCGGCTGATCTGAAGCAGGTCGGCAATGATGGCGTGTAGGCGGTGGGCCTGTCGGTCGATGGCCTCGGTGAAGCGGATGCGTCCGGCCGGGTCATCCAGGGCGCCACCGTGCAGCAGGGTCTCGGTGTTGGCCAAGATCACGGTGACCGGCGTTCGCAGCTCGTGAGACACGTTCCCCACGAAGTCTCGTCGCACCGTCTCGAGGCGTCGTAGCTCAGTCACATCCCGAAGCACGAGCACCTGACCGTCGGTCTGAGGCAGGCTCGCCGTCGCCACTTCCACCTTCTGCCGGCGGTCGAAGTCCAGCTCGGTCCGGGTGGGAGAGTCTTCCACATGGGTGAGGTACTCGGACAGAGCGTCTGGCGCGCGCTTTCCGAAGCGCTTGCCCTTGGGCACCTTTGACCAGTTCAGCAGCTCGAGGGCGGCGGCGTTTGCGAGCCGCACCCGACCGTCAGAGTCCAGTCCGACCACGCCGTCGGACATGCCGTTGAGCACCGTGCGCACGAGGTCGCGCTGCTCGGCGAGGGCGCGGACGGCCTGGGCGAGCTCGGCTTCCTGGCGATCGGCCTCTCGCGGGCGAGGTGGCTCTCTAGGCTCGTCCTCATCCTCGTCTTCGTCCTCATCGGGCTCGTCTGGGTCGCCGTCGGAGTCCTCGATCTCGGCGGCGAGGGTGCGTGCCTCCTGCAGCAAGGCCTCGAGCTCGCGGTTCACCAGCCGGGCGGCGAGCCACGAGGCGAGAATCGCGAGGCCCAGGGCCAGCAGCACAGAGGTGAACAGCGTGATGCGGAGGCGTGTGACTGCGGCGTCTACCTGGGTCAGCGGCGTGGCCGCTCGGGTGACGCCTGGCTTGCCGTCGAGCTCTTGAGACATGGCCACATAGAGCAGGTCGGTCTTGATGGTGGTGGAGTGGCGTCGCGCGGTGCCGTATCCGGACGCGAGTGCCTCTTGCACCTCGGGGCGGTCGGCGTGGTTCTCCACCGATGCGAGGTCGGCTCCATCGAGGGTGGAGTCGGCGATCACCGTTCCGTCGGCCAGGATGAAGGTGAGTCGATCTCCGGAGGCCTCGCCGAGTGCGTCTGCGACGGCGTCCAACTCATCGAGTGGCACGCCCTGTGCCACGGTCGTCGCCACGGCAGCGCGGGCTTGTAGATCCGCCTGGATGCGGTCGATCAGGTCAGAACGAAGGGTCTGCTCGAGCAGCAGCGCCGTGAGCAAGCCCACGAGCAAGACGACCGTCGTCACAACGCGGAAGATCCGCCAGGTGGCTTGGGTCACGACCCTGGCTCATCCGCCGCGAACCGGTAGCCGACACCGCGAACGGTCTGGATGTAGTCACCGCCGGAGCCCAACTTCTCCCTCAGACGGCGCACGTGGGTGTCGATGGTTCGCGAGGTCACGTTCAGTCCGCCCCAGACGTCCTGAAGCAGCTTGTCGCGGGTCCAAGCTCGACCTCGGGTCTGGGCGAGGGCGAGCAGCATCTTGAACTCGAGTGGCGTCAGGTCGACCTGCTTGTCGTGTACCCAGACACGGTGTGACGTGGCCGAGATGCGCAGCTGTCCGATGTGCACCTCGCCGTCCATGGCCGGATCGCTGGCGGGTCGGTGACGCAGGATTCCCCGCAGCCTGAGGAGCAACTCACGAACGGAGAATGGCTTCATGACGTAGTCGTCAGCGCCGATCTCGAAGGCTACGACGCGGTCGATCTCGTCGGTACGAGCAGACAGCACGATGACCGGAATGTCTTTGGTCCGGTCATCTGCCTTCAGGCGCTTGCAGACCTCTGTGCCGGGAAAGTCGGGCAGCATGAGGTCGAGCAGGATCACGTCGGGGAGAGGGTCGAGTCGGGCGCCGTCCAACCCCTCTTGTGCGGTGAACGCCATGCGGGTCTGCAGGCCTTCGCGCTCCAGGTTGTAGGCGAGCGTGTGCACCAGGTCGTGTTCGTCGTCGACGATCAGAATGAGGTCGGACATGGGCAGCCTCCTAACTCACTCTGAGTAGGCATCCGCCTCCGACAGCCACGTGACGCGCGTGCAACGAGTTGAGGTACGAGCGTTCCAGAGATCAGAACATGCACTGGAGCTGCACGCGGCCTTGGTCTTCGCCCTCGGACGGGTCATCGCCCCAGGTCCTGAGGTAATCGGCCTGGAACTTCATCTTGTTCCGTGCACCGGACAGGTAGTACGACACGCCGCCGCCCACTTCCGTTCGCTCCGACAGTGCGCTCTTTGCCTCCGGGAAGTTCTTGCCGTAGCGCGTCGCCACACCGATCGGGGTGTGTGGGATCAGCATCTGAGGCTGAACGTAGAAGCCAGTGCCGACCTCGGCCAGGTCCTGGTCGGTGTCCGCTCCGTCGCGCCAGAAGAAGGCCGTCTCGGTCGAGAAGCCCTTCACCTTGAGAAGCGCGTCCGCCGTGACGTTGTGGTAGGCGTAGTCGGCTTCCCCGTCGGTGATGTCCTTGCCTGCGGCAGGGGAGTCCACGTAGGCATACGCGGCGCCCATCGACAGGCGTAGTCCGGTACGCTTGAAGTCCTGGGCTTCGTAGTCGTCGAAGAGCCCGAAGGGCGTCACGTTGACGCGTGCGAGGTACATCATGCCGAGGTTGTTGGCCTCGAAGCGGCCCCGTCCCTCGCCTGCGTAGACACCGACGTTGTACTGAAACAGGCCCAGGCCGCCAAGGTCCTTACTGCCAACGTCCAAGCCGATGTCTCGGTCGAGGTTGAACGTGGAGTTGGCGCCGGAGCGGTCGACCATCGACAGCTTGCTGGATGAGATCACGCGCTCGCGGCTGTACGGCACCTTGTACTGGCCGACGCGCAGGTTTGCGTCGCGGACGTGGGTGAACGTGTTCTCCCAGGTCAACAGCGGTGTCTGCCGCAGGAGGCCGTCGCTATTGACGGACTCGTCGCGGGGCGAGATGGCCAGCTCGATCTTGTACTTGTTGTGCTCGCCCCACATGGTGCCGACGGCTGTGATGCGGGCGCGGCGGATCATGACCTGCTGGGTGAGGTTCGGGTCCGGGTCCACCGCGGTGGGATCGTGCTCGAGCTCGTAGAGGAACATCGCGCGGAAGCCGAGCGCGAGCGAGTGCCTGCCATCGGCGGAGGACCACTGCAGTCCCTTTCCAGGCTTGAACTTGCCACTCGCGGGGTCGACCGGTGCACTCGCGTACTCCGTGAGCTCCCGGTCGGGGACGAGGGTCGGCGTCGCCTCCGTGGCTTCGGGAACGGCCGTTGCGCCCGCAGGCGTGACGGGCTCGTCGGCGAGGGCGATCTGGGAGAGAAGAACGAGGCCGGTGACGAAGGACATGTGGCTTCCTTGCTTGCTCACTCTTCTAGGCCTGGCTTGGTGACACGCCGTGCGGCAGTCTGTGACGAACCAGAGGAGCCTGTCTTTTTCGTGGCGCAAAGTGCGGAAAGTAGAGGACAAAACTGATTAGTTGTACTCGTCGTCTGTGGCGGCACGTTTCAGGGGATTGACGGTGAGTCGGGCAAATCGGGGGCTTCACCGAGCGGTCTCGGGCGTCTGGCATGTGTGACGAGCTTCATCACTCCGTCACATTGGCACTTGGCTGAGACTTTTGTGTCGTCACGATGAAGGCATGACGCAACGGTGTCGGGAGCCGTCGCATTGTGACGAATGCAGGTGGACTGCGGGTTCACTGCCTCTCATCGGCCTCAGCAACCGATTGCATGCCTGGGGTGTGTGATCAGTCCGTGACGTCGTCACCGATCCCCTGAGATTTCGCGGGCCGGCAGGCTCGAAAGGTCACGGTCCGACACGGCCTCCGTCACAACCGGAGGTCTAGAGGCGAGGTGTGACCACCAGAAAGGAGACCTGATGCGTCCCATGACTTTTTCGGCCCTCATCACCCTGTCGCTCATGGCTTGTACCGGCGGTGACCCTGTCGACGAGCCCAATGAGACGGGCGACACCACGGTGGAGTGCGCCGATGGGGTGTGTGTGCTCACCGGAATCATCACCGAGGACCTGACCCTCACCGCTGACGTGGCCTGGCTGCTTCGCGGCGGCGTGTTCATTGGTGACGACGAGAACGAGACCGTGCTCACCATCGAGGCTGGCACCACGGTGTACGGCGAGTCCTCCACGGACGGCATGCTCGTCGTTCGCCGCCACTCGAAGCTCGAGGCCAATGGCACCGCGGATGCGCCGGTGGTGTTCACGTCCTCCAAGAGCGAGGGTTCCCGCTCGCGGGGAGACTGGGGTGGCATCATCATCAACGGCCTCGCACCGATCAATGCGTGCACCGACGACACCACCGGCTGTCAGGCCTACGGCGAGGGCGGAACTGGCTGGTACGGTGGCGACGACGCGACCGACAGCAGCGGCTCCCTCACCTATGTCCGCGTCGAGTTCGCGGGCACGCTCATCAGCCCCGACAACGAGCTGAACGGCATCGCGTTCCAGGGCGTCGGCTCCGGAACCGAGATCGACTACGTCCAGGTTCACATGAACGCGGACGATGGCGTCGAGTTCTTCGGTGGCACGGCCGAGGCCAAGCACCTGGTCATCACCGGGGCAGGCGATGACAGCCTCGACTGGACCGACGGGTGGCAGGGCAACGCTCAGTTCGTGGTGCTGCAGCAGTACGCGGACGCTTCGGACAATGGCATCGAGGCCGACAACAACGGCGAGAACAACGATGCGACGCCTCGGTCGATGCCGACGCTGTCCAACGTGACGATCGTCGGCAGCCCGGACAGCGCCGCCTCGGACCTGGGTCTGCTGCTTCGCGAGGGCACCGGCGCCCACCTCTCCAACATGCTCGTCACGGGCATGAACGATGCCTGTCTCGACGTGGACCATGTCTCCACCTTCAATCAGGTCACGAGCACCGACCTGACCATCGACCACTCGCTCGTGGACTGCACGACTCCGTTCCTGATGGATGAGCAGGACTTCGATGGCGACTCGGTGAACGACACGGATCCGGTCAATGTCTCGACCTGGTTCACGTCTGGAACCGGAAACCTGGTGACGACGGCCGACCTCGAGGCCCCGTTCAACGAGAGCGCCCCAGACTTCCGACCGAGCTCCACCAGTGCGGCACTCGGCGCTGGGCTCGCTCCGACCGACAGCTTCTTCGACACCGCGGACTTCATCGGTGCCATGGGTGCCGACGACTGGACCACGGGCTGGACCACGGCCGCGGCCAACTGAGGTGACGATGCGCGCTCTCCACGCACCCGGGCTAGCGATTGTGCTGGCCCTTGCCACCCTCTTCGCCCCGGGACACGCCCAGGCCGAGGACGCGTCTGCCTACGCCACGCAGCTCGCGACCTTGCGCTCGGAAGTGGCCAGCCTCCATGAGGCCATCGAGATCGAGAAGGAGGCCCAGCGCGGGGAGCTGCGCGGGATCGATGCCCAGAAGGCAGAGCTTCAGGCCCAGATCCGACGGGAAGAACTTCGGATTCGCCAGCTGCAGGAGGCGGTGACCGAGCGTCAGACGCTGATCGCAGATGACGTGGAGGGAACGGAAGTGCTCGTGCCTCTCGTGGCGTCGACGATCCAGTCGCTCCGAGAGTCGGTTCGGTCTGGGCTGCCGTACCGCGCAACCGAGCGGCTTGCCGCACTCGACAAGCTGGACGCGCAGGTCGCGGACGGGTCGCTTCGGCCACAGCGCGCGGCGGCGCTGACCTGGCAGTTCCTCGAGGACGAGCTTCGGCTCAGTCGCGAGAGCGCTCAGGATCGGCAGGTCGTGACGGTTGGCGGAGAGTCGCAGCTGGTGGAGGTTGCTCGCGTCGGCATGCTGGCGCTGTACTTCCGCACGGACGAGGGCCGGGTTGGCCGCGCAGTGAAGCGCAACGGCGACTGGGCCTTCGAGATCTATGACGATGCCGCTTCGGTGGAGCGGGCCGAGGTCGTGTTCGACGCCCTCACCAAGCAGATTCGGGCGGGGTGGTTCGAGCTGCCCGTGGAGGCCATGTGATGTCACGCAGTCGAATGATGGCGCTTCTGCTCGGAACGCTCATGTGTGCGTCGACGGCAACCGCAGCGGAGCCGACGCCTCTCGAGGCGGCCTACCAGAAGGAGTTCGCGTTCCTGTCCGCCGAGAAGAAAGCACTCGAAGCCAGGCTGGACACCCTGGTGTCGGGCCGCGAAGGTGTGGTCGGTGCCGCTGAGCGGGAGCTCGGGTCTCTCGAGGCTCAGACCATCGCGGTGGGACTGAAGGGCGAGCGGCTCGACGATTCCCTCGACACGCTCGATCGCGAAGTGGACGGCGCCGAGGAGGCCAGCGAGGCACTGGTCGGCACGCTGCTCGCCGCGCGCACCACCCTCGATCGACAGGGCTTCGCAGTGGGCGAGGAGACCCAGGAGTTCGGCGAGCAGGTGGCCCAGCTTCGGGTGGCCTTGGCCGAGGGGCTGGTACGCCTCGACGAGGGCCGGACCGTGCGGCGCACCGAGGGGTCGTTCTTTCTCTCGGATGGAGTCGAGACCACCGGGCAGCTCGCGTACGTCGGCAATGTTGGCGTCTACGGCGTGAGCGAGGCGGGGGCCGGCGCGCTGGTTCCCGCAGGACAGGGCCACCTTCGCCTCTGGACCGAGCCGTCTGAGGACGTCGCCCGCGCGGTGGTGGGTGGCACGGTGCCCGCCGTTCTTCCCCTGTACGTGTTCGAGAACATGGAGAAGCGGGTAGAGCCGCCTGCTGAGAAGACCCTCGCCACCTGGATCGAGAATGGCGGTGTGGTCGGGCTGGTCATCATGGGCCTGCTTGTCGCGGGTGTGCTGCTTGTCGTCGGGCGCGCGGTCTCACTGGTTCGGCTCGGGCGCGGGGCGGATGCGCTCCTGGAACGGGTGGCACAGCGGGTCGAGGAAGGGGACCTGCTCGGCGCCCGCAAGTTGGCGGAGGCGTCGGGCTCTGCGCTCGGTACGGCACTCGCGCGTGTCGTTCCCCACGTGGGCGCGGGCCGGGAACACATCGAGAACGTGGTGACCGAGGCGCTCCTCGCCGAGCAACCCCGCATCGAGCGGTTCGGCACCCCCATCATGGTGATCGCGGCCGTAGCGCCCCTTCTTGGGCTCCTGGGCACGGTGACCGGCATGATCGGCACCTTCGATGTCATCACCCAGTTCGGCACCGGCGACCCGAAGATGCTCTCCGGCGGCATCTCCGAGGCGCTGGTGACGACCCAGATGGGGCTCGTGGTGGCGATTCCGATGCTGCTGCTCGGAAACCTGCTGGGAAGCCGTGCGACGGCGCTCCTCGACCAGGTCGAGCGGGGCACGATGCACGTCGTCAATGTGGCCGAAGACCATCGGTCCGGCCCTGAACTCCTGCCGAGTGCGGCCAAGTGATTGCCGAAGCGTCCGATCTCTGGCGGCAGGGCGGGTTCGTCATGCCCTTCCTCGTCGGTGGATTGCTCGTGCTCTGGTACGGGCTCGGCTGGCGAGCGCTGACGCTGCGTCGCGGCGACAAGCGGGGACTGCGGGCTCTG
>JAGSGY010000057.1 GCA_023954855.1 Pseudomonadota bacterium | reverse complement strand
GTCCTCGGGCAGCGCGGGACCGAGGGTTCGGTACAACAACACCGACGCCTGTCCGGAGAGGCGTCGGTCGCTCATCACCTTCTGCATGAAAGCGGCACCGAAGGGTGCGAATCCCGCCTTTGCGGCCTCGCGTAGCGGCGCGACATCGTCCTCGGAGAAGGCCCCGAGTTGTTCGCAGATCCGCGCGTGAATCTCGGCCTCGGGCAGCGGGCCCTCAGGCGCCGCAAACAAGGCTGGACGCAGGTGAAAGGCGTTGTCGGGGAACTCGAAGTTGAAGAAGGTGGCCTCGGCCTTCTCGAACTGCGTGGACGCGGGCAGCACGTAGTCTGCAAGCCGTGCGGTCTCGGTCATGGCCACATCGATGACCACCAGGGTGTCGAGTGACTCGAGGGCCTCGCGAACGCGTGGGCTGTCGGCGAGCGAGTGCGCCGGATTCGAGGCCTCGACAATCATCGCTCGATAACGCTGGTCATGGTCGGTCAGGATCTCATCCGCGATGCTGTTGCACGGCACCAGACCGCTGACGATGCGGGCTCCAACCACCGGGCTTCGCTTGCCGAGGTCCCCGAAGATCCAGGGAATGAGCGGTGTGGGCGTGTGCTGTGTGCCCTTCTTGCCGAAGTTGCCGGTGAGCAACCACACCAGCCGGTGCAGGTAGCTGACCAACGTCGAGTGGCGGTTCATCTGAACGCCGAGGTCCTCCATGCTCGCCACGGTGGATGCCGTTCCGATGCGGCGAGCCGCCTCACGCAGCTGGTCCTCGGGCACCTCGCAGATCGCAGCACAGTCCGCAACCGAGTGGCCAGCAAGCGCCTCGCGCGCCCGCTCAAAGCCATCGGCCTTCGCCTCGATGAAGGCGTGATCGACGAGGTCTTCTTCGAGGAGGATGCCGAGCAGCGCGAGCAGAAGCCAGGCATCGGTACCGGGCTTGAGCTGCAGGTGGATGTCGGCCATGGCCGCCGTCTTGGTGCGCCTCGGGTCGATCACGATCATCGTGCGCGCCGGGTCCTTCGCGATGGCCTTGAGCGTGACGCGGGCGTGCGGAATGGAGTGGGACTGCCACGGATTCTTGCCAAGGAACACGGCCACTTCGCAGTGCTCGAAGTCGCTCCGGGTCATGGTGCCGAGCATCTCGCCGGCCACGAGGAACTCGCCCGTCTTCTCCTGGGCGAGCGCACTGGAGCGATAGCGCGAGCCCAAGGCACGGCGCGTGGCCGAGGCGTAGGCCCCAGGAAGGTGATTCCCCTGACCTCCGCCGCCATAGTAGAAAATCGACGTTCCACCATGGGTGTCGCGCACGGAGGCCAAGCGCTCGGCGACCTCGCGAATCGCCACATCCCAGGAAATGGGCTCATGCGTACCGTCCGCCCGCCGGCGAAGCGGCGTCGTGAGGCGATGCGGGTCGTTCTGGTAGAAGTTCAGCCGATGGGGCTTCTCGCAGGCGTAGCCCTTGGACATCGGGTGCGCCTTGTCACCCCGAAAGCGCAGCATCTGCCGGCCGTCCTCGCCGCCGAGCTCGACCTCGATTCCACAGTTGCACTCGCAGAGAATGCACGCCGTCGGTCGCCAATCTGTCCCCATCTCGCCCTCCAAGGACCAATGTGGTAGCATAATGAAACCAGAAAGTCATGCGCACACGATTCTCCAACCAGAACTGCTCGGTAGCTGCCGCCCTCGACGTGATCGGGGACGGTTGGTCGCTGATGATCCTGCGCGAAGCCTTTCTGGGTACGCGGCGCTTCTCGGACTTCCAACGGGCGACGGGCGCGGCTCGAAACATCCTCAGCGACCGTCTGACCCACCTCGAAGACCATGGCATCTTGCAGCGCATCGACGTCGGCGTGCATGGAACCCGGCATGAGTACGCGCTGACCCCGCAGGGCAAAGACCTATCGGTCGTCTTGACGGCCCTACGGCAGTGGGGTGACCGGTGGATTCATCCCGACGCAGAGCCGCTGCTCGTGGTGGACCGTCGAACGGGTGAGCCGATTGCCCCACTGCGCATGCACGACGCCGAGGGCACGCCCATCTCGGGACGCCACCTTGAGCTCAGGCCAGGGCCGGGCGCGACCGCAGAGACGCTGGCCAGATTCGAGGCCTCGAAGAGTCGAACGGGGTCTCGCTAGCTCTCACCCGCCGCTTCCCGCGCGGCCTTCTCGCGGAGCTTGTCCTTCTTGGACTTGCGCTTGCCTTTCACGCCGCCCACACCCTTCTCTTTGGCCGGGGCCTCACCCGTCAACTCGAAGCCGCTCACGCTCTGACGCTCGAGCCGAATACCGGCGCGCTTCTCGATCAAGCGAAAGTGCGCCTCGCTGTCGTGGTCGACAAACGAGACGGCCAGGCCAGACTCCCCTGCCCGCCCGGTGCGGCCGATGCGATGCACATAGTCTCGGGGGGAGCGCGGAAGGTCGAAGTTCACGACCGCCGCGAGTCTGGGCACATCAATGCCCCGGGCGGCGATGTCCGTCGCGATCAACATCGACGTCGAGCCGCTGCGAAACTGCTTGAGCACCCAGACGCGCTCGGGCTGCTCCAGCCCTCCATGAAGGGCCGCTGCCGAGTGACCGGCTCTCCGAAGCTTGGCCGCAAGATTCTCGGTGGCACGCTGGGTGGCCACAAACACCAGCGTCTGGCCCCACTCCTCAGTGCTCACCAAGTGCTGAAGCAGCCCGCGCCGTTGGTTCCGATCGACCTGAAAGACCCGCTGGGCAATGCCTTCGACGGGGGTGATTTGGTCGTCGATGCGCACCAGAACAGGCTCGTGCAGCACTCGCTCAGCAAGCCCAAGCACCTTGGGGGGAAGCGTCGCCGAGAACAACAGCGTCTGCCTCTCGGAGGGCAGCTCGCCAATGACGTCGGAGAGCTCGTCTGCGAAGCCCAGGTCGAGCAGCTTGTCGGCCTCGTCGAGGACGAGCACACGCACATCGTCGAGCTCGATCGCACCGCGTTCCACCAGATCGATCAAGCGTCCCGGTGTCGCCACGACCACCTCGACGCCATCCTTCAGCACGGCGCGCTGATCGTCGATCGACTCCCCTCCAATGACGGCGAGCACTCGCGGGACGACCGGCAGGTGAAGGGACAGACTCTTGAAAACCGACGCCACCTGAAGCGCGAGCTCGCGAGTCGGTGCCAATACTAGGGTCTGCGGTCGATGGGGTGCGGCCAGGTCCTCCGGCACCGTGCTCAGAATGGGCAAGACAAAGGCCCCGGTCTTCCCGGAACCGGTCTGCGCCTCGGCGGCCACGTCGAAGCCCTTCGCCACCAAGGGAATGGCGGCGGTCTGGATGGCGGTCGGGGCCGTCCAGCCCTGTGTCTGCACCGAGCGAAGAAGAGAGTCAGGCAAGCCGAGGGACTGAAAGGACGTCACACACCTCTTTGGGGGGAGCCCCTAACTGGAAAGGCGCTTCTAGGGCCGCATCCATGCCAGATCGGCATGACGACAAAAATCCCAAACGCCTGTCAGCAAACCGCCGAAACTTCGACTAGCATGCCGCTTCATGAACGAGCTTGAGCCGCCACTGACCTTGGACTATGCGTGGACCCTCCACGCCGAGGGCAAGCGCCGTGAAGCCGAGAGGCTGTCTAAAGATCTGCTCCAGAAAGCGATCTCCGCGAGTGACGACGACAAGCGGTGGCCGGCCCAGATCCTCGTGCTCTATTGCGAGGCCGAGAGATCTCCACCACCGGGCATCGCCGGCCGAGCCCAGTCCCTCGCTCGCCGATGCAAGCGCGCCGGCCGCACGGACGACGCGGTTCGAGGTCTGCTGCTCGCCGCGGAGTTCAGCGCCAAGCGTCGACGCGCCTCGCTGCTGGCCGAAGCCGAGAGCCTTCTCGACAACGTGCGAAGCGCCAACGTCAAGCTCGCCCACGCGCACGCAGTCGCGCGTACCGCACTGGTCGAAGGGCGGCCCGCCGTTGCGCAGCGTGCCCTCAAGAAGGTGTCCCGAGAAGCGAAGCGTGCAGCGAGTGCCGTGGCCGCCGAGCACCGAGCCCTACGCGCACGAGAAGCAAAAGCACCGCGCGGAGCCGACGAGCCGGCGGGTCCACGTGACGCCCACCCCCGCTTGCTGGCGATGACCCTCGCGCTATCCCAGCAGCGCGACCCCGAGCAGTTGTTCGGAATGGTGGCCCGAGCCGTCGAAGATCTGCTCGATGTCGATCGGGCCGTTGTGCTCATGGTCCAGGACGGAGAGCCTGTCGTCGTGGCCCAGCATCCCCTGCTCGCGCGTCCCATCTCGGACCCGATCATCGCCCAGGTCATCGCCGAGCGCGACGAGGTCCTGGTCGAAGACATTGCACTGGCCGAGGGCGCCTCCTCCGCAAGCATCCTCGGACTCGGCGTCACCAGCGTGCTCTGCGTACCAATGCTCCTCGGCAACGAGGTCGTGGGCGTGCTCTACGCCGATGCCCGCAACGTCGCGAACAACGCGCTCGGAGAGCAGGCCTGGGTGCTGCGGAGTTTGGCCGCGCACGCTGCCGTGGCCGTCGGGAATGCCCGCATGCTCGGCGAGCAAGCCCAGCGGGTGCGCGAGGGACACGAGCTCGCACACGACGTCCGAAGCGTGCTGAGTGCGGTGCTCGGCGCCGCGGAGTTGCTCACCGAACTCGGCCCCTCCGAAGCGCAGAAGCCGATGGTCGACCTCATCGAGACCGCGACGAAGGCCCTGGTCGCCCAGGTGACCGAGGCGCTGGCCCCCGAACCCGCCGCGATGGCACCCGTCGACCTGGCCGAGCTCGCCGCACAAGCCGTCGGCATGCTCGCCATCGAGGCCGCGGCCGAAGACAAGCACTTCAACCTGAAGACGACTGGCTCCTGCATCGTGCTCGCACGGCAGCAAGATCTGCTCCGCGCCACGGTCAACCTGCTCACCAACGCCTTGAAGTACGGCCCTGCCGGAAAGGACATCGACGTCACGGTGAAAGCCACCACGAAGCGCGTCACCCTAGCCGTCCGCGACAGGGGCCCGGGCATTCCCGAGCAGTCCCTGGGCCGCGTCTTCGACTCGGGCTTTCAGGCCGAAGGTGCCGAAGCCGGACACGGGCTGGGCCTCGGCATGGTCCGCCGAGTCATCGCCGACTGCGGGGGCACCATCGAAGCAAAGAATGCCAAGGGCGGCGGCGCAAGAGTGCAGCTCGCCATTCCCCCACACGCCTAGTCCTCCGCCGCACTCAGCCCGAGGTAGCGAAGCACGAGGTCGCAGGTCTCACGAACCACGGCCTCGCTATCGGCGCCAACTGGGCCCACCAAGAGCGAGTTCGCCACCGCCTCGACCGTGCACACCACCACATGGGCCGCGGCGTCCGCATCGCGAATCAACAGCGTGTCTTGCCGCTCGACCAGCGCCGCATGAACCATGCGCTGCGCGGTGAGTGCCCCTTGCCGCACGCGGGCTCGAGTGAGGGTGTGGGCGTCGAAGTGGATGACGCGATGCAGCTCCGGGTCGACCAGATGCACATCGATAAACGCGCGAATGGTCGACTCCAGGGCCTGGTCGAGGGGAAGCCCTGCGACGCTCTCTAGGCGAGCTCTGAGGTCCGCGAGAATCGCCTCCCCGTGCTTCTCGGCGACCGCAAGCACCAAGGACTCCTTGTCCGGGAAGTACTGGTACAGCGAGCCAATGCTCACGCCGGCCCGCTTCGCGACCCGATTGGTGGAGAGGGAGTCGTACCCATCCTCGACCAAAACGCGAGCGGTGGCCTGCACAATGGCGTCAACGGTCGCACGGGCCCGGGCCTGCTTCGGCTGTTTGCGCGGTTCGTGGCCGGCCATGAGCGCTCCTGAAAACGCGAGTGGAATGTGAGTAGTAACTCACACTACATTACGAGTCATCGCTCACAAAAGGGAAGCTCCGACATGACCGCCATCACCGCACCCGCCGAAGCGTCGACAGCCCTTCCCACGCGCCTGCCCACTCGCCGGCCCCTCGGCCACCTCGGCGAGATGGCCAAGGACCCCCTGCACCTGTTTCTGCGCACCCGCCGCGAGTGCGGTGACCTCGGGATTGTCCGACTAGGGCCCGTCGACATCTGGCTCGCGCAGCATCCCGACCACGTGGAGCACGTGTTGCTTCGCAACGCGGGCAACTTCACCAAAGACACGCGTGGCTACGACTTGCTCGCCGACCTGATCGGCAATGGCCTGGTGACCGCACAAGGCGCCACCTGGAAGCGCCAGCGGCGCATCGTCAACCCCGCCTTTCACCGTAAGTGTCTGCAGGGGTTTACCGTCGAGATGCAGAAGAGCGCAGAGTCTCTCTCCGAGCGCTGGCTGGCGCAGACGAGCTCGGGCCCCGCAGAGCTCGACATGGGCCACGAGATGATGACGGTGACCCTTGAGATTGCCTGCCGTTCGTTCTTCTCGTCAGAGCTGGCCCACGAGACCGCCATCGTCGGCCGCTCGGTCGACACCGCCATGCACCGCTTCACCGAGCTCCTCAACAACCTGCTCCCCGGGGCACGCACGCTGCCGACCAAGCGAAACCGCGAGCTGTGGCGAGCCCTACGCGAGCTCGACGAGGTCGTGTTTCGCATCGTCGCCGACCGCCGGGCAGACGCCAATCCCCGACCCGACCTGCTCTCGATGCTTCTCGACGCAAGCGACGACGAAGGCGGTGGCATGAGCGACCAGGAGCTTCGCGACCAGCTGGTCACGATGCTCGCCGCCGGACATGAGACCACGGGCAACGCGCTCACCTGGACCCTGCATCTACTCGCACTGCACCCTGTATGGGCGAAGCGCGTCGCCGAAGAACTCGACAGCGTGTTGGGCGGTCGCACCCCGGGCATGGAAGACCTTGCCGCGCTCGAGTTG
Source organism: Pseudomonadota bacterium (assembly GCA_023954855.1). Lineage (GTDB taxonomy): Bacteria > Myxococcota_A > UBA796 > UBA796 > M1803. The sequence goes on along the minus strand of JAGSGY010000057.1, from coordinate 28,025 downwards.
ACGGGTCGAGTGCTCGACGAATCGATGCGACTGCTGCCGCCTGTGTGGATTGTGGGTCGGCAGACCGCAGAAGCTGACGAGCTCGGCGGATTCCACGTTCCGGCGAATACCTTCGTCTACCTTACACCGTATGGCACCCATCGACATCCAGACTTCTGGCGCAATCCCGAGGCCTTCGACCCCGACCGATTCCTGCCCGAGCGCGTCAAGCAGCGACACAAGTACGCCTTCCTCCCGTTCAGCGCGGGAAGCCGCAAGTGCATCGGTGACCGCTTCGCCAGGCTCGAAGCGATGATCGTGCTCGCACGCGTGCTTCAGGATGTCAGCGTCGAGACGGTGAGCGGCTTCAAGGTCGAGATTGAGCCGAGCGTCACACTGCGACCCAAGCACGGCCTGCGCATGATGGTGCGCAAGCGCTAGACGAAGATGATGTCCGCTCCGGCGGTCCGCTCGAAGAAGTCGGTCGCGGTGATCACGTCCTGGACCACGGGAAGCAAGTCTTCCTTGGTGCGGTCGAACATCTTCATCGCCAGCTCACAGCCGTATAGATCACAGCCGGACTCGTGCAGCATCTGAACCATCTCGCGCGGCCGCGGAATGTCGAGCTCATCCATCTTGCGCTGCATAAAGCCGGTGCCCACCGCCTCCATTCCCGGAAGTCCCGCGACCATGTTCGGCATGGGACTCATGGGATTGCCGAGGAAGTTCACGTGCAGGTGGTCCACCCGTGACTCAGTGACGACGTCGAGACCGTAGAAGGTGAAGAAGACGCTGCACTCGATGCCGGTCATGCGCGCCGCATTGGCCATGATCAGTACCGGCAGGCACTCATCGAGCCCTCCCTTGGCACAGATCAGGGCGATCTTGCGGGTTCCTGGGGCCTGGTCCTCGGCGTTGTCCGAGGGCATGCGCGGGTTCGAGAAAGGGAATGACAAAGGAGCCTCCTACACACAGCCCGCGGGCTTTGGAATGCCGGCGACCATTGCGGCCGCCTTGCCAGGGGTCTTCGGGAAAAGGGCGTACATCTGGCGAATACCGACGCCGGAGCCCGAGGCCATACGCCGTACGTTGGGGCTCGCACCGGTCGTCAGGTAGTCCTGCCGGGCCCAGCGCACGACGGCCCAGTGGTCGTCGGTCAGATCGATGCCCAGGCCGGCCGCCATCTTGATGGCTAGCGCGTCGTCCCACACCGCAGTGTCGAGCAGGAAGCCATCCGCGGTGAAGCGATGCCCTTCCCAGACCACGACCTCGGTCGGAGGGCACTTCGTCGGCTCGGGGGACGTCTTCGAAGATGAGCTTACAGTGTCGCCTGCGCTTGTAGTGGGCCTTCGCACCTGTGGCTTCTGGCCGTTCCCATGGCTCCTGCCGAGATGCCGCAAGATCTCGAGCGCCACCCCGAGCCCACGCTGGACCTCGACGTCGCGCACAGCGGCCGCCGCTCCCATCGGACCGACCGGCTTGACCTTGTCGGCGTCGTGGAGCACGTCGGTGGCCTCGTTCGCGAACTCGAGCACATCGGGCTGAGTCACGTTGCGCACGGTGTCGAGAATCGCGACGACACTACCGGACAGCTCGCGCACATCCTCGGGGCCGTAGTGGTCCGCGAGCTTGTCGACGAGGCCAAGCAGCTCGGTACCGATGGCGAAGAGCCCTCGCTCCTCCCACACCGCCAAACGAGCGGCGAGCGCCGTGATGGCCTCACGGCCCACCGGCGTCATCTCGCGGATGAAGTCCTCGGTGTACTGCTGGCGCTCGACGATGTAGTCGAGCTTCTTGTCGATGGCTTCGAGCCTTGCGATCTGGTCGATGTCCATCAGCCGCTCCTCTTGCCGTACATCAGCATGCGGTGGTCCAGCGGCAACTCGTCGCCCTTGACCAGGACGTTCCAATAGGCCCACTTGAACGCGAGCTTTCCGAGGTGGTTGATCTCACTCTCGGCGAGCAGCGAGAACGGCCCGATTCCAGGCAGCGGGAAGCGTCCCGGAAGCGGCTCGGTGTCGTAGTTGAAGTCAATGAGCATGGCCTTGTTGTGGCCCGTCTCGATGAAGCAGTTCGCGTGCCCGTCGTACCCAGGCCAGAGAGGCCGCCCATCGATGTACCGAAGGATGTTGTCGGGCAGGACATCGCCCTGGAAGTGGGCCACCGCCCCGGCCTTGGAGATGGGAAGGTCGGTGGCGTCCCCGAGGGCGAAGATGTGCGGGTAGTCGCGACTCTGGAGCGTGTGCTTGTGGGTCGGCAAGAAGCCGAGATCATCGCCGAGGCCGCTCGCCCGGATTGGGGTAGCGCCACCGTGGAGCGGCACCGTCACCATCAGGTCGAAGTCGACCTCGCGGCCGTCGTAGGAACGCGCCACCCGACGGTCTGCATCGATGTCAGACAACGCGAAGTTCGTCACCGCCGAGATGTTGCGATTCTCGAGCATGCCGCCCAGCGCACGAGCGGCTGTCGGCTTGGTGAACGCGCCATCGAGCGGGGTCACGAACACGAGCTCTGTCTTGTCACGCAGGCCCTGCTTCTTGAGCCAGGCATCCGCCAGGAAGGTGAACTCCAGAGGTGCGACTGGGCACTTAATCGGCATGTCCGCCAAGTTGACGACGAGCCGCCCCCCTTCGAAGCGCTCGAGGCGCTGCGCCAAGGCGGTGGAGCCCTCGAGCGAGTAGAACTCGTGCAGGTCCTTCCGCCAGAACTGCCCCGTCATCCCGGTGGTCTGGTCCGGGCGGATCTGAGCGCCCGTCGCGACCACGAGGATGTCCCAGGTCAGCTTGGTGCCGTCGCCGAGAGCCACCGTCTTGGCTTCGGGGTCAATGCGATCGATGGGCTGGATGATGCGACGCACATCCGAGCTGATGAGGTTCATGCGCGGACGAACAAGCTCGTCGGGCCTCAAGTCGCCGAAGGGCACGAAGAGTAGACCCGGCTGGTAGATGTGCTTGTCATCTTGGTCGACGACCGTGACACGCCAGTCGGCGGGCAGCATCCGCGCCATCTTGTTCGCCATCAGCGAGCCACCCGTTCCGGCGCCCAGCACGAGCAGTTCCTTCATCGCACCTCCTCGCAGTCCAATCTGCAAGGAAGGGGCCAAGATCAGCACACACGATAGTCCGGGTTAGAACGCCGTTCTGTCAGCACGGCAACACAAGGCTGGGCGCAATCACACAGGCCGATCGTGAACTAGCGCCCGAATGGGGTGCCAACGGCATCCGCGGCTTCCAGGCCCGCCCCGTAGGACACGCGCCCAGACGACTTGGCCCTCCACTTCTGCGAGGCCCTCCCACCGACGAGGAGCCGACCATCCGGCTCGAGCGCCTCCAAGAGCTGCTCGGCGTAGAGCGGCAGGTCAAAGCCTTCACGCTCGATCACCACCGAGATGGCCACGAGGGCCGGTTTCCGCGCCCGAATGAGGTCCAGGAGTTGGTCCGTGGGTACATCCGCTCCCAAGTACACCAGCCGATAGCCGCGATTCGCGAGACGAAAGGCGGCGCCGAGCAAGCCAAACTCGTGGTGTTCGCCGGCGGGGGTCGCACAAATGGCGAGCGGTGCTCGCGGCCCCCCCGACTCGAGGCTGCGGGCCATGACCAAGATCTGCTCGCGACACCACGCCGATACGAAGTGCTCCTGTACGGTCGTCACCTCGCCCGCCTCCCAGCGGTGCCCAGTCTCTTGCAACACCGGTAGATAGAGCTCGTCGAGTTGGGCCTCATACGGAAGCGTCACCACCGTCCGAACCAGCCGGTCTGCGGCATGACGGTCGAAGTCCAGCAACGCTACAAGCAGAGCGCCGCGAAGCCCGTCGAGCCCCTCCGGCGCTATCTCCGGCTGCGTCCCCTGCCGGCCGGGCGGAGCCCGCTGCACCATCTCGGCAGCCTGGGAGATGCGGTAGCCCGCCTTCATCAGCTCCTTCACGCGCTCGAGCACCTCGAGGTCCTCAGCGCTGTACACCCTGTACCCAGATGGAGAACGCTCGGGCTTTAGGAGTCCATACCGCCTCTCCCACGCAATCAGCGTGTTCTTCGGAATTCCGGTCATCTCCGACACAGTCTTGATCCAGTACATGCGGAGCCTCAGGTTTGATGCGTAGAGAAGACGGCCCGAAACTGGCCTCGCGACCCGTCCGTGATTCCCGTCGCACGATGGGCCCCGGGAAGGCCCTGAAGATCGGCGTGCAAGCGAGCGTCGTGCCTCTGCCCTGGCCCGATGCCGAGCACAGAGGGTCGAAGGAAGGACCCCACCGCCCAGCACGCCTCGATGACCTTTCCAGAGAAGGGCACCACCGCACGTCCCAGCAGGGCATTTCCTCCCCGTCTTCTCAGGACGAGCCCGATGCGCCGATACACCCGCGACGCCACGATGATGGCGAATCTCGCCCGAATGGGCAGATACCGCATCCCATGAAGAGCCGAAGCGTAGTAGGTGTCGGCGAGATCAAGCAGGTCGAGAACAACCTTTGCAACGGCGACTTCACTGGCCTGGCCGCTACAGAGCGCGTCCGGGGCCACGCCCACTGCCCTCAGGCGACTCTCAGGTAGATAGACCCGACCATTCGCCGCATCCTCGAGAACATCACGGCAGATGTTCGTGAGCTGCATGGCAATGCCGAGGTCAATGGCAAAGGCTTTGGCATCGCGGTCATACACGGACAGCACACCGCACATCATCAGCCCCACCGTGGAGGCGACGCGGTAGCAGTACCCGAGAAGCTGGGCGTCATTCTGAACGCGCACCACGCCGAGGTCTGACTCGCAGCCATCGATCAGAGCGAGCGCGGCCTGCCGGTCGAGCGCGCAACGACGCTCCACCTCGAGAAGCCCCCCAACCTCCGGCCGGGCCACGCTGGCCCCACGAACCTCGGACCGGATCATCGCCAGCGACGCGCGTCGAACCGACACCGGCACCGTCTCGTCGTCGGCGACGTCATCGACCATGCGACAGAAGGCGTACACCGCCGCCGCATCGTCCCACTGATCCGCGGTCAGAAAGCGCGCCGCAAAGCCGAAACTTCGAGATCCTTGGGCGAGCACCTCTCTGGCGGTTATCGCTGGTAACGAGCTCATTTCGCCACCCGTCCAAGCACCTGGCTCGGAAGTGGAATGGCCAACTTGGGGTCCGGAACGACGCGATCGAGCACCTTCGCACTACTGATCACACCGGGTACACCGGCGCCAGGGTGAGTTCCTGCGCCGACGAAGAACAAGCCCTCCACATCCTCGGAGCGGTTGTGGTAGCGGAACCACGCCGACTGCGTGAGCGTCGGCTCGGGGCCAAAGCCGGCGCCGTCGGGCGTGCGCAGCTCCTCTTCGAAGTAGCGCGGCGTCACATGGAACTTCGTCGTGATCCGGTCGCGAAGGCCTGGCATGAGGCGGCCCTCGAGGTGCTCGAGAATTCGGTCGAAGTAGGCCTCGCCCTCCTGGTCCCAGTCGATGCCCGACTTCTGGTTCGGAACCGGCGACAACACGTAGAAGCTGGACTTGCCCTCCGGTGCGAGCGACGGGTCGGTACGGGTCGGCTGATGCAGGTATAGGCTGAAGTCGTCCGTTAGGACCCGACGGTTGAAGATGTCGTTCAGAAGCCCCTTGTACCGAGGTCCGAGCAAGATTTCGTGGTGCATGACATCGTCGTTGTAGTCGCCCTCGGCACCGAAGTAGCCGACGAAGAGCCCCATGGACTGCCGCACGTTCTTGACCCGGCGGTCGCTGTGCTTGCTGCGGTGCTCGGACTTGATCAGCTGACCGTAGGTGAAGCTCGGATCCGCGTTGCTCACCACATGGCTGGCCTCGATGACCTCGCCATTCTCAAGGCGAACGCCAGTGGCCTTGCCATTCGAGACGAGAATTTCCTCCACGGGGGAGTTCATGTGCACGGGCACGTCGACCTCGGCGAGGACCTGCACCATCGCCTTCACCAGCGCGTGCGTTCCTCCCTTCGGGAACCACACGCCCCACTTGCGCTCGAGCCAGTGAATCAGCAGGTAGATGGAGCTCGCGGTGAACGGGTTTCCGCCAATCAGCAGCGGCTGAAAGGTGAAGACCTGACGCAGGCGCTCGTCCTTGATGTAGGACGCCACCATGCTGTACACGCTCTTGTAGTTTCCGAGGCGCATCATGTGCGGCGCCACGCGAATCATGTCCATGACGCTGTCGAATGGCACGTGCGCGAGCTGCTCGTAGCCAATCTCGAAGATGCGCTTGCTGTGCTCGGCCATGGCCAGGTAGCCGTCGACATCGCGCGGGTTGATGTCCTTGATTTGCGGCAGCAGCCGCTCTTCGTCCTGGGTGTAGTCGAAGTGCCCTCCGTCGTGGAATCGGACGCGGTAGAAGGGGTCCACCGGCACGAGATCGACGTAGTCGTCGAGGTTGCGGCCCAAGAGGTTGAACAACTCCTCGATCAGGTACGGCGCAGTGATGACCGTAGGACCGGCATCGAAGCTGTGTCCGTCACGCTCGAACACGCGACCCCGACCGCCGGCCTGGTCGCCCGCCTCGAGCACCACGACCGGCCAGCCGCGTGCGCGCAGACGAATCGCTGCAGAGAGTCCGCCGAATCCGGCACCAATAATCACAATGGGCTTGGTCATTATGCGTTCCTTCCGACGGTCTCGTCGATGGGGAGAGAGGGTTCCAAGAGTCGAACGCCAGCGAGAACCTTCTCGAGGGTGTTCATGGCCACGACCCGCAGGCCGGGTTCGTCGAGCAACAGGCTCGACCGGTAGGTCTCAGAGGCGAGGGAGTAGATGCGGTCGAGGACTTCCTCGAGGGCGCCGCCGTCACGGAAGCGGCGAATCACTTCCGCCACCATTTCATCCGAGGTCTCCTCGCGCGGCGTCGCCAGCACCTCGTAGAGCCACTCGGACTCTTCGGGGTACAGCCGCATGTGCTCCACCACCAGAGCCGACACCTTGCCCTCGCGGATGTCCGCGCCCACGGCACCACGTCCCTTTTCCCCGTAGAGATCGATGACGTCGTCTTGAATCTGGAAGATCGAGCCGATTCGACCAAACTCGTCCGCGAGCGCGGTCGCCTGGGCCCGCGTCCGTCCGGCGAGCAGGGCTGCGCCAAAGATGGGGAGTGCAAAGAAGCCGGCGGTCTTGCCCTGAACCGCGCGCATGTAGTCGGCCCAGGTAAAGCGCCGGCTATCGAGCAGGCTCATCTCGAGGCTCTGTCCGCGAACCGTGTCGGCTGCGAAGCGTGCAAGCGCCCTCGAGAGTCCCCAGCGCACGCCATCGTCCGTCTTCAGCTCGTCGAGCGCGAGGGTCGGGAGCATCAGCAGCAAGTCACCCGCGTTGATGGCCTGTGCCTCGCCATGGCGAACCCACAAGGTCGGGGCCCCCCGACGCATGCGGTCACCGTCCTGCAGGTCGTCGTGAACAAGCGACGCATTGTGCAGGAGCTCGCAGGCCGCTGCCCAGGGGATCGCTGCACCCGGCTCACCGCCAAGCGCCTGGCTCGCTGCCATCGCTAGGTGGGCGCGAATGCGCTTTCCGCCAGTCGTGAGATGCTCGACCACCATGGCTCCGCAACGTTCGAGCTTTTCCCCGGCAGCCAGGCGAATCATCAGGTGATGGACGGCCTCCATCGGCTCCACCGTGGCGGAGCTATCAGCGCTAGGGAGCGGGGGAACGAGACGGACGTGAGGTTCAAGCGACACAGGGGCCTCCTAGAGAGCGAAAAGGGGTCGAACGATGGGCATGGGCTGGGCGACGCCGACGCGGGCGAGCTTCCACCGAAGCCTCCAAGGCAGCGCTAGGAAGACGCGAAGCATCGCGTCACAGGTCTCGGCCATCCCGGTGTCGTGGCCGAGGTAGGCCCGAACAAGGTGGGGTGGAATCCGAAAGAAGGCGTCGAAGAAGGCGGCCTGATCGGCATGATCAAGCGAGGCGACGAATCGAGCGCCGAACACGCGAAGCCCGCGCACGCGGAGGCGGTCGGACGGCCAGAGCACTTCCCAGACGGACGCCGCAGCAGAGGCGGCATCGTCATCGAGGGTGTTGGCCAAACGGTCGGCCATGGGCTCTGCCAGGGCAAGACACGCCGCAAGCTGGTACCCGGTCGCCGGATGAACCAAGCCCGCCGCGGCTCCAAACGCGAGCACTGACGAGGTGAGGTCCGGAAGCGACGCATCCATCGGAATGACGCAGCGCTCGTGCACGTGAAGCTCGCCCACAAGTCCCATGGCGTCGAGCCGCGCGCGCAGGTCCGATTCCATTCGCGTCCAGTTGGGCGAGCGTTCGGTGATGAGCGCGGTCTCCTCGACGAAGAGCTCGGTGCTCGTCAGGGGAAGTGCGTAGAGGAAGGTGCCGCGTTCCGGTCCACCAAAGTCCATGAGGAGCGGCTCGGTCAGACCGTGCGCGCCGCTGAGTGTGGCTCCAAGAGCGAGCTGGGCCAGTCCGCCACTCGGCTTCGAGTGCAACGCACGCGCATGACCAGTGCAGTCGATCACACGACGGGCCCGTAGGACCTCGCCGGAAGCCAGCTCGACCGCGAACACGTCCGCCTCTTCGCGAACGACACTGACCCGGCCGGCCCGTACCGTGCAACCCTGTGCAAGTGCGCCATGCAAAAGGCTGTGCAAGGTGGTGCTGTTCAGTCGCACGTAGGGACGCGAGATCCGACGGTCTCCCAGCGCACTGCGAAAGATCACCGTCGGCCAAGACGCCTGAACAGCAGCGGAGAGCGAAGCGGGCAGCTGGTCTGCGAACACACCGTAGGTCGCCTCGAACGGCTGCTCAGGCGCATCTGAAACGACCATCACGCGAAGCCCACGCACCGCACAAGCCGCCGCGAGGCAGAGCGCAGCGGGACCGGATCCCGCGATGAGGACCTCGGTGTCGATGGCGATGTGAGTGGTCGGAGTGGACATTTGCAAACCCTGTGCAACCGTTGTATATGGATGTACAACGCTCGTCAAGGGTTTGCACATGCTTCGTATCACCAATCCATCCGACACCCCCCTCCCAGGCGCCCTTCAGAGCCCTGGAGGTTTCAGCTGGTGGTACGTCGATCTCCTTGACGATCGCGGCAACGGTGTGGTCGCCATCGCCTCGTGGGGGCTGCCCTTTCTGCCCGGCTACGCGAGCGCGGCTCGCCGGGGAAAGGCTCGTGAGGCGGGGGAGCGCCCGTCCATCGCGCTCTCGATCTACGAGGCTGGCGTGTGCGTGTACTACCTGCTGCAGGAGCTCCCTCCCGATCAAGCTGCCGCCGACGGACACTCGCTGACGTTTGGCCGCAGCACTCTCGCGTTCACCAATGGTTCTCTGGACGCGAGGCTGGATCTCGACGGGCCCGGGGGACGCCTGCAGGGGACCCTTCAGGTACGGGGCACGCCTCGACAACCCGTCGATGCCGCACCTCTCGATCACGACCAGCACGAGTGGTGCCCGCTCAGTGGACCCGCGCACGGTCGCTGGAACCTCGAGATGTCCGATCGCAGCTTTAGTGGGGAGGGCTCGGCCTACATCGACCGGAACGCGGGGCTCGCAAGCCTGGAGGACCTCGGGGTCGCACGGTGGACTTGGGCGCGTGCTGTGGTCGGCGATCGCACTCGAATCGCCTACGCCCTGTGGAACGCACAGGGCGAGTGCAAGGCCACGCTCGTCGACATTCATGCGGATGGCCGGTGCGAAGCGCGTCCGGCCCAGGTCGTCACCACCCCCGAGCGGTCCAATCTCTGGGGGCTTCGCTGGCGCCCCACGCTCTCGCTGGTCGCCGAGGACCGGTGGATGCAGGTCCACGTCGAGCACCGCCCGGACGACGGCCCGTTCTATCAGCGAACCCTATGCAAAGTAGGGACAGAGTTGGGCACTGCACCCGGTGTGGGGGAAGTCTGCGACACCCACCGCATTGATCGCGACTGGCAGCGGCCGCTGATCGCGATGTGTGTGCACAGGCCCGAGGGCCCAAACTCGATGTGGTTGCCGCTGTTCGCGGGACCCCGCCAGGGCCGCATCGCGCGCCTGCTGGGGGTCGCATGATCTTCGCACTCACCCTTCCCGCTCTGGGCGCGCTGGGCATGACCGCCTTCAACTTGGCGTTCTGGCCACGCGGACGGCCCGGCGTCGCGGCTGAGGAGACGGTCAGCATCCTGATCCCCGCAAGAAACGAACAGGAGAGCATCGAAGCCTGTGTTCGGGCAGCACTCGCAGCATTGCCAGCTGAGGGCGAGGTGATCGTGGGCGACGACGCGTCGACCGATGACACCGGCGAGATCTTGTCCCGAATCGCTGCGGAGGACCGACGCCTGCGGGTGATCTGTCCCCCTCCCCTTCCCGCCGGCTGGGTCGGTAAGCCGCACAACTGCCACCACCTCGCCCGAGCGGCTCGCGGCGACCGCCTCGTGTTTGTGGACGCCGATGTCACGCTCCAGCCCGACGCGATCTCCCGACTGTTCGACCTGGCTCAGCGCTACGAAGCAGGGGTGAGCACCGTGTTTCCGAAGCAAGTCACCGGCACCCGCACCGAAGCCCACCTCATGCCACTGCTCGCACTCACCTACACCGCGTGGCTTCCGTTGCCCCTGGTCTGGGCGAGTGGAGATCCTCGCTTTCTCGCGGCGAATGGCCAGGTGCTCAGTATGCGGTCCGAGACCTACCATCGCATCGGCGGCTTTGAGTCCGTGAAGGCGGAAGTGGTCGATGACATGGCGTTCTGCCGACGGGCCAAGGAGCTCGGCGAGCGCGTCGTCTTCGCAGATGGTCAGGACTTGGCGCACTGCCGGATGTACGGCTCGGGGGCCGAACTCTGGCAGGGCTTCACGAAGAACCTGTACGAAGGACTCGGGGAGCGACCCGAGCGTCTCTTCATGGCCATCGCGCTCTACGCCATCGCCTTCGTTCTGCCGTACGTCCTCCTGGCGGTGGGCCTGCTGACCGGAGGAGGGCCCCTCCTCGTCGCCGGAGCGGTGGGCGTAGGCGCCAACCTGCTCACGCGCACGCTTCTCGCGATGTGGGGAGGGCACCACCCATCCACGATTCTCTCGCACCCCTTCGCGGTGCTCGGCTTGATGGCCCTCGCCGTCGACAGCGCTCGACGGACCCGCTCCATCGGCGTGAGCTGGGCAGGCCGCACCTATCCACGACGTGCCGACCGGGAGGCCGCATGAGGTCCACACTCGCGCTGACCCTGGGCCGTCCATACCTAAGATGGGCCGCACGCCGACAGCTGGACGGGGTGTTTGCGTCGGGCATCGAGCGGACGCGTGCGCTTCTCGCTGAGGGCCCGGTGATCTTCGCCGCCAACCACGTGTCGTGGTGGGATGGCCCGCTGGCCGTGCTCGCCGACGCCGAGACGGGTGCGACGAGCCAGTTCCTCGTCGATGCCGAGAACCTGGCGAAGGTTCCGTTTCTGCGGTGGTTCGGCGCCATCGATCTCGACCGAAGCTCGCCTCTCGCGGCACGCCATGGCCTGAAGCGAGCGGTGAGCTGGCTCGATGGCCCCACACGAGCCGTGTGGATCTACCCGCAAGGCCGTCAGCGTCCAGCCCACCTACGCCCCATGGAGCTCAAGCCGGGGGCCGGCTGGCTCGCTCGCAAGACCCAAGCCACCGTCATCCCCGTGGCGGTCCAGTACGGCTGGGGGGAGACGGCCCAGCCGCGCGCCGCCCTCTCCTTCGGCGCACCGAATCCCGCGAACCTCGAGACCGCACTGGCCGAGCAACGGGTCGAGCTCGACGCCTTCTTTGACGGCACCAAGAGCATGCCTCGCCTCATTGTCGGCCCCAACGCAAGCCCAGCAGGTGGTTTGGGTGCGCGTCTGCTCGCTGCCACCGCACCAGGAGCCCAAGCATGAGCGACGTCATCATCATCGGCGCCGGTTTCGGCGGTCTTGCGGCTGCGATCGAGCTCGCCGCTTCCGGGCGCTCCGTGACCGTCTTCGAAGCCGGCCCTCGCGTGGGCGGCAAGGCCGACGAAGTCGTGATCGACGGCGTGGCCTGCGACACCGGCCCGACCCTTCTCACGCTGCCGGAAATCGCGAACCGCGTCTTCCAGAGCGCCGGAACCACACTGGCCGCGGAAGTGCAGCTGGTCCGGCCGGAGCCCGCCTTCCGCTACCACTTTCCGGATGGCGCCGTGATCGACGTGCACCATGCGCTGGAAGACACGCTCGAGTCGATCCGCGCCGGCCTCGGAGAGCGAGCCGCTGCACAGTTCGCGAAGCACCTCGAGCGAGCCCGACGGATCTGGGAAGCGACCGCGGATGCCTTCGTTCTCGGTCCAGCACCAACCCCAGGGCGAGTCTTGGGCCTCGGCCCCCGCGCGTGGTGGTCGCTGTCTCGCATCGACGCACACCGGACCCTATGGGACGTCATCTGCGAGGACGTAGAAGATGAGCGCCTTCGCTGGCTGCTTGCCCGCTACGCGACCTACAACGGCAGTGACGTGCGTACCGCGCCGGGAACGCTTGCCTGTATCGCCTGGGTCGAGCTTGGACTGGGCGCATGGGGGATCCACGGCGGTATGCACACCCTCGCGCAAGCCTTGGCCCGGACGGCGAAACAACTCGGGGTGCAGATCCATCTCAACCACCCCGTCGAGGGCATCGAGATTCGCCACGGCTCGGTCACTGGGGTTCAGGTGGCCGGGAAGACCCACGCAACCGGTGCAGTCGTCTGTAATGCAGACGTCGCCCATCTCGCCGAGGCCTTACTTCCCACGAAGGCGCGACAGGCCGTTCGAACCGATGCCCCAAAGAGCACGTCGGGCTGGGTGGGCATTCTCAAGGCCAAGAAGAGAGACGACCGGGTGGCCCATGAAGTCGTATTTCCCCCCAACTACCTGAACGAATTCGCCGAGCTCTTCGACCGCCGGCGTACACCGGTCGAACCCGCCGTCTACACCTGCGCGCTCGGCCGTGCGCACGGGAGACCCTCTTGGGGGGACACCGAACCCGTGTTCACCATGATCAACGCCCCGGCGCTTCCCGCCGAGGATCCGGGCGACTGGGCGCGCGCGGCTCGGCAGCGCCTGGTGGCGGCGGGCCGAATCGACCGCGACGACACCCTGGCGTGGTCGCGCAATCCCCGGGAACTCGAGCAGCAGTATCCACACACCGGGGGGGCGATCTACGGAGCTGCTTCGAGCTCGGCGATGTCGGCGTTTCGGCGTCCGGCCAACCGCGTCTCGGGTATCGAGGGCCTGTTCTTGGCCGGTGGGAGCGCTCACCCAGGCGGCGGAGTGCCTCTGTGCCTGCAGTCCGGTCGGCAAGCGGCACAGGAGCTCCTGGCCTCCACCGCAGTCACGCGAGCGGCGAAATGATCGCGCTCTGGCTGGCCACTGCGTTCGCGGGCACTTGGCATCTTCAGCTCGAGGCAGCCTCGGAGGCAAAGGTACCCGTCCTCGGCTGGCAGAAGTCGGTGACCGAGACCCACGCTCTCGTCTGGCTCAGCGACGGAGGTTCGTGGACCCACGAGGTGTGCACGGTGGCGATCCACGACCGCGCTCCGCTCGCCGAGACTCGACTTCCAGATGCGTTTATCGAGGCCCTCCCTCTCACCACAGCGACGGCAGAGGTGAAGGACGAGGCTCTCCGCGTCGACCTCGGTGTGGCGCGCATTGGGTTCGGTGAGGGCAGCCTCCCGCTCTCAGCGGACGACCCGCGTGTGTTCGACCACGAAGACGATGGCCGACCCGGGGCGACAGTCATGCTCCACATCACAGGCTTTGGCACCTTCGGCGTTGACGTCGTGCAGTCCTCACACGCCGTGCTGACTGGGACCTACAACGCGGGTCGCTACGAGGGAACCATTGAGACCCTTCACCTGGAACAATTCGTCCTCGACGCAGACCACCGGATGCTTCGAAACACGCCGCTTCTGCGTCCGCGCGATGACCGCTCAAGCTTTCGTCTATCGCCCACCGCCGCGACCGACTGCGGCACGCTGCGTCCCAACATCGCGGAGGATTGACGCATTCGCACGGCGCCACTCCGCGAGAATCTACCGGAAGGAAGACGTGGCGAGGAACACCTGGGCGCCAGGATCAGGAGGAAGACCCCGACGAACAATCGTTCCGAGTACACTGCTCGAACCACGGGAGTCCGAATGCGGGTTGCGATCACCCTTGTTGCAGTGCTTGCTCTATCGGGATGCAAGATCATCACCGACGCAGAGCTCGAAGAGTTCGCGGAAGCGGAGACCGACACCGACACGGATACCGACACCGACACGGATACCGACACCGACACCGACACCGACACCGACACAGATTCCGACACCGACACCGACACCGACACCGACACCGACACTGACCCGAATCTAGACGCCGACAACGACGGGTTCATCGCCTCCAACGACTGCGACGACAGCAACCCGGACGTGCATCCCGGCGCACTGGAGATCTGCGACGGCGTGCGCAACGACTGCGACGACAGCGGATGGACGACGTCGGACGAGGATCTGCTCATCACTCTCGACGGCACCACCAATCACAACAGCGTGCAAGCTGCCGTGGATGCCGCGAGCACCGACTCCGAGATCCTGCTCTGCGATGGCACCTACACCGAAGTCGCACACGTGAGTGGCACCGACCTCGCCATCCGCTCCCTCAACGGCTCCGGCAGAACGACTCTCGACGGATCGAATGACGACGACGCAGTCATCCGCGTCACCAGCGCCGATCTCACCCTCGAGGGCCTGACGCTCACCGGCGGCAATGGAAACTCCGGAGGTCCCGAGGCCCGCGCGGGCGGTGGTCTTCACGCCTGGTCGGGCCAGGCCCTCGACCTGGTGGATGTGATCATCGAGGGCAACAGCGCTTCGGTGGGCGGCGGGCTCGTCCTCGGCTCCGGCGTCGTCGCCAACCTGACGGACAGCACCATCCGCAACAACAGCGCTTCGATTGACGGCGGCGGTGCCTACCTAAGTTCCGCCACGATGACCGGCATTCGCAGCGGCGTCACCACCAATACCGCCACCGACGATGGCGGCGGGGTCTGGATGACCAACAGCACCCTCGAGGGGCTGACGGTGAGCGGAACCGCGGACCGCGGAGGCGGCATTGCCGCTGACAGCAGTGGCCCAAACCGCAGCACCCTCACCAACGTCGACGTCGTGGACAGCACCTCCGAGCGTGAGGGTGGCGGGTTGTACGGTCCAGGCGTGCTCACCATCACCGGCGGGTCGGCGACCGGCTCGACCTCGACCACCAACGACGGAGGCAACGCCTCCCTCCGCGACGACGTCACCGCAACGAACTGGACCGTCAGCGGCGGCACGGCTTCACGCCGCGGCGCCGGACTCGCCGTGAAGGGCGACTGCACCATGACCTGCGGCGACTGCACCATCACCGCAAACGGCGCCTCGGGTGTCGACGGCGGAGGCATCGTGGTCGACGGCCCGGGAGCAAGCTTGGCCCTCACCGGCGGCGAGGTCACCCTGAACTCTGCGGACGATGCGGGCGCCTACGTGCGTAACGGCGATCTAAGCAGCACCAATACCGATTGGGGCGCGTCGTCCAGCTCGAACGACAACAGCCCCATCGATGTCATCGACGACGACGGCGACACGTTCAGCTACGACGGCGTGAGTAGCTTCACGTGCGACCAGGGCGGCTGCTAGGCGCAGCTCGCCCCGAAGCCTACTTCCAGACCGGCGCACCATCGCCCCCGGCTTCCGCCTCGGCGGGCGCCGCCTCCTCGGCCTCTGCATCCGGCTTGCTCACCGCGGGTGCCTCCTCGGCTGCCGCCTCGCCTTCAGCTGCGTCATCGGCCCCCGCTTCTTCGGTCGCCCCGGCCTCGGCTGCATCTCCTTCAGCAGGCGCAGCCTCCCCATCGGCGGCTTCGCCTTCGGCAGGAGCGGCCTCAGGCGTTGCTTCGACCAAGGGCTCGCGCGGGTCGAGGATCTCGAGCTTCTCGAGGCCGTGCTGCTCCTTGAGGTAAGCCGCGACCTTGGCCCGACTCTCGGCGTCCATCCGCTCGCGGGTGCCCGCGAGAATACTGATCAGCGCATGGGTATCGGCCTCGGCAAACGCACCGGCAACCGATGAGGCGAAGTAGTCGGCCACGTAGGTCTCGACGAGCGTGTTCAGCTTCTCGATGGTCTCGGCATCGAGCTCCTCGGTCAGCTCGCGCTCGGACTTCGGGTACTCCTTGGGATCTTCGGCGACTTCGGCCTTCTCGTGTCCCTTCACGGACGTGTCGGTCGCCGTCTTCACGAGCTCGAGCTTGGTGGGACTCTCGAGTTCATTGTCCCAGCGCGCGACGAAGTACAGCGTCGAGCGCGCCGTGCACGTCTGCGTCCACGTGGTCTTGTCATACTCGAGCGTCGCGGGCACATCCTCCATCAACGTCGGAGAGAGGTTTCCGAGCTTCGCCTGGGCCTCGGAGTGCGTCTTCTCGGCCTCGGTCAGGGCCTTGGTCGCGGCATCGAGCTCCGCGGTCAGCGTCTCGGCCTTCGGCTTCGCAGTTGCGAGCTCAGCGTTGAGCGACTCGACCGCGGCCTTGAACTCGGCCAACGCGGAGGTGTCGCGCTCGACGCGCTCTTCCCACTCCACGACGTAGCCCTTCACCGTCTCGAGCTTCTCGGTAATCGTGGCCTTTGACCGCTCGGCTTCAGCCGGTAGCGCCGCCAGTTCGGCCTCGACCTTGGAGACCTCGGAGATCGACGATTCGTGCTGACCCTTGGTCTGGGCAAGCAGTGAGGTCGTGGCCGTCACTTCGGCGTTCTGACCGGCCAGATCCTTCTCGATACGCGCGAGCTCCTCGTTCGCCGCCTCGGCCTTCGGCTGCACCTCGTCGAGCTTGGTCTGCGCCGCATCCAGTACGTCGCTCGCCGTCTTGGCCACCTCGGACTGAGCCTCGTGCTCGGGGTTGGAGACCTCGACCTGCCCGGAGATGTAGTCCTTGGTCAGACCTTCCTTCTCTTTGCTCTCGCGACAGCGGGTCTCGGGTGCGAACACCTTGGCCTTGAGGGCCCACCGGCTCGAGAAGCCGCGGACCACACCCTCTGACTCCTGGGCTGCAGCCGCGATGGCCTTGCGCATGCGAATCGGGCGTCCACCACTTCCGCCGTGTTCGACGAACACAGCGAGGGTGCCCTCTTCAGCCGCACCGTCCCACGCAGACCGACTGCTCTCCAGGTCCTCGGGACGCTCGAGGAGCTCGTAGGCACGCGCGTAGAGCACGGCCGACAAACCGGGCTCGTTGCGCTCCGCTTTGTTCGCCTGCGCGACCAGATCGTCGGCCCAGGCCTCGGTGATCTCATCGACCAGCGCCTGTCCACGGCTCGCGTAGCCCGGCTCCACATCGATGATCAGCGTGGCGGTTTCGCGCGCCTCGGCGAAGGACTTCTCCTCGAGCTGACCACGCGCATCCGCTTCGACGCGATCGCGAACCAGGTCAACGGCATCGTTGGTCTCGGGAATTCCGGGGTAGATGCGCTTGGCCGACACCGCGAAAGCGTACGTGCCCGCAACATCGTCATCGAGCGCCTTCATCTTTCCGTTGAGTGCCGCGACGAGCTTGCCCTGGGCCTCGACGCGTGCGTCCGACAGGCTTTGGGCCTCGGGCTCGAGCAAGGCGACCTCCCGGAGCAGGCGGTCCGCGCCTTCGTGATCACCGGCAGAGGCCGCTGCACCGGCGTCGCTGAGCTTCGCCGTCACCCATCCAGCCGTGGCGCGTTCGAGTCCCTGCTGTGCGGCGTCTTTGGCCTTGGTGTCGTAGGCAAACTCGTACGCGAGCCGAGCCTTGTCGAAGTCCTGCGCCGCAAGTGCGGCGTCGCCTCGCTTGACCGCAGCCGAGTAGGTGCAGGCGGGAAGAAGCAACAGGGCCAACCAGATGGAACGGGTGCGCATTGGACTCTCCTGGGACAAGCATGGCCGCAACCCGGTCCCCAGATCCAGGGCTGCATGCGTCTCGGGCAGCGGGTGACGGCCCCCAGCCCGCCAGCTTCCACCGCATCCTTATGGAGAGGCCGGCGAAATGAGCGATTGCCAACCCGGCAATCCGACACGTCAACTCTCCTTGACGTACTCATCCGAGTCGAGCGTTCTTCTGTTGGAAGGCTCCACCACCACCTTAGATGCGATAGACATCAAAGAGGAGCCACCATGCACATTCATCTCCGCGACCGCAGCGCCGAAGTGGTCGACGCCTGGCAGGCACAGCTCGGGTCTCGCGCCGACGTCACGATCAGCCAGGGCGACATCTTCGATGTGGCCTGCGACGCGATCGTGAGTCCAGCGAACTCGTTCGGCTTCATGGATGGAGGCATCGACCTCGTCTACTCCCGACACTTCGGCTGGGACCTCTCGGAGCGCTTGCAGCAGAAGATTCAAGCCGACTTTCACGGTGAGCTGCTGGTTGGGCTCGCTACGGTGGTGCCGACCGAGAACACCGCGATTCCCTGGCTGATCTCCGCGCCCACCATGCGGGTTCCCCTCGACGTGTCCGGCAGCGCCAACGCCTACCTCGCCTTTCGCGCAGCCCTCCTCGCAGCCGAGGCCCACAACGGTAGCGGGGCCGACGCCATCGAGACCGTCCTCTGCCCCGGGCTCGCGACGGCCGTTGGCCGCATGCCCGCCGCGCGCTGCGCCTACCAGATGCACGCTGCGCTGCTCGCAGTGGCGGGCGACCTCCCCTTTCCACGAGTGCTCGGCGCTGCCCGCGAGCAAGACCAGGCCCTGCGCAGCCGCTAGGGACGGTCGCACTTGGGTGGTGGGTTTGCCCTATGCTTCGACAGCAGGAGGCACGGTGTTCTTGTTCCTGGCCCAGCTCGCTCTCGCGGCCCCCGTACCTGCCGGGATCCAGCATGCCGAGATCGAAGGCACTCCGATACGGTTCGTGCACAGCCGGCTCACCGAGATCGACAAGCCCACCTCGCTCGACTTTGGTCCAGACGGCCGGCTGTACGTCGCGCAGCTCGACGGCGCTGTGCAGGCTCTGAGCATCGAGCGACTGGGTCCCGGCCGCTACACGGTGTCCGCGGTCGAGACGATCCCGACCCTTCAGGCCATCCCCAATCGCGACGACGATGGCACGGCTCGGCCCGACCTAAAGACCCGCCTCGTGACCGGCATCTTGGTGGAAGGCACGGCCGATCAGCCCGTGATCTACGCCACCTCCAGCGATCCGCGCCTCGGCGACAAGGGCGGCACCCCACTCGGCATTGACCCCGAATCCGGCGTGCTCTCGCGGCTCACCAAGTCCGACCAGGGCTGGACTCGCGAGGACTTGGTCACCGGCCTGCCCCGCTCCGCGGAGGACCACGGGCCGCACGGAATCGCCCGACTCGGCGACCGCCTGTTGATCGCCCAGGGCGGCAGCACGAACCAAGGAGCCCCCTCGAAGAGCTTCTCGATGCAGCGCGAGACCGCACTCTCAGCCGCCATCCTCTCAGTGGACCTCACCGCTCTCGACGCCGGGGCCTCGGTGTATGCGCCGGGCTTTCGCAACCCCTACGACCTGGTGGTGAGCGAAGCCGGCCAGGTCTACGCGACCGACAACGGCCCGAACCGAACCTGGGGAGGCTCGCCGACAGACTGCTCGCATCGACCCGACGAAGGCGGAGAGACCGCCCCGGACACGCTGCACCGCATCGAGCCCGGCACCTACGGAGGGCACGCCAACCCTGTCCGCGGACAGACGGACCCGCGGCAGTGCATATACCAAGCTGCCAAGCCGTCGAGCATCGCCCAGTTCGGCTCGTCGACCAACGGCCTGACCGAGTACACCAGCGAGTCGATGGGGGGCGCGCTGAAGGGACACCTGCTCACCGTCTCGTTCTCAGGCGAGCTCTGGGACGTGCACCCAGACGGCACTTCGCGCGTACTGACCCGCGCCATCGGAGCCTGGCCGCTGGACGTCACTGCCCAGGCCGATGACGAGCCCTTCCCCGGCACGATCTGGGTCGCCGTGTACTTGCAGAACCGCATCCAGGTCCTCGAGCCCATCGCGAAGGACTAGCCCGGAGATGAACAACGGCGGCAAAGAGGGTACAAAGGCGATGCATGAAGATCGCACAGTCCACTCATCTTCGGGTCAAGCGGGTCGCCGAGCTCACCGGTATCTCCCGGCAGACGCTAATCTCCTGGGAACGTCGCCACGGCATAATCGCGCCGGTTCGCGCTGCCAACGGTTACCGCTACTACTCGCCCTCCGACGTGCAGCTGCTTCAGCGCGTGCAGGAGTTGCTGGCCTCCGGCCACCGCATCGGCGAAGTCGCCGAGATCTTGCGTAACGAGGGTGGACCCGCGAAGCCCGATGCGCACGGCCTCGACTGGGTCCGAGACGAACTCGGGGCGGCCCTTCGCCAGTTTGATGCGCAGCGTGTGCACACCCTTCAGGCCCGCTTGGTCTCGGTGAGCTTCGCAGAACGGGTGGACCGGGTGTACATGCCGCTGCTGATCTGGATCGGCGACCTGTGGGAGTCCGGAGAAGCGAGCGTCGCGGAAGAGCACAATGTCTCGGCGTACTGCCGCGGCCAGATGCTCGCGATGCTCACCGCCCTCGATCGACCGGGCGGTCATCACGTGGTCGCGGCTGGATTTCCAGGGGACCACCACGAGAACGGGCTGCTCGCCGTCGCGGTGAAGCTGGCGCTTCACGGCTGCTCGGTCACCTACGTGGGCGCCAACCTCCCGAGCGAGGACGTGGCCCAGATCGCGAAGACTACCCAGGCCCAGACCGTCTGTCAGTCTGTGGTCATGCCGACTGCGGGCAAGGATCTCGCGGCTCACGCACGCGATCTCGTGGCGATGCTCCCATCGGGGACGCTGCTGGCGATGGGCGGACCCGGCATCCCGATGCGCGCCAAAGCACCGGATGGCGCGATGTTTTGCGATTCACTGGATCAGCTCTACCCCCACCTGTAGTCCCGGCTCCGAGCGGGGCCAGAGCCATCCTGCGCCACAACCTCTAACAAACATCGTGCAAACCATATACAAAACCCTTGCACGGTACGCAAAGGCCTCTTAGACTACATGCAAGAGAGGCCGAATGACCTTCCTAGCAACCCTCATCCTCAGCATGGCCACCGCGCTCGCGGAGCCGACGCTCCCCGTGCTCGTGCAGACGGCACCGGCGGTGTACCCGGCCGACGCCCTCGACAGCGGCGAGGAAGCCGCGGTGTTGGTGCAGCTGGTGGTGGATGAGACCGGCATGGTGCTCGAGGCCGAGGTCGTCGAGTCCGCCGGTGAGGCCTTTGACCGGGCGGCGATCGACGCGGTGCTCGCCTTCGTCTTTGACCCCGCGACGAACGAGCGCGGCAAGGCGGTGCGGGCGACCATCCTCTACCGCTACGTCTTCGAGGCCCAGGCGGCCCCCGTCCTCTCGGCAGAAGGCCGACTGCGGCGCGCCGGTACCCGCGAGCCGCTCGGCGACATCGCGCTCCGCTTCACTGGCCCCAACGGTGAGCGTCGAGCCGCCACGACCGATGCGGACGGGCGGTTTTCCCTCGTCGACCTCGCCGATGGCGAGTGGACGGCAGTCTTCGAGGCCGCTGGCTTCGACCCCGAGCTCGTGCCCTTCGACGTCAGCGGCGGCAAGGTCGCGGAGATTGCGATCTTCGGCAACAACTCCAGGCCGTGGCAGTCCGACTCCGCCGAGGTCATCGAGGTCTTCGGCGAGCGCACGGCACCCGAGGTCACCGAGCGCGTGCTCTCGGCCGACGAGATTCGCTACCTGCCGGGCACCAACGGCGACGTCGTGCGCGTTGTGCAGAACCTCCCCGGCGTCGCCCGCCCGCCCCTGAACATCGGGCAGCTCTTGATTCGTGGCACCGCACCCGAGGACTCGGGCTACGCGGTCGACGGCGTCAGCGTACCGATCGTCTTTCACTTCTCGGGCCTCTCCACGGTGCTCGCCGGCGACCTCCTCGACGAGGTCTCGTTCCTGCCGGGCAACTACGGCGTGCGCTACGGCCGCACCCTCGGCGGCGTGGTCGATCTGCGGGCCACCCGTGAGCTGCCCGAGCGCTCAAACGGCTACGCGTCGGTCGATGTGTACCAGGCCACCGCCTTCGTCGAGCAGCGCGTCAGCGACAAGACCGCACTCACCTTCGCGGGCCGGCGCTCGTACATCGATGCGGTGCTCAATCCCCTGCTGAACAACGGCGCCGCGGCCGTTCAGGCACCTCGCTACTACGACGGACAGATCCGCGTTCAGCACAAGACCGAGCGCGGCATGCTCGATGCCATGGTCTTCGCGAGCGACGACCGCTTCAAAGTCGTCGGCGGCATGGAAGCCGACCCCGACGAAGTCCAGATTGCCCTCATCACCAGCTTCCTTAAGGCGCGCGTGCGCTGGACTGAAGAGCTCGGCGATGGGTGGCGCAGCGAAGCGGCCTTCTTGATGGGCCCCGACGCGAACATCTTCAAGGTCGCCCCTGCTGGAGAGGCCTTCGAGAAGAACCTCGACATCGCTTGGCGCCACGAGTTCTACCGCCTGCCGAGCGAAGAGCGCATCGGCTGGCGCTTCGGCATCGACTGGCTGGCCCGCTACGAGCGCTTCGTCTTCGACGTCCCGGCCTTCCCCTACGAGCCCGAGCGCGGCGACACCCTGTGGCTCTCGCCCTCCCCTTACGCCGAAGCCTCGATCAAGCGCGGCCCCGTCACGGTGACCCCCGGCCTGCGCATCGACCCCTTCTTCAGCGGTGCCGGCTACAACGCCGTCGCCGTAGACCCCCGCCTCGCCGCAACCGCCGAGATCACGCCGAGCACGCTGATCAAGGCGAGCGCCGGGCGCTACTCGCAGTTCCCGGAGCTCCGCCAGATCTTGACGGCCGCAGACGAAGGAACGCGGCTGTCCCCCGAGTCGAGCCTGCAGTTCTCGGTCGGCGCAGAGCAGGACCTGGGCCCCGCGCTCTCCCTCGAGACCGTGGCCTATGCAAACCGGCTGACCAACCTGGTCGTCGGCCGTGAAGACCGCTTTGAGTTCTTCACCGGGCCACCTCCGATCGGCCCCTTCGACACCGACCCCTACGCCAACGACGGCGTCGGAACCATCGTCGGCGTCGAGGCCCAGCTCAAGCTCGAGACCGAGCGCGCAGTCGGATGGATCAGCGCCACGACGTCACGCTCCGTGCGCACGAAGCGTCCTGGGCAAGAGTCCAAGCTCTTCGCCTTCGACCAGCCGATCGTGCTCAACGCGCTCGGCTCGTACCAGCTGCCCAAGAAGTGGCGGCTCGGTGCCCGCGTTCGCTACGGGTCCGGCAACCCCTACACCCCGGTGGTCAACCGCTTCCAGCTCCTCGACGAGGGACGCTTCGTACCGGTCTACGGCGCCACCGACAGCGCGCGCCTGCCAGCCTTCTACCAAGTCGATGCCCGCGTCGATAAGGACTGGGTCTTCGATCGCTGGACCCTCACCGCCTACCTCGACTTCCAGAACATCACCGGAGCGCAGAACGTCGAGGTCATGTCCTGGAACTCCGACTACTCTGAGGAAGCGCCAATCAGTGGTCTGCCTCCGCTACCGGCCTTTGGCCTGCGAGGAGAATGGTAATGCGCCTGCTTCCCATCATCGCCCTACTCGCGGCCTGCAGCCCGGGACCCAGTGAAGACACGCTCGTCGACGAGCTCCGCATCATCGCAGCCGTCGCTGAGCCGCCAGAGGTACTTCCCGGCGAGACGACGAGCGTCGACGTCCTGCTCGCCGACCCTCTGGGCGCCGGCGCCACCGTGGCGGTCTGGGCCTGCACTCCCGCAGACGAGACCTCATGTGTGGAGGCCGGTTCTCCCCTCGCCGGCCGCCTCGCCGTCGGCGAACTGGTCGACGGCCACTTCGTCGCCGATCTGACCGTGAACCCCGCGTGGGCGGCCTTCGCAAGCGATGAGCCCATCCCCTCACCCCTCTGGGTTCTTGCCTGCGAGCCCGGCGCGTGTCCCCAGCTCGATGCACTCGGCGATGCACTCGCTGCCGAAGCGCCGACCGACGCGATCGAAGAGCTCATGGCCACACCGACAGACTGGGTGGCTGAGCTTCCTCTCACCGGCGTGACCCTGGGCGCGAAGAGCCTGATGGTGTCGACGCGCGACGCCGAGAACCGCAATGCCAACCCCACCCTCACCGTCGACGGCGACTTCACTTCGAGCGCAGGCGAAGAGCTCACCTTCGAGGTGTCGGTCGAGGACGACGAAGACGAGTCTGTGGTCGAGGTCATGGGGCTCACCACGGGCGGCGGCTTTGGACTGACGGCCTTCGCCTTCTTGAACGGACAAGCGGAAATGCGGTGGTACGCCCCCGACGAGCCGTCGCTGGTCCGGCTCTACGCCGTCGCGACCGACGGAGTGGGCGGAACGGCCGTCTGGACCGGCGAGGCAACGGTCGAGTAGCGAAGCCTAGCGCTCAACGACCTGAGCCTGGCCCCGCAAGCGAAGAACCTCATCTGGGACCTCTGCCGGAAGCGACCGAGCGCTGCGTTGCTTCACTTGCTCGAACATGCGGCCGAAGCTCTGCATGTGCGAGTTGCGGATGGCGAACGCGAGACTCACGGGTACCCCTCTCACCACCAAGTCAAGCCTGCGCTGGTTGGGGCTCGGTCCGCTGGCCTCGACCGCATCGATGGCCTCCCAGGGAATCATCACGCCGTCACCGCTTTGGTAGCGCCCGCGTAGGTCAGCCAAGGGGTCCGCGGCAAAGAGCCGGGTCAAGCGGCCAAGCGCGTTCTCGGTCGTCCCAATGCGGAGGCCGCGCTCTTGAACGACCAGCTCGTAGGCCGAAGGAAGTCCGACCCAGACGCCGATCAGGGCGAACATCCAGAACGGCATGTCGGCGTCGGTGGTGAGCTGGATCAGTAGGAACAGAGGCAGCATCACCGCGACGACCGCGATGGCCGCACGGTTTCGGCCACCCCACGTCTCGAGCTTGAACCGGTGCCCATCGAGCTCCACCGACTCCTCAACGTCACCGCGGGGATTCTTCTGCCGGGCCACCCTTCCTCCTTCCAAAGAAGGTAGCCACAGCCGGCCAATCGCCTAGGTCAGAACGTCCGAACGAAGGTCGCCCGACCCGTGACTCCCCCCGTTCCCTCGGCGACGACATCGTGCGCGAGGAACAGCCCGAGGGTGTTGCGCTCGCCGTACGCGAGGTTGACGCGACCGCCGACGGGCAAGGAGCTGATGGCCCCGTCGCCGAGTCCGAGGGTGAACTCTGCCTGCGGCCCCAGCTGCACATGCTCACCGACACCGAACAGCATGAAGTCGCGGGTGTAGAGCGAGTCAGTTCCCGCGAATGGACTCGAGACGAAGACCTGAATCCACGACTCAAAGTAGACCGGCCCTGCCGAGGCAATGGTGTAGAGCTGCGGAACCAGTGCAGCCGCCGACTGGACCTTGGGGTCGAAGTCGAAGCCGAAGCCCAGCATCGGCGTGACCGACACCGAGCCCGCCGACAGGGCAACGCCGACATCGAGCTCGGCGTATGTGCCCGCCAGGTAGATGTCGCTCGCCACCGCCACAGGGCCAAGCGCGTGGGTGGCACCGACCCAGAGCTGGGTACCCAGACCGTCGGTGTCGAAGCGAAGCCAGGCCGACGCCGGTGCCTTCTCGACCGCCTCATCGGCAGCCTCGCCGCACTCCGGGGCGCAGGGCACATCCACCGCCCAGGCCGGAGCAGAGAGGAGCAGCAAGGTGACGGAACGAAGAGCGAAGCTGGACATGATCCCTCGGGATGAGCGTGGTGCACAACGGCAGTCCCGGCGGCGTTCGTCGCAGTCGGGCATCACTGGGGGGGGGGTGCTCGAGCCCATTGCACACACCGTGCCGAACACTGCCCAGACACTCAAGCCCCGCATCCCGCAGGTCCAGCCCAACTCCCCTCGACGAACCCCAACCGAAATGTAGGTAGAAGAGCGCAGGCCCACTCAAATGTAGGAATCGGTCTGAGGCCCTCATCCACGCCTAACGGGGACTCCTCCAGGCCATCGCTCGTGACGCTGGCCACAAAATTGTCGGTTTTGGACATGCACCAGGTCTTCGGTTCGTCGACGCGCCCAGACGGATGAGACGCCAACCCCACAGGCGCGCGAACCGCGCCTAGCCCAGGACCCGCCCCGAAAGTGGCAAATCAGACGCGAGGCGCCACGCTGCGATCAGCGTGTATCCGTGCGGATCTCCGCCATGAGATGACAAATTGGCAGATTTCGCCTCTACAATCAGGAGGCCCTTCGGGGTCTTGAGGTGCCGGTTGACAGAGTTCACCTTTCACAAGGCGGGAGTCGATCCCAGGAACCCCATCGAGGTCGCCCTCGGTGAGCTTGAGGTTCTGCTTCGACGCATCCCGGACCCGCGCATGGCCGGCATCAAGGCCGTTCAGGCCTACCAAGAGCTGCAGGACGACTACCAATACGAGCCGTGGCTCTTCTCGGACGACCACCTGCGCCGCATGCGGGCCATTCCCGAGCACCTCGAAGCGCTCGCACTTCTCGCACACGCTCGCGAAGAGCTGCCGCGCGTGCGCTCGGTCACCGCAGCCAGCGAACTCCTCACCGAACTCGAGGCGGTGCGCCCCCGTCTGGCCGGAAGCCAGTGCGAGATGCTGTCCATCCACATCGCGCGGGAGCTGGTCCGCCGCGGAAGCGCCCTGATGCGTCAGGCTAGCTAGAGTCCGAGAGACCGACCTGCAGCCTCTTCAGCCGTGGAAATCTCATCGGCCGTCAGCGGATGGTCGCTCTCTTGAACGGTGGCCTCGAGCCAGGCCTCGATGGCCTCGCACACGCGCTCACCCTCCGAGGTCTCGGCGCGCGACGCCCAGAATGCGAGCACGTGCGCGCGCCGGTCCTCGAAGCTCTGGAGCGCATCGGGAGCCTGGTCGAGCGGTGTGCCGTCTGCCCAGAGCGCATCGAGGCGCTGGGGAATCGCAAATAGCACCTCCTCCGACGCCGTCCGCTGCACCACGTCGCGGTAGTAGAGCACCTCGTCGCGAGATCCCTCGAGAACCCGCTCGTGGACGGCCGCGAGTCGACGCCCGGACGGCAGAACGACGAAGCGAAGGCCCGTGCTGTCCTGCATGTCCTTGCCCTCGAGCACCCGCGTTGAGTCGTAGGAGCTCTCTTCTTCGGGCTTGTGCAGCCACAGCGCCACAGCCGGACGACCGAAGTCCATCATGCCGTCCTTGATACGCAGCCGGCCCTGCCAGGTTGCGGGCGCCTTGAGCACCACCGTTCCGTCCTTCTTCCGGCGGAGCGTCTTGTAGCCCATGTCCTCGACGGAGCGGACGATGGCCTCGCGAGCGTGGCGGATGGCTCCCTCACCCCAGACAATGATTTCCCGATCGGAGGAAGCCTCTTCGGGTGCAGGCTCTCCAGCGGGCGTCTCGACCTCGGGCTCAACCACTTCGACCGCAGGAACCGTCTCGACCTCAAGTCGGGTCCAGCCTTCGGGAACCTCGGGCTCAGCCGTCTCGGTAGATGACTCGGTCGACGGCTCGACAGCCTCGACGGAAACCGGCTCTTGGGCCAACGCAGCTACGAGAAGAAGGGAAAGCATGTCTATGCCTCGGTGCCCAGCCAAGGGGCGAGCTGGGTACGGAACGAGTCACTCCAGGGAACCGGCCTCTTGCTCTCAGGATTCACACGCACGACGGTTCGGGAACCGGTGGCGTGATCGGTGTCCTGGTCCATCGGCATGACTCGAAAGCCGAAGGTCAGCGAGGTGCGGCCGAGCTTCTCGACCCAGACGCGCACGCGCACTCGACCGACGCCGCCCACAGGCTCGATGTACTCGATGTGATTGGCGCGCACGAAGTGGAAGCGGTCTTCCTCGTCGTTGAATCCACCCTGAAACACCTCCATCCAGAACGCGCCGAGGGTCCGCTCGAAGAGCAGCAGGTAGCGGGCGTTGTGGAGGATGTGAAAGGAGTCGAGATCGTCGAAGTAGACGCCCATCACCTGTTCATGAAATCGATTCATCGTGCCTCCGGCAAGACAGCTGTCTATCCCGCCATCGCCCCCTGTGTGTGCCACGAACCCGCATCCTTCGATGGTGGCTACAAGCCGTCCCACGGGCATTGGGTTGCCCGCCGTCTCCTCCATAGATAGGGGGCGGGGTCATTTGGAGGCTCCTTGCGTACCGTTCTCGCTCTCTCGCTGCTCGCTCTCACCGCCTG
>JAGSGY010000136.1 GCA_023954855.1 Pseudomonadota bacterium | reverse complement strand
GTCTTCCAGGGGCTCCTCGCTCTCTTCGACTTCCTCGACGTCTTCTTCGGCTGGCTCGAGCAGGGGTGCCTCGTCTGCGACACAGGGGGCTTCGTCCATCATCGGGCTCTTGGTGTTGGTCACGACCGTGCACACCTCGAGAGGGGGCTCGGCGCGGGCCGATGTGCTGCAGAACAGGGCGGTGGCGATCAAGAGTGGACGCGCTTTCATGGGGGCTCCTTGAATCCAGCCGGGTGACGGCTTTTGCCGGGGCTGGACTTTCAAGACGGGTGTCTCCCGAGAGTTGTTAGCGACGAAGTCGAAGTTTCTTGTGGTCAGTTCTAGAGGAAGAACGGCCGTTTACCGAAAATGACCGGCTTCGCTAACAGTTTGGTTCGCCACCTCGTCTAGTGTGCGGAGGAGCATGTTCCACGTCTTGCGCGCAGTGGTCTCACCACCACCCACGGACCGAGAACTCGCCTGCGCTGCGGCGTCGGGCGAGCGTGCGGCGTTCGATGCGTTGTACCAGCGCCACTGCCGTGTGGTTCACGGCATCTTGGTGGCCCGGCTTCCATGGCCGCTCGCAGAGGAGGCTGTGCAGGAGGTGTTCCTGACTGCATGGCAGAAGCTTGGGGGCCTGCGAGATCCGGACCGCGTGGGGC
Source organism: Pseudomonadota bacterium (assembly GCA_023954855.1). Taxonomy (GTDB): domain Bacteria; phylum Myxococcota_A; class UBA796; order UBA796; genus M1803. Next base: position 9,947 of record JAGSGY010000136.1, on the reverse strand, counting down.
CATGGCTCTGTCAGTTGGCCCGAAACCGGGCAGTGGACCTGCTTCGCAAGCGGCGCGAGACGGAACCCTTGCCCGATGTGCTCCCGGACCGTCCCCGCCCGACCGCCGAGGCGCAACTGATCTTGCGGCATCTCGCGGATCTGCCCGAGACCTACGCCGAGACTCTCTCACTGCGGTTGATCGAGGGCTTTACGGGTCCAGAGATCGCCGAGCGCACGGGCATGACCCACGGAAGTGTGCGCGTGAACCTGACCCGCGGCATGAAGCTGCTGCGCGAGCGCCTGACCCCGGAGGCCTCATGAAGGACGACTGGCTTTGGGATGGTTCGGGGACACCAAGCCCCGAGGACAAGCGGATTGCCGATGCCTTGTCGGGCCTCGCGTTCCAGGGGGAGCCCCCCGACGTGACGAAGACAGCGCCGCAGCGCTCGTGGATCGGTCCAGCCCTTGGCGTGGCGCTCTTGCTGGCGGCCGCAGCGCTATTTGCGTTGCGGTGGATGCCTTCGGCTGAGATCGAAGCTCCGGTCGAGGTCACGCCGATCGCGTCGAACACGGCGTGGGGAATCGAGGCCACTACGGGGGAGCCGAGCTGCAACAAGGAGCCCGTCGAGGCTGATCAGGTCCTCCAAGGCGGCGACTGGCTCACCACCGATGAAGACGACGCAGCCCGGGTCACGGTAGCGGATCTGGGCTTCATGGAGGTCTCGGCCGAGTCCGCAGTGCGTCTGGTTTCGTCCACGGCCGAGGAGCACCGGCTCGAGCTTGCGCGCGGCTCGGTAGAGGTCGCCGTGAACGCTCCACCACGGGTCTTGGTCATCGAGACGCCGGGGGGAGATGTCGTCGACCTCGGGTGTGCCTACACCCTCGAGGTCGAGTCGAGCGGGCACGGACGCATCGAGGTCACCGACGGAAAGGTCGCCGTGGAGCATCCTCTGCACAACGTGTTGGTACCAGAGGGGGCGTGGACACGTACTCGGGGACCGGCTGGGCCAGCCGTACCGGCCTTTATAGATGCCCACCCAGACCTTGCGACCTTGGCGATGCGCGCGGCCGATGAGTCCAAGGACTCCGAAGCCCTCGACGAGCTGTTGGCGCTGGCGCGTCCAAGGGACACCCTCACGCTCGTGCACCTGATCGAGCGGGTTGGCGTGCCTGAACGCGAGGCCCTGTTTGCGCGGACCGTCGAGCTGGTGGGGCCGGTGTCGGTGCAAGGCGAGGACGTGGTCGCACTCGAGGGTGAGGCCTTGGCGGGCCTACTCGTTGACGCCAGTCATGCCTGGTAGCCGGATGGCCGCATAGATCAGGCTGTCGCGCACGCCGATGTGGGTCTCCCAGGTCGCGCGGAGGTGGCCTTCGTAGACCATGCCGAGTGCCTCGATCACCGCGATGGACGCCGCATTCTCGGGGTCCACGTCTGCGAAGACCCGGCGGATTTCACGGGTGTCGAGGGCATGGGCGAGAACCCGGGTCGCCGCCTCACGGGCGAAGCCGTGCCCCTGGGCGTCTGGGCGCAGGATGAAGCCCATCTCGGCTTCTCCGCTCTTGCGGTCGATGAGCGCAACCCAGCCGACGGCGTCGTTTGGAGCCTCGGCGCGGTCGATGGCGAAGCACTGAACGCCCTCGCCCTCGACGTTGTGGTGCATGTAGCCGCGTAGTTCGGCAATGTTGGGCAGGGGTCCACGGGACCAGAAGCGCATGTTCGTGTCCTCGGCGAATGCGGGGAACAAGCTCGGCGCGTCGTCGAAGGAGAGGGGCCGGAGCACGAGGCGTTCGGTGGTGAGGACGGGCAACGGAACTCCAGCGGGTGAGGGCTCACTATGCTCGGTGCAAGGTGTCGAGTCGATGCCTTCTGGATATGCCGCGGGCGGAGGAATCATGGCCCGACCCATTGCCCTCGTGACCGGAGCCTCTGCCGGAATCGGAGAGGAAATCGCCCGTCAGCTCGCCGCGACCCACGACCTGGTGTTGGTAGCTCGGCGTCGCGACCGCCTTCAGGCGCTGGCCGATGAACTCTCGGGTACCCATCGGGTGGAAGCGGTCGACCTGACCGACGCGAACAGCCGTCGGTCCCTCGTAGAGCGTTTGTCATCGGACGGTACCTTCGTGGAGTTGCTCGTCAACAACGCGGGCTTTGGAAGCACTGGGCGATTCTGGGAGCTTGACGCCGACGGCGAGGTGCTTCAGGTCGAGCTGAATGCGGTTGCGCTGACCGACCTCACCCGCCGCTTACTGCCCCCAATGGTGGAGCGCGGACGTGGCCAGATCCTCAACATCGCCTCGACGGCGGCGTTTCAGCCCGGGCCTTTCATGTCGACCTACTTCGCGACCAAGGCCTTCGTGCTCTGCTTCACCGAGGGGCTAGCCTTCGAGCTTCGCGGCACCGGAGTCACGGCGACCGTCCATTGTCCTGGGGCCACGGCCTCCGAGTTCGGCCAGGTCGCCGGAAACGATAAGAATCGCCTGTTCACCAAGGGTGCGGTCGCTTCGAGCGCAGATGTGGCTGCCGATGCGCTCGCGGCGATGCGGAGCGGCAAGGTCGTACGGGTGCACGGACTTGCGAACCGGGTCGGCGCGTTCTTGGCGCCCTTGGCCCCGCGCGCCATCGTTCTGCGACTCGGTGCGATGCTGAATCAACCTTAGGTCCGCGGAGTCAGCACACGCTATCCTTCGGGCATGGAAGTTGTCTCCGATCTCGACACCGTGGGTGCCACGGTTCATACGGGCGAAGGTCAGTGGCTAATGGGCGGCTTTGCGGCCTACGGAACCCTGTTCTTGAGCATCGGAGCGGCGTTCCTCGGGGTGTACTTCACCCCCAGTCTGTCTGAGCCCGCCTTCGGCTTTCTTGGGCCGATCTTCATCCTCGTCGGGGCGTTGCCAGCGGTGTTGGGCTGGGCGGGCTTCTCAGCGACGCTGCGGCGCATCGAAGTGCGTTTGGAGCTGCATGAAGTCCACGTTGAGGCGTTCTACGCCGGCGTTCGGGTCCAGCAGTTCACGGCCAGACTGTCCGAGCTTCAGAGCGTCGAGCTCTCAGAGCAGACGCTTCGTCTAGTTGGCCCGAAAGTGAAGCATGTGATCTCGATGAAGAATGTCGAGGAAGAGGATGCCAACGCCCTGGCCGAGCTTCTCGGCGAAGCGGTCCAGCAAAGAGAAGGGGAGTCGCGTCGTCCACCGTCCGAGCTGCTCGATCTGGTCCGTCGGCGGGCTGAAGCCCAGCGCACATAGGGATAGGCTTCGCCCAGGTGGTGCGGGATTAATGTCGCCATCGCTCGCTGCCGTCGTCGGCCGAGCCACCGCGATGCAGAGAGAAAGGGCCATGGGGACAGGGTTCTAGGGGCAGCCGCCATCGGTGGCATGGCTGTTGCATTTTAGGACAGTGCCGGCCTCTGTCGGCCCCTCTCTTCCGCACTCCTCAGCGGATCTGGAGCCTCCTATGAAGACCCAGCGGCGCGCTGCGCCAACCCTAGACGTGCGTGCGCAAGACACGAGCCGGAAGGCTGACGCGACGGACAACTCGCTGGCTCAGGAGCAACTCCCGGACCAGGCAACATCCTCCGGACCCTTCGACAGCCCGTTGCTGAACTTGGCGCTCGAGGCCTCTTTTGGGCAGAGCTTGAGCTCGGTCTCTGCGGACTGGGCGCAGGAGGAGAACGAAGCCATTGGCGCCGACGCGAGCTGCGAAGGCAGCGCGATGAGCTTCGGCGGTGGCATCTCGGAGTCTCCTGTGGATGGGACCTCGATGGAGGTCATTGCCCATGAGGTGGCCCACGCGCTCGCTGGCGGTGGCTCTGGCGAGACGATGCTCGACACCGAGCAGGATGCGGGCGAGGCCAAGGCGGATGCTGCTGGCACTCAGTTCCGAGCCTGGGCGGAGTCCGGTTTTCAGGGGGCGGCTCCGGACCTTGAGGCCGCGAGCGGAGGCAAGGCCACCATTCACCGGCACGGCGGAAAGGGAAACGTCACCGGTCGCCCGGCGCTTCGACGGGGCAGCACGGGCTGGCAGGTTCGCGCCCTTCAGTCTCTGCTGAATGCGCACGGTCAGCGACTCGCCACCGATGCCTCCTTCGGCCCGCGGACCGAGGCGGGGGTGCTGAACTTCCAGCGAGCCGCGGGGATTGCCGCAGACGGAGTGGTGGGACCCCAGACCGCAGGTCGCCTGAACAGCCCGACCCACAGCGGTGAGGTCGCGAGTCCATCGCCTTCGAACGGTGCGGCGCTGACGGGCGACCCGGAGCTGTCGTTCAACAGTCGCGGCGCGATGGTCTCTGCACTGCAGACCGCGCTCAACGGTAGGGGCGCTGAGCTCACTGTGGATGGCGTCTTTGGTGCGGGAACGGACAACGCGGTGCGGCGCTTTCAGTCGGCGAACGGGCTTGGCGTCGACGGGTTGGTTGGGCCGCGCACGGCTGCCAAGATCAACGATGCGTCGAGCAAAGACCTGGCCGAGGACACCGAGGGTGGCGCTGGCGGAGGGGCCTTTGCCGGCAACGAGGCCTACGACAACCTTCGCGATGCCGTCATCGCCGCCGCCGAGTCTCACCTTGGAACCCCGTACTACTGGGGTGGTGACGGCCCCTCGACCTTCGACTGCAGCGGCTTTGTGCTCTACGTCTTGCGGCAGGAAACCGGCTTGGTGAACTGGGGTGATGACACGGCCTCGGGCATTCGCAATCGCGTGCCCACTGCCGGGAGTCCCCGTCGCGGTGACCTCGTCTTCTACCGGGGTCGGTCGGGCATCTCTCACATCGAGTTCTACATGGGAAGCGGTAGCCGTACGCTCGGTGCGAGCGGAGGTGGGTCGCGCACCCGCGGTGACGACCCCAACGCTCGAGTCAAGTACGGCGACTACAGCCGCGACGGGAGGAGCAAGAGCTTCGGAAGCATCGAGGGGCTGATCCAGGCGAAACTCGGCCAGGCCTAGAGCCAGGCCTCCCTGTGGGCTTGTGTCGTTTTGGCAACGCGAGTGCGCGTGACGCTCGACTCTTGGCATGCAGAACGCCGCGGACCGTCCGCTGACAACCCGCGTTATCGCCGAGCCGAACGGTCTCGATGTAGTCGTGGTGGGCTTTGGGAGTCTGCCGCATTTGGTTGCTCACGTGTCAGTGAGACCGCCCGAGGGCATAGAAGGCCGTTGTGAGAGGTGGTTTTGCGTTTGCCTGAGCGCCCAACGGGGTGGTTCGCAGCCTGTGCTGCGGGTGATTTGAAGCGTGGTGACGTGCAGTCCCGGCGGCTGTTCGGGGAATCGATCGCCCTGTACCGCACCGAAAGTGGCCGGGTGCGGGCGAGCTTCGCGACGTGTCCGCATCTGGGGGCAAACCTCGGGCGCGGGACCGTGTGCGGGGAGTACCTGCAGTGTCCCTTCCATCACTTCGCTTTCGACGGCGACGGCAAGTGCGTTGACACGCCCTACGATGGGCCGGTGCCGCGCCAGGCCCGAGTCCGCATGCTCGAGGTTCGGGAGCGCAACGGCCTGATCCTCGTCTGGTGGGACGATGAGGGGCGGGCGCCGAGCTGGGAAGTTCCCGAGCACGATCAGCAGGGCTGGGGATTGCCGCGGCTCAAGTGCTTCCGGTTCAAGGGGCACCCGCAAGACACCACCGAAAACAGCGTCGATCTCGGTCACTTCGCCACTGTGCACGGCTTTTCCGGAGTGGAGATGACGGAGCGCCTGCAGACGGATGGACCAGAGATGACCGCTCGGTACCGCTTCATCCACCACCTTGGACCTGCGGCGTGGAACGTCGAGTTCACCGCGCGCGTGTTTGGCCTTGGCTACTCGCTCGTCGAGGTCCACATCCCCAAGCTCGGCTCGCGGGTGCGGCTGTTTGTACTCCCGGTTCCCGTCGAGAATGGCGAGATCGAGCTTCGCCTTGGGGCCGCGGCTCCGGACGGCCCACTCGGACGGCTGCAGCGCTCCATCGTGTCGCGGGCGACGCTCTGGCTACTCGCTCGGGATGCAAACCAGGACATTCCGATCTGGAAGGAGCGCGTCTACTTGGAGCGGCCCGTTCTGGCTCGGGGCGATGGTCCGATTGGTCCGTATCGACGCTGGGCCCGCCAGTTCTACCCAAGTCTTCAGACGCAGAGCTCGGAGGTCGCATGAGTGTGCACTTTGGATGGTACGCCGTGATGCCGCTCGCCGAGCTCGGTGTCGGCAAGGTGAAGGGCTTTCGGTTCGCGGGCGAAGACTGGGTCGTCTACCGCACCGAACACTCGGTGCACGTGACCGAGAATCGCTGTCAGCACCTGGGTGGGCGTCTCGACCGAACGGGGGTGGTTGTCGGCGACAGACTTCAGTGCTCGCTCCACGGATACCAATTCGACGCCGACGGGCGTGGTGAGCGCAAAGGCTGCGCGCTCCACCAGCGGTTGAAGGCGCTGCCCGCTCGGGTGCACTCGGGCATGATCTTCGCTTGGTACGACCCCGCCGGAGAAGCGCCCCGCTTTGACCTTCCAGCGCTCGACGAGCAGGGTTGGAGCCCGATGAGCTTTCGAGTCGTCGAGCTCGAGACGCAGCCCGAGCTGATCATGCAAGACCTCGTAGACGGAGCTCACTTCGAGACCATCCACGACTACCGCAACATCACCTACAAGAAGCGGCCCACCTTCGAGGAGCACAAGCTCTCGATCGAGGTGCTGTTCGACTGGGACACGGGCCTTCCTGCGCCGGTGAACAACGTCCCTGCGAGATTCACGAGCGAGGCTCACGGTCTCGGGTACCAGCACACCGAGACCTGGTCTGCCGGCGAGCGCTACCACACGCGACACCTCGTGTTGCCCGTCCCTGTCGATGAGAACACCACACGCGTCTACCTCGGTGTCTGTGCGCGCGTGCACGGACGGGTCGGCCGTCTGGGGGGGCGCGTGCTCCAGTCCGCTGCGCACCACTTCATCGTGGCGATGTTCAAGCGCGACATCGCCAGAGACGCTCGCCTCTGGGTCGACACCTACCCCTTTGAGACCACCACCGCTCCGGACGCGGACGTCGCCGCCTTCCGCGAGTGGGTCGCAGCATTTCAGTCCACTCCGAAGGCCCTTCAGGAGACCGCATGAATCCGATCACCGCAGCTCGAAAGACGCGACACATCCTCGGCTTCCTCGGAGCCTTTGTCTCCAACGTCCGCAAGCCCCACGCCGACGCGGTGCTTCGGATGGAGCGCCACGGCACGGCCCTTGCGACTCCGGAGGACACCGCGCGCTACATCGCCGGCCTTCTCGCCGATGAGCCAACGCAGCAGTTGCTCGAAGACCGCTGGGTTCCACCGCGCTTCACCCGTAAACAGCTGCTCGCGATGCCTGTGGGATCGCTGGGGCACGCGTACGGCAAGCACCTCAAGGACTGGGACCTCGATCCCGAGTTCTTTCCCGACATCGACACCTCTCGCGAGGACGAGTTCGTGCGTGCGCGCCTGTACCAGATCCACGACATCATTCACGCCCTCACCGACTACGACGCCACCGATGCCGGCGAGATGGGCATTGTCGGCTTCTACTTGGCCCAGTACCTGACCCATCACGAGGAAGGGGGATTGATGGCCGGCGGGTTCATGGGCCTTCTTTGCGCAACCGTGGTGCTCCACGCCGCGGTGGTCGATAACGACCAGCTTCGGCCGTTCTTCGACAACCTCGTCGAGGGCTACGACCGCGGCCGGACCGCTCGTTGTCTGATTGGACCGCGGTGGGAGTCGATGCTCGACCGCTCGCTCGCCGAGGTCCGCGCCGAGTTCAACTTGGTGCCCCGGGCGAGCTACCAGAGCGCTGCCGCCAGTGCCTAGGCGTTCCGTCCATCAGGCGGTCGAGATCAATGCTCCGATCGAGCGGGTCTGGGAGGTCTTGGCGGACTTCCCTCGCTACGGTGAGTGGAACCCCTTCGTCGTGGGTGTCGAAGGGGACGCCTATGTCGGGAGCCACATCACGCTGAATGTGGTGTTCCCCAGCGGCCGGAAGGCCCGCGCCAAAGAGGTGGTCACCGAGTGGCAGCCGCCGACATCGGGCCGCGCCGCATTCACCTACCGGTACAACGGTCGTGGGCGTCTTCTCTCGATGATCAAGGCCAATCGCTCCCAGACTCTCGTGGAGCTTTCGCCCGGGAAGTGTCGCTACGAGACGACGGAGAGCTTTTCGGGTTGGCTGTCGATGGCGGTGCCGCTCGCAGATGTGCGAGCGGGGATCGAGGCCCATGCGGCGGCGCTGAAATCCAGGGCAGAGGCAGAACGCGGGTCTTAGCGCAGTACGGCACTCACGCCCGGCGACTGGCGAGCGAAGCGTGAATGACACGGACGGGGCTGGGTTTGCGCACTACATTCTGGCCATGAACCAGACCTCCAACGCCATCGTGGCGCACTTTCGCGTCGGCGCCCTCTTGCTGTGCGGAACCCTAGCGGCGCCCTCGGGGCTGGCCGACGACAGTCCACGAACGACACCGTTCGCCGAAGCTGAGAACGTCAACGCATCGCTGAGCGTAGCCGTTCCCGACATGGATGCCGCGGTGTTGAGTGCGGCGCTCACCAGCGTGCGCTGTGCGCATGCTGCGGGGGAGTTGTCTTCGGAGGCCCCCACAGTCGTCGCCATCATCGACTACTCCCGCCCATCGACGGAAGAGCGCTTGTGGGTCATTGACCTGAGCTCGCACCAGGTCCTGTTCCGCGAACACGTCGCTCACGGCCAGGGCACGGGGGGGCTCGTCGCTACGGCATTCAGCAACCAACCCGACAGCCATCAGACCAGCCTTGGACTGTTCAAGACGGCCGAGACCTACCACGGCAAGCACGGCTACTCACTGCGTCTCGATGGACTTGAAGCGGGCATCAACGACAGGGCGCGCGCGCGGGCGATTGTGATTCACGGGGCCTCCTACGCCACCGAGGGCTTCATCGAGAAGCACGGCTGGCTCGGGCGTAGCTGGGGCTGTCCGGCGGTCGACAAGGCGGTCTCTGCGGAGCTCATCGACGCGATCAAGGGCGGGGCTCCAGTGTTTGCCTACTACCCTGACGCGGATTGGCAGGCTGCATCGCCCTTTTTGAGCTGCGGGGCCGAGGGCTAGTCATGCTCCTCATGCTTGCTGCGTTGGTGCTCGCCCAGCCGCTGGCGGATGAGCCCGGGTCTATCGAGTTTCTGGAGGCCACCGACTGGCTGATGGTACGGGAGCAGGCGCGGGCCGATTCTCCGCGCCGGGGTCGCATCGCGCCGGGCTACGCGGTGGCCGTCGTCGGCAGAGCCGTCGGCCCTGGCTGCGAGGACGACTGGCTCGAACTCGTGGGCGAGGGGTTCGCCTGCTCGACCTGGCTCACCCCCACCGAGATCCCACCCGAGCAAGTGCCCCGGCTCGTGGCCTTCGACCATCCAGAGCCCGATGAGTACGAGGCCTATCGCGATGGCGACGGATACGACCGCACGCCTCTGGCCGACGCGGAGGCGCTGGTACCGTTCATCTACGGCAAGCGGTGGCGTTCGTGGCATGGCCGCGTCTGGGCGAGTGCCGAGCACTATGGCCACGGCGACGACCCAATCGGCATGCTGCCTCGAGGCAGTAAACACGCCTTCGTCGCGGCGGTGGACACAGCGCGTGGGCAGGTGCTGCTTCAAGAGGACGGCACGGTGGTGCCTGCGGACGAGGTGTTTCTCTACCCCATCGACCGCTTCGCGGGACGGCGTCTGTCGGAGGATCCGGTTCCGGAGGGGAGGAACGCTGCTTGGGCGCATCGCTATGCGGGGGCTCGTGTTCGCGCCGAGCCAAGGACGTCCGCGGACGTGGCGCTGATCCTCGACTACCACGCACAGCTCGAGGTCGATGTCGTCCCCGCGTCGGAGGACGGGCACTGGTGGCGCATTCCCGATGCACTCGGTGACGGTGTAGACGGCTTTGCTGACGACCGCACGGACATTCGCCACTGGGTTCCCTCGGCGCCGGTCGAGGGCCTCGCTGCGGACGCGGTGTGGCTCGATATTGAC
>JAGSGY010000037.1 GCA_023954855.1 Pseudomonadota bacterium | reverse complement strand
TGCCTAACGCCCGGTTCTACTGCGAGCCGCGCAGCGGCAGGGGAGCGTAGCGACCGGTCGTCAGTAGCAACCAACGTTATGCTCGGGCGCATACGCCGCGAAACCTCGGAGGCCTGCTCAACCCGACCACATTTGATGGTCAGCAGGCGGCCTTCTCGTGTGGGTCTACGCCCACGAAGCCGCGAGTGAGATGCAACCCGTGAGGGGCCCGGAAGCGTTCGCCGGCCCTGCCCCGGTGGATGCCGACCCGACGCCTCCAGGCTCGATCGGCTCGGCATGCGCATGGCCTCCGTCAGCGGACCCGCTCTGACTGAGCCTCTCAAACACGTTGTCTTCATCCCGCCCGCGGCGATGACGCCCGTCGCCTACGCCGCAGGGGCGCTGGGTGCTTCGTTGGCTCAGGTCTTGATGGCCACCATCACCTCGGTTGCGACACCGGTGAATCAGGCCGCTCAACACGTGGCTCCCTCGGTCGCGACAGCGCCGGGGCGCCCCCCCAATGCGTGCCTTGGCCCGCTACGGCACGCACCAGTCTACGCAACGCCCAACTCATCGAGTGCAAGTCCCTCAGGCCCTCCTAGAGGGCATCGTCGGCGGCGGAGGCGCTGAGAGGACGCCCCGATGGGCCAGAGACGCCCCTACCCTACGAGTCGAATCCGGTTCGGTATTGCCCCGGACCGCCGCATCCGGGGGGACGGACTAGCTTGGCCCGACCCGGGGGGGCCACCACGCGCGTCCCGCCTGGGGCGGTTTCAGACACGCCGCGTCGATGAATGGATCCAGAACGGCGGGGTCGTCAACCCTGCCGTCGAGATTGACGACCACGCCAGCGAAATCGAGCCAGGCCTCTCCCACTATGCGCTGAATGGCTCCGTCGCCGCCCTCTGCAAGGTCAACCGTCATAGAGGCGCGCACCTTCAGCTGAACATAAGCGCTGGGGTCACGCCGATTTGTCTCGGCCCTCCGCCAGTCCAGAACCTCGAGGCTGAAGTCCTCACCGCAAATATGTTCGAGTAGGTAAACACTGCATTCGGCCGTGCCCGACCCGAAATGCCCGCTCCAACTCGCCCCAACGAGGTCCCTCCATTGGCGGAGCGGCCTCGTCAGCCACTCGATGGTCAATGCTGGCTGGAGTTCTTCCCCGTCAACGTCCACAGGTGCGAACTCAAGCGTGAAGGACCAGAAGATGTCGCGGGGTAGTCCAGTTTGGACGTTCTCAAAGAGATGTCCGTAGCATTTGCCGCCCACAGAACGTAGGTCAGCGGCGTTGAGAGTCATCAGCCATCCAAGTCAACGAGACTGTATCAGGGGGCGCTCCACCCAGATGCACACCCGCGCCGCAGGGAACGACCTTAGTGTCCTAGATGGCCCAGTTGGAACATTGACCATTTAGACGTGCCTAACGCCAAGTATGCGGAACCCCATACCTCCACCCCCACCGCTAGCGGCCGTATACCCCCGCCCCGCCTTTGTCCACACGCCCTCCAAAAGCACCCCTACCACTCCCACGTCGGAAGTATGCAGGTCTGCATACCCGTACCGTGAAGGCCCAAGACGCTTCGCTGCATATCTCCGCGCACGCGTCGGTATACGGACTCGCACACCTACGCGGCCCGCCGTGACCCAACCCGCAGCACCTCGAGTTGGGCCAGGGCCAATTCTCCGGGCTGCCCCAAGAAACGTCGCCGTGCGGCTCACCGGGACCAACCGACGCGCGCAGGTGTGACACCGGCCCGACCGCTCATTTGCCCATAGGTAGATGGGCGCGTGTCCCCGTTGGAGCCTCGCTTCTGGAACGAGACAGTCGCGCTGCTCCCGCGCGGCCTGTACGTCGGGTAGAGTGGGCGACGTGGCCACTACTTTCCGACCCAATCCCGTCCGCCGAGGGCGCCAAGCTTCGCTCGGCTGTGCTTCGGGCCTTGCTTCCACCCGCCGGCGGCGGCCGGCCAGAGCTCTTTGTCTCCGCCGACCCGACGCCGCGGCGGGCTGGCGGGCAGGGCCGCAGGCCGTGATAAGAGTCGAGAAAGCGTTGCAATCGGATAGCGAATAATGCCCTCTCAGGACTACTACGGCATTCTCGGCGTCTCACAGGACGCGTCGACGCAAGACATCAAGAAGGCCTTTCGCAAAATCGCGCGTGAATGTCACCCCGATGTGGCTGGGGACGACCCAGTCCTCGCCGAGCGCTTCAAGGTCGCTCGCACAGCGTACGAGACGCTCATGGATCCGATGACGCGCGGCCGCTACGATCGTCGTGGCCAGCGACGCGGAGGCATGGGCGCCGGCGCCGGTGGTTCCTTCTTCGATGCATTTTACCGGGGCACCGAGCGCCGCGATTCGCGCAGTGGGCCGAGCTACGGGACGTCCGCCGCCGGAGGACACGCGAGTACCAAGGGCGCGCGCCACAATCCCGAGAATCACCTCGATCTCGACGACTTATTCAACGACTTCGGCGACTTCGGCTTCGGAAACGCGGACCGTCGCCGCACGCGCTCCACTACCGGGCGTGAGTCGGCTGGGCCGCCACCACCCAATCGCGACCCGGTTCCCGGCGAGGACGTCGAGGTGGACTTGGATGTGCCCGCTGGCGTAGCCGCGCGCGGCGGTAGCGTCACTGCGGTGTACTACCGCCAACAACGCGCGGATTCCTGGCGCCCGGGCTCGCCGGATCCTGGACTGGTCCGCGTGCAAGACATCGCAGATGTGCGGATTGTTCCCGGAACCACGACCGGCGCGACCTTCCGTGAACGGGGCCTCGGCAACGCGGGCGCGAATGGGGGGCCGTACGGCGACCTCATCGTTCGGGTCAACGTGGTGGGACGGGTGCGCAGCGAGCGCCGCGCGCGGCCCGAGTCTAAGTCGGAGGCCAGCTCCTCTGATGTTGTCGATGTCTCGGTTGCGGAGGCCATCCTCGGCGGACGCATCGAGCTGCCGACACCCCAGGGCGTGGTGCGCATCACGATTCCCGCCGGCACGAGCTCGGGCATGCGCCTGCGTCTAAAGGGCAAGGGCGCGAAGGGACCCGACGGCAAGCCCGAGGACCTCTACGTTCGCGTGCGCATCGTCGTTCCGAGGCAGCTCGACGACGAGAGCCGGGCGCTCATCGAAGAGTTCGCGCGCCTCAACCCAGGCAGCCCTAGGGATTAGCGGCGAGCGTGGTTCGTAGGGCCTCGATGCTCTCGAGCATATGGACCATCTCGATGCCCGCGGCGGCTTGTTCGGCGGCATCGAGCAAGGGCAGAGCGGTCTCGGTGTCTCCGCGGTCGGCATGCGCTCGCGCCTGAAGCCAGAGGCCGAAGGCCGTGATCTCAGCGTCCTTGAACGACCGCGCCAGTTCGACGGCGTGCCGCATGCGCTCGACACCAGAGGACCACTTGTCGCGGACGGTCTCGATGTAGCCCATGTAGGTGTCGTTGAGCGCGATGCCGCGGTCCCAGCCCATCTGCGCCGCAAGCTCGCGGCTACGGGCAAACGCCACCCATGCTCGTGACCACTCCTCGAGGTTGAAGTAGGTGTCGCCGATGTTGTGGTAGTTCACCATCACGCCGCGCGTGTACTGTATGCCCTCGCGCACCCGAAGGGCCTGCCGAAAGCAGGCCAAGGCCTCGTCGTGCTGTCCCATCGTGGAGTGCAGGATGCCTTGGTTGTTCAGCGCCCGGCCCTGAAGGATGGGGTCGTTCGCTTCTTCGGCGGCGGCGAAGGCGCGCTTGAGTGTGGGCGAGGCGCGGTCGGTGTCCCCGGTTCGGATCTGCTGGCTCGCAAGTCCGAGAAGGCAGCGAGCGACGGCGGCGTGGTCCGCTCCCGCGAGCTCGAGGGCTTCCTCCCAGCGTGCGCGCGCATCGTCGTTTCGTCCTTCTTCATGGGCGAGGACGGCGGTCGCTTCGGCGGCCTGCAGCTCAAGTTCCGGGTCTTGTTCGATGACGAGGAGCGCACGGGCCTGCTGCAGATGGGCGCGGGCGAGGGGATGCTTTCCACGCTCCAGATAGCTGCGACCGAGATCGAGGTGGGCGCGAACCTCAACCCAGGGAACGCCAACGTCCCCGGCAACGTCCAGCGCGATCTGCAGGGCGTACTCGCCGCCCTTGACGTCTCCCATCAGCTTGAGCACGAGACCGTGGGCCAGGCGCAACATCGCCTCGCCCTGCATGCGGGCATCCCAGGTCTCGGGGTCGCGAGGGGCTTGCTCGAGAGACTTCAGTCCAGAGGTGTAGTAGTTGGCGGCCCGCTGCAGGAGCTGGCTGCGCTCAAGTTGCTGGCCGGCGCGGTAGGCGTAGCGGGCGGCATCGAGGTGGCGCCCAGCCTCCGCACAGTGCTGGGCGAGCGACTCAATGTACGCGTCGATATCTTCGGCGTAGAGCGTCTCGAGGGCCGAGGCGATGAGCCCGTGGTAGCTGCGCCGCTGGACCCCGAGGATGCCGTGGAGTGCGACCCGCCGGACGAGGTGGCTGGCGAAGCTCCACTCATCCGTGGTCTGAGTGCGGACGATCAACCCGTGTGACGCGAGATTGGTCAGGATCGGGGTCGGGTCATCGAGTCCCGCAGCCTCTGCGAGAAGGCGAGCGCTGAAGGTTCCGCGGATGGTCGCTGCGAGCTGCAGCATGCCCTTCGAGGCCGGCTCGAGTGCGTCGATGCGCGAAGCGACGACGGCCGTGAGCGTCTCAGGGATGGCCCCTTCGCCGACCTCGGCGGACAGTGCCGCTCGCCCGTCGTTGACCTCGACGGCCTTGCGCTGAATCAGGTACTTGACCATCTCTTCGATGTAGAGGGCGTTGCCCTCGCAGGTGCTCTCGATCAACTCGAGAAGGCCGACGTCTACGGACTCCGCGTCGAGAAGGTGCGCGACCAGGCGTCGTTGGACGTGGCTTGGGAAAGCGCCAAGCTCGACGACCTCGCCCATGCCCGAGAACTCGGAGGTCAGCATGCCCTGTGCCGTGCCGAGGAAGAAGACCGGCTGGGAGAGCAGGCTCTTTACAAGCTGAGCGAGGCGTCGCATCTCGGCGGGCTGCAGGTGGTGCAGGTCCTCGACGGCGAACACCAGGGCTCCGTCGTGGGAGAGGCCGTGCACAATGCGTTGCAAGGCGTCCCACACATCGTCGGCCTGGGCGGCTTTGCGGTTGCTCAGCAGCGCTCCGACGACTTCGATGCTGCGCGGCGTCAGACCGAGCTGAGTGAGGCGTGGCAGCGCGGCTTCGATCTCGGCTTGTGAGGGGTCGCCGCTGAGGCCGAGAACCGAGCGGACCAGGTCACGGAACGGCTCCATCGCGGGGTCTTCGCCGTAGGGCGTGCAGCGCGCGACGTACATCGGCAAGCCACGTCGCTGGGCGAGGGTCTGGATCTCCCGAATCAGCCGGGACTTTCCGGTGCCCGGCGCTCCAACCAAGGCAAGCGACGTGCCTTTACCGGAAGCGAGCCGCATCAAGTGGTCGCGGATGACATCGAGCTCTTGGGCGCGCCGAAGCCACGGGCCCTTTCCGGCCACCCGGATGCCTCGACGACGTGCGTTGACCGACCAGCTCCGCGATGGAGGCTTTCCTCCGCGGTTCAGGACTTCGGGGCCCTTTCGGTAGCGAAACAAGGCGTCGGTGGCGCGGATGATGCGCTCGGAGACCAGGATTTCACCGTGGTCCGCACGGGCAGATAGCCTCCGCGCGAAGCGTGTGGTGTCGCCTCGCGAGAGGTAGCGGGTCTCGCGCCGCCCACCGGAAGCTGTGGTCACCTCGCCAGCGTGCACACCCATCGCAAGCTCGAGCTGGAGGCCCTTCGAGCGCAGGCTGCCGACTTGGCGTTGGAGCTCGAGTGCGCACTCGAGGGCTCTGGCAGCGTCGTCGTGGCGATTCTTGTGGGCGCCAAACAACAGCACGACCTGGTCATCGATCGCGGTGACCACAACCCCATCGTAGCGATCGACGATGCTGCGCACCCAGCGAAGCAAGCGGTAGTGCTGCTTGTAGAGGTCGTCGGGCTCGAGCTTCAGCGACAGGTCCGTGAGCCCGTCCACGTCGACGACGACGCTGACGACGGCCTTGCGCTCACCATCGGGCGTGCTCAGCAGACCCGGGAGTCCGCTTCCGACAGGTGTGGCAGTGCCAGCGGTGAGCGTGGGTTCGGGCGCATCCAAGCGCTCGACGTCGGCGACGAGGCGGGCGAGGCCTAAGCCGAGAGGGTTGCGGTCCGCTTCACCGGGAAATGCCCGCCGCATTTCGCTGATCAGGGCGCCGCGGTGGTCTTCGGCCGCGTGCTCGAACAGCCAGGTCCGCAGGTCTTCCTCGAACTCCCCAGCCGTGGCGTAGCGCTCGTCTCGCTCGCGAGCGAGGGCCTTCGAGAGGATCGCCCAGAGCGCTGAGTCGAGACCCATCGTCTCGCTGAGGTCGGGGATGACCGCCTCGCGTACGCGCCTGAGCTTCTCTTGCGCGTCCTCGTGCTGAAAGAGACGGTGCCCGGCAATGAGCTCCCAGAGGACGATGCCGGCCGAGAAGATGTCGCTTCGAGGATCGACCTCCTCTCCATTCGCCTGTTCCGGGCTCATGTAGGCGTACTTGCCCCCGCCGGGCCTTCCGCTTCCCTTGCTCTTCTCAGAGCCGAGCTGCGTGTTGATGACGCGCGCCACGCCGAAGTCGACGAGCTTCACCGAGCCGTCGAAGGTGACGACGAGGTTGTGGGGGCTGACGTCGCGATGGACCAGCCCAAGCACCGTGCCCTCTGGGGCGCTCACCGAGTGCGCATAGTGCAGACCGCGGCAGGACTCGGCGACGATGTGGACGGCGACCGGGAGGGGAAGTCGTTCTTCCACGGCTCGCAGGGTCTTCACCAGACGCGTCAGGTCGCGCCCGTGCAGATGCTCCATCGCCATGTACCAGGAGGGGCCGACCCGTCCCAGATCGTACACCTGCACCACATTGGGGTGGTTCAAGTGCACCGCGATCTTCGCCTCGTTGATGAACATCGAGATGAAGCGTGGGTCCTCTGCGTGCTCCTCTCGAATGCGCTTGATGACCAAGCGTTTCTCGAAGCCCGCGACTCCGAAGCTCCGCGCGAGGTACACCTCTGCCATGCCTCCCGTCGCGATGCGCTCGAGAAGCTCGTATTTCCCGAATGGCGCGGGGAGCTGCACGGGTGCACCCTACCGCGGGGGGCTCGCGTGAGTGCTGCCCCGTCCCTGTTCTGGCGCGTACTTCCGTGGGTTCTGACGGCCTCGGTCCTGGCCTTTGTCGCGGGGCGCTCGACGGTGCCGAAGACGACGGCTCCTGCGGCCTTTGCTAGCTACGCCGAGGTCTACGACCGCGTGGCTCCCGTCGTCGTGAATGTGTCGCTCTCCGAGCCCGATACCCGGGTGGGCAGTGGATTCGCGGTGGCGCGGGATCAAGTGGTCACCGCTCGACATCTCGTTGTCGGCGCGCGCGACGTCGTGGTTCAGGGGGCGGACGGCAAGGCGGTCTGGATGCGAGTGGTCGGCACAGATGCCCGAACGGACCTCGCGCTTCTGCGGGCTGAGAGTCCGGTCTTTGAGCCGGCGGTACTCGGGAGCTCGGATGCACTAGTGGCCGGCGACACGCTGCTCGCCATTGGCAATCCCTACGGCCTCGGTCACAGCCTGGCCGTCGGTGTGCTGGGCAGCCGCGAGCGGCGCCTCGTGGTGCGTGAGGGCGGCCCGTCTGTCGACTTCCTTCAGCTCACCATTCCGCTCAACCCCGGAAACTCGGGCGGTCCGATCTTTGACGGCGGTGGCCGCATCGTCGGTATCCTCGCAGGAACGCACTCCGAAGGACAGGCCATCGCTTTCGCGGTCCCCGTCGAAGTGCTCAAGGACGTGCTTCCCGCGCTCGGGAAGGGGGCTCGCATGACCCGGGCTTATCTGGGGGCGCGTGCCGTCGAGACCGATGGCGGGTTGATGGTCAGCGATGTGGTGCCCTCGGGCCCAGCAGACCGTGCGGGGGTTCGCGTAGGCGATCTGCTCAAGTCCTTGGATGGGCAGCCTCTCGACACCCCCGAGACACTGCGCGCACTGCTCGATGGACTCCCCGCCGGTCAGCGGGCGACCTTGACCTTTCGGCGCGACGGCGAAGACCAGGCAGTGGATGTCGGGCTGACGGACTGGGCAGAGCGTGCCGTCGCAGTCGCCGGTATGACGCTTCGTCCCAACCCCGGCACCGGCGGGCGCGTGGTGGCGGTTCGACCCCGAAGCCGTGCCGAGAAGGCGGGGGTCCGGGTTGGCGACATCGTGCGGACGGTCGACGGCATTCCCGTTCGCGCACCCGCGGACGTCCAAGACATGCTCGATCCCGGCGAACCCGCGCAGATCGAGGCGGTTCGCAACGGGGTGCCGGTGGTCGTCCAGCTCTGAGGCGCTACTTTGCGCTCG
The DNA here is from genome assembly GCA_023954855.1 of Pseudomonadota bacterium. Lineage (GTDB taxonomy): Bacteria > Myxococcota_A > UBA796 > UBA796 > M1803. Next base: position 41,775 of record JAGSGY010000037.1, on the reverse strand, counting down.
GCCGACTCTCGGCGGGAACGCCACACGACACGGGACCCGGCGCAACCTTCTCGATGTGCATGCCAAGGCGCTTGAGCAAGGCCTTGTCGCGCTCGAAGGCGGGGTTCTTGGTGGTGAGCAGTTGCTCGCCCGTGAACATCGAGTTGGCGCCAGCCATGAGGCAGAGGGCCTGGAGCTCGTCCGTCATCTCCTCACGACCGGCGGAGAGGCGGATGTAGCTGCCGGGCATGAGGATGCGGGCTGTAGCGATGAAGCGGACCATGTCGAGGCCATCGACCGGCTCGACGCCCTTGTCCGCGAGAGGCGTGCCCTCGATGGCGACGAGCGAGTTCACCGGAATGCTCTCGGGCGGCTGCTCGAGGTTCATCAGCTGCCAGAGCAGCCCGATGCGATCGCTGGACTCTTCGCCCAGGCCGAGGATGCCGCCCGAACACACGTTGATGCCGGCGCTACGCACACTCTGCAGCGTGTCGAGACGCTCCTGGTACGAGCGCGTCGTGATGACGTTGCCGTAGTGCTCTTCAGAGGTGTCGAGGTTGTGGTTGTAGTAGTCGAGGCCGGCATCCGCGAGCTCTCGCGCCTGGGCGGGGTCTACGGTTCCCAGCGTCATGCAGGTCTCCATGCCCATGGCGCGGACCTCGTGAATCATGCGCTTGAGCTGGGGCATCGCCTTGTTCGGGACGCGGCGCCAAGCGGCACCCATGCAGAAGCGGGTCGACCCGCCTTCACGTGCAGCCTCCGCCGAAGCGATGACGGCATCGACGTTGAGGAGCTGCTCGACCTCGAGACCCGTGTTCCAGCGTGCGGACTGCGAGCAGTAAGTGCAGTCCTCGGGGCAAGCACCGGTCTTGATCGAGAGCAACGTGGACCACTGGACCTGGTTCGGGTCGTGATTCGCGCGGTGCACGGTGGCCGCTTCGAAGACCAAGTCCATGAACGGCTGGTCGTGGATGGCGGCAATCTCTTCGCGAGTCGGGCGAGCCATTGGGGCCTCCGAGGTGTCGCCGCAATGGGCGATTCGATGGGTCGTGGCGGGTATCACGCGCCGGGCGTTTCGGCCGGTCCTGCGGCCATGCTGGACAGAGAACGGACTTCCGGGGACACTGCAGGGCACGGAGTCCCTCATGCGCTTCTCTTCCGTCCTCTCGCTGTGCTTCATGCTCGTGGCGCTTCCCGCCTGCTGGGAGCCCGCTGCCGGTCAGTCCGGAGACGACCCCGAAGAGGGGGAACCCGACTGGGGTGAGGACGGGGTCTGGCCCGGACAAGACGCAAACGGCGACGGCGTGGTCGATCCTGAAGAGGCCCTCGAGAGCTGCACGTGGCTGTTCGAGGAATGCCTCACGTCGGGCTTTGACATCGAGCTCTGCGAGGGCGCCTTCGATGAGTGCATGGACGAGTTTGGCGGCGAGGACCCAACCGACTTTCCGGATGAGCCTGCGGGCGAGTGCGAGGCGGACATGCTCGAGTGCCTGAGCCTCGGCAATGACCCATACGACTGCATGGCGGCGTACGAGTCGTGTGACCCGATGTCCTGCGACGATGCGTTGGTCGAGTGCCTGCAGTCCGGAGGGAGCGGCTACGACTGCTTCGAGGACTTCGAGGCCTGCGACCAGGGCGACGGCGAGCCGTGCGAGAACGCCTTCGACGAGTGCCTACAGAGCGGACAGGACCCGTGGGCTTGCGAGCAGCAGTTCATGGAGTGCGTCGACGAGCCCACAGATGTCACGGACGCTTGCGATGCGCGTCTCGAGGAGTGCCTGGCTTCGGGGATCGACCCGCAGGTCTGCGAGACCGAGTGGGCCGAGTGTGACGGCGGCAACACCACCGACCCGAACGACCCGGCGGCGGTCTGTGAGGAAGAGTTCCAAGTCTGCATCGACTCGGGCTTCCCGGCCGATGGCTGCCAGCGTCGCTTTGACCGCTGTATGGAAGGGCTCTAGCTCTCGAGGGCGAGGGTGAGCACCTCGTCGGCACGACTCACGAAGTGGAAGGTCAGCGCGCGGCGGACCGAGCGCGGGATGTCCTCGAGATCGGACTTGTTGTGGTGCGGCAAGATCACCTCGGTCACGCCGGCACGTCGGGCAGCGAGGACCTTCTCTTTGACGCCGCCGACCGGCAGCACGCGTCCGCGCAGCGTGATCTCTCCGGTCATGGCGAGGTTCTCGCGCACCGGACGTCCAGTCGCTCGTGAAGCGAGCGCCGAGAGCATCGACACACCCGCACTCGGGCCATCCTTCGGAATGCCTCCCGCAGGAACATGCAGGTGGTACTCGGCTTCGAAGGCCGTGCGGTCAATGCCGTAGTTCTCAGCATTGGCGCGCAGCCAGCTCATCGCCGCCTCCGCCGACTCCTTCATGACACCGCCGAGCAGTCCGGTGAGCTTGAGGCCGGGCTTGCCTTCCATGCGGGCGCACTCGACGAACAAGATCTCGCCGCCAGCCGCCGTCCACGCGAGGCCGATGACCACGCCGGGCTGGTCCGTGTGCTCGGCCAGCTCTTTGAAGTACTTCGCGGGGCCGAGGTAGCGCTTCAGGCCCTTCTCGGACAAGCGCACGGGTGCAGTGCGGCCTTCGACGATGCGTCTCGCGACCTTGCGGTGGATCTTCGAGAGCTGACGCGACAGTTCCCGCACTCCGGCTTCGCGGGTGTAGTCGGTGATCACGCTGGCCAGTGCGCCGCGGGTCAGCGACAGCTGGGTGGGCTCAAGGCCCGTCTCCACCGCCATCTTCGGCAGCAGGAAGCGGTTCGCGATGTGGGTCTTCTCTTCCTCGGTGTAGCCGGGAAGCTCGATGATCTCGAGACGGTCGAGCAGCGCGGGCGGAATCGGGTCGACCAGGTTTGCGGTGGCGATGAACAAGACCTGCGACAGGTCGTACGGCACGTCGAGGTAGTGGTCGTTGAAGGCCTCGTTCTGCTGCGGGTCGAGGACCTCGAGCAGCGCACTGGCCGGGTCGCCGCGGAAGTCGGCGCCGATCTTGTCGAGCTCATCGAGCATGAACACCGGGTTGCGAGACCCCGCGCGTCGCATGGCGCGAATGATGCGCCCGGGCATGGCTCCCACGTAGGTGCGCCGGTGACCGCGAATCTCGGTCTCATCGCGAACGCCGCCGAGGGCGATGCGTCCAAACTCCCGTCCGAGTGCGCGGGCAATCGACTGGCCGAGTGAGGTCTTGCCGACGCCCGGGGGACCGACGAAGCAGAGGACGGAGCCGCGCGACTGCGGGTGGAGCTGGCGAACGGCCAGGTACTCGAGGATCCGCTCTTTGACGCGGTCGAGCCCGTGGTGGTCCTCGTCGAGGATGGCCTGGGCGCGCCGAAGGTCCTGCTCGTCTTGGGTGGCTTTTGACCACGGGACGTCGCAGACCGTCTCGAGCCAGGTGCGGGTGATGGCGAACTCGGCGGCGTCGGTGTGAGTGCGACGCAGGCGCTTCACCTCGCGTAGCGCCTCGGCCTTGACCTCCTCGGGCATGCCCGCGGCCTCAATGCGCTCCGTAAAGGCATCGGCCTCGACCTCGCTGCCCAGCTTCTCGCCGAGCTCGGTGCGGATCGCCTTCAGCTGCTCTTTGAGGTGGTACTCCTTCTGGGACTCATCCATCGCCCCTTGCACCTTCTGCTGGATATCGCGACCGACCTGCTGACCGGCGAGGGCGATGGACAGGTGCTCGACGATGCGCATGAGTCGAGCCTTGCGCGAGACCATCTGGAGCAGCTCGATGCGCTCCGGGAGCTCGAGGTCGAGGCGCGAGGCAATCTGGTCTCCGAGGCGGTCCGGGTCGTCCGGGTCCGCGAGCAGCATCGAAGCGTCGGGGCCGGTCACGCCACTGCCGAGCAGCCACTGCTGAGCGAGGGAGATGATTTCCTTTGAAATGGCCAGCACTTCGATCGGGTCGTCGTCGGCAATCTCGAGCGGGCCGAACGCGGCGACCGTCGCGCCGTTCTGTTCCTGGAGGGGGCCCACGATCACGCGGGGGCCGCCCTCGACGAGAGCTCGCGCGGTGCCGTCGGGTAGCTCCGTGACCCTCACTGCGTGCCCGAGGACGCCGATTCGCGACATCTCGGCGGTGAGCGACTCTTCGTGGTCTGAGTCGATCTGGGGCACGAGGACGAGAGGCAGGCCTTCCTCGATGTGGCGAACGAGCGCACGCACGGACAGGCTGCGACCCAGCGGGATCGGCTGAAGCATGCCGGTGGTGACGACCATTCCGCGAAGTGGAATCGCGGCCGCGAGCTCGTCCATGTGGAAGCCTCCCAGAGAATCCGCGGCTTTAACTCAATCAGCCCGCGATGATCTCAGACGCCTCGTCGTCTGCGGCCACCGCCAGCTCGAGAGGTCGCAGCGGCTCGCCGATCTGGGCGAGGTACTGAGAGTCGCGAATGTACGATTCCCAACCGCGCAGACGGCCGCGGCGCTCCTCGCCCTCTCGAAAGCGCAAGAAGCCCATGTAGTTCTCGCGCCACCACTGCCAGAAGTCCTTCTCGTCGATCGTGCCGTCGAGAAGCGGGCGGTAGAAGTGGTCGCCAAACTCGCGGCCGGTGATCCAGTCTCGGCAGCGCCACTGGCCCTTGTCGTAGGTCAGGAAGTGGCTGCTCGCGAAGGTCCACGACCCGGTGTTGCAGTAGCGGCGGTCACCCACATCCACGATGCCGGGTAGGTGGGAGTGGCCACAGACGATGGCCTTCCACTCGCTGTCGCGCACACGCTGGGTGATGGGGCGGAAGATGCACATCGGGTCGCCCATGTTCGACCGGGCCCAGAAGTCGAGCTGCACCTTGAGTTGGTCACTCGGGTCTTCCCAGCCCACGGCGCGTGCGAGCTGGACCCACACCGTCGCGAACAGCGCGAACTTGTGCATGAGCCAGGCGGCGAGGCGATTCGGCAGGGTGTAGAACTCGCCGAGCGGGATCCGAATCCAAGTGTCGAGGTAGCGCTCGATGAAGTGGTGGACCTTGGTCGAAAGCTGGCCCGAGTCGAGCTCCTTCTGGATGAACGGGTCGTGCTCGTGTCCGTGCATGACCAGGATCTCGTCGCCGATGTGGAGCTCGTCGCACACCGGAAAGCCGAGGATCTCGCGGTAGAAGCTGATGTCATAGTCGTGGTTGCCGATCACGTAGATCAGCCGCTTGGCGCGGGCCAGTCGCGACAGTGAGGACAGCAGCTCTTGGTGCGCGCGGAGGATTCGGGTGAACGACCATGCCTGGTGAAAGTCCATTGCGTCGCCGCCGATGACCAGAAGTCCATCCTCGCGCTCGACGGTTGCGCACAGCGCCATCAGGTGGCGGTCCTTGCCGAAGAACACGTCCGAAGGCGTGCCATCGCCCAGGTGCAGGTCACTGATGAACCACACCTTGCGGTCGAGCGGAACTGTCTCAACGATGGGCGGGCGTCTCGCCAGCTTGACCTCCGACTTAGGACTAACTTCGGTGCCTGTTCAGGCTACTCGACGGGCCAGGGTGCCGGTGGGGTCTTCTTGCCGGTGCCGACCAGGAACCACTCCCGGGAGTTCGCGCGCACGGCGTCGGGGCGAATCCGGCGCACCTTGTAGTGGACCTGGGCCTCGAGCTGGAACGCGCGTGCGTCTCCGCCTTCGAACACCTTGCAGACGAAGGAACTGCCGAGCTTTCCGACCGCCACAGCCACTTCCAGGGCTCGGCGGGCGAGCTCGATCTGCACGTAGTGATCGGCGTCACGGGCGCCTGTGGTTGGGGGAGCCATGTCGGACATCATCAGGTCGGCGTGGCCGTCGAGAGCGGTCAGGATCTGCTCAGTAGTGACGTCGTAGATGCTCTCAGCAATCCACACGCCGTGGGGCAGGGCCGGGGCGGTGAAATCGACGCCGACCACCCGACCTTTGGGGCCGACCTGCTTGATCGCGTAATCGGACCACGAGCCCGGGTAGCAACCGAGGTCGACGACCTTCTGTCCACGCTGGAGAATGCGCGCGCGCTTCTGGATTTCCTGAAGCTTGTAGACCGACCGGGCGGCGTAGCCCTCGTCGCGCGCTTTCTGGGTGTAGCGGTCGCCCTGCTGGTAGCTGGACTTCTTCTTGCCGGAGCGTCGTTTGCTCATCGGATGGCCGCGTCGATGCGCTTCCAGAGCTTGTCCATGCCGGCGCCATTCACCGACGAGAAGCCGATGATCTCGCCGTCATCGAGGGCAAACTCGCGCTTGAGGGCCGCGAGTGAGCGCTCCGTAGGCACCTTCTTGAGCTTGTCGACCTTGGTGGCGACGACGAGGAAGGGAATCCCGGCCTCGCGCATGCCGAACAGCAGCATGCCGTCCATCTCTTGCGGCTCGCGGCGAACATCGACGAGCAAGACCACGAGGCGCAGCTGCTCGCGACCTCCGAGGTAGCCCTCGATCATGCCCTTCCACTGGTCCTGAACGTGATCGGGCACACGCGCAAAGCCGTAGCCAGGCAAGTCGGCGAAGGTCATCTCGCCCATCACATCGAACATGTTGATGAGCTGGGTGCGACCGGGCGTATTGCTGACGCGCGCCGCCTTCTTGCTGCCGAGTAGCTTGTTCAGGCAGCTGGACTTGCCCACGTTGGATCGACCAGCAAAGGCGATCTCGGGCAATTCCGTGTCTGGGAACTCGCTCGGAAACGAGCCCAGGAAGGTGTAGCGGCCGCTGACGTTTCGCACGTCGAACTCCTCGCGAGCGTGGGCGTCGGCTAGCCGGCCCGCTGCTCAAGGAAGTGCACCACGGTGCGAACCATCTCGCCGGTCGCGCCTGCGGCGTAGTCGGCGTGGTCGGCGTCGTGGAAGGCCGAGCCGGCGATGTCGAGGTGGGCCCAGCGGGGTCCGTCGACGAAGTGCTCGAGGAACAGTGCAGCGGTGGTGGCTCCGCCTTCGCGTCCGCCGAGGTTCTTGATGCGGCCCCACTTGCCCTTCAGCATCGAGCCGTACGGCTTGTGCAGGGGCAGGCGCCACAGCCCCTCGCCCTCGGCGTTGGCGGCGTCGAGAAGCTCGGTGGCCAGGCCTTCGTCGCCGGTGAACAGCGCGGCAAAGTCGGGACCCACGGCCACGGCGGCGGCACCCGTCAGAGTGGCGGCATCGATGATGTCGGTGACGCCGGGCTCGTTCGAGGCCTTGATCAGGCAGTCGGCGAGGACCAGGCGGCCCTCGGCGTCGGTGTTGTGAATCTCGACGGTGACGCCGTTGCTGTAGCGAAGAATATCGCCGAGCTTGTAGCTGTTGCCGCCGGTCATGTTTTCGGCGGCGCCGACGACGCAGTCGAGTGCGAGCGGAAGTCCGCTCTCGGCAGCAGCACCGATGGCTCCGAGCACGGTGGCCGAGCCGCCCATGTCGCAGCGCATCGTCTGCATCGAGCCCGAGGGCTTGAGCGAGAGGCCGCCCGAGTCGAAGGTCACGCCCTTGCCGACCAGAGCGATGTGGCCCTTCGCGTTCTCGGGGCGGTAGCGCACGTGGATGAGGCGCGGCTTGCGAGCCGAGCCCTGGCCGACGGCGATGATTCCGACACAGCCTTCAGCGGCACAACGCTTCTCGTCCCAGACCTCGACGGTGACGCCGGGAAGGCTCTCGAGGGTCCGCGCGGCGTCCGCCAGGGTCTCTGGGTAGATGTCGGCCGCGGGGCCGTTGACGAGGTCACGTGCAAAGGACTGCCACTTGGCGCGGATCGCTGCGCTCGCGATGGTGTCGGCATCGGCGTCGCCCACGAAGACCACCGAGGCGAGAGCGGGGGTCTGTCCGTCTTCGGCCTTGTACACGTCGTAGCTGTAGTTGCCCGCAGCCAGGCCCTCGAGGGTGAGCTGCGGGTTGTCGACGGTGCCGAGTGACAGAGCCAGCGAGGTGAACCCGGCGGCGCGGGCCTGACGACCTGCGTGGCGGGCAGCGCGGGCGAGGTCTGCCTCGGTGCGGTCGCCCACACCCACGATGTAGAGCTCCTTGGCCGTCAGCTTGCCGAAGGTCGGAACGCGCACGCTGGTGCCGGCGGCGCCGCTGAACTTGCGGGCCTCGAGCGCGGGCACGAGCTCTCCACCAAAGGCAGCGTCGAGCTCGACGAGCTCATCGGCAAAGGACTTGGTCGCGCCCACAGCGATGGCGTCGACGGACTGAGTGGAGAGGGGCTCGCGGCTGGTGGAGATGTCCACGTAGAGACTCCGAATCGATGAATAGGGGATTTAGCCGGTGCAGACCATCGCGATGGCGGCGACGATGGCGAAGACAAAGGCGAGTGCTCCAACGGCGGTAATCGGGTCTCTCGAGACCATATCGACGGCGCGCTGGGCGATGGGAGGAAGGGCGCTCGGCTTGTCTTCATCCCAGGTGGGAAGGTCGGTGCCGACGCTCTGTCCGGGCAGGTAGTCTGTCGGCGGAAGCTGAACCGGCTCGGGGTTCGGCAGATCCGCTTCCCAGGTGCCTGGGCCGGCGGGTGCCGGTGGGGGCTGAACCACGGGTGCCGGTACGGGGGCCGGCCGGGGCTGAGTGGGGGCCTCGCCGATTGGGGTGCCGACAGACTTGGGCAGCGGAATCGGGGCGGGCCGTGGTGCCTGAATCGCCGGCGTGGGTGCCGGTGGTTCGATGGGCGCCGGGGTTGGAGCGGGCGTCGGGGCCTGCAGCGAGACGACGGGTGCCGGACGGGCGACCTTGGGTGCGCTGCGAATCTCGACCGCCGACGGCGGATCTTCGGGTGCAGGGCCGATGGCGGGGACCGTACGATCGTCGACGGTGGGGGCGGGCTGGCCGAGCTCGGCGGACGGGATGCCCGGATCGCTTGGCGGTACGCCGGGGTCGGTGGGCGAGATGCCAGGCGAGGACGGTGCGATCGGCAGCGCGAAGATCTCGGCATTTGGAGCCGAGGGGGCTTCGCTGGCAGCGACGGGCTCAGGCAGCGTCGGCGCGGGCGCGGGACGCGGGCGTGAGGGCAGGCGCAGCGGCTCATCCTCGCGGGCGGGCTCGGGCGCAGGCGGAACGTAGCCAGGAGGCGGGCGGACCTCGAAGGTGCCCTGAGCGACGGTCGGCTCGTGACCCGAGTCGCGAATCGAGAACGCGACGCGCACGTTGTAGCGGCCGGGCGCCATCTCGGGCAGCTCGAACGAGAAGCGGAGGCGGCCGGAGGGGTGCGACGCGACGTCGAACTTGGTGTCGGGTACGCGCACGCGGGCATCGCCGTCGGCATCGAGATCGGTGACCTGCAGACCGATCGCGATGTCTTCGTGTCCGACGTTGCCGCTCGAGCTTCCTGCGCTCACGCTGAAGGCGACGGGAGCACCCCCGCCAAACACGCCGTTCTTGTCGGCGGCTGCAGAAAGCAGCACCTTACCGACCTCGGCGACCGTGGGGTCCACCAGGTGGGCCACTTCGCGGAAGCGGGGGGTGAGGTCGCGGAGGGTCAGGAACCGGTATGGGGGCGACGGCTCGACAGGGCCCGACAGGCCGCGGGATAGCATTGCGCCGAGGCGCTCGGCAACGCGGGTGGTGAACCGGGCGTTGGCCGTTCCACGCTTGAGCGACGCGAGGGCGGCATCTCGCACCGCAGCGAGATCGACCTTGTCCATGCCGACTGGAATGGCCCGGCTGTCGCCGTGACGGGGGTCGCCTTGAGGTTTGGACACCGCGGCGAGCCAGGCGAGCGCGCATAGGGCGAACGCATCGTCCGCTGGCGATGCTTCGGTCGACTCGGGGGTCTGGTAGTTCACTCGTCCGGGAGTGAGTGCGCCAAAGTGAGCTCGCCACTTGTCCGCGGTCGGCGTGATCAAGTCGGCGAGGACGGGCTCTCCAGCCTCGTTGATCAGGATATTCTCGGGACGCAGGTTGCCGTGGACACGGCCCGACTTGTGCAGCGCAACGAGCTGCGTGAGCACCTGGTCGAGCAAGCGCAGGCTCTCAGCGAGCGAGGCGCCTCCCTCGAGCTTGCGCGCGAGCGATGTGGGGTAGCGGTGCAGCAGCAAGCCGGGGGACTTCGGGTTCTTTCGCTTGCCCGGCTCGAGATCCACGACCCCGATCAAGCGCGGCAGGAACGGGAGTTCACCGGCCTTGAGAAGCTCGCCTAGCTCGAGAAGCGCTTTCTTCGACGCAATGTCGACGCCTTCGGGCACGGGAGTCTCTGCTGGAATGTCGGTCAGACGAAGGGGCACACGCAGGACGGCTTCGAGGCCTTCCTCCGTACGCGCGATCCAAGATCGCGCGAAGCCGCCGCCAGGCATTGCCTCGCCAACGGTCCAGACCTGACCCTCGCCATCCTTGAATTTTGCGCCGTTCTTCATACGGAAACGCCGACCCACCGTGAAAGAAGTGTTGTTATGGCGCGTCCGACGGGCCGTCAATTCGAGGCGCGGTATCCGGCACGAAAAGTCCGAAAAACCGCCTCGGCATGCTCCTCAGGCCCCCCGACGCTGCTATCGGTCGAGCAAGAAGTCCGCGGCTTGACCTGCAAGAGCGGTATCGCTGGCCGTGCCTACGTGGGTGGCCTGCAGGGTGTCGTTGATCCATACGGTGGGGCCGTCGACCTCGGCCGCGGCGGTCTCGAGTCGCGTGACGGCTGCCTCGTGGCTTCCGGAAGGCTGGCTTCCGTCGAGTGAGGAGTAGAGGTACGCGATGCGATCCGGCAGCGGTGTGGCCGTATCGTGCAGCGAGCCCACGACCGTGGAACTCTCCCCGTCGGGGAACATGCGATTTAGTCCCACCAGGACGGGCTCGTAGAGGACGGTGTCGGCGTAGTAGGGGGCCAGGTCGTCGGCGGTCGAGTCGAGCAGCACGCCGGCTGGGCTGGCACCATCGGCGAGCAATTCGGTGACACCGCGACCTCCCTCGTCCAAGCCCACCAAGTAGAGCGCATCGGTGTCGAATGCGACCGGCGGCGTGATGCGCTGCGCCGTTGGGAACCCGGGCTCACTCGCGAACCTCCACGCGTAGGCGGCGGCGTCTCCGCCCCGGCGCAGGAAGCCATCGGTCACCGTGTCGTTCTCGGCGTCCTCGGCGCGGTTGTGCCACATGTCGCCCCAGCAGTTTCCGGGAATCACCAGCGTGACGCGCCGCTCGGCGAGCGCCAGTGCGAGGGCTCCGGTGCTGGCCTCTTCTTCGTCGATGTCGGGGTACATCCCGAGCGTCGCGAACACCTTTCCGGCACTGAATTCGCCCGACAAGCGGTTGTCGGTGCTGAAGTGGTCACCCGCGAGCGGGTCGGTCGGATCGGGCTCGACCACCCAGTCGAAGGCTCCGGAGTGGAGGAGGACGGCTGTGGCCTGCGGTCCTTCCGCATCATCGGGGTAGACAATGTAGAAGTGGTTTCCGCTTCCGTCGGGGCATGCGAATGCATCGTCCTCGTTGCCCATGTCAAAGGTCTGCACGCGCCAACCGGCGAGGGTGCCCGCATCCGGCGTGAATGCCGTTTCACCTGTTGTTAGGCTGGATGGCTCGCCGTTCCAGCAGCCGCTGAGGAGCACCAACAGCCCGATGAATGTACGCACGTCTACCTCCGAGGCCCGCAGTATAGCCGCGTGCGTGAGCCATTTGCGACGCACAGATTTCGGCTGCGGTAGGGTCGCGTCCTCGGAGGTACTGATGCGACACCTGCTCGCTCTCGTTTTTCTTACGGCATGCGGCGCCAGCGACGCGCCGACCGGACCCACCACCATGGAGGGCGCGGCGGCAGAGAAGTGCCCCTCGGTGCATCTTGATCGCATGAATATCGACTGGATCTCGGCGACGGGCGATCCCAAGACGCGCCTGCGGATCGACAAGACCGGAGACAGCTACACGGCCTATTGGGTCGGTGGCTATTTCCATCACATGAAGCTGGTCGGCACCCGGCGTGACGAGGACGTTCGCTTTGTCGAAGAGGCGAGCGGCACGCGCAAGGCTGGAGTCGACGCGGGCACCACGCCCCGCACCATCCTCTATGTCGAGCCCTCGTTCAAGACCTGCTCGCTGCACATCTACAAGGCGCAGGAATCCGGCGGCAAAGAGAACGCCGAGCCGCGTCCCAACGAGTTCCTTCCGTTTCCCGACCAGGGTGTGACCTTTAGCTACTTGCCCTCGACTGACGTCCTGTTCGTCGGCGATTCGGCGAAGTCCAAGAAGAAGGCCGATGCGGAGCTCGAGGAGCTCGGACAGGCCAAGGCCGACGTCGTGAGCGGCAAGGTTCCAGCGGCGATCTGGTCGGATGCAGCCGCCGATGGTGATGCCGCCTGCACCTACGACATGGACCTCTACTTCGACGATCAGCTGGTTCCGGAGCTTACCAAGCTGCCTGCGGGTGAGGTCGCGGATGGCGTTCGCCCCTGGTTCCATGAGTGGGACCTTCCTTATGGCGGAAACCACCACCTGCAGATCTACCGCTACCGGACCTGTGGCGGCGGCGAGCGCGAGCGCATCGGCATCGGTGCACTCGAAGCCATCCTGATGTGAGGTGATGTGAGTCACCTTCGTCCCTGCTACGCTGCGGGCTCCTCATGACGGCGACCTCCCCGCAATCCACACGCAAGTTCCACTTCATTCGCGAAATCGCGGCTGGGGGGTTCGGAAGCGTGTACCTCGCGAAGATCATCCACGCGGATGGCTTCTCGCGATTGGCGGCGATTAAACTGCTTCATCCGAAGTGGTCTGAGCACGAGGAAATCGTCAAGCGCATGCGGGACGAGGCGCGCCTGCTCGGCTGGCTGCGCCACCGAAACATCGTCGACGTCTTGGATCTCACGATGATCGATGGCCGATGCGCCGTGATCATGGAGTACCTCGAGGCGGTGGATCTCAAGCTGGTCGTCAAGAGTGCGTCGCTTCAAGAAGAGCGACTGCCGATGCGTGTCTGCCTCGAGATTGCAGCCTCGGTCGCTTCGGCGCTCGACGCGGCCTACAACCGGCCTCCGTACGCTGGAGAGAAGCCGCTGCGGGTCATCCACCGCGACATCAAGCCGTCGAATGTGATGATCGACGACTCGGGCACGCCCAAGGTGCTCGACTTCGGCGTCGCCCGCGCAGACTTCGACACCCGCGAGAGTCACACCCAGGAGCTCTCGTTCGGCTCGCTCGACTACATGCCCCCGGAGCGGCTGTTCTTCGAGCCAGAGAGCGCATCCTCGGACATCTACAGCCTTGGCGCGACGCTGTACGAACTCTTGGTGCTCGAGCGCATGGGCAAGGGCAAGCTGTCCCGCGATGCCCAAGACGAGCATGTGGCGACGCAGCTGCAGAAGCTCGACTCGGCCTATGCCTCGGTCGATCCGGCAGTGCGTGAAGAGCTCGCCGACCTGCTCTTCGAGATGCTCTCGTTCGAGCCCACGGAGCGTCCGTCCGCGGCTGCGACCGTGGACCGCCTGCGTTCTCTCGCGCGCAAGCGCAAAGGAGACCCGGCCCTCTCAGAGTGGGCCGAGAGCCACGTGCCTCCGCTCGTCCAGGCCTTTCATGCCCCGCGGCCAAGCGGTGCCCCTGACCCGCTGCTCGACGCCACGCTCGGCGAGGATTCGCGGCCGTTTGGACGCTACGCCACTGAAGAGATGATCGAGGACCCCGAGCTTCGCGACGAAGCCCCCGAGCCGACGGACCACAGCGAGGCTCTTGATGACGCTGTCCGTCTGACGGGTCCCGAGGACGACGAGCGCTGGCAGAAGCTGAAGGAGCACACCCTCGCCGAGATCAGCGAGGAGGTGTCGCACCAGCGAGCCGTGCAGACCTTCGAGATCGAGAATCCGGCCACAGGTGGTGGCCTGGGCGCTGCCCTGACTTTCGAGGTCGACGCCGACGACTCACCGACGATGGCGTTTGGAGACATGGCCGCCTTTACTGAGTGGGAAGAGGACGAAAAGCCGACCATCGCGATGACGGCCGATGAGTTCCGCATGGCGTCGCTGCTCGAGAACCAGGTACCCGAGGAGTGGGGCGAGGCCGCAGATGACCTCGAGGAGGCGCCCACGGTTCGCGACGTCAAGCGCAAGGCTCCGGGGTCCGCACCGCCCGCGTTGCCACCGAGTCTCCGCGGCCGCTCAGCCGACGTGCACACGGCACCCTTTGCACGGCCTACCAAGAACCCTCCGACGGCCCCGAGCCCGGTCAGGTCTGCACCCACTGCGGTTCCGGCTGACCCACCTCCAGCGGCACCCGTGGTCCAGCAGTCGCCGGCACAGCACACGCCGGTCATTCAAGAGGTGGCGCGCCAGGCCTCACCTGCTCCCGCCGGTCGTTCAGCACTCGCCATGCTGGGCTCCTTGGTCTTTGCCTCGGGCATCGTGCTCGTGTTCGGGCTGATCGGACTTGCGCTCGGTGTGGTCGGCATTCGCTCCATGAAGGCCGATGCGCCCGCCTCAGCCGAGGTGGTGCCGGCCAAGGCGTCCGCGGCGCCGGCTGAGGCGCCCGTGATCGACGACAGCCCGCTTGCAGCCGACGAAGCGCTGTTCAACAGCGGTCTAGACGCCCCAAAGAAGCTGGTGGTCAGCTGCGGCGGGGACAAAGTGACTGGAGTCAGCGCGGTTCGGCTCACCGTCGTCGAAGGCGCGGACTGCATGGTGACGGCCATCTCGGCGGATCGAAGCCGAAAGACCGCTCGCGTGCCGGCACTCGCTGGAACGTGGACTTGCTTCGAGGCTGGAGGTGAGGACTGCCTCAATCCCGATGCACCGATTGAGCCCGCAGAGGGCGAAGAGGGCGAAGCCGAGGAGCCCTGAGGCCTGCATCGCTGATGAAAGTGGGGCTGATTGCGGTGCGGGGCTTGGAGTGTGGCTCATCTTCTGGTATGCCCCACCCGTGACGGCCCTTCGGGGCACGGGAGGCAGAGGCCATGCTTGAGGCACTGATCATCGCACTCGATGGCGACTTCGAACGTCCGCTCTACGCAGAGCCGGAAGTCGGCGACTGCGATCCGGATCTCGTCGCGATGGTCGGCGCATGCGTCGAAGAAGTGTTCGAGGGTGAGCGCAAGGCCGAAGGCACCAAGCTCTACGAAGAGTGGCGCCTCGGATGGAAAGTGCAGGTTCGCCTCGGACTGGCGTTCTGCGCCGTCGTCACCGATGACGTCTCGGCCTCCGACTTGAGCAAGTACATCAGCGCCATTGCCCAGCAGTACGGTGACGAGATTGACGACGCGCGAAGCCCTGATAGCGACGGCATCGCAGACTTGCTCGTCGACGTGATTCCGCCCTGGGAGGACTAGTGAAGCTCTTTCTCGGACGGGAGTACGATGTCGAGGCCGGCGCTCCCAACGGGGAAGACGTCACCTTCAAGGCGGACCGGCTGACTTCGCACGCGGTGTGCCTCGGCATGACCGGCAGCGGCAAGACCGGCATGTGCGTGGTGATGCTCGAGGAGCTGGCGCTCCAGGGCGTACCGCTGATCATCATCGACCCGAAAGGGGACATGACGAATCTCGCGCTTGCCTTTGGCGACCTGGCCCCGTCGAGCTTTGCGCCCTGGGTCGATCCCGCGGTCGCCGAGCGGGCTGGCATGACCGTCAGCGAGTACGCTACGAAGACCGCCGCCAAGTGGAAGTCCGGACTGGCGGGCTGGGGCATCGGTCCCGACCGTGTCGCCGCCTACCAAGAGCGCGCCGAGGTTCGCGTGTTCACCCCCGGGTCTTCCGCGGGTATCCAGGTCGACGTGCTCGGCAGCTTTGCGGCTCCGGACGACGTCGACGACGAGACGCGTGCCGACCTCGCAGCGGGCACAGTCTCAGCACTTCTCGGACTCTTGGGCCGCGAGCTCGATCCGGTCAGCGATCCCGAGCACATCGTGCTCACCAAGGTGCTCGACGAAGCCTGGGCCAAGGGCGAGTCCCTGTCGGTAGAGCACCTGCTACCCCGAATCGTCGACCCGCCGTTCGGCAAGGTCGGCGTGTTCAGCGTGGACCAATTCTTCCCGCGTGCCGCGCGCATGAAGCTGGCGATGGCCCTCAATGGCGTGCTGGCTGCCCCGGGCTTCGCGGCTTGGTCTTCTGGCGTTCCACTCTCGCCCGATCTGCTGCTCACCGCCGAGGGAGGACGGGCTCCGGTCAACATCTTCTCGCTCGCCCATCTCGACGAGTCGGAACGGCAGTTCTTTGTCGGGCAGCTGCTGCACAAGTTGGTGGCCTGGTCGCGGCATCAGCCCGGAAGCTCACAGCTTCGCGCGTTGCTCTACTTCGACGAAGTGTTCGGCTTCGTGCCGCCGTACCCACGCAATCCCCCGAGCAAGAAGCCGATTCTCACCCTGATGAAGCAGGCACGCGCGGTCGGATTGGGCACCATGCTGGTGACCCAGAACCCGGTGGACGTCGACTACGCGACGCTCTCGAATGCCGGCCTCTGGCTCGTCGGCCGTCTCCACACCGAGCAGGACCGGGCGAAGGTCGTCGATGGTCTCGCCTCCGCGGGCGCGGCAGACGAGAAGGTCGTGGCCGCCTGGCTCGAGGACCTCAAGCCTCGCGTGTTCGTCATGCGGGATGTGCGCGAAGAGTCGCCGAAGTTGGTCCACAGCCGGTGGGCGATGAGCTGGCTGCGCGGCCCGATGACGAAGCGCGAGATCGCGAAGCTTCCGAAGCCTCTCGAGGCGAGTGCGCAGTCCTCGAGCCCCGGTTCTCCGGCCGCACCGTCCACTCCAGAGGGCTGGAGCGAGGTGCTTCCCGTCCTTCCCGAGGGACTCAAGGCCCGCTTTCTGCGCCCCGATGTCGCCTTCTCGGCCCGATTTGCCGAGGCTGTGGGCCACCGTGCCGTTCAGGCTCGCGAGGATGGCCGCACACTCTGGGAGCCCGCGCTGTACGCCGAGCTGCAGCTGCACTTCGACGAGGGACAGCACTTCGACGAGGACCGTACCGAGCATCGCCTGTTTTTTCCCATGGAGTCACTCGACTCTGTCTCTCTGGAGTTCGAGGCCAGCGATCTGTCTTCGAACCCGCCGAAGAACGCGCTGTTCGCCGGACTGCCCGAAGAGCTCGACACGGCTCGTGAGCTCACCTCCCGCCAAAAGCGCATCATCGAGGACATCTGGCAGGGCCAGACCACTGAGATGTTCCGTCATCGGGAGCTGCGCATGGTCAGCCGGGGTGGCGAGGCGCGCGAAGTGTTCGCAAACC
The DNA here is from genome assembly GCA_023954855.1 of Pseudomonadota bacterium. GTDB lineage: Bacteria > Myxococcota_A > UBA796 > UBA796 > M1803. The sequence goes on along the minus strand of JAGSGY010000037.1, from coordinate 24,776 downwards.
GCGTGCGTTCCGCGCTCGACGACAAGGCGGATGAGGCCATCGCCAAGCTCCAGCGGAGCGTCAAGACCAAGGTCGACCGCCTTGAGGACAAGCGCGACCAGCTCGAACGCCGACTCGATGGCTACCAGGAGGATGCCCGCGCCCGTGCTGGAAATGAGCTGATTGGTGCCGCCGAGACGGTGATGAGCATGTTCTTCGGCCGTCGGAAGAGCCTGACCTCGGCCATGGGCCGTCGCCAGCAGACCTCCAAGGCACGCCGCCGGGTCGGTGACACCGAAGACGCCATCGAAGACCTGCAGGACGACATCGAAGAGCTGCGGCACGAGACTGAGAGCGCCATCGCGGACCTTCGGCTCGACTGGAGCGCCAAGATGGGGGGCATCGAGAACCAAGAGGTGGGTCTCGAGAAGAGCGACGTGCGGCTCACGCGCCTCGAGTTGGTCTGGATTCCGGTGTCGCGACCGATCTAGCGCTCGTACCGGGCCCCCGGACGTTGCGCTCGGCCTGCACTGGCGCTAGGAACGCGGTTCCCATGGGAGTCGCGGTCATGTCCGAGCCAATCAGTGCCGAGAAGAAGGTGTTCATCCACACCTTCGGATGCCAGATGAACGAGTACGACTCGGCGAAGATCCGGGCCAAGCTCGGCACGGACGGCTTCACCGCAACTCAGGACCCTGGCGATGCCGACCTGATCTTGCTCAACACCTGCTCGATTCGCGACAAGGCCGAGCAGAAGATGCACTCGGCCCTCGGTGAATACCGGCGCATGAAGAAGAACGGCCAGCCCGTGACTATCGGCATCGCCGGCTGTGTCGCCCAACAAGAGGGCGACGCCCTGCTCAAGCGCTACTCGGATCTGGACCTGGTCTTCGGACCCGACGGTGTGCCGCATGTGAACCAGCTTGTCCGCGAGGCGATGGACGGAAAGCGCGTACTCGACACGGAGTTTCTCGATCTCGAGACCTACCCCTTCGTGACCGAGGTCGAGACGGTCGACGACCAGCAGGTCGGTGCCTTCGTGACCATTCAGAAGGGCTGCGACAACAAGTGCACCTTCTGCATCGTGCCCACGACTCGTGGGGCAGAGGCGAGCCGGTCGAGCAGCCAGATTGTCGATGAGGTGAAGGCACTGGTCGACCAGGGTGTCGTCGAGATCACGCTCATCGGCCAGAACGTCAACTCATACGGGCTGAAGACGCCGGGGGAGAAGACCTTCGCAGAGCTGCTTTACGCTGTAAGTGATGTCGAGGGCGTCGAGCGCATTCGCTACACGACCAGCCATCCCCGGGACATGGGCGACGACGTCGTTCAGGCGTACCGGGACCTTCCAAAGCTCTCGTCTTACCTGCATCTTCCGGTGCAGTCGGGCAACAACCGCATCCTTCGCCGCATGAAGCGCTACTACAAGCGCGAGCGCTTCCTCGAGATCTGCGCCGCACTCAAGGACGCCCGTCCGGACCTGGTCATGACGACGGACTTCATCGTCGGTTTTCCTGGCGAGACCGAGGAGCAGTTCGAAGACACGATGACCCTCCTCGACGAAGTGGGCTTCATTGGGTCGTATTCGTTCAAGTACAGCCCGCGTCCGGGGACTCCGGCACTGCGACTGAAGGACCCACTGGTTCCGAACGACGTCGCCGGCGCTCGTCTCACCCGCCTGCAGAACCGCCAGCGCGAGCTGTCTTCGGCGTGGACGCGAGGGCACGAGGGCAAGGTCGTCGACGTCTTGGTCGAGGGCTGGTCCCGTCACGATCCCGGCGTGATCTGCGGGCGGACGGACACGAACCTGATGGTCAACTTCCCGGGCGACCTGTCGCTGGTCCGAAAGACGGTTCCGGTTCGGGTGACTCGTGGCTTCACTCACACCGCGCGCGGTGAGCGCGTCTAGGCTCGCGCCCTGAGGCCGGAAACACAAAACCCCCGGTAGGCTGGACCTACCGGGGGTTTTGCGTGAGGCGCTGGCTCTACCAGTCGAGCTCGATGTCGTCGTCGTCGGAGAGCAGGCCCTTCAGGTCGGCAGCGGTGGTCGCGGGCTCGGCGGCCGCCTCTTCCGGGATGCCTGCATCGTCGAGACCCTCGAGCTCGGGAAGCTCGACGCGGGCGTCGGCGTCGATGTCCTCGTCAAGGCTGGCCTCGACGTCTTCGTCGAGTTCGACCAGTTCGACGCTCGAGCTGGCGCGACCGGTGGAAGCGGTGGCCGTCTTGGTCTCGAAGGCGAAGTCGTCGTCGTCACCGAAGTCGACGTGGTCGACGGTGGGGAGCTGCGGGCCGGGAGCTGCGATGCTCGCCGTTGAAGCGGGGGCGGCCTCGATCTCGAAGTCGTCCTCGTCGTCGGAGAGGTCGACGGTCGGGAGCGCTGGCTGGGCGGCGACCGGCGCGGGAGCGCTCATGTCGATGGCGAAGTCATCGTCGTCGGAGAGGTCGATCTCACCGGCGGGGGTCCCTTCAACGACCTCGGCCTCGGGAAGCTCGTCTAGCTCGATGTCCGCTGCGAAGGCGTTGGAGCCAAGGAACAGAGCAAGGGCGAGAAAACGTGCCATAAAACACCTCGAGGAAAGAGATTCGGAGGGCCATCCAAAGGGGAAAGCACCCGAGAACGTCCGCGATCTACCCCCTTGGCGACCGATCCGCAAGCGATTGTCAGGGGTCTAGGGGCTTTCTTGTGGCTCGTCAGGGACTTGTGAGGCGCTGCGGGCGCACCTCAGCGGTGTTCCGCGCGTTTGGGTTAGGGGAGCGAGTGCCGAATCCACACCGCCATGCCAGACGCCTGATCCGCCAGCATCGTCGATCCCAGCAGGGAACCCTGGCCACCTTGGCTCAGTGGCTTACGCCGGTGGCTGCCGGTGTGGTGGTCGCTCCGTTGTTCAAGCCGGTGTTTCTGCACTTCATCGGGCGGCCTGACCCCGACGCCGCGGGCATCTTCGGCGTGGTGATTCGTCTCGCGTTGGTGGTAATCAGCCTGTTTGCGATCGATACCTATGGGGCGCTGATCCGCTCCGAGAGCCGCCACGTGCTCGCGATTCTCCCGGTCGATCCGGGCGAGGTGGCGATCGAGGAATTGGCAGATGTCGCCCGTGCACGCAGCTGGGTGCCGCTCGTGGCCGCCATTCTCCTGCTTCCCATCGGCCTCGATGGACAGTGGCTCGCCTGGGCGGGTGCGGTGGGCGTGATGCTCGGCGCCGGGGCCACCGGCATCGCGGTCTCGGGGGCTGTGCACTTGCTGGCCATCTCGGCCGCTGAAGACCCGCGCTTCGCTGGGCTTCTCGATCTTGTGCGCGGCAGCAACCCGCGTGAACAGGCGGCCTTCCTCTGGGCTCCGGGGCTCGCGCTTGCACTTGCGGGCGTGCCGGTGGTGCTCGCGACCGAGGGGGTGCGCCGCATGGCCTTGGGCCAGCCCAGTGCCGCGGTCGCACTGCTGCTGCCACTCGTTGCCGCGGGAATTGCCATGTGGCGAGTTCCGGGTCTGGCCCGTCGAGGTTGGTTCCGTGCGAGCGCTGTACTCGCAGATATCGATGCCCGCTACGCCCTGGTCGAGGCCTCCGAAGAGGCGACGGCGGCCTACCTCGACTGGATGCCACGCTTCTTGCCGACCGACGTCGCTCGATACGCGCTCAAGGATCTTCGACATGGCTGGCGTGCGCGCCGAACCTGGATCTCGGGCATGTGGGGGGTGGGCGTGCTGGCCGCGATGGCGTCGTGGAGCGCGGATCCCGATGCGCCTGGACGTGGCCTGGCGATCGGCATTCTCGGAGTCTGGCTGACGGCGTCCGTCGGCGTCCTTCTCGAGCGCGATGAGCCGGCTTTTCTTCGCGTCTGGTTCCCGCCTGACCGCGTGAAACGAGGTCTGGCACGCTCGGTCGTCTTGGCGAGCTGGCTTCAGCCGGCGGTCCTTGTGCCGGTGGTGGCGGTGTCGGTTCGCCATGGGTTCGCCGCGGGTGGACAGGCTCTGGCGCTCGGCGAGCTGGCGGTGTGTGGTGCGGTCGTGACGGCGGTGGCTTGCACCCGACTCAAGGACCGTGGAGTCCTCGTATACGGTCCCGTGGCGGCCGTGGCGGGCAGTGCGCTCGCCGTCTTGGCGACAGGAGGTGGCTTGTGAGTGCAGTCGAGTTCGTAGGTGTCCGCAGGACCTTTGGCCGCGTGGTGGCGGTGGACCGCGTCGATCTCACGCTCGAGCGCGGCAGCTTCGTGGGACTGATCGGGCACAACGGCGCCGGTAAGTCGACGCTCATGAAGACCCTCATCGGCACGCTGGCGCCGAGCGAAGGGCAGGTCCGCGTCTGTGGAGTCGATGTGCATGCGGCGCCCCGTGAGGCTCGCATGCACGTGGGTGCTGTGCCCGAGGAGCCCGCCGTCTATGATTACCTCACCGCTCGCGAGTTTCTCACCTTCGTCGCCGGCGTACGCGGGGGAGGGGATGTCGAGGAGGCGCTCGAATTCACCGGGCTTGGCGAGGATGCCGACCGCCTTCTTCGCGAGTACTCCCAGGGCATGCGACGCAAGACGGCTCTCGCGGCGGCGGTGCTCGGCAAGCCCGACGTACTCGTCCTCGATGAGTCTCTGAATGGCCTCGATCCACCGAGCGCCGCGCGTGTGAAGTCCCGACTGCGCGGACTGGTCGACCAAGGTCACACCGTGATCTTGTCGACGCACGTCGTAGACACCGTTCAGGCCGTCGCCGACCGCGTCGTGATGCTTGCCCACGGAAGGGTGGTCGCCGACGAGCAGATGTCCGAGCTCGGCGATGCCGGACTCGAGGCCCTGTTCCTCGAGCGCCTCAAGCAGACCCGGGACGAGCGGGCCTAGTCGCTCAGTACGGACGCCCGCCCCGACGGATCGGGACGGGCGCTTGCGTGGACGCCGTGGAGAAGTCACGGCATGGAAATCGGAGCTAGGCCGCAGCGACCGCAGCGACGGGCTCGGGCAGCTTGTCGAGACGCTCGATGGCCTTCTCGCCGGCAGCGATGACCGTCTTGCGGGCCTTGTTGTCGGCCTCGTAGCGAATCAGGGCGATGACCTGCGTGCGGGTCAGTCCGCTGATGCCAGTGCGAACATCCTTGGCGTTGAGCTCGTCGTAGTTCTCGAGCGCCGGGCTCTTGGCCTTGGCGAGGCGATCCGCGGCAAGGCCGTGAGCTGGAGCCGTCACGAGCTTGAGCACGGGAAGCTCGTCGACCAGGTCGAGCAGGCTCTCCACGCGGGTGAGCGCGTGGATGCGGACGTCGAAGACCTTCTCGCTGGTGGTACCGCGAGCGGTGTGCGCCGTCTGCCGAAGCTTCTGGCTGAGGTCGACGCGCTTGTTGTTCAGGCGCTCGGGGGCTGTGCGGATATCGTCCAGAATACGGGCGATCATGCGAATCCTCCTGTGAATGAATGCTCATTCATCTTTGCTCTCGCACCCCGAAACTAACGCCTGCCCTAGACCTGTCAAGGGCCGCATTCGCGCATTGCCGGGGAGCACCCCTCCAAGTCCGCTGATCGTCCGCGTCTGCAGGGCGCGGAATTCGTTCTCAAACAACGAATCCGGGGCTCAGATAGGGTGTGGCAGCCTTGGAGAACGCGTCTTGCCCATTGTCGATAGACCTCCGTTTCGACCGACTTCAGCGCCGCCGCGGACGCCCGACATCGCGGCAGTGATGGCGGACCCCGAGCACTTCGATGTCGAGTACGTGATCAATGCCTACATGGACGGGCACATCGGTAGCGTCGACAAGGTCGTTGCACGGCAACAATGGCAAGACTTGGTGCAGGTCTTCCTAGACATTGGCTTGGACGTGTCGGTGTTGCGCGCCGACGAGCATCTTGCTGACCTGGTGTTCGCCGCGAATCAGAGCTTTCCACTTCGTGACGGGACGCGCCGGGTGGTGCTCTCGCAGATGGCCATGCCGCAGCGGCGGCCTGAGGTCGCACACTTTCGGGCCTTCTATGAGGACGCGGGCTTCGAGTGCCTCGAGTTACCGCCGAACTCTGTGTTCGAGGGGATGGGGGATGTGCTCTGGCATCCGGGGCGTCGCTTCGCCTATGCGGGATGGGGGTTTCGGACCCATCGCACGGCCCTCGAGCCCTTTGCTGACCTCATTCAAGCGCCCGTGGTGGCGCTTCGTCTGGTGGATGACCGCTTCTACCACCTCGACACCTGCCTCTCGCCGCTGGATGAGCGCTGTGCGCTTTATGTCCGGCAGGCCTTTGACGATGCCGGTCTTGCCGCCATCCACGCTTGCTTCCCAGACGCCGTCGCCGTGCCCGTGCAAGAGGCTGCGCGCGGCTTCGCCTGCAACGGGGTCAGCGTTCGTGGGCACTTCGTCGTGCAGCGCGGCTGCACATTCTCGGCTGAGGTCGCAAGGTCTCGCGGTCTCGAGGTCGTCGAGGTCGAGACCAGCGAGTTCCTGAAGTCCGGCGGCAGCGTAGGCTGTCTGCACATCCGACTCGGGGAGGCGCTGTGAATATCGCGATCAATAGTGAGGTCGGGGCACTGCAAGAGGTGCTTGTACACCGGCCAGGCGACGAGATCGTGCGCATGACGCAGGATGAACTCGACCGGCTGCTCTTCGACGACATTCTCTCGCCGGCTAAAGCGGCCGCCGAACACGAACTGCTGAGCGACGTGCTCGCAGGTGGCGGCGCACGCGTTCACGACGTTGCCAATCTGCTCGTGCAGGCCCTCCACAAGGCCCCCGAGGAGGCGATTCGGCATCTGGTAGGGCGCAGCTGTGAGCTCGCCCATGTTCCGGAGCTCGCCCCGATCCTCGCGGAGTGGGAGCCCGAGAAGCTAGGCGACGCCTTGATCGTCGGACTTCGCTGGGATGAGATCACCGACGCTCCGATGACCCTCGCGCGCATTCGGGCCTCCCGCCTGTCCACGACCGACCGGGCGCTCGCACCCCTCCCGAACCTGATGTTCATGCGGGACCCGTGCATCTCGGTCTATGAGCGGGTCCTTCCGGCGCAGATGGCCACGCCGGCCCGTGCTCGTGAGCCGCTGCTGGTGGCTTTCGCGCTGCGCTACGGCTTGTCCCTGGGCTCTGACAGCTTTCTCTTCCCGAGTGGTCCGGAGCGGGCGGGCACCGCTCACCGGGCGCTCGAGGGCGGTGACCTACTGGTCATCTCGCCAAAGTTCCTGTTGATGGGCTGCTCCGAGCGAACCAGGCCGGAGTCCATCGAGCACTTCGCCCGCGACGCTCTGTTCCCTGCGCACCCCGAGCTCGAGAGCATCTACGCCGTGCTGATGCCGAAGCAGCGCAGCGTCATGCACCTCGACACCATCCTCACTCAGGTCGACCGCGGCTTGTTCCTCTGCCATGAGCCGCTGATCTGCGGCACGCCCGAGCGTCCCGGCCTCGAGGTGGTTCGGCTTCAGCGCGACCGTCCACCAGAGCTGCTCGCCGGAGCGAGCGTCGCCGATGTGCTGCGCAACGAGCTCGGGCGCGACGTGGAGTTCGCCCCTTGCGGAGGCCACGACCCGCTGCACCAAGAGCGGGAGCAGTGGACCGACGGAGCGAATGCCGTGGCCATTGGTCCGGGCAGGATCGTGCTCTACAGCCGCAACACACGGACGATCGAGACCCTGTGCAAGGAGTATGGCTTCCTCGAGATCTGCTTGACTCCCGTGCAGCCGATGGCCGAACGCCGCGAGCTCATTGGCGCGGGTATGGAGTGTGAGCGCGCGGTCTTTGCGTTTACCGGCTCGGAGCTGTCGCGAGCGCGCGGTGGCGGGCGCTGCCTGACCATGCCGCTTCGGCGGGAGTAGGGGCTACTGGTCCCACGGCTCCTTCGGAATGTCGAGGTCGGGCATGTCTTCCGGGTCGGGTATCGGCCAGTAGTCGCCCCACAGCTCCTTTCCGCCATCGACGGTGAGGGTCTGTCCCGTGATGTAGTCCCCGGCTGGGCCCGCGAGGAAGGCCACCATCCACGCAACTTCCTCAGCCGTTCCGGGCCGCTTCAGCGGAATCTGCGGAATCATCTGCTCGATGACGGCGAGGCCGGCCGGGTAGCTCGCGAGCCCACTGGACGCGATGAAGCCAGGTGCGACCGAGTTCAGGCGAATGCCGCGACGGGCCCACTCGACCGAGAGGGTCCGTGTCATCGCCTCGACGCCGCTCCGCGCCGCTACGCTGTGGGTCATGCCCGGGAAGGTGCGCCGCGTCAGCATGGTGATGTTGATGATGCGTCCGCCGTTCTTCAGCATCCAGCCGTCGGCCACCGCGCGCGTCATGTTCCAGGTGCCGGTCAGGTTCGTCGCGATGACGGCATCCCAGCCATTCGGCGAGATCATCTCGGCGGGCGCGAAGAACTGGCCGCCGCCGTTGTTGACGAGAATGTCGAGTCGACCCTGCTCCTCGAGGATCTGGGCGACACAGGCTTTGACGCTGTCACGATCGCGAATGTCCGCGCGAATGGCGTGCACCTCTCGACCGAGCTCTTCGCTCAAACCCTTGGCTGCGGGCTCGATGTTCGTGGGCTTGCGAGAGGCGATGTAGACGGTCGCCCCTTGGTGCCCGAGCTCGCGGGTGATGGCGGCTCCGATCCCGGTGCCTCCGCCGGTGACGAGAGCGACTTGGCCCTCGAGAATGTCGTCTTTAAAGATGCGGCTTGTCATGGTCGGGGTCGTACCACACGGAAAACTGCGGTACTACGCTCCTCGCGATGACACGTCCTCCCACCGAGCGAACTACGCCTCCACCCCGCCGCGGCCTGCGGTGGTGGCTCGGGCGCTTCCTGCACGATCCGCGCGTCGAGATCGGCGTGTTGCTGTTGATCGTGCTCTCGGTGGCGCTCCTGGTCGGCGAGGTCACGGCGCCTATGGCGATGCGACCGGCGTTGGAGTTTGCGGGGCACGTGCTCACCGCGGTCTTTGTGGTCGAGCTCAGTCTCCGGTACTGGGTCGCGCGCAAGAAGAGCCGCTTCTTTAGGCGTTATTGGCTCGACATCCTCGCGGTGATGCCGGTCATTCGCCCCCTGCGCGTGTTGCGCGTGTTGCGGGTGCTGCGCCTATTCCGGGCCGGCGTGCTCATGTCCCGGCGCGGTGGACGGTACACGCAGCTGTTTCGCGGGCGCTCCGGCGAGCTCACGACGCTTGCGTCGATCACCGCAGCCATGGTGCTGATGGGCGCCATGGTTCTGCAGTCCGTGGAGTCTGGGGGCGACCTCGGTAACTTCGAGGCGGCCGTCTGGTTCTCGATGCTGTCGCTGATCGCGGGTGAGCCGGTCGGAACGACGCCGACGACGGTCGCCGGTCGACTCACGACCCTGTCGCTGATGGTGGGGGGGCTCACCATCTTCGGCATGTTTGTCGCCACGGCTTCTGCGAGCATGGTCAGCCGTTTCTCGTCGCGTATGGAGGTACACGAGTTGGACTTGGATGAACTGGAGAACCACATCGTGGTTCTCGGCTGGAATCGCTCGGGACCGACCGTCCTTGCGGAACTGTTTGGCCCAGGAAGCGCGCCAGACCTCGCTGTCGTCGTCGTGAGTGAGTCCGAGGAGCGGGTCGAGGGCATTCCGATGGACCGCGTCCGTCCTGAGTACCTGTACTACCTGTCGGGGGACTACACGCGCGTCGAGGTTCTCGAGGAGGCAGGCATCGGCGTCGCGAAGGCGGCCGTTTTGCTCGCCGATGAGACCCGCGAGCGATCGGTCCAAGACATCGACGCGCGCACCGTCCTCGCCGCGCTCACGATCGAACGGCTCAATCCGAGCATCTTCACCTGCGCCGAACTCACCAATCGCCAGAACGAGTCGATGCTGAAGAGTGCGGGCGTCGAAGAGATCGTGGTGGGCGAGTGGTACGCAGGCGTCGTGCTCGGGTCCTCGGTGCGCACCCGTGGAATCGTGGGCGTAATGGACGAGATCCTCACTGCGGACCATGGCAACGGCTTCCACACGGTTCGCGTGCCAGCCGCATTCGAGGGACGGACCATCGCCGAGTTGCACCTGCTTCTTGTCCAGGAACATGAGGCCATCCTCGTCAGCCACAAGACGGGCGACGAGACGACGGTCAATCCACCCCCGGGGCGGGTCGTCCGCGACGGCGATGAGCTCGTTGTTCTCGCACGCGGTCGGGTTCGTCTCTAGGCCTGACTCGCGGGCCTATGGGTCAAGCGAGCCGCGAGCCGAAGCAGGCGTTCGAAGTCGACGGGCTTGGTGATGACCTCGTTCACGCCGGCCTCAAAGGCTCGCTCGTGCTGCTCTGGGAGCAAATCGGCGGTGACCGCAATGACGGGGACCTGGGCGGCGGCACCCGGCAAGGAGCGGATGGCCTGGGTTGCGGCAAATCCATCCATCTTGGGCATGTGCAGGTCCATGAGCACGAGGTCGAAGCTGCCACCGTTGAACTCGGCGAGTCCAGCGCGACCGTTCTCGGCGCGGACGACGGAGTAGCCGGCCTGGCTGAGGGCGCGCTCAAGGATCTCGGCGACGATGGCGGTGTCTTCGATGACCAGCACCCGACGGTCTTGGCCCGAGTGCAGTGGGATCTTGGTCTCGCTGTCCGGGTCGGGTGGGATGGTCGACGGGGCGGGGACCCTGATTCGGAAGGTGGTGCCTTCTCCGAGCACGCTGGTGATCGTGAGCTCACCTCCGAGGTGCTCCGCGAGCTGGCGAGCGTTGGCGAGACCAAGCCCCGCTCCGCCGTAACTACGCTGGTCGCCGGACGAGAGCTGGACGAAGGGCTCGAAGATGCGCTTGAGATGGTCCTCCGACATTCCCGGTCCGGTGTCCCGAATCGTGATGGTCAGCATTCCTTCGGTCCAAGCTGCCGAGGCATGGATGCGACCCACCTGCGTGAACTTCACCGCGTTCGACACACCATGCCGGATGAGCTTGCGAAGGGCAGCGGGCTCGACGATGACGTATTCCGGCATCTTCGGGTCAATGTCCACATCCATCGTGAGGTTCTGGGACTCGGCTGCCACGGTGTAGAGCTCGCCGCACTCGTGGAGAATGCTGTGGATGTCCGTCGGTTGAGGCGGCATGACGGACTCGGTCTCCGAGGCGCCGCGCGTCGCGTAGTCAATGATGTCGTTGAGTACCTGATGCAAGGCGGAGCCCGACCCCTGGAGTTGCTTCACCAGGGCCTGCTGGTCGTCGTCGAGGGATGTGGCACGGAGAAGGCGAACGCTGCCGAGGATGCCGGTCATCGGGGTTCGGAGTTCGTGAGACATCATTGCGAGAAAGCTCTTGCGCGACTCGGCGGCGGCCTCGGCGCGCTCACGGGCCTGGATGAGCGTGGTGCGATTGTGCTCGCGTGCGGCCTCGGCCGTCAGGGCTCCAAAGCCGGCGACCAAGACACTGTGTCCGACCACGAGGACGCGGGCGGCGCGGTCTGTGACCTCGGCGAGGGTGTATTCTGGGACCCAGCCGAATAGGTCCACAACCGCCACGATGGCGAGGCCAGTGGCCGAGAGGAGCGCCAGTCGCCCAAGACTTCGCGTCCCTGTCGCAAACGCCGAGGATGGCAGGAGCACGAAGAGCGGAAGGACGGGGGAGGCGACGCCGCCTGTCGCTACGCAGACTGCGGTCGTCGCGAGGGCCGCGGTGATCGCAGTCAGGCGGACCATCTGCTCCGCGCTCATGCCCGTCAGGCGCGGAAGCAATGAAAACAGCAGCGGGTACAGCACCGCAGCGGCGAAGAGCAGCGCTCTTGGGAAGTCCTGCACCACGCCAAGCCACGCCAATCCACCCATCGAGATGGCCTGGGAGATTCCGAGCAGCAGCAGGGTGCGGATCGCAGCGCGCACACGCCTCCGCTCTCGGCTCTCAAGCCCGGGCGGTGTCAGTGCGGATGCGATGGCAAACATAGGCTCTGAGCCTACAGAATTTGCCGAAGGGCGGTTGTCAGATCACGAGGCAGACCCGACCCGCACGGTGGCTGGTCGGGTCGCTTCACGCGGCTACACCGCTGCGATGATCTCGTTCAAAGTCGCGCTGGGGCGCATAGCTTCGGCTGCCAGACGGGCATCGGGCATGTAGTAGCCGCCGATGTCCTGCGAGGGTCCCTGGGCGCCATTCAGCTCTTCGATGATCGTGCTCTCCTGGGCCGCGAGCTTGTCGGCGACCGGGGCAAACCTTGCTGCGAGCGTCGCGTCCGAGCTCTGTGCCGCGAGGGCCTGCGCCCAGTACATCGCCAGGTAGAAGTGGCTGCCGCGGTTGTCGAGCTGGTTCACCTTGCGGGATGGCGACTTGTTCGTGAGCAGGTACTTGGTCGTCGCATCGTCGAGCGTCTCACCGAGCATGCGTGCGGCGGGGTTGTTGTCGCGATCGCCGAGGTGGTCGAGCGAGACGGCCAGGGCGAGGAACTCGCCGAGCGAGTCCCAACGCAGGTGGCCCTCCTTCTCGAACTGCTGCACGTGCTTTGGAGCCGAGCCTCCGGCGCCCGTCTCGAACAGTCCGCCACCGGCCATCAGCGGCACGATGGAGAGCATCTTCGCGCTGGTGCCGACCTCGAGGATCGGGAACAGGTCGGTGAGGAAGTCGCGGAGGACGTTTCCGGTCACGGAGATGGTGTCCAGGCCACTGCGCACGCGCTCGACGGTGAGAGCGGTCGCCTCTGCAGGGGCGAGCACGTGAACCACGAGTCCCGTGGTGTCGTGTTCGGGGAGGTAGGCCTCGACCTTCGCGATCAGGGAGGCGTCATGGGCGCGGGTCGCGTCGAGCCAGAATACCGCCGGTGCGCCGCTCGCACGGGCGCGGGTCACGGCGAGCTTGACCCAGTCGCGGATCGGGGCGTCCTTGGTCTGGCAGGCGCGCCAGATGTCGCCGGTCTCGACTTCGTGGGAGATCAGGACCTGGCCGTCGGCGTCGAGGATGCGGACGGTGCCGGGGGAGGCGATCTCGAAGGTCTTGTCGTGCGAGCCGTACTCTTCGGCCTTCTTGGCCATCAGGCCGACGTTCGGCACGCTGCCCATGGTGGTCGGGTCGTAGGCGCCGTTCTCTTTGCAGTCGTCGAAGACCACGCTGTAGACGCTGGCGTAGCTGCTGTCGGGGATGACGGCCTTGGTCTGCTGCAGCTTGCCCTCGGCGTTCCACATGCAGCCAGAGGTGCGGATCATGGCTGGCATCGAGGCGTCGATGATGACGTCGCTCGGCACGTGGAGGCTGGTGATGCCCTTGTCCGAGTCGACCATCGCGAGACCCGGGCCCGCAGCGTAGGCGGCGGCGATGTCGGCCTCGATCGCGGCGCGCTTGTCGGCGGGCAACTCGGAGAGGCGCGACACGAGATCGCCGAAGCCGTTGTTCACGTCGACGCCGAGGTCTTCGAAGGTGTCGCCGTACTTGGCGAACAGGTCGGCGAAGTAGGCACGCACGCCGTGACCGAAGATGATCGGGTCGCTGACCTTCATCATCGTCGCCTTCATGTGAAGCGAGAACAGCACGTCGTTGGCGCGGGCGTCGGCCACCTGCTCAGCGAGGAACTGGGTGAGGGCGGTCCGGCTCATGAACGTAGCGTCAAGCACTTCGCCAGCGAGTAGGGCGAGCGAGTCGCGGAGGACGGTGACGGTGCCGTCGGCGGCCACATGCTCGATACGTGCGTTCGTCGCCGACTCGAGCGTCACCGACTTCTCGTTCGAGCGGAAGTCGCCGCCGCTCATGGTCGAGACGTGCGACTTCGAATCCGAGGTCCACGGGCCCATGGAGTGAGGGTTGTTCCGAGCGTATTCCTTGACGGCCTTAGGAGCGCGGCGGTCGGAGTTGCCCTCGCGCAGGACGGGGTTGACCGCGCTGCCCTTCACCTTGTCGTAGCGGGACTTCGCGTCGCGCTCGGCATCGGTGCTGGGCTCTTCGGGGTAGTCGGGAATGCCGTAGCCCTTGCCCTGGAGCTCGGCGATGGCCGCCTTGAGCTGGGGAAGCGAAGCACTGATGTTCGGCAACTTGATGATGTTGGCGGCTGGCTGCGTCGCGAGCACGCCGAGCTCGGAGAGGGCGTCCGCGTGCTTCTGGTCCGCAGCCAGGCTGTCGGGGAACACGGCGAGAATGCGGCTCGCCAGGGAGATATCCCGGGTCTCGACATCGACGCCGGCTGCGCCCGCGAAGGCCTGGATGATGGGGAGGAGCGAGTAGGTCGCCAGTGCGGGCGCCTCGTCGGTCTGCGTGTAGATGATGGTGGACATCTGGCCTTTGTTCCCTTGAATCTGGTCGACGAAATTTCCGAAGGGCTTGCCCTATCGCGCCCCCGCGAACGGTGCCTCCAAAGATGGCAGGAGAATGCCGACAAAGAGTCTGTTCTGTGTCGACGACACTAAATACGTTGACAGTGCTGACTGTCACAATTAAAACTGGAGCCATCGAGAGAGGGTGGACCTCTCTGCCGAAAGAGCCGTTTCGTACCGCCGGTACGTGCGGGAGGAGTGCGCCATGAAGACCGTAGCTCGCAGCTTTTCGAACGAGAAGGAGCGGTACCGTTCCTTCGCTCAAGAACTCAACGAAGTGTACGCCGCCGCTCGCGCCCGGATGGGGGATGAGGATGTGGCTCACGTGAAGCGCCTCAACCGATTCTCACGCAGCTCGGAAGCCGCAGGTCGCCTGCTCATCCACTTCTCGTTCGAGCCCGTGGGCTTCGCGGCCGGAGTGCTGGCGCTGTGGGTTCACAAGCAGCTGCAGGCCACCGAGATCGGCCACCCTGCGCTGCACGGGTGCTACGACCACCTCGAGGGTGCCGAAAAGTTCCACAGCAAGAACTTCAGCTGGGACATTGGCATCGATGAAGAGGCCTGGGACGAGGGTCACAATCGCAAGCACCACCCGTACACCAACGTGACGGGCCGGGACCCCGACATCAACTTCGGTCCGGTGCGGCTCAACGCCCAGACGCCGCATCGCCCCATTCACTACATCCAGGTCCCTTACACTGTACTCGTGCTCTGGCCGTCCTTCGCTCTGGGCATGAACACGCACTTCACTGGGCTGCTCGACGTCTTCCGGGACGAGCCGGAAATGCTGAAGGACAAGTCCCGAAGCTCTGTGCTCGGTGCGGTGAAGAAGGCCCTCCGCAAGGCCATTCCGCACTACGGAAAGGAATACGTCTTCTACCCCGCTCTCGCAGGACCGTTCTGGTGGAAGGTGGCCCTTGGCAACTGGACGGCCGGCACGTTGCGCAACGTCTACAGCGCCGCCAGCATCTTCTGTGGCCACATTGGCTCCGAGGTTGTCGACTACCCCGAGGGCACGAAGGCCAAGGGCAGGGGACACTGGTACGAGATGCAGGTGCAGTCGGCGCAGAACTTCCAGGTTCCGTACGTCTTGTCCGTGCTCTGCGGAGGACTCGACTACCAGATCGAGCACCACCTGTTCCCGAAGCTGCCGCCGGAGCGGTTGCGCGAGATTGCGCCAGATGTACAGCGGATCTGCGCCGAGCACGGCGTGTCTTACCGGACCGGCAGCTGGGTTGAAATCCTCGGCGATGCCTTTGGTCAGCTCTGGCAGCTGTCCTTTCCCGAGCCGACGCCGGCGTTTGCAGGAGCTATGGGATGACGGCCGCAATGACTCCGTGGGAGGCTGCTCCGATGGCAGACACCGATCTTCAACCGCAAGTGCGCGAGTTCTCCATCGACGAGCTCGCGGCGCATACCGGCATTCCAAGCCGGACCATACGCTTCTACCAGTCCAAAGGGGCGCTTCCCAAGCCCGAGCGACGGGGGCGCAAGGCGTTCTACACCGATCTGCACGTGCAGCGGCTCGAGCTGGTTGGGCAACTTCAGGACCGGGGACTGCGCATCAAGGCGATTCGCGACTTGATGCAGCGTGTCGACGCGGGCGAGCTCGTGATCGAGGAGTGGCTTGGTCTTCAGGACCAACTGGCAACGAGCTGGGGCGAAGAGGCGCCGGTTCTCTACACCGCCGCGCAGTTCACTGAGCTGCTCGGAGAGGGGCGCCCGGGACGCGTGTCGGACCTCGTCCGCATGGGCCTCGTCGAGCGCAAGGGCGACAGCTTCTTGGCCTCGAGTCCCAACTTGCTCCAGACCGTGCTTCGAATGGACTCGGCGGGGATCGAACTCGCCGTGGCCGAAGGGGCAGCTGCTCTGGCACGAAAGCACCTCGGCAAGCTCGCCTCAGAGCTCACGCGGCACTTCCTGGACCACGCCGGTGATGGCTTCGCAGGGTCGGCCTCGGCGGCTGAGCTCGAGACGGCCTTCAACGCCGTGAGACCCCTAAGCCAGGCTGCCGTTCGCGCAGTGTTCGCCTCGGAGATGGAGCGCGCCATGCGCGAACTCGCCGAGTCTGGGCGTCTCGCCAAGGTCGCTCGTTCACGCGAGTCCTAGGCGGGTCTCAACGGGCGAAGCCGCACGTGAGCGGCAGCTGAAAACGCGATGCGAGTCGGCCCATCGATCGTTGTGGAACAGGGCGATGGGCTGATCGCGGCAATCTCGGCGCCAAGGGCTGCCGCATGACCTTCGATCTTCGTGCGGAGCACGGCATAGGTCTTCTGCTCCCAGGCTGTGGCGTCGGCGAGTCCCCACTGCACCTGGCTCACCGTCAGTCCCGCAGAGATGTCGGACACGTTGTGGAGAAGCTCTCGTAGCGCTTGAGCGCGGTGCACTCTCTCCCAGAAGCCCCAGTCTGTGGAGAGCGGCAGTCGCACAAGGAAGCGGGTGTGTACGGAGCTCCGGACCCCGTGGCCAAACACGCCCTTCTTGAGGAGCTTCTTCCGCTCACTGTCGTGGCGGACGGGAAGGATCTCGGCCCCCGAGTCCAGTAGGGAGTCTTCAAGCTGCTCCTGCACCCGCTGATGCTTCAGTTGGCCCGTGTTGGCGGTCGGCGCTTCGCTTCGGTACTCGACGGTGATCTCGACAAGGTCGGGTTCGCCGTACAGCAGTCCGGACGACAGAATGGTGGGCTTGGCGTCGACGGATAGCATGGGAACTCCTTACAGTGCAAGTCCATGGTTACAGTGTAAGTCTTTGGTCGCCGACGTCAAGGCCGTAGACCCCGCGCACCGAATCTCGAGGCGATCGCCTTCTCGTGGTGAAAGTGGTCGTAGAGGTTCACAGGCTGGGCCTGCGGCGGCAGGCGGGTGCGCTTCAAAGATGGACAGAGTAAGGGTGCGAGCATGTAGGCTCTCACCGAACTTACGGCGTAGGAGGTTTCTGTGGGCAAGCTCTCGAGGGAAGCGATTGTGGAGGCGGCGGTTCGTCGGATCGATGCCGAGGGGCTCGACGGACTCTCCATGCGGCGAGTGGGCAAGGACCTGGGCGTCGAGGCGATGAGCCTGTACCGGTATGTGCCGAACAAGACGGCGCTTCTCGACGCGATTCACGCCTCTGTGCTCGAAGAGGTGCAGATTCCCGCGCCGACCCATGACTGGAAGTCGGACGCACGTCGGCTCGCAACCTCCCTTCTCGACACGCTGCTCAAGCACCCGGGGGCGATGGAGCTCTTTCCCACGCGTCCGGCCTACACCGAGGGATCGCTTGATCGGCTCGAGGCCTCGCTGGCGATTCTCGAGCGCGCCGGAATGCCCGAGCCGCTCCGCCTAGCGGCCATGCAGAGCCTCTACCTCTTTGTAGTCGGCCACGCGCTGTTCGAGACCCACGCCTCGAAGGTGGGAGACGACCTCGATTACCGCTCCCTCCCCGCGGGGCGCTATCCGAACCTCCGAAAGGCGTCGGTGCCCGCAGCGCGGCAGAGCTTCCGCCATGGCCTAGACGTATGGGTTCGTGGCGTCGAGGCCTCCGCACCCCAAGAGGAGCCGCAGAGCCTCACCAGTCGTCTGCGCTCGCTGCGCCGCCGCTAGGCCCTACTCACACTGGGCACCGCTGCCGAGCGCATCGACGCACTCGGTATCGGTGTTGCAGCCCTCGTAGCGACAGGTTCCTGCGGTGCACGCGTAGTTGTCCGCATCGAAGGCAAGGCTCGTCGTGCCGCAGTCCGACGGCGTCGTGCAGGTCTCGAGACAGGTCGGAAGCCCATTGAGGTCCGTGCACGCGTACCCGGCGCCGAGAGTGGCCGTGCAGTCTGCGGTCGACTGGCAGCCGGTCCAGTCGCACCCACCGCCTCTGCAGGCGTAGTGGTCGGAGTCGTAGAGCACACCGGCGCTGGCAAACCCACAGTCGGACGCCGTGTTGCATCCTGGGATGCAGGAGCTGACTCCACCCCGGTCGAGGCACACGTAGTCGGCGGTGAGGGAGGCCTGGCACTCGCTGGTGGAGTTGCACCCGGTGTACTTGCACGCGCCGGTAGCCGTGCACTCGTAGTTGTCAGCGTCGTAGGCGGCGGAGCTCGTCGCGCAGTCCGAGGCGGTGACGCAACCCTCGTAGCAGTACTCCGGGTCGCCAGGGTTCCCGGTATCGGTGCCGCCCGTGTCCGTTCCGCCGCTGTCGGTGTTTCCGCTGTCGCCGCTGCCGCTATCGGTACTTCCGCTATCGCCGCTGCCGCTGTCGGTGCTCCCGCTGTCGTCGCCACCGCTGTCGGTTCCCGAGTCCGACGACGCGCTGTCGCTGGGGGCGTCGTTAGTGGGCCCGCCCGTGGCGCCACAGCCGATGGCCAGAAGAATGAGAAGGGGGAGCTTTGTCATGGGGCCTCGCCGCATCATGGCACGAGCTTGTCGACGATAAAGGGCACCCGCCCGAGTTCCTGGCCGTAAGGGGTCTGTACGCGAACCCGCCAGTCCCCCTCGGAGAGCCGTGTCTTCGTCGACCACGTTCTCCAGCCGCCTTCTCGGCCACCGCGCACGGTGAGCGGAATCCGATCCGTAGAGACCCAGCCTCCAGCGCTCGGGTCGTAGTGCTCCCATTCGTGAATGAGCTCGAGGTCCATGCCGGTTGGGGCGTGGACGGCCGTGTAGACGAGCACCTTCTCTCCTGGCGCCCAGCGTACGGTGGGCCGTCCGAGAACGAGGCGCATCAGGCTATCGGTCCAGATTGGGTCCGCGAGCTCTGGGCCGTCTGCGGTGCGCTCGACATCGGTGGCGACCGCGGCCCGCTTCAGAACGAGCGGCAGAGGCGGAACGAGGCCGAGCCAGGTGGAGACCAGTAGGGCGAGCACGGCCCCCGAGGATGCGATCGTGGGGATCACGAGGTCCTGGGTGCGCTGATGGATGGTCGGTGGGGGTTCCCGGCCTTCGACATGAACGCGCGAGGCCCAGATGGTTGCGCCGACAAGCCCGGCGGTTCCTACGAGAGCCGGGAGGGGACTCCACAGGGTGCCGGTCGCCAGCGGGATGAGAAGGGCGAGGACTTGGTAGCTGAGAAAGCCCGCTAGGGCGAAGCGCGATGCCGTGCCGCGGCCGCTGTCCGAGCGCGCTTCATTGGCGACGGCAAGTCCCGCGAGCAGGGCGACGAATAGGGAGGCTGGACCAGGGTGTGCGGCACGCCACACCGAGATGGCGAGTGCCGAGAGCAGGGCTCCGAGCAAGAACTGGGTGGCCAGGGGTAGGGCCTTGGCTGCGCGGATCGCGATCTCTGGCAGCCACCGCTTTCGGTCGTGGCGCTCGGTGGCCACCACGAGGATGAGCACGCCGACCAGGTAGACCGCGATGAGCACCTGATCGATGGCGCTCTCGAGCTGGAGTGTCGCGTAGTCCCAGGTGACGCCAGCTAGGAAGAACGCCGGGGTGCGTATACGCTGGCTGCGGGTCCACACGGAGCGCATCCCGTCGAGCGCGGCGTTCACGCTCGGTTGCGCATGTGGTTGGCGACGCGGGTAAACTGGGCTTCGAGATCCCGTCTCAGCGAGTCGTCCGAGACGCACTCGGCCAATGCGGCACGCATGCAGTGCATCCACTGCTCGGCTTCTTCTGCACCAATGGACACGTGCATGTGGCGGCGGCGAAGGCGTGGATGGCCGTACTTCGCGATGTACAGCCCCGGGCCGCCGGTCCAGCCCGAGAGGAACTCGAAGAGCTTGTCGCGTGCGGTGCCGAGATCCGCTGCGTGCATGTCGCGAATCGGCTTTACCAGCGGATCCTCGTCCATGACATCGTAGAAGTGGTCGACGATGGCTCGCAGGCCCTCGGCTCCGCCTAGGCGCTCATAGAGATTTGGCTGCAGGTGGCCTCCCCGCCCCAGAGATAACGACGGTGCGCTCGCATGGCCCGTTGTGCGACGATAGGCGCTGCCTCCTAGGAGTCCGATGCCTGCCGAGCCCGAACTGACCGACCTTCGCGAGCGAATCCTCGCGCTTGATCGCGAGCTGATCGACGTGCTTCGTCGCCGTATGGAAGTCGTGGTTCCGATTGCCGAGGCCAAGCTCGACTCCGCGTCGCCGTTTCGAGATGCGTCTCGCGAGGGCGTGGTGTTCGAGCGTGTGCGTTCGATGGCCCAGGAAGTGGGTCTGGACCCACATCGCATCGAGGGCTTGTACCGTCTGATCCTCGAGTGGAGCGTTGCCAGGCAGCAGGCGCATGTTCGTGCCCGCGCGACCGCACCGCTGTCGGTGGCCTACCAGGGCGTCGAGGGTTGCTACACCCACTTGGCCGCGCAACGCCGCTATGCGGGTCGCGAATCTGGGGCGCTGCTTACGGGCCACAGGACCTTTCGCGATGCGGTTCAGGCGGTGCGGGAGCGCCGGGCTCACGTGGCATTGCTTCCGATCGAGAACACGACCGCTGGGAGCATCACCGAGACCTACGACCTGCTCGCCGAGGGGGGAGTGACCATCACGTCAGAGGTGGTGAGTCACATTCAGCACTGCCTTCTGGCCCTCCCAGGCACGTCTCTAGACGATATTCGCGAGGTTCACAGCCATCCTCAAGCGCTTCGGCAGTGTGATGTCTACTTCCAGACCCACACCTGGATGCAGCCGGTCGAGGCCTTCGACACGGCGGGTGCCGCCCGCATGGTGCGCGACCTGGGGCAGGGGCATCTTGCGGCGATCGCCAGCGAGGCGGCGGCCGAGCACTACGGGCTCGAGATCGTGGCCCGGGACATTCAGACGCAGGCCGGCAACTTCACGCGCTTCGTCGAGGTCGCGACCGAGGCTGCGACGGTGGGGGAGGATGTTCCGTGCCGTACGTCGCTGCTCATGGAGCTCGCGCACGAGCCCGGGGCCTTGGGCCGGGTGCTCGCGGCGTTCTCGAAGCGGGGCGTCAGCCTCACGAAGCTCGAGTCGCGCCCCATCGTCGGCACGCCCTGGAAGTACCGCTTCTACCTCGATGTCGATGGTCACAGCGCGTCAGCTGCAGTTCATGAGGCGCTTGCCGAAGCCGAGGCCGAGTGCACGACGCTGCGAAATCTCGGCAGCTATCCATGTGGCGGAAGACCGGTCTAGGTGTCGTTTCTTGTCGCACGCCTTTACGCTCTGCATGTCGGTGCCTAGTGTTGGCTCATGGCACATGCGCTCCTGACCAAGATTGTCATCCTCGCAAAACAGATCGTGCTCGCGCTCGTCATCCTCGGCGTCCAGTGGGTGGCCTGGGTGACCGACGTGCTGAACTGGTTGTTGAGCTGGTTCGTCTAGTAGACGGCGAGTAGCTCCCACTCGCTCCGCCCGCGTGGGCCGACCACTTCGGCAGAGTCACCGGCCTCGAGCCCCGCCAGAGCGCGCCCGAAGAGCGATGCGGGTGAGATGACGTCGACGGTCTTGCCGTCGAGGTGAAGGCGTGTGCCACCCGCCGGGGCGACGAAGAGCCACCGTGCGGCTCCGGCGTCCGACTCGAGCTCGAGCAGGGCACCGACCCTCACAACGTCGCAGTCCGCCCCCGCGAGCTCAAGCCAACCAATCAGCTGACCGAGCTCGATGAGCCTCTGGCCCTGACCCGCTGCCAGATAGGAGGCTTCGAGGGCCCGGGTGTCGTACTGGTTCTCAGGACGCGACTCTCCGTGGGTGGCCTCGTCGCGGGCTGCTTGGGTCATGCGCGCCAGCCCGTCACGCTCGGAACAGAGCGTCGCCAGAAGGGCCTCGATGACGTCAGCCTTCTTCATGGTTCACCTGGGCTCCCCACCACGAGGCGAGGAGCGGTGTACGGTGTAAACTGACGCTGCGCAGCTAGGACCAGACGATCTTGTCGCCCGCCTCGTACCAGCCCTCGACCTGATCCTTCGTCGCATCTTCGATGCTGTTGCGACGGATCTTCATGGTCGGGGTGAGCATGCCGTTGGCGATGCTCCACTCGTCCGAGGTGATCGCGAGGAACTGAAGGCGCTCGTGGTGCTCGACCTCGCTGTTGACGCGGGCGAGCAGGGCGGAGAGTTCCTCGGTGATCTTGGTGCGAACCGCCTCGTCCTTGAGCTTCGGGCGAAGGTCTTCGGCGAGAACGACCTGTGCGAAGGGCTGCGGCTGGCCGAGGCCACTCACGCAGGACACTTCGATGTTGGGGTCGTTGTTGATCAGGTTCTCGATCGGCGCTGGGGCGACGTACTTGCCCTTGCTCGTCTTGAAGATTTCCTTCACACGGCCGGTGATCTTGAGCAGGCCGCTCGGCTTGCGGGAGCCCTTGTCGCCGGTCCGGAAGTAGCCGTCTTCGGTGAAGGACTCGGCCGTCAGCTCGGGGAGCTTGTAGTAGCCGAGCATCTTTCCGGGGCTGTCGATGAGGATCTCGCCTTCCTCGGAGATCTTCACCTTGACCTCGTCGTAGGGAACGCCGACGTAGCCGGGCTCGGCGAACTCATCGGTGGAGAGGTGCGAGTACGCGAAGTCCTCGCTCATCGCGTAGCCCTCGAGCAGGCGCAGACCGAGGTTGCGGTACCAGGCGATGAGCTCTGCCGGAATCGGGGCCGAGCCACTGCCAGCGAGGCGGACGTGGTCGAGACCGAGCTTTGCGAGGATCTTCTTCTTCACGATGCCGGAGAGAATCGGGATCTTCATGTACAGGTCGAGCTTCTTCTTCGGCATCGACTGGAAGACGCCGAGCTGGAACTTGAGCCACAGGCGCGGCACCGAGATGAAGATGGTCGGCTTGGCGCGACGCAGGTCGGCGACGAAGGTGTCGAGCGACTCAGCGAAGAAGATGTGCGGCGCTGCGACGAGGCTGGAGCACTCGATGTAGGCGCGCTCGAAGACGTGGGCGAGCGGCAGGTAGGACAGCGCCCGGTCGTTCGAGTTGATCTCGAGGGAGCGAACGATGCCCTCAGAGGCGGCGGCCATGGCCTTGTGGCTGTGCATGACGCCCTTGGGACGACCGGTCGAACCACTCGTGTAGATGAGGATGCCGAGCGAGTCGGGGTCGGGCAGTGGCTGGCCCTCGATCGGCTCTGCTTCGGCGGTGATCGAGTCCCAGGTCGGGTAGTCGGTCTTGGGAGCCAGCGGGAAGGCGATATGCGGGATGTCTTCGCTGACACCCGGCTTGATGCTGTCCCACACGTCGAGCTTGCCGACGAAGATCAGGCTCGCCTCGGAGTGTTCGAGCACGTACTTGCCCGTCTCGGCGTTGATGGTGGGGTACATCGCGACGGTCACGTGCCCAGCCATCCAGATGGCGAGCTCGGCCATGATGAAGTGCGCGCAGTTCTTGCTCAGAATGGCGATGCGCGAGCCGGGCTCGAAGCCCTGCGACTTCAGGTGGGTGGCCATCCGGCGGGCCTGCCCGACGACTTCCTTCCAGGTGTAGTCGACGACGGCGTCGTTGCCCGTCGGCTGGGTGAGGTAGATCGTGTCCGCGCGCTTCTGCTCATGCTCGTACACGTATTCGAGGAGCTGCTTTGCCATGTGTGCCTCCGGGCGTCCCGTGGGGACCGATAGGCGCGCAGTCTACACAAACCACTCGCTTCGGGCACGTTCGGTGTTTGTCCGCGGCCTATTCGCGTCGGCGAAGGCCCACGAGCAGCAGCGGGAATGCCATCACAGCAAATGGGGCCGGGCGTGTGGTCGAGCATCCACAGTCGGCGAAGGGGTTGCGCGTGGTGTTGTCGCCGGGCGGTGGGCAGCCCTCGTCGAAGGCGCCATCGCAGTCATTGTCGACCGCATCGCAGCTCGCGTCTGTAGGGTCGTAACTTGAGGCGTAGGTGGTGAAATCGGGGTCGACCCAACCCTCGGCACCGCCACACACGGCGTAGGCCCCCTGACACACGCCAAACTGGGTACTCGCTAGTGGAGCCTCGACACCCTCATCGACGGTGCCGTCGCAGTCGTTGTCTTCGCCATCGCAGGTCGTCTCGGTGGGCGCGTAGGCGACTTGGGCTGCCCAGTCATTGGGGTCCACCCATCCGGCCTCACCTGCGCACTCCTGACGCAGGTCCGCGCACACGCCCTCGCCTTGGCTCGCAGGGCCTCCCAGG
The DNA here is from genome assembly GCA_023954855.1 of Pseudomonadota bacterium. Classification (GTDB taxonomy): domain Bacteria; phylum Myxococcota_A; class UBA796; order UBA796; genus M1803. The sequence continues at coordinate 639 of JAGSGY010000037.1, read as the reverse complement.
AGTCCGACGTCCGCCTGTCCATCGCAGTCGTTGTCGATGTTGTCGCAGCTCGTCTCGGGAGACTCGTAGCCGGGCAGGGTGGTGAAGTCGGGGTCCACCCATGTACCGGCAGAGCACACTTGGTTGCTGCCCGCGCAGACACCGTTCTGATTGCTCGAGTACGCCCACTCGAGGGAATCCTCGTCGATGCGGGTGTCGCAGTCCTGGTCGACGTCGTCACAGGACTCGTCGGCTCCGGGGTAGCTGTCGGCGTCGTTGTCATCGCAGTCTTCGCAGCCGGGGAAGCCGTCATTGTCGCCGTCGGTCTCGTTTGCGGGGACGTTGCCGTCGCAGTCGTTGTCGATGCCGTCGCAGATCTCGGTGACGCCTGGGGTTCGCGTTGGGTCGAGGTCGTCGCAGTCGGTTCCGCTTGGCGAGCCGTCGCAGTCGAGGTCCGAGAGGCCACATCCGGTCGACGCCTCGAGGTCGTCGATGTCGACCAGCGCGCCGGCGTGGTCTGAGTGTCGGATCCGGACCTTCCAGATGCCCTCGTTGCCTGGTGTCTCACCGCCCACCCACTGCCAGTCGCAGTTGTCGCCGCTCCCGTCGAGGTCGGTGAAGGTCTCGACCACTCGGCCGAGCTCATTGTCGAAGCGGTCG
>JAGSGY010000132.1 GCA_023954855.1 Pseudomonadota bacterium | reverse complement strand
GGGCGTGGCCAAGCGCGCCGAGACGACCGCGCGGTCGCTGGGCATCGCTGAGGCGGCCTACTTCGGTCTCGAGACCGAGTTCTACGTCTTCGATGACGTGCGATACGATCAGGCGACGCAGCACGGGTTCTACTTCATCAACAGCGACGCCGCGTTCTGGAACTCGGGGGCCGAGGCGGGTCGCCCCAATCTCGGACATCGGGCGTCCAAGAAGCGGGCCTACTTCGCCGCCCCGCCCAAGGATGGCTTTCACAACCTCCGCGGAAAGATCAGCCTGGTGCTTCGCGAGATGGGCATGACCATCGAGCTTCATCACCACGAGGTCGGCGCCGCTGGGCAGAACGAGATCGGCGTGCGGTTCGACACTCTGTGTCGTTCGGCCGACAACACGATCAAGTTCAAGTACACCGTCAAGAACGTGGCTCAGCGCTACGACAAGACCGCCACGTTCATGCCGAAGCCTCTCTTCGAGGAAGCTGGCTCGGGCATGCATACGAACGTCAGCCTGTTCAAGGACGGCAAGAACGCCTTCTACGAGCCCGGTCGCTATGCCGATATGTCGGAAGTGGGGCATTGGTTCATCGGGGGCCTACTCAAGCACGCGCCCGCAGTCTGCGCCTTCGGCAACCCCAGCACGAACTCCTACCGGCGGCTGGTTCCGGGGTACGAAGCCCCCATCAACCTGGTCTTCTCGTCCCGGAATCGAAGCGCCTGCATTCGCATCCCGTACACGGGTGACAACCCGAAGACCAAGCGCCTGGAGTTCCGTACGCCCGACCCCTCGGCGAATCCATACCTGTCGTGCGCGGCGGTACTCATGGCGGGCATCGACGGCATCCTCAATCGGATCGACCCGCCAGACCCGGTCGACCAGGACATCTACCAGTATGCCAACACCGAGACCGGCAAACTCCTCCGGAGCGTGCCCACCTCGCTAGAGATGGCGCTCAACGCGCTCGAGGCGGACCACGAGTTCCTACTTCGCGACGGGGTCTTTACCAAAGACCTCATCCAGACGTGGCTGCGCATGAAGCGGGAGGACGAGCTCAACTACCTGAGCCTTCGCCCGCACCCTACGGAATTCTCCCTCTACTTCGACGTATGAACAGGACGGAATCATGGACTCTGCACAGATCCTGGGTCTAAGCCTCGGCGGCGCCGCCGTCGCCATCGGGCTGCTCATCTGGTTCATCAAGGCCAATATGGTCCTTGCCCAGCCGAACGAACTAGTCGTCATTGCCGGCCGCCAGCGCAAGGACGCCGATGGCAAGAAGGTGGGCTATCGGGTCATCCGCGGTGGCCGAGGCTTCAAGATGCCTCTGGTCGAGTCGGTTGCACGCATGCCGCTCACCGGCCTGCCGATGGAGGTCAAGCTGGCGAAGGCGATGGCCCAAGGCATGATCCCAGTGACCGTCGAAGGACGCGCTACCGTCAAGCTTGCGGGCCGACCCGAGGACGGCATGGAGGCGGCCGTCGAGCGCTACCTGGGCCGCGGTATCGACCCAGTGATCAAGACGGCCCAGCAGGCCATCGAGGGGAGCCTACGCGGCGTGCTGGCGACGATGAGCCCGGAAGAGGCGAACGCGAAGCGGCTCGAGCTTGGCAAGACCGTGGCCGCCCATGCTCGTGAGGAACTCCGCCCGCTTGGCATCGTGCTCGACCTCTTCCAGATTCGCGATATCGCAGACGAGTCCGGCTACCTCGCCGCGATTGGGCGCAAGCGCAACGCACAAGTCCAGCGCGATGCGCGGATCGCGGAGGCGACGGCCGAAGCCGAGTCACGCCAGGTCGCCGCCGAGCAGAAGCGCCTCGGCCGGGAAGCCGAGATCGCAGCGAACCTACTCATCATCGAACAGGAAAACGCCCTCAGCGTGCGTCGCGCGGAGCTTGAGGCCAAGGCCACCGACGCCGCCGAGCGCGCCAAGGTCGCCGGACCCATCGCGCGGACCGAAGAAGAGGTCGCGCTGTACGACAAGCGCATCGAACTCGCGGAGCGTGTGCAGCAGGCGGAGGTCGTCGTGCCCGCCAAGGCCAAGAAGGAAGCCCTGGAGCTTGAGGCCCGCGGTCATGCGGCTCGCATCCTCGCGGACGGCGAAGCGACAGCGGATGCAGTGGAGCGAATGCGCGCCCAGTGGGCCGACGGCGACGCGCGTGAGCTGTTCCTCATTCGCCTGCTCCCGGAGCTGACGGAGATGGTGACGCGCACGGTGGCCGAGAACCTCCATGTCGACAAGCTCACCATCCTCGATGGCGGCAGCGGCGAGGGCATCCCGAACTACGTGAAGAATCTCACCAACAGCGCCGTGGTCATGATGGAGCAGGTCAAGAACGTGACCGGCGTGGACGTCACCAAGCTCGGCGACGGGGGCCCTCCATCCGGTGGCTCTGAGGTCCCCAAGCAGCTTCGGTGAGGCTCGAACCTACTAGCGGGCGGAGGATGAGTGACGGGCTCCCGAGACCGGACGTCGAGAGCGGCTTCGCTGCTTCGCACCGCGACGCTTGTGGGTGCCGTGGCCACGGGTGTGGTAGAGCCGTTCCAGATTGCCTTCGGGGCGCTCTCCGGATGGGCACTGCTCGTCCTGCTCGTCCTCGACGCGCTGTTCTGGGGCCTCCTGTGGTCGGAATTCCGCACCCGTCGCGAGGCCGGACTACCGCTCCAACCCTCCAATGTGCTCGCCGAGCTCCCACTCGACTGGCTGTGTCTGATCCTGCTGGGGCCCACACAGATCGGCCCCGTCAGCCTATTCGCGCTGCTGCGTCTTCCCCGACTGTGGCGCCTGCGCCGAGCCTGGGGCCTGTACCGCTCCGCCACGCTGAGGGGGGTCTCCCGGTCCGTGCCTCGGCGCTTGGCCATGCTGACCACGGCCCTGGTCGTTCTCAACCATCAGGTAGGCTGCGTGTGGTTCATGCAGTCTTCGTGGGCTGGGCACCCCGCAGACTCCTGGGTGGCCCGGCAGGGCCTGATCGATGCCACGACCGGGGACCAGTACCTGCGCTCGTTGTACTGGTCAGTGACCACGATGACGACGGTTGGCTACGGAGACATCACGCCGGTGGGCAGCCGCGAGTACGCAGTGACCGTGGCGGTGATGCTGTTGGGTACCATCGTCCACGCTCTGCTGATTGGTGCCTTCGCCGCCGCCATCGCCGGCATGGACATCGCGCGCACCCGGTTCTTCCAGAGCGCCGACGTGCTGCAGGCCTTTCTTCGGGCGCGGGGTGCCTCGCAAGGGCTCCTAGAGCGCGTCTCGGACTACCACGATCACCTGTGGGGTCAGCACGGCGGCTACCTGCACGACCGACTGCTGTCCCGGCTGCCCTCGTCGATGCGCAACGAGGTGATGGCCAGCCTGGCGGGCCCACTGTTGTCCGATGTACCCCTGTTCTCGACAGCCCCAGGTCCAGTGCAGCAAGCTCTGCTGTCGGTGCTGCGCTTCGAGGTGCATCCACCGGGCGCGGTACTGGTGCGATCGGGCTCTCCGCCGGAAGAGGTCTTTGTCTTAGCCAGGGGTCGGCTCGAGATTCGTTCGCCCGATGGCGAGCAGGTCCACGGGCACTTCGAAGCCGGGGACTTCTTTGGACTGCTTTCGCTGATGCTGGGCGAGCGGCGGTCTGCGACCGTGCGGTCGGTCGGCTACTGCGATGTGTTCGTGCTCCAGAAGCGCGATTTGGACGGGATTCGGGAGGCGTTTCCCGAGTTCGATACACTGCTGGCGGAGGTCGGGCACAACCGCTCGGAGCAGCTGTCCGATCTCCTCCTGGACGGAGTCGTGCTGTGAGTGAAGCGACCGAGGAGGTGCGATGAGCGAATTGTCGCGCGACAGTCTGCAGCGTGCCCGGCGAGGTGTGCTCCCCGGGGTGGACCTCGATCCGGCCACCACGGCCAGCTGGCATCAGCTGTGTGTGGAGCTCGCGCTCGAGGCCGGCGCCACGGTACGAGATGCGCGGCATCGCGCCCTGAACGACAAGACATCGTTCAAGGAAGATCACTCTCCAACGACCACGCTCGAGTTGGGCGTGGAGAACGCGATGCGCGCTCACCTCGCGGCTTTTGATCCGACGGCAGTGCTCGTTGGCGAGGAGACCGGTGGGACGCTCCCAGACGAGGGCTATGCCGTCGCAGTGGACCCCATCGACGGAACGTGGGCCTTCCTGGGTCGTACCGAGAGCATTGCCACCAGCGTCACGGTCTTCCGCGATCGCCGGGTCATTGCCGCCGCAGTCTGCAATCCCGCGACCGCAGAGATCATCCACGCCTCGATCGCCCAGCCCACCGAGCTCGTGCAACTGAGCGCCTTGGGCGAGGATGATGTGGTGGTGGCACTGCCGTTGGAGCGCCGGGAGAGTGACCGTCCCCTGCTGAACCTTCAGCCTTCACGCGACGTCGCGCTCGTGTCCATGCTGACGCAGGCCTGGTCCGACCGCGTGTTGGGCACGGTGCGCTCGCCAGGGGGCTCCCCGGCCTGGAGCCTCGCGGTCGCGGCGTTGGGGACCTTCACCTACGTCAACAGCTGGGGCCCCGGTGGCTCGGCACCTCATGACCTGGCAGGCGGCGTGTTCCTGCTTCGGTGCGCCGGCGGAGAGGTCACAAATCGGGAGGGCAAGCCCATCGACCCGCTCACCCACAGCGGCCTCTTTGTGGCCGGTCTCCACCGCGCCGCGGCCCAGACCCTCCTCTCACTTCTGCCCTCCGCACCCGCACCAAGGAGCGAAGCGATGTCCTCTGCTCAGCCCGACAGTCTCGCGACCTTCCTCGCCGAGCAAGGCCTGTCCCCCGACACGTTGCTCTATCGAGCGACCCTGCCCGAGTTTGTGTCACAGACCGAGGATGGCTCCACGCGCATCAGTGCACACCCAGACGCGGGAGAGGCGGTGGTGGACATCCATCACACAGGTCACACCCTGGTGGCCAACCAGTTTGGCCCGGGCATTGCCCTCTCGATCACTCGCGAAAACGAGTGGGTGGAGGAGGACCGCGCACTCGTCGAGGTCCGACTCGCCGATGTGCTCGATCAAGGTGGGGTGATCTTCCCCGTTGTGTCGGTGATCGCCGACACCGTCTTCTACTGCACGCTACCGGCCGGCTCGGTGGCGGTACGTGTCCTGGCTGAGGGGTGACATGAGCTGGAACGCGATGCAAAACGAGAGGCCCCCATGCCGAGCCTGGTGATCGCGACCGGCGTCACAAACGACGTCCTAAGTCCGGAAAACCGCTTCTTGGGCGGTCGACGGCACGTCGGACCTGGGGAGAGCGCTAGGCTGCTCGGGCGTGGTCGCTCGTATGGACAGGGGCCGCTACCTCGGTTCCTCGTGGAGGCCCTTGGCACAGAGGACGGCCAATCCGGTGTGGTCATCCTGGTCGATGAGGCGCAGGGCCCCGAGGCCATCGTCGAGCCTCTCGCCGAGCTGACCGATCGCGCGGTGGTGGTGCCCTCCCGGCAGGGTCGTGTCGCCCTGCCCGCTCTCCGGGACGCGGTTCGGAAGGCGTGTGGGGTGGATTTCCTGGCCTCCGACGACGTGGATGAGCCCCTGCGTGCCGTCGTGGTCGGCTGCGACACGGACGACATGGTCCTCGGCCTCGCCGAGCTCTTGCGGCGCTTCGCGGGCACCACCGAGGTTGCCGTGTGTGCGCATCTGGTCGGAAGCCCCGTCCTCGAGGCCCACCTCGGGGTGCTCCGTCATACGCTTCCGGGCGTCGGCGTTTCCGTGCTCCTGGACCTCGAGGACGCAGCGCGATTCATCGGCATCGCTCCCGAGCCGTTCGCCAGCTTCGACGCTCGTCCTTGCGCCATCGAGCCCGAGGAAGCGCGACAAGCGCTCGGCGATGACGCTCTCGAGATCGTCGAACTGCTGTGCATGCACTGGTCACGCGCCAAGCTGCGTCCCCTGATGGGCGGATTTAGCGGGAGCCTGTTGTTCCTGGCCGACGGGTGGCGGGAATCCGCGCGCACCGAGCCCGCCGTGCTCAAGATCGACGGCTTCGATCAGATGCGTCGTGAGCTGCGTGGCTACTACCTCGTGAAGGATCTACTCGGGAAGAACGTGCCCGGCTTCGGCTACCCCATCGCACGAGGCGAGTGGATGGGGGTGAGCATGGAGCTGGCGGCGATGGAGGGTCGGCCCGAGACGCTGCAGGACGCCTTCGAAGCGGCGGATACCGAGCGGGCGCTGGACCACTTCAGCCGTCGCCTCGACAAGGCGATGTCGATCCTGTCCGACAAGCTCTACGCCAACACCCTGCAACGCGAGACCGTGGTTCCCTACCGCACCTTTGGCCTGCAGATGCGCCTTCAGCTCACCTGGCTCGAGGAGAACGGCGACCTCGTCCTCGAGTACCTGGAACAAGCCGGGTTCCCCGACGATGGCCTCGATGTCTTCGAGCTCGTCTCGATGCTCGGGATGGTGAGCGGGAACCCCGACGGTGTGACCAGCGCGACCACGCTCCAGCATGGCGACCTCAACTACGCGAACATGATCTGCGACGAGGGCGACAACACCTGGTTCATCGACTGGACTCACGCCGGGCGCCTGCCTCTCGAGCTTGACTTCGCCAAGCTTGAGAACGACGTGAAGTTCGTGATGAGCAAGGAGTTCGAGCTCGAGGATCTACCCCGACTGCGGCGCTTCGAAGAGTACCTGCTCGAGCACCCGATCCCGGGCACGGCCGAGAACCTTCCCGAGAGTCTTCGGTTCGCGAAGTGGGACCTTCGGTTCCGGAAGATTCTCGACACCGTTCGTCGAGTCCGGCAGGCGTACTACCGCCTTCGCGGGGACCAGGACTCGCTCGTCTACAAGGTCGCGCTCCTGCGGTACGCGCTGCACACGCTGAGCTTCGACGCCAAGCGCGGTCGCGGCGAGTGCACCCCCCAGCAGCTCGCCCACGCGTTGCACTCGGTGGACCTGTTGCTGCTCGACCTCGTCGGCGATGACTACAACATGCGTACGCGGGCCGAGCGGCCTGGTGAGTACCCGGAGCGTCAGCGCGTCTCGATCGATGAGTCTCCGTGGATGTTCCCCTGCGAGGCGTATGCACCGCCCTACTACGTGGCGGCCGCGGTGCTGGAAGAGGACCGGACGGTCGTCGAGGATGGCTGGGCCGACCCCGAGGACTTCGACCTCGTTCGTGACGAAGTCAGCGGCGAAGAGCGCGACGAGCGGGGTCGGCCGCTCAATCCACAGGGTCGTACGGGCATTGCGGGCCGCGGGCAGCTCGGGCGCTGGGGTCCGAACCCCGACGTCATCGCTTGCCTGGTGCGGTCCGGCGGCCCGGGCGGGCTGGAGATCGCGCTCGGACGTCATGCGCCGGGTGGGCCACTCGTCCTCCCCCGCGAGTTCGTGCGGCGAGGGGAGCCTGCGCAGCGCGCGCTGGTCCGTCTCGTTCGGACCGAGTGCCGACTTGAGCTGCCCAGTCTCCCTATGGAGACCGTGCGCGAGGGCTACACCTACGACATGCGGCAGACCGACCACGCGTGGGTGGAGACACTTGGGATGATGGTCTTCGTCGACGACGATTCGCTGGACGGCATCGCACCGGGTGGTGCGTTCGACGAGCTCGGCTGGTGGCCACTCAGCGCCCAGACCACCAACCAGGTGCTCGCCTCCCACGCCAGCGTCATGCGAAGTGCGGTCGAACACATGCTCCGTGTCGGTAAGATGCCGGACGCGGACGCCAACTCCTTCCTTGCCCACACGGGCTGAACCCCATTCCCGGGCCCCACCGGCCCTTCATGAGGCACAGATGAGCTACACGGCGATGGACCTTCACGCTCCTGAACCAGCGACGATGCTCGAGGTGTACGGCATCGGCCAGGACGAGATCGACGCCCTTCACGCCTGGCGCGATCACCTCGAGGAAGGTGGCTACACGCAGCTCGTGGACTCGTTCTATCGCTGGCTTCGCGAGCAGCCTGAGTACGAGGAGTTCATCGAGGACGAGGCCACCGAACAGCGGCTTCGCGGCCTACACGAACGCCACGTGCGCAGCATGGCAGCGGGGGTGTTCGACGACGCCTACTTCGAGGCCCGTGACCGTGTGGGCGTCGTGCATGCGCGGATCGGACTCCCTCTGCACTCCTACCTCGGCGCTATGAACCATCTCACCATGGACATGCTCGCGCAGGTACCTGCCGGGGAGGACCAGGCACGCATCCTCACGGCGATCACCAAGGTGGGCCACCTGGATACGGCCGTCATCGCGCTGGCCTACAGCCGGTACGCTAGCGAGCGCGTCGCGTCCCAGAGCAAGGCACTGCTCGAGATGTCGACCCCGGTCACGGAGATCTGGCAGGGCGTGTTGCTGCTGCCCATCGTAGGCATCATCGACTCTGGGCGTGCCCAGGACATCATGACCGGCGCGTTGACCAAGATCGCGGCGTCGCGGGCTCGCGTCTTCATCATCGACATCAGTGGCGTGGCGGTCGTCGATACGGCTGTGGCGAACTACCTGATCAAGGTCACCCGAGCGACGCGTCTGATGGGCTGCGAGTGCATCGTCTCTGGCGTGTCGCCCGCCATTGCGGAGACGATTGTCGAGCTCGGCATCGACGTCGGCACGGTGGTCACTACCGGTACCCTGATGCAGGCCCTGGTCGTCGCCTTCGACCGGGTCGGGCTTCGGGTCGAACAGCGAGGGAGCCGTTGAGTCTCGAGCGCGCCGGTCGGCTGCCGATGCAGGTCTCCCGAGGCTGCATCCAGGTCGCATTTCCAATGGAGCCGACCGAGTCCCTCCTTCGGCAGTTCCGAAGGGATCTGCTCGAGTTCGTCCGCGATCAGTCCGCGGACAGCGTGGTCGTCGACCTGTCCTCCCTCCAAGTGCTCGACCAGGAGGAATTCAACTCCATTCGCGCGACACTCGACATGACGAAGCTACTCGGCGTGCACGTGGTGATCACGGGACTCCGCCCGGGAATCGTCGCCGTGATGGCCGAGTTGGAGATGGACCTTCCGTACCCTGCGGGACGCGACCTCGACCATGGCTTCGACCTTGTCCGGTTGCATCGTGAGAAGAGGACGAGTCGATGAGTCCTGTGCGTTTCCGCATCGCCGACGAGGCCGATCTACAGCATGCGACGGCCGAGGCCCATCAAGCCTTCTTAGGGCTGGGCGCCACAGAGACCCAGGCGGCCAAGTTTCGGACCGCGGTGTCCGAGTTGGTCCGCAACATCCTCAAGTATGCGGACCGGGGGCATCTGGTCCTCACCGAGCTCACCGACGGACATCGGGTGGGCATGCGTGCGCTGGTCGCGGACAAGGGGCCAGGCATCGCCGACCTCGAGCTTGCACTAGCGGATGCCTACTCGACCTCTGGAACCCTGGGTCTGGGCCTGCCGGGTGTGCGACGCCTCGTCGATCAGTTCCACATCGAGAGCGAACCTGGCAGTGGGACGCGCGTCACCATCGAGGTGTGGACGTGAGTATGGGCAGCTTCGGGAGGCTCAATTGGGCCGCGACCGGTCGGCGATGCGCGGGGGAGCGCGTCAATGGGGACCTCGCGCTCGTCATTCCACGTGAGCAGGATCTGCTCGTGGCCATCTTCGATGGTCTCGGACACGGGAGTCGGGCCCACGAGGCGTCCCAGGCGGTCCTGCAAGCGGTGACTTCGGCGCAGGACCTCGGCCTGCTCGAGTTGATGGATCGGGCACACCGAGCCCTTCGGCCGACAGTTGGCGGGGCTCTCGGGCTCGGTACCTTCGCTGCCGACGGCTCACGCGTGGTGTTTGGGGGCGTCGGCAACACTACCGCACGGCGGATTTATCCGACGAGCCAGTCCCTAGGGTGCTCTCCCGGGCTGGTCGGGAAGCGATTCGCGTCGCCGACCTTGCACGAGACTTCGCTAAAATCCGATGACGTGTGGCTTCTGCACACCGACGGGGTCTCACGTTCGTTCGGGCTCGAGGAGTATCCCCAGGCCCGCTACCAGAGCGCGGGGACGGTGGCGCGCTCGGTGGTCCGCCGATTCTCGAACGACTTTGACGACGCCACCTGTGTCGCCGTCCGGGTGTCGGCATGATCGAACTCGGACAGATGTCGATCCACACGCGCTCCGCGGCCCGGGATGCCCGCAGGCGCGTCCTCCGCATCGTCGCCCTTCTCGGCGGTCATGAAGTGCTCGCGTCACTGGCGGCGACAGGGGCGTCGGAGATCTGCCGCCACATGGTTCCGACTGCGGACCTGCCAGACCCGCAGGTCGTCTTCCAGATCAACGACTCTCGTGAGCTCGTGCTTCGCCTCGAGTTTCGGAGCGAGGGACTCGAGGAGCTGCCCGCCCGCCTCGGTGGCCTGTTCGCCGTCGTCAAGCCCCTGCCGCGTGGGGAGCCCGGCCTCGTGGCCTACACCGGCCGGTTGGCGCGCGAGATGCCAGGAAGCCGGGTCGTGGCCGAGTGCCGCGCCCTTGTCGCCGAGCAGGGCCGCGAAGAGCTGATGGCCGCGGTGACCGAGAAGAACAGGGAACTCGAGGCCTCGTTCGAGCGCTTGCGGCGCGAAAAGTCGGCCAAGGAGCGAATGGAGTCCGAGCTGAACATCGGCCGCGACATCCAGATGAACCTGCTCCCCCTCGTGTTTCCGCCCTTTCCGGAGCGGAACGAGTTCGATCTGTACGCTCTCCTGCGGCCGGCTCGAGAGGTCGGCGGCGACTTCTACGACTTCTTTTTGGTGAACGAGGACCAGCTCTGCATCGTCATTGGCGACGTGTCCGGAAAGGGTGTCCCCGCGGCGCTCTTCGCGGCCGTCACCAAGACGCTCGTCAAGTCGCGGGGCTCAATCGACCGCTCGCCCGGCAGCATCACGACCCACGCCAACGACGAGCTGGAGCAAGGCAACGAAACAGCGATGTTCGTGACGCTCTGGCTCGGCATCCTGGACATCCCGAGCGGTCGGCTCGTCTACACCAACGGGGGACACAACCCCCCCATCCTGCGCCGCGCGAATGGAGCGCTGGAGTTGCTCGAGACCATCCACGGGCCGATTGTCGGCGCGATGGACGGCCTCGCGTACGACGAGGACTGGGTCACCCTCTTGCCGGGGGACAGCCTGTTGCTGTTCACCGATGGCGTCACCGAGGCAATGGATGTCGACGGCGACCTCTACGGCGACGAGCGGCTGGAGACGCTTGCGGCGAGTCTGCCCGAGCTCACGCCCCGCGCGACGGTCGACGCGGTGCTGGGCGATGTCGATAGCTACGCCGGACTCGCCGAGCAGGCGGACGACATCACCTTGTTGTCCCTTCACTACGCGGGACCGGACGAGCG
>JAGSGY010000047.1 GCA_023954855.1 Pseudomonadota bacterium | reverse complement strand
GGCCCGCCTCCCTGGGGCTGGACCTTGGCCTTGCAGTCACTGGTCGTGCTTCTCGGCGTCGGGGTGGTGGCCTGGGCGCTGACCGCCCCCCTGCTGGGCGACCTGCGACGACTCGAGCTCGCCGTGGGAGCGTTTCGCGACGATGACCTGACGGTCCGTGTGCCTGAAGTTGGCGCGCCGATGCAGCCGCTGGCATCAGCGATCAACCGCCTCGCAACCCGCGTCGAAGCGCTCGTCGGCGGCCAACGGGCCCTACTTCAGGCGGTGTCCCACGAGCTTCGCACCCCCCTCGCCCGCCTGCGCTTTCACCTCGAAGAGCTGTCCGAGGGACCCGATCCCGCCGCGGTTGCGGGCGCCGATGAAGAGCTCGCCGAGCTTGATGGGCTGATTGGTGAGCTGCTCACGTGGCTCAAGGCCGAAGTCCAAGATGGTCCGGTCGTCGACGTCGATGTCGCCGCCGTCGTGCACCGAGCCGTGACCCGACTCGTTCCCGAGGGCTTGGCGGTCGAGGTCGAGGTCCACGCAGCGACCGCTCGCGTCGCAGAGCGCGACTTGGAGCGCATCCTCGACAACCTGGTCAGCAACGCGTGCCGCTATGCCACTGCGAAAGTCCACATCCAGGCCTCGTCCGAGGCCACGGAACTGGAAGTGACGGTGAGCGATGACGGACCGGGCTTTCCCGCCGGCGCCGAACGCCTGCTCGAGCCGTTCACAACCGCCGACGAAGCGCGTGGGGTGGCCGGTCACGGGCTCGGCTTGTCGATCGTGCAGCGCATCTGTGGCCGCTACGATGGGAGGGTCGAGCTCGGGCGCGACCCAAAGCTCGGCGGAGGTCAGGTCCGGGTGGTCTTGGCCCAAGCCGTCAGCGAGTAGCGCGGACAGCTCTGCACCTACTGCGGCGAAAACTCGGCAACGTACGACCCACTTCCCCCATCCACGAACAGGAAGTAGTCGGTGCCGACGGTGGTCGTGGCACGGGTCGAGTTGAGGCTCCCGGATGCCGGCGCGCAGGCCACCTGTGCATCCGCCACCCCACACGCGCCCTCTCGAACGTAGAGCACCGGGGCGAAGTCCACCGAGCGGCCCGAGAACAGGAGCTCGTCGCTGTCCGCCACGAGGCGAAACACGGCCTCATTCGCAGCCTGTCCGGGGGCACAGACGGTGGCCTGCTGGCCCACACCCGCCGACAGGAAGCCAAGCACTGAGCCGCCCCCCGACACATCAAGGGGTCGGCCACCGACCAACGACGCGCACTGATCGAGAGCCGCGTCGGTCCGCGTCACGGTGAGGGTGGCGAGTGCGGTGGGGTTGAGTTCCTCGCTGCCCACCACGACCCACACATCCACGGGACCACTGATGCGGTGCAGCCAGGCACGCCCGTTGCTGTCTTGGACGCTCCGATCCACATTGCACGCGGGCACGCCCCCCTGGCCGCAGCTTCCAAGTCCAAGACCTACGGTGGTGTCCACGTCGCCGGTGGTCTCCGCGCGAAGGTCATGCACCCCCGCGGGCAGTGAGAACGCGAACACGGCGTCGCCCCCATCGCCGCTGCACCCGTAGTTCGCCGTGTAGCCAGCAAGGCGGAAGCTCGCCGTGTAGCTATCGGTCCCCTCCCCCAGCGCCATGACGGTTGTGCTCGCGCACGTGTCGGGGGCGAAGATGGTGTCGGTATCGGTGTCCGCATCCGCGTCGGTGTCCGCATCGGCGTCGGTGTCCGCATCGGTGTCGGCGTCCGCATCGGTATCCGCGTCCGCATCGGTGTCGGCATCCGCGTCGGTGTCCGCATCCGCGTCGGTGTCCGCATCCGCGTCGGTGTCCGCATCCGCGTCGGTGTCCGTATCCGCCTCGACGCTGTCGTTGACGGGCTCGTCAGCGGTCGGACAGCCGGCGAGCAGGAGGAGAACGGGCAATAGCGCACGCAAGCGGAGCTCCGGGAACCCGTCCATCGTACATGGAGGCCGGGCTGGGCGAGCCCATCAGAGAGCCTACCTTCCGAGCTGCACGGTGCCACAGGGGTCATCCAGGTAGGCCGCGCAGGTCTCACCGATCAGCCTCAGCTCGCCGGTCCCCTCGTCGTAGTCGTAGCCCGAGTCACAGTGTTCGGAACGGCACACCTGGGCGTCGACGGCACCCACCCGCACGCCATCAAAGGGCTCGTTCACCGTGAGACGACAGGTACGCTGGGCAGCTCCGAACGCTTCGATGAGGTCACCCGGTTCGTCCGCCTTCATGAGCCGGGCATTGGGCGTCGTGATCCGCGTGAGTTCGACCAACGACTGCAGGTGGGCATCGACGTGCTCGAAGGTGCCGACGCCGACGATTCGAAGCTGAACGGGTACCTGCTGACCCACAAGGGCTCGAATTGCCTCATCCACATGTCCATCGCAGCTCTCGGTGCCATCTGTCAGCAGCACCACGATGTTGTCACGCGTCGAGTCCTGGAGCTCGGGCCGCCCGACGAGCTGGTTCAGTGCCGCTCCCATGGGCGTCGCCCCCGTCGGTTCGGAGAACCACAGAGCATCCTCGATGGCGGTCGCCGCATCCTCTGCCGCAACCTCGACGACGGGCTCCCCCACGCCACAGAAGCCATCGGTCGGAAACAGCGACAGCCCTACACGCGGACTGGCATCGAGGCTGCCAGCATCGAAAGCCTGGCGAACGTGACCCCAACGCTCACCCTCCATCGAACCAGACATGTCGAGCAGCACCATCACATTGGGCTCGACCTCGGTGACGCGAACGTCGCTCACAGGGCATGCATGCAGCGTCGCGGACGCCGCGAGTACACCGTCCGGCAAATCCTTAAGTGCCACATCGAGCTCGCCGCCATCTTGGTCCGCAACCTCCACCGAAGTTAGCGCGTCATACTCGGGCGGAAGGCACCCCAAAAGACCAGTAAGAATAGGAAGAATCATCCAGCGGCACATGACAGCTCCAATCAAAGCGGAGACATCCCAAGAGTACACACTTCTCATGAACTCCGACGGCCAGCCCGCCAAAACGGATGCTCGACCCGGGCGCACGCCACATCCACCACGATCAAACCAAACCACACTGCAAAGGTGGCATACGGCGCACCGCGCCTCTCGCAGGGGAGGCGACTCCGCAAGGCCCTCGTTTCGCTCCCTGCGCAGGCAGGCCCCACTGAACACAAGCAATGCCTTCCAGATCGAGACGACGAGGGTGTTCGGGTGTAGCAGCCCCGCCTCGCGAACGTCGGATCTATCGAAGCCGTGAGGGGTAGCGGCGGCGAACATCTCCGTTGGCCTCGAGCTCGTAAAAGTGAGGAGCTGGGGTCGGCGCGCCGGCAGGTGCAAGGCGGTCGGTAGGTGCGGCACCTCGGCAACCACCATCGAGGCGGTAAACAGCTGCATCAATATCGCCGTTGTCGAAGTCCGAGAGCGATGCGGCGAGCGTATTGGGTTTGTCCAGCCCATCGTCAACCGAAGGTCATGTTGCTTGAGCCTCCTGCCAACCCCCTATTCAACGCTCCTCGATCAGCCCGAGGGAATGCTTGAGCTCCAGAACCCGCCCGCAAGCCTGCCGCAGCCTCTCTCGGTGTTCGGGTCGGGTCGCAACCTCGGCCAGCTGCTCGCGCATGGCCGGCACCTCTCCCCAGTCCGCGGGTGCCGAGATGAGCAGTAGTTCGTTCCCAGCCAGGAAGGCCTGAACCAACACATCCTCCCCGAACTGCCTGCCAGCGTAGAGGTCGTCGGTGATGGTGACCCAGCCCTGGGCGTGCGCGGCAGTCACCAGCGGCTCGGAGAGAAAGCCCGGCGTGCCCTCATAGACGATGTGCGACATCATCACCCCGCTCAGGGCGGGACCGACCTCGTGGAACACGCGCCCATCGGGAGTCACGGAAGACTCTACTCGCGTGCGATCAGCGTTGCCCTCGGCTCGGCCGTAGCCAGGGTAGTGCTTGCCCATCGCGCCGACACCCGCCTCGCGAAGGCCGCGGGCGAAGGCACCTCCCCGCGAGATCACCCGGTCAGGATCCGAGGAGAACGAGCGCTCGAAGCGCCCGATGTGGCCCTCTTCCCCGGCCACATCGAGGACGGGAGCTAGGTCGAGGTTCACCCCGAGCCCACCCAGTGCGCGGCCGGTGCGAAGGCCCCAGGCATGCACTTCCTCTTCGGTCAGGTTGCCCATGTCATGTGCCGACGGCACCGCTCCCAGGACCTGGTGCTGGTCGAGGGGGTTGAAACGCCCGCCCTCCATGTCTGAGGCGACGAGCAGCGGCACGACGGCGCGTGCCTGAAGCGTCTGCAGGTACTCAGTGGTCTCCGCGGCTGAGCGGCTGCCGACCGCCGGGGGCACAAGCAGCACCCCGCCAACCTCGATGGGACCGGCCTGGCTGAGGGGAGCCATCGTGATGAGCAGCTGTTGGACGCACTGAGCGTCGCTGAGTTCGCTGAGCCCCTCGACGCCGCCCGCCCAAGCCATGCCGACCAGCAGCGCGATCACGGAAGCTCCTTCAGGTCGCCCCAGATGGTCTTGCCGGATCGATAGAAGGTGTAGATCCCCGAAGCGATCGGAATCACAGACCGACGAATCGGGCCGTCGGCGTGCTGGACCTCGACCTGTAGCAAGTCATTGGTCGGAAAGGCCCAGTGCCCGTCCGGACACCACATCGGCGCGGGCAACGCGCGTCCCGCCCGGCACAGGGACCACTCGCCCCCGAGCCCTACGGCCCAGCCTCCGGAGCTAGAGGCATAGGTATAGACGAGCCAGTGCGGCAGATGAATCACCACCGCAGCACCCTCTGGCCGCACGCCGACAAGAATCTCGTCGCCCGCCTTCCACTTGCCCTCGCTGAGCACGTCCACGCGTAGCGTGACGAGCCCCGTCCGCTTGCTGACGGCGCGAAAGCAGGCATGCTCGATCTCATCGCCGGGAAGGATGCAGGCCCCTAGGACCTCGACGTCGAGCCGTTCACCATCGTGAAAGACGCGGATGTCGGTGCCTCCAACCTTGGTGACGTCAAAGTAGAAGGTCGTCTGGCCCTTGGGACTCGGCAGGTCTCCAAGCGGCGGCGCGTTTGGGAAGTGGTATTCGTCGGCATGTGCCGTTCCGAAGAGCAGCGTCAGCGCAAGAAGGACGAGGTTGGCCATGTTGGGCCTCGGGTGGCGTCACACTAGAAACGTGACGTGCATCCCACCGCGGGCCCAGCCTCGGCGGCGGATTGTGACCTAGGTCACGGCGGGTGCGGAGAAGCCTCCGCCACCATGGTGTAGACTCCACGTGGAGTTGAAAATGCGCTGGTTGCTCCTCTGTTTGTGCTTGGTTGGATGCCCGAAGCCCTCCCCGTACCCAGAGACGGAGGGCACCCTTCCCGGCGAGTGCACCGACGACGCCGACAATGACGCCGACGGCCTCTTCGACTGCAATGACCCCGACTGCTTCGGCGCAGCGGCGTGCCAGCCTCCGCCAGAGTCCACAGACACGGGCGGAAGCGGCCCCATGACGCAGCAGCAGTATGAGGAGCAGACCATCCAGGAAGCCTGTCGCATTCTGGTGGCGTGCGAGTTCTTCGATACCGTTGCCTCTTGCGAGGCCTCTGCTGAGAGCGGGGACGTCTCAGACTGCGACTACGATGCTGTGGCGGCGCGGGCCTGCGTACTGGGCCTCCGAGACATCGTGGTCTGTCCTGACCCCTTCACGTTCCCCACGGCTTGCGAGGGAGTGTACGACTGCCCGGTCGCCGACACAGGTCTGTGAACGTCGCGCTGCCAAGACCTTGAATCAGGCAAACGCGCCGTACGCCGCCTCGAGCGCCGGAACCGCCCGGTCCACGAACACCCGCACCTTCGGCTCGATGTACTCGCGGTCGGCAAAGACGATGCTCACCCGCACGGTGTCCCCGACGTCGTCCCTTAGCACCTCTACGAGGGCTCCCGAGGCCAGATCCTCATGGACGAGAGGGACTGGCAGGAGTGCCAGGCCAACGCCGGCGCGAGCAGCGCTGCGAATCAGTCGGCTCTCCGTCGCCCCCAGCCGTCCTGAGACCGGCACCCGCCCACCATCGCGGAGCGGCCAGGTCGTCTGTCGCGGACCCAGACACTGGTGGTCGGTCAGGTCCTTCGGCGCGCTCGGAGCACCGTGACGCTCCAAGTATTTGGGGGACCCCACCACGATGCGGTCCACCCCGGCTTCGACCCGTCTCGCGATCAGATTCGCGTCCTTCACCGGCCCGAAGCGCACCGCAACGTCGACACGCTCGTCGATCAACCCGACCGGGCGTGACGTATCGACCAGCTCGAGACGCACCTCGGGGAAGTCCAATACGTAGCGGATGAGCATCGCATCGAGCATGTCGCCGACCATGGACACGCGCAGCACGCCGCGCGGCACGTCGTCCATCCGGCGCACCGCACTCCAGGCCTCTTCCGCGTCTTGCACAATCCGAGCGGCCCGACGACTCAGCTCCTCGCCCGCGGGGGTCAGGGTGAGCTTGCTGGTGCTTCGATGAAGCAGTCGCACGCCAAGCTCGGCCTCGAGGCTGGTCATTCGTCGACTGAGTGTGGCCCGCTCGATGCCGAGCGAACGCGCCGCCGCAGAGATGCTTCGGGCGTTGGCAACGGCAGCGAACTCCGTCAGACGGTCATTGCTCGGCATGTGTCCGAACCTCACAAGCAGTGTGTGTCTTATCGCTCTTCGCTCACCAGTAGCACAAGGATACTCCTGGTGAAGCAGCATTGGTGCTGTCAGACGCAGGAGCCCCCATGAGCGACGTGAAGACCATCTTGATCACGGGTGCCAACGCTGGACTCGGCAAGGAGTGCGCCAGGCAGCTGGCCCTGCTGCCCGCCACCACCAAGGTCATCTTGGCCTGCCGGAATCCCCAGCGCGCCAAGGCCGCACAGGCGTGGCTTCGGGAATCGACGGGACGCTCCATCTTCGACATTCTCATCCTCGATCTGACCGACCTGGACTCGGTGAGGCGCGCTGCAGCCGAAGCGCCCGTGGTCGACGCGTTGGTGCTCAACGCTGGCGGCCTGGGCGGCAGCGGAGGTGGGGAGCAGACTGCAGATGGCGTCACCTGGCAGTTCGCCGTCAACGTCCTGGGCCACGCCGGGCTTGCAGAGGCGATGCTCGAGGCGGGCAAGGTGCGCTCGGTGGTGGTCTACGCGGGCTCCGAGGCCGCACGCGGTGTGCCCGAGTTCCGCATGCCACAGCCCAAGCTGGAGACATCCTCGGTATCGGACTTCGCTTCGATCGGTGACGGCACCCTGTTCGGCGAGTCCTTCGACGAGATGGCTGCCTATGCGCACGCCAAGTACGCCGGCGCCATGTGGATGGCGTCGTTGGCCCGTCATTACCCAGCCGTTCGCCTGGTCACCATGAGCCCGGGCGGAACAGCAGGCACGAGCGCTGCCGAAGAGATGACGCCGATGAAGCGCTGGATGATGACCTGGGTCGCGATGCCGATGATGCTGATGTTCGGCCACGCCCACACCGTCGAAGCCGGCGCAAAGCGGTACATCGGTGCGATCACGGATGAGCGCTACAAGAGCGGCGTGTTCTACGGCAACGAGCGCAAGACGGCTGGACCGGTGGCCGAGCAGACCCCGTTCTTCCCAGAGCTCGCAAACGCGGCGTTCCAGGACAACGCGCGTGCAGCGATCCTTGGCTTCCTCGCATGACAGTCAGGATGGAGGATGGAGCCGATCGGTCACACGCCGACCCATGCGCAGCCGATGCGGCGCGGGCAAGCTCACGGCTGCTCTCCCCTCTTCAGTCGTCCCCACCTGTGGGTACCAGAGACGCGAAGAGCAGCCCCTGAGATCAGCAGTGGGAGGGCCGTGAGCCCGAAGGTGCTCGCGCCGGCAATGAACGCAAAGTCTTCGCCACCGAACGCGTCATTGTAGGTCGCTACACCCACCGCGACGCTCAACACCGTTGCGGCGCCGCCGGCCGCCAGCATGGCCGTTCCGGCCCGCATCTCTCGCCCCGACTGTCGGACATCCCGCCACAACCGGATGTCATTCCTGAAGCCGACGGGTTCGTCGACGTGGCCCATCGCGGTACCGGCCCAACAGTCGAGCCCCTCTTCCTCACGCTCCCAGTGGCGCGCGACCTCGGTGTAGACGGCGGTGCAGGGGTGGGCGCGGTGGTACTTCACGGGGCCCAACGACAACGCTGGAATCGCCGGAGCCGCAGAGTCGCGCGGCGCGTCGGTGCCGCTCGGCTCCACTACAGCTGCGAGATTGCTGGGATCAGCGCCTGCAACCAGCTCGTCCAATGGACGGACCCGAGACACTTGAGCCCAGGGTTCACCCTCGCGTACGACCCATCCCACGACTGTGCCCCCGGCATCAACCGGCTCGGAGACCGTCACGCGCCCCTCGGGCAGAGCCTCCACCTCAAACACCTCGGTGCCACAAGCCAACCAAGCTCGAGACTCAGCCTGCGTCCAGACCTCTGGGGCGCAAGGCAGCGCGGACGAGAAGACACCCGCGGGGCTGACTAGCAGGGCACCGTCTTCCGATAGAGACCACCCATCCGGAGTCTCCTGGGCCTGCGCGAGCCCTTGACCCACCACGAGCGCCACGAATCCGAGTCGCACCATCAAGCGTTTCATCTGATTTCCCCCGTACTTAAACCGTCTCACCTAAAAGGTCCTTTCTGCGGTGACTCCGAGGGTGAGCCCGCCGTACCAAACGACACCGACATCCCCCCGCAAGCTCCCCAACATTTGAGTCTCCCCAACCACCGCCGTCAGGGTCGACGTGCCGGCCCGCCCATCACCTGAGATGCGCGCTCGCAGGCCCGCCTCGCCGACGCTGTCGCCAAGCCCGAGGCGAAGCCGGCCGACGACCCACAGCGCCCGTGGCGCCCCTGGAAACACCGGAATCAGCAGATCGCTGCTTAGGGCGAAGGGCCACACGTTGGCGCCTTGAAGGAAGGTCACCGTGTTGTCCAACACAAACCCGTCGACCGAGCCGAGCCGAAGATACTGGACCAGGCCGTAGTAGTGCCGAGACGCCCCTTGGGCCCATCCCATCCTGCGTTCCTCCCCACCCGTCCCGAGGGTGAGACCACCGCCAATGGCAAATCGCTCTTGGTCCGTCGCCACAATCGCCTGCCCCGCGACCGACCCCATGAGGCCGCGGCCGCCCCCAAGGCGGAGCCGGTTCAGCTGGACATCCACCATGAGTCGCCGCTGAGCCCGGTGCCGAAGGCCGACCCGGCCATGCGCAAAAGCCGAGGAGGGTCCGCCACTCGCCCGAACTGTGCCGTGCAGTGTGGTGACCCCACCAACCCTGGGAGGTGCACCCCACCCCGCCGATTGCGGAACGGTGGTGCGCCGCGCGAGGGTTCCGACCTCCGCATACTCATTGACCCCGAAGCGCACGCCGGCCTCGGCGGGAGACAACTCCACCACCTTGCCCACCAGCAAGCGAACCTGATCCACGCCCTTCGCACTGCCGACCACGACGGCCTTCTCTTCGTACAGCTCCACAAGGTCGCCGAGCTCGAGACCATCTTCACTTCCGAGGTTGATGACCACGCCCCCTTCCACGGACACAACCTGGCCGGGAGCCGCCGGACCGTCCACGGACGGTGACGGCGTGTCCACAGAGGGAGACACCCTCACAAAGGCCCCCGAGAGTGGGTATTCGTCGCGTACCTCAGTCCAGAGCCGGCCGTCCTCCTCAAAGATCCGTACGACCAGACCCTGCGCAGAAGAGGGCGACCCCACGGATACCTCACCCGTCCCGGCCACGGTGAGCTCGAAAAGCCGATCGCCGCACGCGAGCCAGGCAGCCCCGTCGAGCTGGGTCCAGACCCGCGGAGGACACGGTAGATTCGCGACCTCCACGCCCGCTGGGGAGACCAAACTCAGGCCATCGCCGGACACCGCCCAGCTCTCGACAGGTGCAACCTCCTGCGCCGAGGCGAGGCCTGTGCCGGCCAGTGCGAGCAGGAGAAAGAAGGAAAGGAAGTGTGGCATTTGCAACTCCATCCCCCTGCAAAGCAACAGTCGTGCCATCACGCGATACCACGGGTCGCGGGCATCGCGACGGGCCCGTGATCGCGCTACGATACGCGCCCTCCCCCGGACCCCTCCCCATGACCTCCCGTTCCGACATCGAGCCCACCCTCACCGAGCGGGCCGCGAAGCGTCGCGCCACGCCGAATGATCTGCTCGATCTGGCGCGCTCGAAGTGGGTCGCCGACGAGCCCCTCGTGCTCGGCAAGCTCGCCGAGGAGCTCGGAGTAGGGCGTGCCACGGTCTTTCGCTGGGCTGGCAGTCGCGAGGCCCTGTACGGCGAGGTGGTGTGGCAAGAGATCGCCCAGGCCTACGGAATTGCCCGCGAGGCGGCCCAGGGCCTGACTGGCGCCACGCGTGTAAGTACGGCAGCTCGGGCGTTGATGACCTGGCTGCTCGAGTCTGAGCCCATGAAGGCCTTCATCGCCCGCGACGCCGCCTTCGCGATGCGTATTCTCGTGTCGGCCGAGAGCCCTGTGGAGCAGCGCCTTGTCGCAGCCATCGAACAGACGCTGCGGACTCAGAAAGATGCCGGCCACATCGACCCGCCGATGGCCCTGAAGGACCTCGCCTTTGTCGTCGTGCGCATCGCCGAGTCGTTCATGTACCGCGACGTCCTCGGCGGTCGGTCGCGAGGCAAAGCCGGTGGACGCGACCCCGATGTCGAGGCCGCGTTCCACGCGATCCAGATCCTCGTCGACTCACGCCGGGACGACGCACGCACTCGCTGAGCGGATCAGGAGCGCCCGCTCACATCTTCGTCCGACTCCACCACCGCTTCGTCGGTCTGCGTCTCGGGCTGGACCGGATGGGCCTGCGGTAGCGTGAGCACCAGCTTGCCGACCGCCACGTCTCCACGGCCAAAGCGAGCTTGCTCGACGGGCAGCGCGAGGCACTTCTGAAGGTCCCGCGGCATGACGTAGGGAGAACCCACGCTCACGTTCGCCGTCTGACCGCGCTTGTCGATCATGAAGGACAGCGTGAGTTCGCCGTAGTTCAGGCCGCCGGTGTGCTTGGCACACGCGCCCAGCTCGGCGCGCAAAGCCTCGGCACTCGCCTCGAAGGTCTGGGCATCGCGCTTGGCGGTGATGATGCTCACACCGTTCGCCGTGAAGTCGGCGGGCTGCGCGTTCGCAAGGACGGAAGTCAGGAGGAAGATCAGCATTCTGCACCTCTGTGAAGCTCATGACTCACGTCTCATGATGAGTCACATCCACTTTATGACTCATAATGAGTCAGAACTCAAGAGTGACTCACAGAATATTCAAAATTCTCCTAGGCCGCGGACAGATTGGCGAGGTTCTGGTCTACGTTGGCGCGCGGGCACCCAACGCGAATCCAGAGCTCGTCACCTACCTTCAGGCCAAATGGGGCGTTGAGTAGCGAAGACAGACGCCGGCCAACGCGTGCGACCCCCGGCGGAGAGTTCCCGCTCACGCGGGGTCCGAGAGCGCAGATCACAACTGATGGAAAATTTTCATTGAGGCGCCACGCGCTCTCGATTATCAGCGTGGCGCTCCGCCACTTCTCCGCGTCAAGCAGACCGGAGGAGGAGCCCAGACCGTTGGATGAACCCGCGATCTGAAGCCCATGGCCCGACCGATGACTCGACACTTCACAGCGTGCTTCGCCGCTCTGGCGCTTGCTGCCTCTACCGTGCCCACCGCCTTCGCCGGCGTGGACCCCATGCTGCAGACCGAGTGGGGTCAGGGGGACGAGTGGAAGCAGTCGACGCCCATCAAGTCCGGGGACAGCACGTACCCAGGCTGCACGACCCTCGCGTCCGCTCAGGTGCTCTACTACTACCGCTACCAGACCCACGGCAGCAGCGAAGTCTCCTACGTGCTCGAGCACGACGGCCTCAGCGGCGCCGACGTCGCCGATGGTGTGCTGACCCGGGACATCCGCGAGACGGCGCACGCGTGGGACGCGATGGCGCTGACCCTCGACGAGTCCCCCGCCCGAGTGACCGCGTCTGCGGCGTTCATCTACGATGTGGGCGTGTCGCTCAACGCGCAGTTTGGCGGCGGGGAGGGCAGCTCGGCGACCGGTCGACAGATCGAGAACGCCATGCGCTACCAGTGGGGCTTCAACCACAAGGCCCGCCGTGAGATGACCATCATCTCCAAGGATGCGTTCCAGTACTCGGACGCGGAGTGGCAGGCCTTGATGCACGCCGAGCTCGATGCGGGCCGACCGGTTCTCTACATGGCACAGCAGGTCGATGCGAACGCGGGTCATGCCTTCGTGATCGACGGCTACCGAGACGTGGACGGCAAGGTACACGTGAACTGGGGCTGGGGCGGGTACGCCAACGGATGGTACGACGCCAACTCATTGACGGACCCGTCGGGTCGGAGCTGGTCTCGCCAGGCGATGATCTACTTGGGACTCGAGCCCGAGCCCGGGTTTGCAGCGGCGCTGCGCGGCGAGTCGGCGGCTCCGGCCTACACGTGGCACGGCAACGGCTCAATCATTGGCGCCGCCAGTGGAACGGCCACGGGCTACGGCCTGACCCTCGATGAGGCGATGCTTCACAGCGACAGCGCCGCAGACCCTGTCGTCTTCTTTCAGTGGGAGGTCGATCCGAGTGATGGCGACCGCCTGCGGATCGATGCGGAACAAGCGTCCACCGCCACCCTCACCTATGGGCCGTGGAACGACCGCACGGCCGACCGCACGTACCACGACGTGACCCTGCCCTTTGTGCTCGACCCCAAGATCGATGGCTTCGACCCCGCGTCCCAGCCCTACTACGTGATGGCGGTTCGCTTCGACCAGGCGCCGGCCCAGACCGGCATCGTGTCGGCGACGGCGACCACGGATTCAGCAGCTACCGCGAGCTCGTCCCCTGCCCAGGCCTTCACCGTCGACGGCAAGGTGTGGACAGGCACCGGCTCGGTGATTGCGAACGCGTCGGGCTCAGCCACCGGCTACGGCCTGACGCAGGACGAGGCGATTCGCGGCGCGGGCGCCCCCGCGATGGTGGTCTTCCAGTGGGAGATCGACACCTCCGATGGCACGACCCTTCGTCTCGACAGCGAGGGCCCGAAGTCGGCGACGCTGCGCTACGGCTCGTGGGCCAGCCGGGCCGACGATGTGGTCAAGACCATCACGCTGCCGTACGTCCTGGACCCCGCAGCGGACGGGCTCTCAGCGGCGGATGGCGAGTACTACACCCTGCAGATCGCCTTCGACGAGGGTGTGAGCAGCGATGCCATCGTTACGGCCCAGATTCGCTGAAGCCACCGCCGCGACGGCCGCCGCTCTGGCGGGAACGGCGAACGACACCGAAGGACGGTCCGCACGCACCCAAGGGAGTTGACCAACGACGCATTGGGCAGTTCACCGCTGTATTCTTCCGGCGCGTTACAGGCTCCCCGTTGGAGCCGCATGCCAGAGACGCAGCGCCCGAGTGGCCGGTGGAGCCCGTTGTTGTTGTTCCTCGCCGTTTGGCTTCCCACGCTGATCGTGCGAATTCGACTGTGGATCGAGGAGGACGTGCACTTCTCCCCAGTCGTGGACCTACGAGGACTGGCTGCCGACCTGGCGCTCGCCATTCCACTCGCGCTGTTCTTCGCGGCGCTCCCAGCCCGCAGACGCTGGCTTGCCGGCCCGCTCGTCGCCGTATGGGCCCTCCTTCAGCACGCGAACGCCGAGTACGTGCTCTCCAACGGCGCCGAGTTCGACTACCGGTACGCTGGCCTCGCGGCGACACCGACCTTTGTCTTCGGCAGCATCACCGCAGTGCTCTGGTCCTGGTGGACCCCAGCGGTCCTGGCTCCAGCCCTCGGCCTGTGGCCCATCCGAGAGACCAAGCCACGCCCTGAGCCGCGGTGGTTGCTGGTTCCCCTCGCTCTCGCCGCTGTCCTTTCGGTGTGGCCCGCAAACTGGGAACACCAAGGCTGGCGGCAGCGCCACGTCGTCATGGTCAACCTTCACACTGCGTTGAGCCATCGCCCCGTCGAATACGGAGACTCCAAGCAGTACCGAGAAGTGGAGGACGCCCTCACTGGCGACCTCAGCGGAGAGCTCATCCTGCCCCAGGCCACGGGCCCCCGAAACATTGTCGTCGTGCTTCTCGAGGGCTTCACCGGCGGCCACCTCCCGTCGACGGCGGCGTACCACGACGCCGACGGCGCCGTAACAATGCCCCTGATCGACGCGATGGGTGACGACAACGTCCGCTTTCACACCGTCGTGCACCAGCAGCGCCAGTCGAATCGGGGGAACTACGCCATGTTCTGCGGCGACTACCCTGCACTGGATTCCGGCAGTCCGAAGGCCATCGCGATGACCCAAGGCGCCGAACGCCGTTGCTTCCCGCAGATCCTGTCCGATCACGGCTACACGACCGCATTCATGCACCCGGGCAACCTGCAGTTCATGAGCTTCGACGGCTTTGCCGCAAAGGCAGGCTACTCGGACATCTTCTCGATCGACCACTACTCGCGGGGCCGCCCTCACAACGCCTGGGGGCCGGACGACGGGACCTTCATTCGCCAATCCACAGACCGGATCTTGGCCTATCACCAAGAGGATGAGCCGTTCCTCGCCGTGCTGTTCACGACCGGGACACACCATCCCTACGCCGTGCCCGCCGAGTTCGAGCCTCAACTGGCGGACCGAGCGCGCGCTTTTGCCTTCGCCGATAGAGCCGTCCAGGACATGATGGACCGGCTCCGGGAGAACGGCGTGCTCGAAGACACGCTCGTCATTCTCACCAGCGACGAAGCCAGCGGCATCAAGGACATCGAGCAGGCCGCCCGCAAGCGCCTGTCCCAGAGCTGGGCCCCCATGGTCTGGGTCATGCCCGAGCCTGCGGCCGCTGAGATCAGCGCTCCGTATCTCTCCTCCGACCTCAGCCTCAGCCTGCTCGACTACCTGCAGCTCACGTCCGAGGGACCCCACTTTGTCGGGCGCAGCATGCTTCGCAACGGCCCCGCAGACCGATGGCTTGCGTTCTCCAACACCCTCCTGCGCCGCAGCTTCCTGCTGAGCCCGGACGGCTCGCTGCTCGAGTGCAACCGAGTCGGAGAGGACTGCAGCTTCTCGGCCCTCAACCCCGACCAGATCTTTGGCCCCGAACGCGAGGCCCTACCGGTCGAAGGCGGCCGAAAGGACCTGCTGTTCTCATTCTTCGACGAGACCAGTCGCGTCGGGGACACCGCTCGCACGAACCACTTCGAGTTCCACCGTAAACGGGCCTTTCACCTACAGAAGGGCGAATACCGTCAGCTCTTCGGTGGCCAGTTCATCGACCTTCCGAAGGACAAGGACCTCGAGATTGCCCTACACGTCGAAGGAGAGTTCGGCGACGGCACGATGAATGTCGGCGTGAGCGACCGAGGCGGCACCTTCCTCAAGATGACCGCGCTCCCGCTGCGTGCCGGCGACAGCCAAGTCGTCAATCTGCGCATGGTGAACAGCGACCGAGAGTACCGCCAGCTCGTGTTTGGCATTCGCGGCCGGCCCAGTTCGCGAAGAATGGCGATGCGCGTACGCAAGGCCACTCTCGACGTCGTGGAACCCGAGGAACACGATGGTCGGGTCGTCCTGGACTGGCAGCCGACTATGGCCGGCTGGAGCGAGCCCTTAGTCTCGGAGCTAACCGAAGCCGAATGCACAGGCGACGGGTGCTCCGGAGGCTGGAGCGCCACCTACGATGGTCCTCCCGAGGCGGTCATGATCGAGGTGAGCGTGCTCGGAGAGTCCCTCGGCCCGCTACGGCTGGTTCTGCGCCAAGGGAACCTCGAGCGGTCGCGCGAACTGCGCATTCGGTCCGGGGGCCGGGGAATCCTCATGGTGCCCATGCCGCTCCAACCTGGAGAGCTCCACCTCGAGATGATGCCGTCGGGTGCTCCAGAGCCGCGGCTGCGGCCCAAAGCGAGCGTGGACGGCGTTCGCATCTACCTTCCCGAGCGCTAGACCGCGTGGGGTAAACCCCGCCCGACGCGGCGGGTCTAGTTGGTGCTACGGCGAGCTCTCGACCGTGACGCCACCGAGGTCGCCGAGACGGCTCTCGACGAACAAGCAGGCCGACTCACGCCGACTCTGGGCCCCTGCGAAGTAGGACTCGAGGAACGCGAGCGTCGCGATGGCGGCAATCTCACGCTGTGCGTCAGGCTCGAGCGCCGGCTCCGAGAGGTAGGCCATGTCGCAAGGCATCGGATCATCGGCGGTCACAAGTCCGTCGGCAGCACCGCCGATCAAGTCGAGGAAGCTGGCGTCATCAGGCATCGAGTCCGCGATGACACCGCAGCCAAGCCGATCGGGATTGTCTGGATGCGAGCCCTCGGGCGCGACGAGAGAGCCCATCAGCGGCAGCACGAGGTCCTCGAGCGGAATGGGCGCGAAGGCGGTGTGCGAGCCATCTTCAATGGTGACCAGCGTCGTGTATGGGGCGGCACGCTCTAAGGTCCGGACCGCGTTGTAGTCGTAGTCCACGATGGCATCGAGGTCGCCATGCAGGGCGAGAAGCGGGACCGCGCGGTGGTCGTAGAACGACGGCCCAAACATGGACCCCGGTCCCGCGAGGGTCACCGCGGCCTTGACCCGAGGGTCATGCAGGGTGCGGTGGTACGTGACGAGCGACGTGGTCATGCCACCCATGGATGTGCCCGCCACTGCGATGCGGCTGGCATCGACCGCACCGTGGAACTTGTCGGACGAGAGCGCACTCTTGGCGAGGAACTGATCGATGAGAAAGCTCACGTCCCCGGGCTGATTCACCGTGTCGATCATGTCTGGGCCACCCGGCGCCATCATGTTCGTGAGTGGAAAGGTCGGCGCGACCACGATGTAGCCATGAGACGCGAGGTGCTCCCCGAGGAACGCCCCCTCGTCCTTGCTCGACGAGAAGCCGTGCGAGTACACCACGACCGGCAGGTTCTGGCCGTCCACGGTGTCGTCGAGTTCCCACCACTCCTTCTGGGACGGGTACCAGACGGTCGTCGCCAGCTTGCGGCCGTCTTCCGCAAACAGGCCATCGTCGGTGCTCGGACGCGAGGTGTCGTAGAAGGTCTCATTCTGCGACGCGACCTCAAAGGGTCCGGGCTCAGCGAGATCGAGGGCCGAGAGCGCCTGGGTTGCACTGCCCGTGCTGCAAGACACATCGTCCCGCAATGCCGTGGGGTCATCGGTCGAGGTCGTGTCGTCGTCCGAGTGGAGGGCGTCATCCCCAGGCAAGAGGTCGGCACTCGTGCCTGACGCAGCACCTGTCGTGTCGTCGCAGGCCGCAAGCACCGTCAGCAGGGCCATCGAGAGCATCATTCGCATGTCTTCTCCGTTGTTCGGCGGCGTTGTAGCCCCACAACCGAGAATTGGAAATGTCTGCAAATGCTGACACCCGGACGTCAGCGTGCCAGTTTGGCGCTCCACAGGCGGATGAACTCCCCACGAGAATTTACCCCGACCTTCCTATAGATCCGCGTCACATAGGTACGAACGGTCGCCAGAGACCGCTCCGACCGCTGGGCAATCTCCTTGTCGGTCAGCCCCTGCGCAAGCAGCCTCGCAATCGAGTCGAGGCTCGGCGGCAGCTCGATAGACGCGCGAGGATCCGCCGGAACTGCCGGCTGCAGCTCGGCGAAAGGCACCACCAGGTACAGGCTGCCCCCGACGCCCTCGACCCGCTGGACCCGGCAGAGCTGCGTCACCACCGATTCGCTGTTGGCGACAGCGGCGGGAAGCCAGGCGGGCGCCCCGTCATAGGTCTTCCTCGCCGCCCCATTGGCGTAGACCATCGCCCCGCCCCGAGCGACGAGAAAGGCGGGCTCTTCGAACATGTCGATGGCCGGCCCAAGCGGACCCGGAGAAGGCAGCGGCCGTTCGTCAGGCTCCTCCACCAGCTCCGACGACTCTCGCCGCGCCGAAAGGAGGTCTCGACGTGTGCGCGCCGACACTGGAGAGCTCATCGCCCCCCGCTCGACGAGCTGCCCAAGCACCCAATCCACCGCATCTGGGTAGGAGGTAAACACCTTCTGCGGGTTGGAGGGCGGTCGGATCCAGTTGATGGACAGCAGCACGCCGCGAATCACCGACGAGCGAACCACGAGGGCCGTGCCCACGCTCTGACGGGAGATCACCTCGGACTGCTGCTCGATCCACTCGCTGACCAGCGCTCGCTGCTGGGCCGTAATCGTCTCTTTGAGCGCCGTGGTGTCGGTGAGCATCGCGTAGGTCTCGCCACGGGCGAGAATCTCGGACAGCGCGTCGAGATAGGCCGTGAACGCTTCGGTTCCCACCGTCTGCCCGGGAAAACGAGCGACGATGAGAGGCCAGTGTGACTCGTCGATCTCGATGCGGTCCGTCATCGGCCAAGCATACCGCGAGCCGGCCCCGCGCTGCCCAGGAGCCTAGAAGCAAACGCCCATCCGCGCCATGCCGCGCCCGCGGCACGAGCGTCGGGGAGAGCCTTCGGTCATCGCCATCAGAACCAGTGCGGGAACACCGATGGCTCCCTTCGCTTCGAGCTCTTCCTCGGAGACGAGGTCCGAGTTGCAGACCTGCTGGCTGGTCTCCACTCCCTCGAAGTCGAGGAGCGTGACGCACGCCGTCTTGGTCTCGGGGTTCATCGCATCAAAGGCCGCAAGGTCGAGAAAGGACACACCGTCCTTGTCTCCCGCGAGCGCCGGGTCCCCGAGCCTCTCCATGCTGTACACCTCTTCGGCCTCGTAGAAGCCCGAGGGGCCGACGACATAGCGGTCCATGATGCGGGTCGAGATGGTGTCGACCTCGTCCGGCCTCGGCTCGCGCTTGAAGGCCTCGAAGACCTCTGTGAGCTCCGTGATCTGCGTCTCGACAAGGCCGGTGCGCTCGAGGTTCTTGAGGATCTCCTGGCGCTGCTTCTCGAGGTCCTTCTCGATCAGGACTTCGAGCGACGCAAGACTGCCCCACAGGTCTGAGATGTCGCCGACCGCCGTCTCGAGCTGGGACTTGACGCCGCCCCGCTCGGCGCTCGCACGCGTGGCGTTGGCCCGGATGACCTCGATCTCCTGAACCTGGGTCTGCTGCTCCTCCACGACGGCCCGCAGCGTCGCGTCATCCTGAGCGAACGCGGAGGTAGAAAGCGTGAGGAGGGCGAAGCTGGCGACGGCGTAGGTGCGCAATGGGATGTCCTTGGGTTGGATGCCCGCAGACATACGCGAGCCCCGCCATGACCACACCCCACGCTGATCCCACGGACGGGGCCCACGGCTCCCGATTGTCCAGGTTCAAAACCTTTGTTGCGTCAAAACCCGGGCCCGAGATAGGTGCCGCAAGAGCATTCCGGACACCGAGTCTGGAAGCCTGATGGAGATGAACATGATGAAGCACAATGACCGTCCTGACACCAGTCCAGCAACCACCCCGAAGCTGACCGCTCGACGGGTGAAGGGCGGCGTATCCCTCCAGAGCGGCATCCGGGCAGGTGTCTGGAACGACAAAGACAAGATGCCTATCCCCTCCCCCATCGCCCCCACTCGATAGGTTCCGCGGACTGCGCACCTAGGGGAGCCCCGATGCCGAGGCTCGAGGAACTCTGTGAACACATAGGTGCTGCACTCGCGGTCGAACCTCACGCGACCTGCGCCGACTGCGCCATGCTTGATGGCGCTTGCAACCTGTCCTTCACGCCAGTCGCCAAGTGCTGCACCTATCTGCCCACGCTCACCAATTTTCAGGTGGGGGACATTCTCGGAAGCGAAGACCCGGAGCTCGCATCCGGCAAGCGCTCCCTGCAACTGCGTCTTGCGGGCCAGGGCGTGAGTCCTTGGGGCCTGATCGCCACCGAGACGGCCAGCGCTGACGATGGCGTGCGACGCTTTGGGGTCGATCCCGAGCTGAAGTGCCCGCATTTCCTCGATGGAGGATGCAGTATCTGGGCATCCCGCCCAGCGGCATGCGCAAGTTGGTTCTGCAAGCACGACCGCGGGCTGGTCGGCCAACGCCACTGGCGCCGCGTTCTGCAGTTCGGTGCGATGGTCGAAAGCGAGCTCGCATTCCACTGCGCAATGCAGGTCGGCGATGCGCGTATGAAAGAGTCCCTCCTGGACCGTCTGATTCCACGACCAGGCCAAACCACGGAGCTAAGCTGGGGGTCTTGGCAGGGACGGCACGCGGAGTTCTACGTCGCGTGCGCCGCCGAGCTTGCCGGACGCTCCGCAGGCGAGCTGCTCGACTTGTGCGGACCACGAGTACACCTCGCCGTCGACATCCTCCGCCGTTCAGCAGGTGCCTTGAACCAGCAGAGCCTTCCCGAGGCCTTGCAGGTGGGCGACGTGCATCGGGTCGATGCGAAGGGTGGGCCCGTGACCTTGGTCGGCTACAGCGAGTACGACCCACTAGAGGTCGACCCCCGCCTTGCTGACGCGCTGCCATGGCTCGCTGGGCCTTCGGCAACGGTCACCGAACGCGTCGAGAGGCAACTCGGTCTGCACGTCGACACCGAGCTCATCCGGCTCCTTCTAGATTTCGACATCATGCGCGACGCTGGACAATGACGGCCAAAGCCCTTCGTGTCGCGCTCACAGCGTCATGAGCCGGCGCTCGAGTGTCGTGTCGGCCAGACGGCCGGAGTCAGACCACAGCTGTCCCCCATTGTCCAGGTTCCAAAAAGACCGGCGATGAATCGCAGACGGCTTGCTATAAGCCCCCCGGAGGAATGGCATGCGACCGTATCTCGACCTAATGCAGCAGATCCTGGACCACGGCGAGCCCCGTGAAGACCGCACCGGCACGGGCACGCTGTCGATGTTCGGCGCCCAGGTGCGCTACGACCTGCGCGATGGCTTTCCGCTCGTCACCACCAAGAAGGTGCTGTTCTCGGCCGTCGTCCGTGAGCTCCTGTGGTTCTTGCGCGGCTCGACCAACATCCACGAGGACCTGGCAGAGCACACGCCCATCTGGAACGCGTGGGCTGACGAGAACGGCGACTTGGGCCCGATCTACGGCTACCAGTGGCGAAACTGGGGCGGCCAGGGCATCGACCAGATCCAGGGCGTCATCGACCAGATCAAGAACGACCCGACCTCGCGCCGCATCATCGTGAGCGCCTGGAACGTCGGCGACCTTCCCGACATGAAGCTGCCCCCGTGCCACGCCTTCTTCCAGTTCTACGTGAACGGCGAGCACCTCGACCTACAGCTCTACCAGCGCTCGGCCGACATGGCGCTCGGCGTGCCCTTCAACATCGCAAGCTACGCCCTGCTGCTGATGATGGTGGCCAACGAGTGCGGGCTCACCGCACGCCACTTCGTGCACACCTTCGGCGATGCGCACATCTACCTGAACCACGTCGAGGGCGTGAAGAAGCAACTCGCCCGCGAGCCGCTGCCGCTACCCACGGTCACGATCGCCGACAAGCCCCTGTTTGACGTCACCTTCGACGACATCGTGCTGCACAACTACCAGCACCGCCCGTTCATTCGCTTCAAGGTGGCGGTCTAGCCATGCGCTCGTTCGACGTCATCTCGGCCGCCGATCTCGACCTTGGCATCGGCAAGGACGGTGACCTGCCGTGGAAGCTTCGCAGCGAGATGCGACACTTCTCACGCACGACCAAGCGCACCGAGGACGCGACCAAGCGCAACGCGGTGTTCATGGGCCGAGTCAACTGGGAGGCCACTCCCGAGAAGTACCGGCCGCTGCCCGGGCGACTGAACGTCGTGCTGACCCGGCGCGAGGACTACCCGCTCCCCGACGGTGTGCTGCGAGCCAACAGCATCGAGGATGCGCTGCGCCAGCTCGCCGAGCCGCCCTACGACCGCGAGATCGAGCGGGTCTTCTGTATTGGCGGCGGCAACGTCTACGCACAAGCCATGGCCATGCCGCAGTGCACTCGCCTGGTCTTGACCCGTATCGACGAGCGCTACGGATGCGACACGTTCTTTCCCGCGCACGCGGAGGACTTCGAGCTCACGGAAGTGCTCGGGCGCGGCTCGGATGGCGATGTCGACTACGAGATTCAGGACTGGCGTCGGCGCGCGGTGTAGCGACGGCGCGATGACTCAGTACGCTGCGTCGCTCCGTGTACGGTCGAAGTCCGAGAGCCTGAGTCCTCACCTACCCTTGGGCCGAAGAATCTTGCGAAGTCGCTTGCGCGCCAGTTCCTCGATCAGGTGGTAGGTCGCGATGGCGAGCGCCGTGGATGCCAACAACGCGACGACGGGCATGCTGATCTTCCATAGGAAGCTCGCGTCGGCGAGTTCGTCAGGCGGAAGAAGCTTGCGGACGATGACGAACACCAAGAGGTGCACCATGTACATCGCGTAGGAGATGGCCCCGGCGTACTGCGCAGCACTGGTGGAGAGCACGCGTACGAGAACGCCTCCCTCGTGAGACAGCGACCAGATGAGGAGGCCAAACAAGGGCGGATAGGCCACGACCGGGAGTCCCAGCCAAGGTCCGGCGAGGATGGCAAGGGTCACTACGACGCCCCCATCAGGCGGTCCAACCGGCATCTGACGGCGAAGTCGACCGAGCAGCATGCCCCCAAGAAACTCCGGACCTACGCGGTACAGAGCCCAACCGTCGATCCAATCCAAATCCTCGGCGCCCAGGAGTCGGTAGATCACCGCGAGCAGGAGCCCTGTCCCGACCCAGCCAGTCCAGAGCACGGTCGGCCGAGAGAGCTTTCCGACGCCGACCATCACCGCTGGAAAACAGAGATAGGCAAACCACTCTGCGCTGATGGACCAAGACGGTCCGTTCCACACCAAGCCTTCGCTAAAGCCCCAGGCGTGGACGAGAGCTGCGCTTGCGAGCCAACCCTCGATGGTCATCCCGGCGGGAGGGGCGTCGCGCGTGGCGTAGTAGTACGCGCCAACTGGCGCCATAGCGACCAGTACAGCCAGATGGACCGGATAGATCCGCGCGAGGCGCAAGCTCAGGAAGGTCGCATACTCGGAGGGCGAGGGAAACGTCTCGAATGCGGCCGCGTAGTTCCAGGCGAGAATGAAGCCGCTCAACACGAAGAAGAGGTCGACGCCGAGGTACCCGAGCTCCATCCACGGGGTCAGGAAAGAAAGCCCCGGCCAGAGGGTAAGGAGGTCGGGCATGAGGTGAAACACGATCACGACGGATGCGGCGACGGCGCGAATCCCCGTGAGTGCGTGGAGATGGCCTCGAATCGGAACGGACTTGGTCTCGACACCCATTGGCGTCTCTCCGTCTCACGTCGGGTAGTCAGGAAGCCCGCCCGCCTGAGCGTCCCCTC
Source organism: Pseudomonadota bacterium (assembly GCA_023954855.1). GTDB lineage: Bacteria > Myxococcota_A > UBA796 > UBA796 > M1803. The sequence continues at coordinate 19,578 of JAGSGY010000047.1, read as the reverse complement.
CAGATCGGTGAGAGGACGACACCATAACCGCCGCTCTCAAGACGAGAACGACGCGGGCGAAGCAAGCACAGGCATCTCATCGAGGAAGGTTCCGACGCTGGTAGCATTGGCGGCCCCAATGCAGGTTATGGTGAGACGACGATGAGGGGACTCGACGTGCGGTATTCGGTGCTCTTACTCTCCTTGATGGCGACTTCCGCGTGGGCCACGCCCCAGTCCGACTGGTGGAATCCCGACTGGCAGTACCGCCAGAAGCTCACCATCGACACAAACGGACTCGGACTCTCGGGCTCGGTCGCCGACTTTGCCACGCTGGTGCGCCTGTCCTACCACGACAGCCAGGGCATCCTGCGTGAACGGATCGACTTCGATCTCATCAACGACGACGGCTCGGATCTGCGCTTCGTGGACGGGACTGGCGCCGTGCTCCCCTACGAACTGGAGCGCTTCGACGTCCCCAGCAAACAGGGCGCGTTGCACGTCAAAATCCCCACGATTCCCGCGAACAACAGCGTCGACATCTGGGTCTACTACGGCAACGACAGCGCGACGGCCCCCACCAACAGCACCTCGGTGTGGGACTCCAGCTTCGAGGCCGTCTGGCACGTCACCGACCAAGTGAACCTCGCCGACAGCACGGGCCGCGGCCACGTCAAGAACGCCGCCGGCTCGACCTTCGTCACCAGCTGGTCCTGGGGCTACTTCGCCACCCTCGATGGCAACGGCGACTGGTGGGGCGACACCTCAAACAGCTCCTGGGACGCCGGAATCATCCTCGGCCAAGCCGAAGAAGTCACCGTGTCGTACTGGTTCCAGACCACGATGAGCGGCAACGCGCATCACGACCACGAACAGCCAGGTATTCTCGGCGTCGATGGCCACAAGGAAGACGACCCGCAGTACGGCCAAATCCGGCAAGATGGAACGTTCGGCTACCAGCTGGTACGGGACCACGAAGCCACCAATGACGAGGTCGTGACCTCCGACGCCGTCAACGACGGGGCCTGGCACCACGCGTTCATGACTCGAGACAAGTCCGAAGGACGGCTCTACCTCTACATGGATGGCGCCCTGGTCGGCACGACCAGCAATGCGTCCACCCTGGACCTGGTGTCCGAGGTCAAGTACATCGGTCGGATTCCAAACAAGAAGGACCCCGACGAGTTCGCCGGCCTGCTCGACGAAATCCGCATCTCCTCGAGCGAGCGCAGCGGTGACTGGGCCAAGCTCGAGTACATCGGCTACACCGACACCATGGAGCTGGATGGCGCGGGGCTGTTCACCTACTGCGACGGCGTCACCTACCGACCCGACGCCGATGGCGACGGCTTCGGCGACGAGTTCCACGCGGGGCTTCTCTGCGTCGAGGGCTATGGCTGGGAGACCGACGCGAGCGACTGCGATGACAGCACCGCGGCGGTCGGACCGAACGGCGAAGAGATCTGCGACGGCCTCGACAACGACTGCGATGGCGACATCGACGATGCCGACTCCGATGTGCAGAGCGACTTCTACACGGACGACGACGAGGACGGCCTAGGCACGGGCTCTCCTGTTTCGCAGGGAAGCTGCAGCGACCCAGGCCCGAAGTGGGCACCCGTGGACGGGGACTGCGACGATGGTGACCCGAACGTGCTGGGGCCGACGACCTGGTGGTCCGACACCGACGGCGATGGCACCGGCGTCTCCGCTGGAGCAGTCGATGCGTGCACCGCACCCGCCAACCACGTCGCGCCCTCGGCGATCGAGGACTGTGAGCCAGGCAACGGCAACATCCACCCCAACGCCACCGAAGTCTGCGACGCGAGCAACGCGGACGAAGACTGCAATGGGGCCGCCGACGACGATGACCCCGGCGCCATCGGACAGTCCGACTGGTGGTTCGACGCCGACTCCGACACCTACGGCGCTGGAGCCGCATCCTCGACCTGCGACCAGCCGGGCCCGAAGTTCGTCGATCGCGATGGTGACTGCGACGACACCGACCCCCTCAAGTTCCCGGGCGCGCTTTGGTACGCGGACACCGATGCCGACGGCTTCGGGGCCGGCAGCGCCCAGCCGAGCTGTGATGCGCCTGCAGCTACTGGCTGGACCCTCGACAACTCGGACTGCAACGACAACGACGCCACCTTGAACCCAGAGACGCCCTGGTACCTCGACGGTGATGGCGACGGTTGGGGGGACTTCAACAGCGAGCAGCTGAGCTGCGACCCGCCGACCAGCAACGACGACTGGGTACGCAATAGCCGCGACTGCGATGACGAGGTGCCCAACAACGATCCCGGCGGCGACCCCTGGTTCCCAGACTCGGACGGAGATGGCTTCGGCGACCCGACCGCAGAGCGCCGCGCCTGCGTGCAGCCCACCGGCTACGTCGTGGATGCCACCGACTGCGATGACAACAACGACGCGATCTTCCCCGGCCAAGACGACGAGCCGTGCGACGGCGTCGACGACAACTGCGACCTCTCGGATGACGGCCCGCTCGGCGACCTCGACGGCGATGGCGTCAGCTGGATCGACGAGTACAACCTCGGCACCGACGGCTGCAACCCCGACTCCGACGGCGACGGCATCCTCGACCTCGACGAGTTCCAGCAGACCGACACCGACAATGACGGCATCCCCGATGTGCTCGACGCCGACGACGATGGTGACGGCATTGCCACCGCCAACGAGGACTACAACGGTGGCGGCCCGTCAGACGACGACACCGACAACGACAACATCCCCGACTACCTCGACACCGACGACGACGGCGACGGCATCCTCACCTCGAGTGAGGACCGCAACGGTGACCGCACTTACGATGACGACTCCGACGGAGACAACACGCCGGACTACCTCGACACCGATGACGACGGCGATGGCGTGCTCACCGAGTACGAGGTCCCCTACGACACGCACTACGACACCGATGCCGACTTCGACGGAATCGTCGACGGCCGAGAGTGGGGAACCAACTCCACCCCGCTCGACACCGACAACGACAACATCCCCGACGTGCTCGACGGGGACGACGACGGTGATGGCATTCCCACCTTCACAGAAGGTGATCTCCGCCCCGAGTGCGACGGCGTCGATGACGGGATTCCGCCCTACCTCGACGACGACACCGATGGTGACGGCATCTCCGACCTGATCGAGGGTCTGAACGACGCCGACAACGACTTCATCGCCGACTACATCGACTGCGACGCGCTCGATGGCCCCAACGCCGACCGCGACAACGATGGCGTGATGAACCGCTGGGAGTCGCCATGCGGCGCCGAGTGGGACGCGGGTGTGGGACTCGGCGATGGAGTCGCCTGCCCAGGCTACGAATGTCTGGGCGAAGCCACCGTCGATAGTGACGGAGACGGCATCCACGACGGCGCCGAGATTGGGCCCGACCCCAGCGCACCCGTCGACACGGACGGCGACGGCATCGCCGACGTCTGCGATGAGGACGACGATGGCGATCTGGCCCTGACCATCGATGAGATCTCGGTTCCAGACGGCGACGGCAACTGCGTCGGCAACGGCTGCCCTGCCCCGCCCCCACTACCCGCCAGGCCACGCGCTCCCGACCAAGACGGCGACTCGACCCCGAACCATCTCGACACCAACGACGATGGCGACGCCCTCCTCACGGCCACCGAAGACCACAATGGCGACGGCAACCCCCACAACGACGACACGGACTGGGACGGCCTCTGGGACTACCTCGACGCCGATGACGAAGACGGCGACTGCGGCGACCCCGATGGCGACGGGCTCCCGACTGCGGTCGAGCTCATCCTCGGCAGCGACCCGTACCTCGCAGATAGCGATGGCGACCGGATCCCCGACGACGTCGAGTACGGAAGGACCTACACCTGGCACCGGTACACCGCCACGACCCACTGCGATGAAGCGCAGCTGTTCACGCCGGTGAACAGCGACGGCGACGAGCTCGACGACATCAACGATCCGGACGACGACGGCGATGGCGTGCCGACCGCTCTAGAAGGCGCCTTCGATATCGACCAAGACGGCGTACCGAACCACCTCGACGAAGACGCCGATGGTGACGGCATTCTCGATGTCGATGAGGAGTGGACGGACATCGACTGCGACGGCATGCCGGACTTCGTTGACCCCGACAATGCCGACAACTACTGCGAGGGCGGATTCGACAGCATGGGCGACACCGCCACCGTGCCGGACGAGTGCGGTTGTCGCAGCACGTCGGGTGCCGCGGGGTGGCTGCTGCTCGCCCTGCCCCTCGCCCTCCGACGTCGCCGCCTGCCCAAGCGCAGGTAGGTGCGCTTCCAAAAAGACGGATGGCTCGGCCGAACGTATGATCCTGCACATCGCCAACAAGAACTACTCGTCGTGGTCCCTGCGCCCCTGGCTGCTCATGTCGGCCCTGGACGTCCGCTTCGAAGAGAAGCTGCATCCGTTCGGCGGCGCGTCGTTCTCGTCCTTCTCCCCTTCTGCAACCGTGCCGTGCCTGCATGAAGGCGATGAGGTCGTCTGGGACTCGCTGGCCATCGTCGAGTACCTCGGAGAGCGCTGGCCGGAGGTGTGGCCCGCGGACGGGTCGGCGCGGGCCTGGGCGCGGTCCGCGACCGCAGAGATGCACAGCGGCTTCTCAGCCCTACGAGAGCAGTGTTCCATGACTGTGGGACAGCGCATTCGACTGCACGAGGTTCCGCCAGAACTAGAGCGTGATCTCCGACGTCTCGAGGCGCTGCTGAGCGATGGGCTGACGCGCTTCGGTGGGCCATGGCTCGCCGGGCCAGCCTTCACCGCAGTCGATGCCTTCTACGCCCCGGTGGCGTTTCGATGGCAGACCTACCAGCTGGACCTCTCGTCGCCGGTGGCAAGCTATTTCAAGCGACTGCTCGCCCATCCGCACATGCAGACTTGGGAAGCGTCCGCCCTCGCCGAGACGCTGCGAGACGACCCGCATGACCGCATGGTCGCCCGCTGGGGTGCCCTCGTGCAGGATCTTCGCGCCAGCGTGTAGCCGAGCGCCCGCGGCAAGTCCCATACGGCACCGTCCACTTCATGGGGTATGGGGCCTCCACAGGAGCTCGTATGTCCCGCTGGTTCGTCGCCCTCGCCTTGCTCGTCGCCTGCGCAAAGCCCACCGTGGTGGAGCCCATCGCCGCGGACACGCCCGCCGCAGACACGGAAGTCGCCCAGCAGCTCGCGGCGTTCTTCGAAGAGGTCTACGAGCGCAAACTTGCCGACGACCCGGTGCGTCAAGCCTACCTCGGCATCCATGACCAAAACGATTCCTGGACCGACCGCTCGCCCGCCGCGGAGGAGCGCCGCGTGCTCGAGGCACAGGCCGACCTGAAGCGACTGAGAGAAGGCTTTGACCTCGCCAGCCTTTCGCCCCAGGACCAGCTCTCCTACAGGCTGTTCGAGCATGACGTCGAGCAGCAGCAGGCGAGGTGGTCGTTTCGCGAGCACAACTACCCGGTCAACCAGATGCGTGGCACACACAGCTGGCTGCCCTCGTTCTTGATCAGCATTCACCGGGTGCAGGACGTGGACGACGCCAAGGCATACATCGCTCGCATCGAGGGCATTCCGGCGCTCATGGACGAGCTGATCGCGGGCATGAAGCGGCGGGAGGAGGCCGGTGTGGTTCCACCCGCCTTCGTCTTTCCGAGGGTCCTCGACGACTGCCAGAACATCCTCAGCGGAGCGCCGTTCGACGACTCTGGCGAGGACAGCGCATTGTTCGCCGACTTCCGCGCGAAGGTCGCCGCCCTCTCCCTCGAACCCGCGCAGTCCGAGGCCCTCATGGCCGAGGCCTCCACCGCACTCAGAGGGCACTTCGCGCCCGCCTACCAGGCACTGATCACGCAACTCGCGGATCAGCAGACCCGCGCGACGACCGATGACGGCGTCTGGAAGTTTGCCGATGGCGAGGCCTACTACGCACACCGCCTGAAGCAGAGCACGACGACCGAACTCACCGCTGACGAGATTCACCAGATCGGCCTCGATGAGGTCGCGCGAATCCACGACGAGATGCGCGCCATCATGACGACGGTCGAGTTCGAAGGTGACTTGCAGGCCTTCTTCGCCTTCGTGAAGACGGACCCGCAGTTCACCTATCCAGACAGCGACGCGGGCAGAGAGGCCTACCTGTCCGACGCCAAGGCTCTGATCGACACGATGGAGTCGCGCCTCGACGAAGTGTTCGCGACCAAGCCGGCCTCGCGCATCGTGGTCAAGCGCGTGGAGCCCTGGCGCGAAAAGTCCGCGGGCAAGGCCTTCTACCAACGAGGCGCCCCGGACGGGTCGCGACCCGGCAACTACTACGCGAACCTCTACGACATGAAGGACATGCCCACCTACCAGATGGAGGCGCTGGCCTACCACGAGGGTATTCCCGGTCACCACATGCAGGGCTCCATCGCCATGGAGCTGAAGGGGCTGCCCGAGTTCCGAAAGCACGGCGGCTACACCGCCTACGGTGAGGGCTGGGGCCTGTACAGCGAATACCTGCCCAAGGAAATGGGCCTCTACGCCGACCCCTACAGCGACTTCGGCCGACTCGCGATGGAGCTGTGGCGAGCCTGCCGACTCGTGGTGGACACCGGCATTCACGACAAGAAGTGGACCCGCGAAGAGGCCATCGCCTATCTGACCGACAACACGCCGAATCACCAAGGCGACATCGTCAAAGCGATTGAGCGCTACATCGTGATGCCCGGCCAAGCGACGGCCTACAAGATCGGCATGCTCGAGATCTTGCGCTTGCGTGCGCATGCGAAGGCCGAGCTCGGCGACGACTTCGACCTACGCGCCTTCCACGACGTGGTGCTCACCCAGGGGCCAGTTCCCCTATCGGTACTCGAGGAGAACGTGCTGGCGTGGGTTGCCGAGACGAAGGCCGCAACGCCTTAGCGCCTCAAGGCTCGAGGTCAGCCACCTCGAACAGCCCGCCCTCGAGATCCGGCCCATCCTTGAGGTGGTGGTCGAACCAAGCCGTCCCATACCACCGCACGCTCTCGAAGCCGGGCTCAAGGGGCGAGAAGGTATCGCAGCCGTCCAACGTAGGCGCTTGACCCGGACATCCGTCCGCAACCAGCTCGAGCATCGCGTCGAGGAAGGTGTCGTTGACGTCATCGCGCCCCTGAAGATGCGTCTCGGCGAGGCCCGCGAGGTCGAGCAAGCAGATGTCGGAGAAGGCGTGATGGCCCGCGTCGGTGATCGAGAGCCACCGAGCCTGCGTCGACGCGTCGTGGGATTCGCGAATGCTCTCGGGCGTCACCACCCCATCGCAAGTGCCCGCCATGTTCAGCGTCGGGACGTCTCGATCCACCGGAGCCGAGCCCGCCATCGGCATCAGCACGTCGAAGCGCTCATCTTCGTCGCCAAAGGCCGCCGTCGTCTGCCCGCCCGCACTGTGACCAAACAGGCCCAGACGCTCGAGGTCGAGCCGCTCGAAGAACGGGTCCTTTCGGCTGGCATTTGCGGCCACAACCCAGTCGAGGGCTTCCTCGATTTGGTCCGGGGCCGGGTCATCCCCCGTGAACCCCGACAAGTCACAGTCGTCGAGGGCAGGGTCGAATAGGCATGGCAGCAGCTCGCTCGTGTGCCGGCCCCAATGATCAGGTGCCACCACGACGTAGCCTCGAGACGCGAGATGCACGGTGAGGTCGGTGGACTGAAGGCGGTTGCCCGCAAAGCCGTGCGAGAAGACCAACACCGGCCAGGGCTCCGGACCGCGCCGAATCTTCGCGTCCCGAACGCCCAAGGTCGGCACGAGTGGAATGGACACGTCCCCACCCAGGCGCTCAAAGAACTCATCGGAGAGAAACAGTGTGAAGTCTGCATCCTCGGTCTCGGCGCTCGTGTTCTCGCGGGCCGGGTACCAAATCTCCATCGACAGCTCGCCGTCGGTCACCGTTCGCACACCGACGGGCGCCCCTGGCGCTGCGAGATCCGAAGGGGCGTCGATGGCCTCGACAGGGTTGCAGCCGACGACGAATGCGAGCGCGAGTAGACGAGACACGGCACCTCCGGTGGAGCAAGGTATCGCCCATCGGGTGCGCGTACCCGTGAAGCCGATGTGTCCTCCCCTCCAAGCGCAGATTCACGCCTGCAGATCGAGGGTTCTACAACGGCCAACCACACTAGACATGCCCGTCGGGACCTCTCCGGCCGCTCGAGGCGATGTGGTAAACCCGGGCTAGAGGTCGCATGTACCGCTTCGTTCTCCTCGCGCTGCTCTGCCTGCCCTCCGGCTGTGTGCAGGCACCTGAGGACACCCAGGTCGAGGACACCGAGGCCGACGCAGATACGGACGCCGACACCGACGCAGATGCAGACACCGACGCAGACGCCGACACCGACGCGGATGCGGACACCGACGCAGACGCCGATACCGACGCAGATGCGGACACCGACGCAGACGCGGACACCGACGCAGACGCGGATCCGCCCGACGGGCAGTGCCGAGGCACTACCGACTGCACCTCGATCGGCATGATGTGCCTGGCCCCCGGCGAGCTGTCGCCCTGTGGCGCTCCTCCCCAGCCGAGCGAGTGCCAGCGCGACCAAGACTGTCTGAGCGGGGTGTGCCAAGAGGACCTGAATCCCAGCTGCGCGGCCCCGACCCGCTTCAGCTGCGTCCCAGCCTGTACCTCGAATCAAGACTGTGGCGACGCGAACGAGGTCTGCGAAGATGAGCACTGCGTCGAACGCACATGTGACCAAGGTCGGGTCTGCGATGCGCCGGCGACGTGCCCGACAGGTTCGGCGGCGTGCGTACGACCGACCTGTGCGACCGACGCTGAGTGCGGTGCCCCCTGGCACTGCATCGAAGGCTCTTGCTACGCCGACTTTGGGACCTGCTCGTTTCTACCGGCCTGAGCACGGGGCGACGTGTGGGAGATGCGTGGGGTTCGCCGGCGGTGCGCGACCGCTATGGTGCGCCCCCTAGGAGTCACTCTATGCGCATGCTTCCCGTCCTTCTCTCTCTCTCACTGGTGGCCTGCGGCACGGGTGAGGACACTTCAGACACCGGCGAAGACACCGCCCAAGACACCGGCGAGGACACCGCCGACTGTACCGAGGACGACACGCAAGACACCGCAGATGCTTGCGGACTCAACGACCGCGGCACCCTCACCGAGATCTGCACGGACGGGGCCTGGGTCGAGGACAGCTGCGACGATCCCGATGAGTGCACCGATGCCGCCACCGACACCGAAGCCTGCTGGGCCGCCAACGGAAGCCGAGATCTCGTCTGCGAGGATGGAGCCTGGGTCGCAAGCGACTGCGCGGTCACCGAGCCCATCCGCGTCAGCGTGCATAGCGACGGAACGGCTGGAAACGCCCACTCCTTCGGACCCGCGATGGCCGCAGACGGCCGCTTCGTCGCGTTCGTGTCCAGCGCGAGCAACCTCGGAGGCACCGACACCAACTCGAGCGACGATGTCTTCGTCCACGACCTCGAGACCCAGACCACCACGCTCGTGAGCGTGGCGACCACCGGCAACTCCGGAAATGCCTCGGCCACCGATCCGTCGATCAGCGCGGATGGCCGGTACATCGTGTTCATGAGCGATGCCACGGACCTGGTCGCCGGCGATGATAACGGGTTCAAGGATGCCTTCCTCCGGGACATGCAGACCTCGACCACCACCAAGATCTCCAAGGCCGGCGGCGCCACGAGCGTCGCCATCTCGGCGGACGGCAACACCATCGCCCTCTCGACGCGCGATGAGCTCGACCCCAACGACAACAACAACCCGTCGTTCACCGAGATCTACCTCACGGACCGCACCACCAGCACCTTCTACCTCGTGCCTGTCCCCGTCGACGGCTACGCGGCCAAGCCGGCGCTCTCCGCGGATGGCCAGGTGGTCGTGTACACCTCGAACGGCATCGTCCCCACTCGCGGAAACGTGCCGAACCTGTCCTACGTGCACACGCGAGGAACCAGCACGTTCAGCCCCTTGGCGACGCAGCTCAGCGACGGACGCGCCATCGCGAGCGACCGGCACGCCCTCTCGGGGGACGGCACGGTGGCCACCTTCGCATCGAATGGAACCGACCTCGTCACCGGCGACACCAACGCCAAGACCGACGTGTTCATGCACACGGTCGCAAGTGCCGCGATCGAGCGCATCAGCGTGAACACGAGCGGAAGCCAGTCCGACAATAACTCGCAGAACAGCAGCATCAACCACGACGGAACCCTCATTGCCTTCGAGTCCGCCGCCATCCTCGGACGAGGCAACGTGGTCTCGGTGACCAACGACATCCACGTTCGCGACCTCGCCGCCGGTACCACCAAGCAGATCAGCCTGAACACGCAGGGCCAGGAGCCCAACGGCAGCAGCGAGCGGCTGTCGCTCTCTGGCTCCGGAAAGCAGGTGGCGTTTGGTAGCTACGCTACGGACCTGATCTCGGACGATACCAACGGCTTCATCGACGTCTTCGTCTTTCCCGTGGACTGATCAACTGGCCTTCGCTCGCACGTCAGGTCCATCGGCCGGGCGCGAGCCCACGGGTCGGTCCAACCCCACTGACTCGACGGCCTCGCCACGCTCGGCAGCCGCCTGCCATGCGTCGAAGATGCTCGCCAGCACGGGGCGAAACTTCGGCACCACCGATACCGTGGCGAGGACGTCACCCAGGATGCCACCCGGCAAGGTGAAGTCGAAGCGCATGGTCACGGTGCAGCCATCGTGGCCTTCGGCGACAGACCACTCCCCGCGTAGGCTGCGAAAGGGGTACGGATAGTCCGGAGCGCCGGTCTGTACGTCGAAGGCGTAGGCCCGTCCGTCCTCCCAGAGCGCGGCCTGCTCGAGCCACGCGCGGCCCTGGCGGTCGGTACAGCGTCGCACCATGTCCGAGCCAGATCCCGAGACCACTTCGGCACTGGACAGGTTGGGGGCCACAGCGGCGTAGGCTTCCACGTCGGAGACCATCGCCCAGACCTCGCCGGCCGGCGCCCGGATCTCGCGCTGACCGACGAGCATGCTGCGATGGTGGCCACGGCTCCCGTCGCTGCGGTGGATCCGAGCGATACCCGCGAGCTGGCCGGCGGCGACTGCCCCCACGATTGCCGCAACTCCGAGCACCAGGGCAATACCCGTACTCGACAGCACGCCCCCGGTCAGTGCCACGAGCCCGAACGACCCGAGTACCCACCCGAGATCCGCGACACTGATGGCGAGCGCGAGCCTGGGACGGGCGCTGGGGCGAGTCGCAGTCCAGGCGGTCAGGCCGGCGAAACCGAGCAGACCGGGTCCCAACGCACCGACCCAGAGGGGGTCGAAGCCGCCCATCACCGCAGAGATGGGACCGGCAAAGAGCAAACTCAGCGAGCCAGTGAGTACGGAGAAGGCCGAGTTGGCCAGGAGTGCCCGGTTGAGAAGAGTCGTGTTGTCCATGGAGTACCTCCTGCTTCTCAGCTTTCCTCGGCCAGGTCATCAGAACCATGACCTCATGGGTCATGGCGGCCATGCCCCAGATGTGCGACAACCGGGCCATGCAGACCCAAACCTCGATCGGCCCACTCCTCCGACACTGGCGACAGCGCCGCCGCATGAGCCAGCAGGCTCTGTCTGCCGACGCCGAGGTCTCGCCGCGGCACCTCTCGTGTGTCGAGACGGGCAAGGCGCGCCCCTCGCGTGAGATGGTGCTCGTTCTCTGCTCCGCGCTGGAGGTTCCCCTTCGGGAGCGAAATGTGCTGCTAGGCGCCGCCGGATTTGCGCCAGCCTACCGCGAGACGGCCCTCGCCGACCCGGAACTGGCAAGCATTCGGGAGCTGCTCACGCAGATGCTCCAACGGCACAACCCGTACCCGGCGGTCGTCATCGACGGGCAGTGGAACCAGCTGATGGCCAATGAAGCCAGCGACCGGCTGAACCAGGTGCTGTTCCCTGTACCTCCGCCAGACAACAACATCCTCGCGAGCCTCTTCGACCCCAGCGGCCTGCGCCCTCGTGTTCGCAACTTCGAGTCCGTGGCGCGGATGCTGCTTGCCCGCGTGAATCGCGACGCCACGTTGGACGACCGCAGCCGAGCACTGCTCGAGCGACTGCGGGCCTTCCCGGACCTGCCCGAGGACTTTGCCAAGCCCATTCTCGACATTCCCGAGCTTGTGGTTCCCATCGAGCTGGAAGTCCCCGGCGCAGTCTTGCGCTTGCTGTCGACGATCACCACCCTAGGCACCGCGATGGACATCACCCTGCAAGAGCTACGCATCGAGAGCTACTACCCGGCAGATCGCGAGACGCGAGCCTGGTTCGCAGCACGGGTAGCGGACGGAGTGCTCCCGGGAACCGCCTAGAACGCCCCGTCTGGGCGATGTTCGGCTTGATCGCGGTACGTCGCCGCCGCAACGCGTGACACCGAAAGCCCACCGAAGAACTCGATGATCTCGAGCCGATCTACCGCGTGGGATCTGCGATAGGTGCGGCCCGATCTGGACAGGGTAGATGGGCGCGTCTCGAGGAGTTGGCAGCCGTGAAGGCGCCCTCGATGCGGGCACACACACCCTGGAGTATTCATGAGCCGCTTTTCTTCTGTGCGTCGTCTGCTGATCGTGGGCGCTAGCGTCGCCCTCCCCATCGTCGCCCATGCAGATCCGCCAGGAGCGGCAGAGTGCGCAGGCCTCACCGGTCAAGCCAAGGGTCAGTGCATCGCCTGGTTCGCAAACGATTGCGACGTCGATCCGAGCAAGCAGTCGTGCCAGTCCTTGCTCAATCAGTGCAACGTGCTGACCATCTGGGCCGACGACGACAGCGATGGATTCGGCAGCGGCACCTCGACCGACGTGTGTGGCATCCCAGCTGGCTTCGTCGAAGTCGACGGCGACTGCGACGACACCGACGCCACCGTCAATCCCTCGGCCACCGAAGTCTGCGGCGACGGCATCGACAACAACTGTGACGGCGCCATCGACGAGGGCTGTGCCCCCGAGTGCCCCTGCTACACCACCGCGGACCTGCAGGACTCCTGGGACCGGTACCAGGCCAGCGTCTACGGAACCTACGACAACGACACGATCTACTGCCGAGAGGTCCAGGGAACGTCTGCAACCTCAAACGGCGTCGTGCACTGGTCCCACGCCACGCTGTACTACGACAGCTACACCTACAACGCCTGGAACAACAACAGCGCCACCCGTTTCCACTTCACGACGCGGCTGGACAACATCACCGAGTGTCGGACCAACGAGTATGCGTTCTTCCATGATGGCCAGCACAACCTGATCTATCAGGACTACACCGTGATCGACGGCCTCACGGTGGCAGAGCAGGCCAGCTGCCAGACCACCTTGCTCGACTGGGCGGCCTCGGCTGGCTTGACCTGTCCCCTCGAGGTCTACGCCTACTAGATTGTCTTGGAGCGTATGCGGGGGCCGGTCCAGCGGTTCCCCGGGGGCAGGGTTCGTTCGGTAGCTACGCCGCGGACCCGATGCCCAACGACACCAAGGGTTTGAAGGTTCGCCCCTCCCGAGCGGCTCCACGAGGCGAGGTACATGGATCAAGGGGCTCAATGCTCGAAATGACAGGCTCCGAGACCGCTCGTCTAGTCGTGCTCGACGATCTGAACCAACGTGTCTGCGGTGCCATCGAACCAGTCCGGGGCTACGGTCTCCCACTGGTTCAGATGGGCCCGAGTGCGGCGATGAGTTTCTACAACAAACGCGTCCGAGTGGAAATCTACGGGCGCCGCCACCAAAGCGTAGACGTACCCACCCCCCGCGAGCCGATTGAGGGCCAGCTGGTCAGGCACTTCGACACCAGCGTCGAGGGACAGCCGCTCCCTCAAGTCGTACACCTCGAGTGGCTCGCTGGTCCCCTCAAGGATGAGAAGGCATGGAAACTCGGCACAATCAACGCCCGTGAGAGTCAATTCTTGGGGTAGCAGGCCTGGCACCACCCGCCACAGGGACTCCTCACTGTAGGCACCAGGCACATCTTCGGGCCACCACGCACTGGGCGACGCACCCGCGGAAGGCGCCGCAAGCGCGGGCTCGGCTTCGGGCACGTCGGGATCCGCCCACACGATGGGGAGGGACTCTACGCCAATCCCCAGAGCACCGCTGCGCGGATGCGCCGGACCGGACGGCCCCTCGGGCTGCCACATCACGACCAAGCCTGCGCCGCCCGCCAGAACGCAGGCGGTCACAAACCATGCGAGCCAGCGTCTCACCGTCCGCCCGTTGGAAGCGGTGACTCGTCCTCCTCGGGCAGGGTCGGAGAGGTGCCGGTCCGAACCGGCTCGCAATCGCAGGTCTCAATGACCTTGATGACCCAGAAGCACCCTGGACCGGAAGAGTTTTTCAACGAGGCAAACGTGTCCCACACGTCGTTCCGCCCACATTCGATGCCAGCATGAACTTCGTTCTGACAATCCACCTCCACCATGTCGTCCGGGCATTCACCACTGTCCCCCGCGTACGCCACCGAGCCGATCGCGAGCAGAGCAAGAACCATCGTCTTCATCAAACCGTCTTTCATCATTCCCTCCAAGAACGAAACGTCCATATCTCAAGCATAATACGCGCGCAACGAATGGATACTGCACCTCAATCTTCAGGCAAACCCGCGACGTCATCCTCAACCAGCCTGCGCCGAGGCCGCGGACATCCAAGCGCTGCCCCGTGGACCCGGCGATCCGATGCGCATCTTGCTCTGTCCCCCGCACTCACCCATTCCGCTGCGGCGGTCCGGGCTCGCTACGGCCGACGGAACATCCTGACGAAACGAGCTTCCGGGGGCTTTGGAGTTCGGATTGAGGGCCGCACGTGGCACCATTGAGGCAGGAAAATCATGCGACTACTCCTGTTCATCTTCCTCGAGGTCTGGCTCCTCCCGGTGCAGATCCTCGCGTTCGTCCTCATCGCCGTAGGAGTGAAGCGCGGAGCGGGCACCGGCGTCACGGTCACCGCCGGCAAGCCCCACGACACGCGTCACATCCTGCACAAGGCCGGCTATCGGCCTGATGAGGCCGTCAACCAGATCGGGCCTCATCTGCCGCATCGAGGACCCTTCGTGCACTGGGCCCTCGGCACCGTCGGACTCGCGCTGCGGTGGAGCGGTTGGGACTCTGCTTCACTGCGCTACCCGCCGGACCGTCCTGCCCCGATTGCGCTGTTCGTGCATCGTCGCACCTGGTTCTTCGACCAGTGCCTCGAGCGAGCCATCCAAGATGGCGTCAAGCAGGTCGTCATTCTCGGCGCCGGCTGGGACGTGCGTGGCTGGGGACTTCTGGCTGACCGCGGAGTCGAGGTCTTCGAGGTCGACATGCCTGCCACTCAGGCGGTCAAGAAGCAAGCCGTCGCGGCCGGCGGACTGCCCATGGACGCCGTGCGCTTCGTCAGCACCGACTTCATGGAGAAGACCTGGCTCGAGGCCATCACCGAGGCAGGCTTCGATGCCTCCCTCCCCACGTTCTTCCTCCTCGAGGGGCTCATCTACTACCTCGATGATGCCTCGATCGAGGCGACCCTGCGGGACATCGCCGCCGCCGCACCGGGAAGCGCTCTGGCCTTTGACTACCTCGCCCTCGAGGTCATTCGCGGTGAGGAACCGCACCAGAAGCTGCATGAGCAGATGGTCGGGCGGATGGAGCGCTTCGCCCCCGATGAGCCCCTGCTGAGCGGCATCTCGACCCAAGGAGACGCCAAGGGCACCATGGTTGAGTGGCTCGCTGGAGTGGACCTGGAGCTCGTGGAGTGGGAGCCCTTCGGTTCGGAGACCGATCCGTTTGGTGGACTGGTGTTCGCAGCGGTGGCCGTTGAGGCCTGAGACCGGCGACGTGGGCAAGCTCACCGCACCGAGGCTACCCGCGTCGGCTGAAGGCTCGCCTCATGCTCGAGCGCGTCCAGCAAGCCCCCAAGCAGTGTCTTGGTGCCCCAGCGCAGCGCGAACTCAGGCAACCAGAGCCCCAGGTCCAGCCAGCCTTCGTAGGCGACGGCCGTCTTGTCGCCCATCGCGCGCAGGTGGTAGCCACCGCGCATGGCCTGGATGTTGCCGCTTCCTTCGACATAGTCGAAGGGAACCACCCAGGTGCCGTCGTCGAGCTGATGCGCGCTCACTTCGATCTGCCACGTGCGGTCACTGACCGGCCAGGGCGCGGAGGTCGTACCGGCGCAGATGTCTACGGCTGCCGTTCCCACGCTCCGGGTGTCCGCGGTCGCCGGGAACCAGTCGGCAGTGCCGTCACAGTCCAGCACCACGGCCAGCACGGCCTCGAGGGGCGCGTCGATCACGCCGACGACCTCGCCCTTGATCACATCGCCGGGAACGACCCGCACTCCATCACGCTCCGCTGAGAACTCGACGGACGTGGTCGACGAGGGGCTCTCGAGCTCAGCAGCCGACGCGGTCGTGCACAGAGCAAGGAAGAGAGTGGCGATTCGCAGCATTTGGCCTCCGACACTCACTTGGTGTGGAGGCGGCGGCTGGAGTCACAGCCAAACGCAAGAAAGACTCATCTTTCTTCGGGAATTGGCTGTTCTTCGGTCAGCGCGAGAAGGAAAGCCTCGAGGTCCAACAGGTTGTCGTCGCTCAGGTTCAGCGGCACGAGCTCGGAGGTCCCGACGTAGCCGCTGCCGTGACCGCCGAAGCGATAGAACTCGAGCACGCTCCACAGATCGGGCAGCGACCCGTTGTGCATGTAGGGACCCGTCAGGCCGACATTGCGCAGCGTGGGCGTCACGAAAGTGCCCGGACCGCCATCAACAGCCGGCACAGTGGGCCCGTTCGCTTGGCTCACCCCGACGTTGTGGGGACGGTAGTCGCTTAAGGTCGGCCCGCTGTGGCACTGCAGGCAGAAGCCGTCGCCAATGAAGAGCTCTGCCCCTCGCCAGGCGGCCTCGGACATGGCAGCGTCGTCACCAGCCATCGCGAGGTCGAAGGGTGTGTCATCCACCCGGAGCGTGCGCACGTAGGCCTCGAGCGCGTAGGTCACATTGTCGAAGACCTCGTCCACGACCGCTTGTTCCGTCGCCCCAAGCGCTGAGTAAGGACCCGCCGGCAGCGCGGGCGGCTCTCCAAAGACCCGGAGGTATTCATCGAGGTAGGTCGTGGCGACGTACTCGGTGATGACGAGGGGATCGCCATTGTGCGGCCCGCCCAGTAGCGGCACCTGAATCTGTGCCGACATCGACGGCTTCTCGCCAAGCCAGCCCCAGCCAGGCTGCTCAGCGGTCGCACGCCATGCCGAGTTGAAGATGGTGGGACTGTTGCGGCCGGTATAGCCGCCGCCAGCGCCAAGGCTGGTGGGCGTCCCGCGTACGTCGTGGCCGCCGGCTTCGACGTCGTGGCAGGTGTTGCAGCTCAGCGGAGCAGCGCCGTCGACGGGGAAGGACAGGCCCTCATCGTGGTAGAGCAGCTGGCCAAGTTGGGCTGCATCTGGCACGTCGGCGAAGGGATTACCGATGGCCGCGGGCGTCGGGTCATTCGCGCTCAGCGTCAACGCCTGTAGTCGTTCACGCTCCCACGACTGCAACCGGTCCCCTTCGGCGCAACCCGCCAGAACGGCAAACAACAGGGTGAAACGGAGCATCGAGAACCTCATCGGTAGTACGGCATACCAAACTTGTTGGTGTGCGGCACGTCAGCGGGACGTCGCTTTAGGGTGAACTGGGCATCGACCGCCCCAGAATCAGGCACGACGACCTCGATGCGTTGCTCCCAGTGATCGGGTGACCAAGCCACCAGCGTGTGCTCGCCGGGGCTCACCCCCTGGATACGAAAGTGCCCCTGCTCATCCACCTCGGAGTGCCAGGCGTTCGGAAGCACCAAGACCTTCATGGCCATGTCTTCGTGACGATTGCAGTAGACCTCGACCTCGCCGGCCTCTCGGGCCACCCAGGACCGCGTCTGACCCGCCCCGTACTCGGCGAGGTCGAATTCAGAGCCCGGTGTGAGCGAGAACACGTTGTGCAGCACGTTGTCCTGATTCGGGAAGTCGATGACCGCATCCCGGCTGACGATGAGCGAGCCAGGCTCGAAGGCGCGGTTTCGCTGAACCACGCTGCCGGATCGAGCGTGGGAGAAGGAGGGCCCCTCCCCGTCGATATAGACGACGACCGGCCCGTCGGAGGGCCTGCGTTTCAGCTGAATGACGCCTTCGATGACGCCCGGCTCCGACGCGTCAGCGGGGACCAAGAACGCGGCCAGCAACAGGGTGAGCAATGAGCGCATGGTGGCCTCAGAAGGTGAAGACGCAAGAAGTGGTGAACACGTCGTCTGGAATGGCTGGTCCCTCGAGCTCGATGACACCGAGGTACTCGACCTTGACCGTCAGGTCCGGGCGCGGGACAAAGCGCAGCCCGCCGACGACCCGGCCCACATTGGAGTCATAGAAGTTGTGCTCGATGCGCATCGTCGCGTCGCGCCAATCGAAGCGAAGTAGGCCCCCCATCCAGGGCGTCGCCGTGTACCGGAACTCCATGTACCCGCCGCGAGCCCGGACAAAGTCCCCGCTCAAGTCCACGCCAGGATGCCGAACCCAGACGAACTCGGTCACAATCTCGAGTTCGTCGATGAGCAGGCCTAGGTCCAGTCCCGTCTGCCAGCCCACCAGGCTCGCATCTGGCTGGTCGTCCACCGACCCCACCTGGGCGCTGCCGCCAGTCTCGACCCGCACCCGTCCGCGGGTCTGGACTGCGACTCGCGCCGAGCCCGTCTTGCCTGCGTTGCGGTCGATCTCATCGCTGAAGTGGCCGAACCGCTCCGTGGTCGCGCTGCCGTTGGTCGCCGAGGCCGCGAACCACAGCGACCGCCCGAGCAGCGAGCCCCGCACCTTCACGCCAGTGGGCGTTCCCGTGGTGTAGCGACCGATGAGGGAAGGCGTGATGCCGAAGCGCTGTGCCGCCGTGCGCTCGCGATACTCCCGACCGAAGACAGGGGTGAACTTGCCCAGGTAGATGCGCCAGTTCGCATTCTTGCTAGGCAGCAGGTCCAGGTAGGCCAGGTCGACGGCCACCGAGTCGCCCGGTGCCCCGAGCGAGCCACTGCGCGGCATGAGGTCCAGGCTGATCGCCCCGGTGACCTGCGCGTCTCGCGCGGCAGCGACCGAGACGTTGGCAGTGTTGACCAGAAACGTAGGCCGGCCCCCCGAAGCGATGGGGTCGTAGCGTTCGAGGTTGTTGCGGTCGGCACCGAGGTCAGCGACGTCTCCGCGGCTGTTCACCGTCGACGCCCACGGGTCACCCCAGAACGCCCAGGTTTCATTGGCATGGCCGGTGACCTCTCCCGCCGGGTCCCAGCGGTACGAGACGCCGTCACCGGTCGTGGCGAAGGCTCCAACGTCGACGTAGCCCGAGACATGGACGTCGAGGGGCTCGCCAGCCAAGGCCAGCGCCAGCCACACCAGCGCGCTCATTGCGCCCCCCGTAGTGGATGGTGGACGCTGCGGGCGTCGCCCCGAACCGACGCTGCGCCTCGGCCAGCAGGAACTCAGGCTCCGCGGTGACCAGAGTCAGATCCCAGAATCGCACCTTTCCGTCGGTGTCCACCGACGCCAGCGTCGCATCGTCCGCACTGAATGCCACCGAGCGCGCCCCGCGCTGGTGGCCCCGAAGACGAGCGACTTCCTCGCCCGTGACCG
>JAGSGY010000065.1 GCA_023954855.1 Pseudomonadota bacterium | reverse complement strand
GAGTGTCGGATCCGGACCTTCCAGATGCCCTCGTTGCCTGGTGTCTCACCGCCCACCCACTGCCAGTCGCAGTTGTCGCCGCTCCCGTCGAGGTCGGTGAAGGTCTCGACCACTCGGCCGAGCTCATTGTCGAAGCGGTCGAAGAAGATCAGGCTGACGTCGCCGTCGTTGGCGTGAGTGCCGAAGTAGCCGCCAAAGCGCTGCATCGGAATGTCGAAGGTCACCTCGACCCAAGAATCGTTGCTGGCGGCTTGGTAGTCGCCGCCGTGGGCGTCTTGCAGGCAGGTCAGGTACCAGTCGCGACGCACGTTCATGCCACCCACCGCCGCGTTCGGCGAGCAGACGGTCGCGTGTCCGCCAAGAGTTGGTGAGATGCAAGTGACCGCTGCAGTGGTCGCACCTTGGGTCTCGAAGCCCTCGCTGTACTCTCCTGAGAAGGCCTCGATCGGGGATACCTGCGCCATGGCTGGGGTCGCGATGAACAGGCAGAGTGCGGCAGTGAGTCGGAGCATGGCTTCCTCGTAGGGCGTGGACAGCCTACCTGCTCCGGCGCCGATTGGTACGATCAGTCATGCGAAGCCTCTCTCTACTGTTCGTTCTCGCCCTCTCTGCCTGTGGTGGAGACAGCACTCCCCTCGACCTCACGGAGCGTCTCGGCGCTGGCGAGAGCCGTGCGGGCCGAATCGGTGACGCAGCGGCGCTCATTGGTGGCCCTTCCGCCGAAGCGCAGGTTGGCGACTTCAAGATCTACAACGATCGCGTGCAGTACTTCGTGCAGTCGATGCGCGATGGTGGCTTCATGGTTCGCTATGGAGGCATGGTCATCGATGGCGATGTCGTACGCGCCGAGGGTGAGCCGGGACGCGACATCGTCGAGGAGTGGACTCCCGCACTTGGCGTGGTTCGCTTGTTCGAGCCGATCTCGATCACCGTGGTCGCAAACGGTAGCGCTGGGGGAGCGGCGCACATTCGAGTGATCAGTCGCGAGGCGCCGCTCGAGTTCATCACCGGCACGCTTGAGGCTCCTGACTTCGTCGACATCGAGGGCGTGATCGCGGTCACCGACTACCGGCTCGAGCCCGACGGCTACCTGCTCGATGTCGAGACGCGTCTGCTGGCGTCCGAGCGCGACACTTCCGTGATTCCGGGAGACCTGATGCTCGCCGCCCAAGAGGTCTCGGCCATCTGGGATGAGGGGAGCGGCTTCGAGAGAGCGACCGAGGCCTTTGACTGGACGGGTTTCGTGGGGCACCGCGCTGACGTAAGCGCCCTGCTCCTTGCCGGCGAAGACCCCATCGAAGGTCCACCCGGTGTGGGCCTGATCGACGGCCTACTGACCGTGGCGGGTGGCTATGGACCTGAGGTCGAACTGACGTCTGGCGATGTCCATGTCTACAACCGCTTCTACGGTGTCGGTCCGGACCCGGCGACGCTCACTACGGAGCGGCTGGAGCGGCTCGGACTGGCTTCGCAAGAGGTCTCGGACCAGGTCACCGCCCCGGATGGACCGGTGGCTGGCGCCCGAGTGAATATCTTCGTGGACGATGCGCCTTACACTGTAGCGATCACCGATGAAGAGGGCCGTTTCTCGGCGAAGGTACCTGCGGGAACGGTGCGCTACGTCACCGATGGTCGGCACCGCGGCAGGTTCTTCGACACGGCACTCGGGGCTCCCGAGTATGGGCCCTACGCCTCGGAAACCGAGCGGAGCCGCACGCTCTCAGCTCTTCGTGAGGGGACAGGGGTGCTCCCCGTTGCGGCAGGGCGCGGTCTGGTCGATGGGCTGGTCCTGGAGGAGCCCGGCTCGCTTCTCGTGACGTCGAATGGTCCCTTCGAGCTTCGCGCCTGGCGCACGGATGCCAACCCGACGGTCGAGGGCGATGTGGCCCTCCACGGAAGCTCCAGTCTGCGTGGCTGGTCCGGTCACGGTGCGCTCACGATTCCGGTGGTGCCCGGCGATTACCGGCTGCTCGTGCATCGCGGCCCGCGCTTCGAGATCGTCGAGACCACGGTGACCGTCGAGGCCGGTGGCTCGGTGGCGGTGGATGCGACGCTTGATCGCGCCTTTGAACACGCTGGGTTTCTTCTTGGCGACCCACACATCCATGCGGCTCCGAGCTCGGACGGCGATGTCTCCATGGTCCATCGTCTGCAGAACGCTGCGGGGGTTGGCCTCCAGATTCACTTCGGCACCGATCACGACGCTGTTGCGGACTATCGACCGCTGCTCGAGCCTCTAGGCTTGGATGGCACCTTGGCGTCGGTGGTCGCCGATGAGGTCAGCCCGTCGCTACGGGGGCACACCAACATCTACCCGCTGTCACAGACCTCGGAGCGCAACGGCGGGGCACACATCTGGTGGGAGCACCTGGTCGAGACGACCGATGAGCATGTCGCCAAGGTGCGGGCCAAGCACGAGGACCGTTTCATTCTCCAGCTGAACCACCCGCTGCTCGGAGGCTTCGCTGGTGCCGGCAACTGGAGTCCGGGTGTGATCGGAGATCCCGAGGCGTGGAGTGACGACTTCCAGGCCGTGGAGTTGCTCTCCGGTACCGAGTACGAGAGCTACATTCCGCTCTACCTCGACCTGGTTTCGCATGGCTTCGTGGTGACCCCAACAGGAGCGAGTGATGCGCACGATGTGGGCGGTTCCATCGGGCTCTCAGCGACCTACTTTGCGGTCGGCGACGACCCGGGAATGCTCACCGATGCAGATATCCTCGATGTCTTCGACCGCCGGGCGACGGTCGTCAGTCGTGGCCTGTTCATCGATACGGACGTGGCACCCGGAGCGACGGTCGCTCCCGGGACCACCCTGGTCGCGGAGGCCAAGCACGCGAGCTGGGTCGGCGTCGACCGAATGGTCCTCTACAAGGATGGCGTCGCTATCGATACCGTGCAGGGCGCCAGCGCGACGTGGTCGCTCGACAGCACCGAGGATGCGTTCTTTGTGGTCGAGGCCGTCGGCGATACGCCGATGGAGCCGGTGTGGGGATCGACGCCCTGGGCGATGACCGCCGCCATCTTCGTCGATGCAGGCGCGGATGGCTGGACCGCACCCCTCGGACCGATGCAGTACGGCGAGTGACCGAGCCTTCCGGTGAAAAGCTGTGGGGCTCTCGGGCGTTGCGAGGTTAGGATCCGCCCTCTCCGGAGAAAAAGTGACCCCCGATAGTCTGAACACCCTGATCGAGCAGGGCGTCATCCACCGCGTTGTCCGGCCTCTGATGTCCGGAAAAGAAGCCCAGGTTTTCCTCGTCGAGGTCGACGGCGATCTACGCGTGGCGAAGATCTACAAGTCGGCCGAGAACCGCAGCTTCAAGCACCGTGCCGTGTACACGGAAGGGCGTCGGGTTCGGAACTCCCGGCAGCAGCGCGCGATGGCGAAGCGCTCGCGGTATGGGCGCGCCGAGGAAGAGCAGGCCTGGAAGAACGCCGAGGTCGACGCGATCTACCGCCTCCGCGACGCGGGAGTGCGGGTGCCCGAGCCGTTCGCATTCGTCGACGGTGTGCTCGTCATGGAGCTCATCGCGGACGAGTGGGGAGAGCCCGCGCCGCGGTTAATCGACGTCCAGCTGTCGGCCGAAGAGGCGACGGATCTGTTTCAGACGCTGCTTCGCGAGGTCGTGAAGATGCTCTGCGCGGGCCTCGTTCACGGTGACCTCTCGGACTTCAACGTGCTGCTCACCGCAGACGGGCCGGTCATCATCGACTTCCCGCAAGCGGTGGATGCGACGGCGAACAACAGCGCCCAGCGTTTGCTCATTCGCGATGTTCGAAACTTGCAGTCCTTCCTGGCCCGCTTTGTCCCCGACCTGCGCCGCATGGAGTACGGCCAGGAGATGTGGGAGCTCTTCGAGGCCGGAAAGCTGCTGCCGGACACCAAGCTCACTGGAAAGGCCCGCAAGCGGGGCAAGGCGAACACCGAGGCGATCCTGATGGAGATCCAGGCCGCGGTTCGAGACGAGCGTTCGCGACGTGAGGCGCTGGGGCTTGACCCCATCCCCGAGGGCGACAGCCCGACCGATCCGATGGTCGAGCGCATGCTTCAGCGCGCCCGCGAAGAGCGTGCCGGCGGTGGGAAGAAGAAGAAGAAGAAGCGCGGCGACGGGGAGTCAGGCTCCGGCGACGGCCGCCAACCCAACCGGGGTGAGGCCGAGCGCGGTCGTGGACGCGGCGGAGAACGCCAAGGGCGCGGTGGCGGAAACGAGCGAGGCGGAAGGGATCGCCGCGACGACGGCGACCGGAACCGCGGTGGCGATCGAAGCCGCGGTGGGGACCGGAACCGAGGCGGCGACCGAAGCCGCGGTGGGGACCGAGGCCGCGGTGGTGAGCGAGCCCGGCAAGACGACCGTGGCCGGCGTGACAGTAGGGGACGGGGAAGGCCCTCCGGTGAGCGCACACGAAGTCCCCGAGGCGGGGCTGAGGAACGCGGCCATCGTGACCGTCCGCCGCAGAATGCGAGAGCGCGCAAGGCCGAGTCGCGGTCTGAACCCAAGCCGAAGCCGTCGGTCGACTTTAGCGATCTCGACGCGCTGCTGGGCTTCGACGACTGAGCTGGAGCCCTGCGGTGAGGGCGGGCTTTCGGTGTAAGTCTGGAGCGGAGACGCTCCGAGCGATGCTTACGAAAACGGGTGTGTGGTTAACGCTTGGCAGGCTGCGCTCACCGATCACGTGAGTCCGCGCAGTCCCCGATGATGACGTTGCGCAGGGCCTCAGGAGTCCTCTATGTCCGACGTCCGCTTCGCGGTCGCGATCCCGCGGCTGTGCCTGGTCTTGCTCTGTCTACTCTTCGCGCAGTCCGCGTTCGGGCAGACCACCGGCTCGCTTCGCGTTCACGTGACCGATGGCTTTGACGACCCGGTTCCGCGAGCAAGTGTGACGCTCTCGGCCGAGAGCATGATGGGTGGAGACCAGACCCGCGTCGCTCGCGACGATGGTTCGGCCTTGTTCGTGGAGCTGTTGCCCGGGACCTACGACATCACGGTGGAGCACGATGCGTTTCGCACCGCCGTGGTGAGCGGACTGACTGTGACCGTGCGCCAGCGAACTGAGCACACGCTCGTGCTGCGAGGGGGCGACGAGCCGAGGGAGGTGATCCTCGTCGAGCCGCCTCCAAAGCCCATTGACCCCACCGACGTCACCCGCGGTGAGCGCTTTGGCCCCGAGATGCTCGACCAGCTGCCCACCGGTCAGAGCATCAGCACCGCGATCGGGATGGCCTCGGGTGTGGTGGGCGAGGGACGCTTCAATCCCCAGATGGGGGGCAGTGGCGCGAACGAGAACACGGTCCTGCTCGACGGCGCCGAGATCACCGATCCGGTGACCGGCACCTTCTCGAGCAACTTCAGCTACAGCGCGCTCGAGCAGGTGGAGGTCCTCCTCGGAGGCTACGAGCCCGAGTACGGCGTCTCGCTCGGTGGAATCGTCAACCTCGTGACCCGTAGCGGCAGCAACAACGTCGAGTTCGATACGTCGGTCTTCTATTCGAACGGCGACCTTCGAGGTCGGCTCGACGAGCGGTGGGGTGCGGATGGCCGACAGCTCGCCCCAAGCGGCTTCGACTCGACCTACCAGGACCTGAACGTCGGCGCCCGAGTGTCGGGTCCGCTCATCAAGGACCGCCTCTGGTTCATCATCAGCACGCAGCACGCGCGCTCTCGAATCGCCGTCAATGGCACTCCGCAGGCCCGCGACTACGATGCCCACTACGTGCTCGGCAAGATCACCGCGCAGCCCACCTCGGAGCATCGCCTCACCGCCTTTCTGCAGCTCGATCCCACCTCCATTGACAACCAGAGCCAAGGCTCGGCGTTCATCAAGGCGGAAGCGCAACGGAGGCAGGCGCAGGGCGGCTTCGTCACCCAAGGGCGTTGGCAGTGGCTGCCGAGCCACGCGGCAGCCCTCGACACCCGCATCGTCGTGCAGAAGCAGTATCTCGAGACCAGCGCGGTTCCCTGCACGCACAACGCCGAGCGGGAGGACCATCCGTGTAAGCCCACCGAGGCTGAGGGAGACGTCGATTGGGAGACACCCGGGCGCGTGGGCCTGAACGGCGCGATGGACAGTGTGAACTGGGGAACCTACGCCTTTGACGACCGCTGGCGCTATCAGGCGAGCTCGAAGCTGTCGCTCTTCGAGCTTCCCGGTGGGCACGACGTCAAGATCGGCGTCGAGATGACCCACACGGTCTGGGACCAGCTGCAGGGCATCAGCGGAAACTCGCTGTACACCGACACCCAGACGGTCTCGTACGACCCGGCCTCGCTCGCCAACTACTACTGGATCGAGACCACCGGCCCGATCAGCTTCCGCACGACGGGTTCTGAGGCGAGTGCTTTCGTTCAAGACGCCTGGGCGATTCGGCCCAACCTCACGGTGAAGTACGGGGTGCGCTTCGACCGCGCCGTGATGCGCAACGACGTCGGCGATCCCGTGATTCAGGGCAACCTGTGGGGACCGCGCCTGTACGCCGCGTGGGACCCCACCGCGGACGGGAAGACGAAGATCGCGGGCGGGTTTGGTCGGTTCAATGACACCGGACGTCTGGGTACGGCCGCGTTCACCGCGCAGTCCGCCTACGGCTCAAAGTTGTTCCTCGGCGAGGCGTTCGCGGATGGTGCGCTCGGAGTGCTCGCTGGCCAGGGCCAGAGCTACTCGGTCACGCCGCCAGAGTCCCGGCGAGAGGCGCATGACCAGCTATCGATGCCCCGCGCCGACGAGGTCATGCTGATCGTCGAGCGCCAGCTCTGGAATGAGGTGGCCGTCGGTGGGTCGATCTCGGGCAAGTTCACTCGGACCCTGTACGAGTTCGACGACACGAACCGCATCTACGATGAAGACGGTTCCCAGGTGATCGGTTCGCGCAGCGGAGACGGCGACATCTCTGCCTACAGGCTGCGCACGCCCAAGCTGGCCGTGCGCGACTATCTCCAGGCGGATCTCTTCGTGCAGAAGGTGCTGGCCCGGCGGTGGTTCGGCAAAGTGACGTGGTCCACACAGCGCTCGCGAGGCACCTCGCCCGCCGCACTCTCGGGAGCCTTCGCCAACGACCCACAGACGCAGTTCGCGTACGGAAATCTGCTGGGAACCGACCTGCGGCACGCGGTGAAGGCGTACGGTTCCTGGAAGCTTCCCACGGACCCTTTCACGCAGACGCTCGGCTTCACGTTCCGCTACGAATCTGGCCGCCCGCTCGAGCGGCGGTATGCGGGCGATGACTTCGGCTCGATTCGCATTCGTCCGCGCGACGCGTATACCCGCACACCGGGATGGCTGTCGATGTCGGCCAAGCTGACTCAGGACATTCCCGTCGCCCGCGGCGCACTCCAGCTGGACCTCGAGGCGCTGAACTTGTTCAACAACCGGTCGCCCACGGCCGTGTCTGCGAGCACCCTGCAGGACCAGAACCGCCTCGTCACGCTGGGGCGGCAGTCACCGTTTCGGCTGCAGATGGGGGCGCGATACCGGTTCTAGGAGCGCGTGCTCAGGCGAAGACCCACAGGCCCATCGCGATGACGGCGGGCACGGTCTGCACGAAGAGAATGCGCACGTTCGCTGTCACGGCGCCGACAACGCCCGCAACCGCGACGCAACCGAGAAAGAACAGCGCCAGCTGCAGCTGAAACGCCGAGTTCGGGTGGGCGCAGGCCCAGAAACAGCCGGCGGCGAGAAAGCCGTTGTACGCGCCCTGGTTCTTGAATGCGGTCTGGAGGAGGACGTTGTCCCGCTGGTCGCGCGGAACAGCGAACACCTTCACCGCGCGGCTCCACAGGAACATCTCGAGAACGAGGATCCACACGTGAAGCAGCCCGATGAGGCCGGTGGCGATGAGGGCGGCGGTCTGCATCAGCTTCCCGTGCCTCTGAAGCGGTCGGAGTCTTCGGCAAACAGGAAGTTGAAGGTCGTCAGCGAGCCGTAGCAGCGGGTGACGTAGCCCTGGAGCTCAGCGCGATCTGCCGCGTCGAGGCTCTTGTGGTTGTTGAGCTTCTGCTCGAGCACGCGGAGCTTCTCGCGCACGGCGGTGACCTTCTTGAACAGGGCTTCGACGGGCACAGCCTTCGCTTCACGGCCTTCATTGTCTTCGAAGAGAACACGTCCACCGAGCATGCGGCGGGAGATGGCGATCTGATCGCCACCCATTTCGTCGAGGATGGCCTGACGAGCGGCCTCGTAGGCGGTCTCGTACACAGTTCCAACGTCCATGATGTCCTCCGGGTCGCTACGGCTATCCCATCGGCGCCGGACGGGTCAGTGCGCGTTTTCGAGGATCCAGGTCGAGACGTCAGTCATCACCTGTTCGGAGAGGGTCTCTTCGATGGTGGCGTACTCGGCGACCGAGCCCGTCTCGGCGCTCTGAAAGAGGTGGTTGAGTCCCTCGTAGACCTTGGTGGTCAGCAGTTCCGAGTCCACGCTGGCCTCGAGTCCGGCGCGGTTGCTCTCGGCGAGCACCTGGACGTCTAGACTGCCCCAGATCGCGAGCACCGGCGTGTCGATGGCCCCGAGAGATTCGGCCGGGTCGTGGCCCGTGAAGAAAGTCCACCACGGCGAGAGCTGAGTGTCGAGCGTCTGCTCGATCGCTTCCGGGGGAAGGGCGGCGGCCTCGGGGGCCTCGGCAATCATCGCCCGGAGCTCCTCGCGAACCTCGGGGGAGTCGCCCATCGCGAGCAGCTCGAGGCCGCGGCGCCGCTTGTCTCGGTCGGCTTTGGCCTGCTCTTCCGGCACGCCCATGCTCATGGCCACGGCTTCCTGCTGCTCGAGCATCAGCTCGACGATCGGGATGCCGGGTGCCGCGAACAGCACGTGAAAGTCGGGGTTGGCTTCGGGATCTGCGAGTGGGGCGACCATTCCACCTTCGGAGTGGCCGAGGAAGCCGACCTTGGCGGTCTCGTCGCGTGCGCGCAGCCAGGCCATGGCGGCGGTGGCGTCGTCCGCGAAGTCGACGGTGGTCGCCGCCCCGAAGTCGCCAGTGGATGCGCCTACACCGCGGTCATCGGTGCGCAGGACGGCGATGCCTGCCCGAGTGAGCCGATCGGCGAGGACGTAGAACGGGCGGTGGCCCATGATCGCTTCGTCGCGGTCCTGGGGACCGGATCCGGTGATCAGCACGACGGCGGGGAAAGGACCGTCGCCCTCGGGGAGGGTCAGGGTGCCCGCGAGGGCGTGGTCCTCGACCGCGATGGAGACGTCTTCGACGGTGTAGGGCAGGGGCTGTTCGGGTTCTTGGGGACGGCTGGGCGCGTCGTAGCTGCCGCGTTCGAGGCGTAGCTCAAAGGAGCCTCCGCCCTGCGAGAAGGTCCCGTCGAGCGCACCATCGACCGCCTTGGCCTCGTAGGTGGCGCCGAGGGCGGCCACTTCCACCCGAAGCTGGTCACCCGAAAAGGTCACGGAACTCGCGGGGATGCCGAAGCCTCCCTGGTCGGGGCTGTCGAGGGTCGCCGCCAGATCGTCGTCGCCGGTGATGTGCAGGGCCAGCCGAAGGCTTGCTCCTGGGATCACCAGGTCGCCAATCCAATCGCCCACCACCGCGTCGGGGCTGGCGGGTGTGGCTTCACCACTGGCTGCCTCGGCGGCAGCAGATGCTTCGGGGGCCTGTGTCTTGGGACAGCCGGCGAGAACGAGCGCGAGAGAGGCAGCGAAGAGCGGACGCATGGAAACTCCTAGAGGGTCACACTACGGGCGGCGGGCCATCCTATTCCCAGCTCAGCGGTTTTGGGCCGAACCGACGTTGGGCTTCGGCTCGATGGTGGTCTTCTTGAACGCGAGTGCCCAGTGCTCGGGCATCACCCAGAGGGCGTAGAACAGCGTCTTGGCGAGGGCGCCGCTGAGGTAGCGCATGCGCGGGTGCCTTCCTGAGACGGCGTGAGCGATGTCTCGGATCCCGTGCTTGGGGTCCTGGGCAATGGTCTCGAGGCGCTCAGTGTTGGTGCGGATGTAGCGGGCCAGCCACTCGGCGCTGTAGGCCTCTCGCCATTCGCCGTCTGGGTTCTCGGCCAGCCGCGCGTCCCAGGTCTTCTGGTGCAGCTCGAAGAAGCCCATGGCAAGCGGGGTGCGCATGGTCGCCGGGTTGATCACCGACACCTGCACATCCCAGAACGACAGCTCAGCGCGAAGGGCGTCTGCGTAGCCCTCGAGTGCGAACTTGGAGGCGTCGTACGGGGCGTTGCCAGGAAGGCTGACGATGCCGTCGACACTGCTGACCAAGACGATGCGCCCGCGGGTGGGCTTGAGCATCGGGATCAGGGCCTGGGTGAGGGACACGACCGCGAAGAAGTTCACCTCCATCGTCCGGCGGTAGTTCGCGATCGGCTGGTACTCGACGAAGCCCGGCTGTGCGACGCCGGCGTTGTGAACCACGGCCCAGAGTTGGCCGTCGCAAGCGTGCCGGATGTCTGGAATTACGCCGGCGACGGCGTCCGCATCGGTGAGATCGAGGCGTGGAGCCAGAGCGGCGCCGGCTTCGAGGGCCTGCTTCGAGCCTTCCTCCGTGAAGGTAAACGCGATGACCTTGGCTCCGCGCGACAGCAGCTCACGCATCGCACCCTGGCCAAGGCCCGAGTCGCAGCCGGTGAGCACGACCCAGCGCCCGGTGAGGTCAACGTGCCGCCGATGGCGCAGGCTCCGCCAGGCGGTCAGGCCGACAGCGGACAAGGCGAGGCTTCCCGCGACGAGGATGGGATTCATGGACGCTCCTGCTTCCCTATGGCGTGTCTCGCGGCCCCCGCACACTGCACGTGGCTGTCGCCGACCTTATGAAGGGCGGGATGCCGGTCCTCAAGCCACTCCCCATCGACCATGTCCTCGACCAGGTGCGAGCGCACTCGACCTCGGGTGCTCTGCTGGTGCGCGCCCCGACGGGGGCGGGAAAGACCACGCGTCTGCCTCCGGTCTTGGATGTGGAAGGGGCGGTGTGGGTCGTCCAACCACGTCGCGTGGCCGCGCGGGCAGCGGCGCGGCGTATGGCTGCCGAGAGAGGTTGGAGCATCGGCGGTGAAGTGGGCTGGCACGTGCGCTTCGATCGCAAGGTCGGTCCCAACACCAAGATCGTCTGCATGACCAGCGGCATGCTGCTCCAGGCGCTGCGTCGGGATCCGTTCTTGGAAGGGGTGGGGGCGGTGGTCTTCGACGAGGTCCACGAGCGCGCGCTCGACCAAGATCTCGGGCTGGCGCTTGTCGATGCGCTTCGGCGCGACGCACGTGAGGACCTGCTTGTGGTCGCGATGTCGGCCACCCTCGATGTGGGTCCGCTCGCCGAGTGGCTCGACGCTCCGCTTGTCGACAGCGAGGGGCGCAGCTTCCCGGTGACGCCGATCTACCTGGACAGGCCGGACACCCGCTGGGTCGAAGACCAGGTGGCTGACGCTGTGCGGCGTGGACTCGCTGAGCACGAAGGAGATGTGCTCGCCTTCTTGCCGGGTGTCCGCGAGATCCGGCGAACTGCGGAGCGCCTTTCGGGCTGCGATGCCGACATTGCCATGCTCTACGGAGATCTGTCGGCCGACAAACAGGATGCTGCCCTGCTGCCGGGGTCTCGCCGTCGGGTGGTGCTTGCGACCAATGTGGCCGAGTCGTCGGTGACCGTGCCCGGCGTGCAGATCGTCGTCGACGCGGGCCTCGTCCGTCGGCCTGTGTTCGACCCGTCGACCGGGCTCGATCGCATGCAGACTCAGCGCATCAGCGTGGCCTCTGCCGAGCAGCGGGCGGGACGCGCGGGGCGGGTCAGCGCGGGCGTGTGCCTTCGCCTGTGGACGGCTCGGGAACACCAGAAGCTTCGCGACTTCGAGCTGCCTGAGGTTGCACGCGTCTCGGTAGCCTCCGCACTCCTCCAGCTGCTCGAAGCCGGCATCGACGTGCGCACGTTTCGATGGCTCGAGGCCCCGAGCGCACACGCGCTGGAGGCGGCCGAGACCCTGCTCGAGCGGCTTGGCGCGACCGAAGAAGGTGCGCTGACTGCCCTCGGTCGTGAGATGGCGGGCTTCCCACTGCACCCCCGGCTCGCCCGCTTCGTGATCGAGGGGGCGAGGCTCGGCTGTGCGTCGCAGGTCTCGACCATCGCTGCGATGCTCTCAGAGCGAAACCCGCTTCGGGACTACGTGCCGTCTGCCCGGACCGACTCCGACCTTCGCGACCGCCTCCATGCGCTCGAGTCGGGGCGGGGACAGCCGGCGGGCACGCATGCGGTGCGGCGTGTCGCAAAGCAGCTCGGTCGCAGTGCACGACGCATTGCCGTGGACGACTCTCTCTCCGAGCAAGAGGCGGTGGGACGAGCGGCACTCGCGGCTTGGCCAGATCGGGTGGCCAAGCACCGTGGAGACGGACGTCGCGCCCGCATGGTGGGCGGAAAGGGACTCGAACTCACGCGGTCCTCAGGGGTTCGCGAGCCGCTGTTCGTGGCGATTGACGTTGCGCCTGCTTCAGGGGACTGCCCGGTACGTCTGGCCTCAGCGGTCGAAGAGGACTGGCTCGAGACCCATATCGAGGACCATGTGTCCTTCGATGCTTCGGCTGAGCGGGTACGCGCGGTGAGGTGCGTTCAGTACGGCGATCTACGTCTGTCCTCACAGACCATTCCCGTCGAACCAGTGGCGGGCGCGGCTTGTTTGGAGAGGGCGGCGACGTCCCGTCTGGACCGCGTGCAGCCCGATGACCGAGGCTGGCGTGAGAAGCTGGGCCGGCTGGCTGCGGTGCATCGGCACCTCGGGGGCGACTGGCCCGCCGTCGACGATGCGCTTCTGCGAGCACTGCTTCCGGAGCTGTGCGGTGGCCGTAGGACTCTCGGTGAGCTGCGTCAGGCCGACTGGCACACGGCCTTGGCCAACCAGATCGGCTGGGGACGCGTCCAGCAGCTCGCCGAGCATGCTCCAGAGCGCATTGAGGTCCCGAGCGGCAGCCAGATTCGTCTCGACTGGTCCAACCCCGACCACCCGGTACTCGCCGTCCGCATGCAGGAGATGTTCGGTCTCGCGCGTACGCCGACGGTCCTGGGTGGGGTGCCGGTTCGCATGCATCTTCTCGCGCCGAACATGCGTCCCCAGCAGATCACCGACGATCTCGGCGGGTTCTGGGAGCGGACGTGGCCCGAGGTTCGAAAGGAGCTTCGTGCACGCTATCCGAAACACGACTGGCCGGAAGACCCGCTGAGTGCGAGCCCTCGTCGCCGGCCAGGCCGCAGACGCCCTAAGTGAGCTGGGTGAGCGTCTCGACCCAGCCGAGCCAGAACGCCATGGAGAGTGCGCCGCTGGTGTTCAGCGGCAGGGCGACGAGCGCGATGAGGAGCGAGGCCACGTAGGTCACGCGATGGCCGCGCTTGGCGAGCCAAGGGGCCAGGACCAGCGCCAGAGTCGTGACGATGGCGATGGAGCCAGACGTCTTCCAGACTTCGGTCGACAGTGGGTCGGTTGCGGCGAACAACACCCCGGGAAGCACCGAAGACCATCCGAGGAGCCGCACTACCGAGAGCACGCCCGAGGTCACCTCCGAGGCTCTCAACTCCTCGGCATCCTGACGCCTGAACAGGCCCTGCGACCACCACACCGTCAGGGCTGCGTTGTAGAGAAACAGCGCGTAGAGCAGGGTGAGCGCGACGGGGGTCAGCGACACGGCCCACAGCACCATCAGCGCGATGGCGAACGCGGAGATCGGCATCAGGTAGGCCCGATGGACGGCGTCGGGGAGTGAGCGAAGTGCGGACATAAAGAGGCGGTCCCGGGGAACGCGCTCATCCTAGCCCCAAACGCATCTCCGCACACTCGTGGCCGGCCGCAGAACAGGGTAGGGTTGCGCCATGAAGCACCTACGCGTTTTCCCCGTTGTTCTGGCCAGCCTTCTTTGTGGAGGCTGTGGCGGCGAGTCCTCCATGGAGTGGCTCGAGGGCGCAAGCTACCGCTGGGACCTGTTCAACCACCGAGTCAGCCACTTGCACTTCGGTGTCGAAGAGGGCGCCGCGCAGGTGGCGGTCGTCGGGGGTACGAGCACGACGAACCTACCGACCGAGCTCGATGACGGCTGCGACCAGGACACCTGCAGCGAGTTTCCGTTCTTCGACGAAGCGGACGTGACGGTCGACTTGGTACAGGTGCGTTCGAAGAAGGCCCGGATGGCTTCTGGGAGCGTCGAGGTCGTCGCCGGAGCCGATGGGGCGACTTCAGAGGTCGTGGTCGAGTTCGAGCGCAAGGCGAAGGGCGATGTCGTCGCGGTGCTTCGGGGCTTTACCCTCGACACCAACGAGCCTCTGAGCGGGGGAACCGCTTGCTACCAGCCCCGAAACGGATGGCTGCCACGGCGCATCTCGCTAGCGCTGGGCGAGCCGGTTCTGTCCGACGACGGCAAGTCGGCCACGGTCCCTGTTGAGGCGCACTTCGAGGCGGGTGTCACCTTCGAGGACGAACGTCAGTGTCTCGATGCGGTCGTCGACCAAGCCGAGGTTCGGGTCAGACTCGACGTCGCGGTGGTCGCCAATGCGCCGTTTGCGACACACGAGCTCTCGCAGGGCGCTGAGTACGAATACGGAGATGGGCCGTCCAAGCCGACGGAGCAGCCCGACCCCGACCCGTCGACGCGTCAGGTTGACCTTGGTGATGCCAACGCGCTTGGCTGGTCCAAGCTAGATTATCGCTTTCATCAGGGGCAGGGCGATACGCGCGGCGCTTACGTTCGTTCGCTTGCGTTCCTCGGTGCGCCGGATGGCTTCGCGACGGGGCATGCCACCAACTACTCGCCCCCCACCCAGCTGTCGGGATTTGACTACACCTTCGAGGGCACCCTCGTGGCGCTGGAAATTCCGGGGGATGTGGAGCGTGTAAGCGCTCAGGACGTCATCGACATCGAACTCGACGACGACGGAACACCAGTTCCGCAGGAGCTATAGGCCGGCTGCCCGAATGGCTCGTCGGACGCTCCTCGTCATCGGCGTTCCTCCGCGCTATTGTTCGCCGCACCGGAGGGCATTTGGTCTGGCTTCTTCTCCTGCTTGGTTGCGGGGAAACGATCGATCTTGAGACGAAGTTTCAAGAAGGCGACACCTTGATTGTGACGGACCGCGTCCAGAACACGGTGAAGTCGATCGAGCGTGGCGTCATTCTCGAAGGCCTCCGCGTGAAGTCTCGGCGCGACGTCGTAGCCGGCGGCATCCTCGGGCAGGAAGACATCGGATGGGTTGAGCGGGTCGACCAGCTCCGTGTCGAGCGCGCCGTCTCCGGAAGAGAACTCGTCTGGGATTCGTCCCTGGGCGGAAAGCCGCCCGAGGAGCTCGAGGGCGCACTCGGCAAGAAGGAAGAGGTGCGCGACGTGCGCATCGCGGCGGATAGCAGCGTGATGCTCAAGATCGCTCAGGCGTCAGACCTGGTTGAGGGCGGCTCGCCCGAGAACATCTTGAGCTTCGATGATCAGGCCTTCCTCGATGTGGTCGACCTGGGCTTGCTCACCGCACCCAAGGGCGAGATTCGCGTTGGGCAGACCTGGGTGTCCGAGCTCGCGTCGAACAATCACTTCGACCACCAAGATCACGCGTCTCGCATCACCGTGAATTGGCGAGTAGACCGCATCGACGGCAAGCTTGTTCAGCTGACCCACTCGATGACTCTCGTGGGTCGCTCCAAGCCCAAGGAACATGGGTTCATGGTCGCACGGGCCCGAGGCCGCGGCACGCTGGTCTTCGATGCCGAAGCCGGCGTTCCGACCGAATACAACGAAGAGATCACGTACACGATGGCGTCCGCGGACTCCGAGGTCGACCAGATGGTCACCCGAAGCCGCTACTACACCATCGACTGATCGGAGGCGACATGTCGCTGGAGCAACACCTTCGCGCGCTGGAGGATTACGGCGCTGCGAAATGGGCCATTGTGAGCACCGCTGGCACCGAGCAGGATGCCGAGTCGACCGGAGGCAAGCTCTCGGAGCGCTTCGAGTCGTTGGGGCAACGGCAACTCCTGACGGTCCTCGCCGATCCGACGGTGCAGAGCGTCGCACTCTCGGATGGCGACCTTCAGGTTGATGCTGAGCGCGTGCCCGGCGGCGGGCGCTTGCGCGTGGCCTACGGCGAGGCCGTGGTGGTCGATGAGCGCGTGGCCCTTCCACCGCCGCAGACCGCTCATGCTGGAGCGGTGTTTCGGCCGGATCCGGACCTGCGCGTCAGCGACGTCAAGGCCGGCCTGCACGAGTTTCGTCGTCCCCTCTACGCGGTGACCGAGCGAGACGGGATCAGCTGGTACGCCGGTGGACAACACGGTCCGGGACTCGGAGCGCGGCCGCTGGCTGGGCACATTCCGGCGGTCGGACCCGAGGACCTCGGCTCTGCGGCCTTCCGCAAGGCCCACGGTGTGCGCTGGGCCTACGTGGCTGGGGCCATGGCAGGAGGCATCGCCTCGGCCGACATGGTCATCGCGATGTCGCGCGCGGGCTTGCTCGCGTTCTTCGGCAGTGGCGGACTTCCCACGCCGGCCGTCCGCGAAGCCCTCGAGCGCGTGAGTCGCGAGGCGGGTGCGGGTGCATGGGGCTTCAACCTGCTCCACAACCCCATCGAGCCAAGCGTCGAAGAGTCGACGGTCGATCTGTACCTCGAGTACGGCGTTCGCAGTGTGAGTGCCTCGGCCTACATGGGGCTGACCCCCGCGGTGGTTCGCTACCGCTTGCACGGCATCCACCGTGCCGCAGATGGGCGAATCGTCTGTCCGAACCACGTGTTCGCGAAGGTCTCGCGCGCCGAGGTGGCAAAGCACTTCCTCGCCCCAGCGCCTTTTGCCATGGTCGCGGAGCTCGTCGTCGCAGGTGCCCTGACCCAGGAGCAGGCCGAGCTCGCTGCACAGGTGCCGGTCGCTTCCGATGTCACAGCAGAAGCCGACTCTGGTGGCCACACCGACCGCCGTGCACTGTTGGTCCTGCTTCCGCTGCTGCAGGCGCTGCGCGACGAACTCTCGGCCAAGCATGGCTTCGATGCCAGCGGCCATCGTCCCCGCGTCGGTGCCGCGGGTGGACTGGGCTCGCCCGCGTCTCTACACGCGGCATTCTCGATGGGTGCTGAGTACGTGCTCACGGGCTCCGTGAACCAGGCGACCCGCGAGGCGGGGACCAGCGATATGGCCAAGGCGATGCTCGCCGATGCTGGAATGGCCGACGTCACCACCGGACCCGCCCCCGACATGTTCGAGATTGGTGCGCACGTCCAGGTGCTGTCGCGAGGCTCGATGTACGCCCAGCGTGCGGGTCAGCTCTACGACCTCTACAAGAAGCACGGAGACCTCGACGCCATCCCTGCCAAGATCCGCGCAAAGCTCGAGAAGCAGGTCTTCAAGCGGCCCATCGACGATGTGTGGGCGGGCACGCGCGCCTACTGGCAAGACCGCGACCCGGCCATGGTCACCAAGGCCGAGGCCGATCCGCGGCACAAGATGTCGCTGACCTTCCGCTGGTACCTCGGCATGACCTCCCGCTGGGCGCGCATGGGCGAGGCCGACCGCAAGCGCGACTTCCAGGTCTGGTGTGGACCCGCCATGGGCGGATTCAACGCCTGGGTGGCGGGCACCGAGTTTGAAGAGGTCGCTGAGCGCGGCGTTGTCGAGATCGGCGAGGCTCTCATGCGCGGAGCGGCGGCTCACGCGCGCATCGCTCACGCTCGCGTTCTCGGACTTCCTCTGCCCGCGGGCGTCGAGGCTGTGCGACCCGTCGAGTAGCCCCTAGGGCTCGACCGTCAGCGAGAACAGGTTCCAGGTGTTGAAGCCGTGGTTGTGCAGGTGCAGAACCAACGGCTCGCCCGCCTCGACGTCGAATCCCGGCTCGAAGTCCTCGAGGAAGGCGCTCGCATCTCCGGGGATGTCGACCTCGGCCTCGTAGAGGATGTCCTCGCCGACCGAGAGCATCAGGTGGCCCGTCGCGGGTTCCGCGGCGACGAGGTCTGAGTGCCACCAGTTGATGGTGAGCGTGTCTTGCGCGGCGAAGCCCTCGAGAAGGGGATGCTGCAGGAGCGCATAGGCGCAGATGCCGGTGTCGACCTCGACGCCGCCGAGCTCTTCGCGAAAACCGCCGGCACCACAGATGGCCTTGGCGTCTTCATGCTCCGGCATCAGGTCCATGGCCGCTTCGGCGCCCATCCAGCCCACGCCCTCGACAAGAGGCTTCGGCTCTGAGGCCGTGCAGGCGGCGAGCAGTAGCAGTGGCGGCAGAATGCGCATGACCCACCCTAGGGCCACGGCGCGACTGTCGCCACTCTATGCCGCGAAGTGGGCCAGGCAGGCGTTGATGCGTGCAAGCACTTCGTCGCGGTCCAAGAACGCGAGCGTGTCGCCGATTCCGGGGGACACAGCGCTTCCGGTCATCGCTACGCGCAGGGGCTGCGCGAACTTGCCGATGCCGAGTTCCCGGCTTTCCGCGAAGGTCTTGACCGCTTCGTCAATGCCCTCGGGCGTCCAGGTTGCGGCGGCCAACGGCTCGCGAATCGATGCCAAGTTGGCGACTCCATCGCCCTTGAGCAGGTGCTTCTTGGCGGCCTTCGCGTCGTATTCGGTCGGGGCTGCGACAAAAAACCGCGCCTGCCGGTCGAGATCCGAGAAGGTCTTCATGCGCTGCTGGTAGAGCGCGATCAGGGTGCGACGCTGGTCGGCGCTGAGCGCGGCGAGCGGAGAGTCGCTGTGGCCGAGATAGTCGTCGTGGGCCTCGACCAAGCGGTCGATGCTGGCCCGGCGGATGGTCTCGCCAGAGAGCCACTCGAGCTTGGTGGTGTCGAAGCGCGCGTTGGTCTTGCCGATGCGCTCGACGGTAAACAGCTCCTGCATCTCGGCGAGGGTCATGATCTCGCGGTCGTCGCCGGGGCTCCAGCCGAGCAGGGCGAGGAAGTTGTTCAATGCCTCGGGCAGGTAGCCGGCCTTGCGGAAGTCGCTGACGTCGATGAGCGGCAGGGCTGCGCCGACCTCTTGGGCGATGGCCTCGGCGAGAGCCACTCCGTCCGACTTCTTCTTCATGAAGCGGGTAAGCTCACTCATCTCGATGCCGATGGCGTCGGCAAGCCACTGGTAGCCCTGCTCGCCACGTTCCTTGGTCGCCTGGCGGGCGGCCGCGCGAGCGACCTTGGCCTTGTCGCGCTTCGACATCTTCGAGCCGTCCATCGAGAAGATGAGCGGCATGTGCCCGTACTTCGGCGGCTCCCAGCCCAACGCGGCGTAGATGGCCAGGTGCTTGGGCGTGTTCATCAGGTGCTCTTGGCCGCGCAGGACCTGGCTGATCTGCATGAAGTGGTCATCGACGACCACGGCGAAGTGGTAGGTCGGGAAGCCATCGGCCTTGCAGATCACGACGTCTTCGAGCTTCTCGGCGGGCATGAGCACATCGCCAAGCACCACGTCGCGAACAACCTGGTCATGGTCGGGGGCGCGCAGGCGGACGATGGGGGTGCGGCCCTCTTCCTTGTAGCGAGCCACATCGGCGTCCGGGTAGCCCGGGTCGCGAAACACGAAGTCGCGCTTGGCGGCCTGGGCGGCGGTCCGCATGGTGTTGAGCTCTTCGCGGCTCTCCCACGCGTAGTAGGCCTTGTTCTCGTCGAGCAGCTGCTGGATGTACTTGTGGTACAGCTCGAGCCGCCGGGACTGGAAGTACGGTCCCAGCTCTCCGCCAGCCTCCGGGCCCTCATCCCAGAGAAGTCCGAGCCACTTCATGTCGGCGACGATGCCGACTGCGCTCTCTTCGGTCGAGCGGGCTTGGTCGGTGTCTTCGATGCGAAGGATGAACTTTCCGCCCTCGCGGTGTGCGTGCAACAGGCAGTACAAGGCCGTGCGGGCGCCTCCGACGTGAAGGGAGCCGGTGGGGGAGGGGGCAAAGCGAGTGCGGACGGTCATGTTGTCTCCGGGGGGGCGGGCTATCCGCCTGAACGACCGGATTCCAGCGCTTGAGGCAAATCGACGCAGCGACGTGCCGAGAACGGTTGCGCCAACGTCACAGTCCCGGTCCGAACAAGAGAGTAAATCGGCGGTGCCACGAAGCCTGGACCCATTGGGCCGGGAACGAAGGGAGTCATCATGCGTCGTATGTTCCGATCCAAGATTCACCGTGCCACCGTCACTCAGGCCGACCTGCACTACGAGGGCTCGGTCACCATCGACCGCGACTTGCTCGAGGCGGCGGACATCTTGCCGAACGAGATGGTCAAGATCTGGAACGTGACCAATGGCAACCGCATCGAGACCTACGCCCTCGAAGGCGACGCGGGCTCGGGCGTGATCTGCATCAACGGCGCTGCCGCGCACAAGTTTGCACCCGGCGAGCTGGTGATCATCGCCACCTGGGCCGACATGGATGACGAGGCCGCGCGCGCACACGAGCCGACCGTCGTGCTCGTGGACGAGAACAACCGCATCAAGAACCCACGCCTCGTCGAGATCCCGGGGCCGAAGGTTCGCACCGCCTAGGCGGGCTCTACCCGTAGATGCCAGCGGTCGAGCTTGGCGTCGCGTCCGACCACGCTCACGGTGACCGCCTGTCCGACCCCGAGACGGGCCGCTGCAGTCGTGCCTCCGCGAAACAGCACTCCGTCCTGAGAGAGTCGCTCTCCGACGACGGCCTCGAGGTGCTGTCGGTAGACCTTGACCTCGATTGCGGGTTCATCCAACGCGACGAAGGCCTTGGAGTGGGCGATCTCCATGACGGTGCCCCGGCGGGTGGTACCGCTCTTGCGGTCGTCCTCGAAGAGCTGGTCGAGCACCATGCGGTTCGCCTGTTGATCGAGCTTTCGCTGCAGGCTGCGCACCGAGTCCGAGATGGCGATGACCCTGTCGCGCACGGCGTCGTCACTCCATCCGGACGTCTCCGGGAACGGAGCGCCGCGCAGCTTCTCGACGGCTTCCTCGTGTAGGAACACGCCGACGATCTCGCGCATGGGCGCGGTGAAGCGTCCGTACACGTCGGCACCGACTCCGTGATGCCCGCCGCGGGACACCGAGAACTGCGCCCGACCGCTCGAACGCATGGCGGCGCGGTGGATGGATGCCGCGACGCGTCCTCGTGCGCCTTCACTCGGAAGGGAACGCAGGAAGTCCGCCAAGGGCTCGCCGTTTGGGTGCCAGCTCCAGTCGAGGTGATGGCTGGCCGCGATGGCCTCGATGCGCTCGGTCAGCGTGCGCAGACGGGCCTCGGTCGGCGGCGAGTGCACGCGGTAGATCGGGTGCGCATCCGGGTGGTCTTGTTCGAGAAAGCGAGCGCCTTCCGTGTTGGCCAGCAGCGAGATCTGCTCGTTGTAGAGCTCCACAGCGAGCCGGTCGTCGCTCTCGGCGATGAACCGCCCGGGGCCCTCTGCGGTCTTGACCACGACCTCGCGGCG
The DNA here is from genome assembly GCA_023954855.1 of Pseudomonadota bacterium. Classification (GTDB taxonomy): domain Bacteria; phylum Myxococcota_A; class UBA796; order UBA796; genus M1803. The sequence continues at coordinate 10,695 of JAGSGY010000065.1, read as the reverse complement.
GCGAAAGCGCACCACATTGCGTTCGTCGGCCAGGGCCATGCGCCGCGCGCCGACCTCTCGCAGTGCGTCGAAGGCGTCTTCCTGTCCCGCGACCGGACTTGGACCGCCGTCGTAGTAGGCCTGAACCTGCTCCCAGGCGAGCTTCGCGCGACTGCGCACCCGAGCGCGCTGCAGGGTGGTGTCGGTGATTCGCGCTCGCTCGTCTACGGTCATCGTGAATACGAGCGCCCGCCGATCCACCCCTGGATTCAGGGAGATCAGGTCTTCCGAGAGCATCTTCGGCAGCATCGGAATCACGATGCCGGGCAGGTAGAAGCTCGCCCCGCGTCGCAGCGCCTCGGTGTACAGCGCGCTCCCCGGCCGTACATAGTAGGAGGCATCGGCCAGGGCGTAGTGAACGCGGTGCCCCTCGCCGAAGCGCTCGATGTACACGGCCTGATCGAGGTCCTTCGATGTGTACTCGTCGATGGTGACAAAGGGCAGGTGGGTCAAGTCCACCAGACCGGCGCTGTGAATGCCGGGGTTGTCCTGCCAGCGCTTGGCCTCAGTCATGACCACTTTGGGGTGGTCGGGGTCGAGCTTGTGCTTGGCCAGCAGCGTCGCGATTGAGGGCATCGGTTCTCCGCGCGGAGTCTGCCATGAAACGAGACCGCCCCGGCTACGGACCTTGGGTGAGGTCTCGAAACCGGGGCGGCATGGATGAGCGAGTCGCTCGGGGCTCTACTCGGCCTTGTGAATCACGATCTGGTCGAACGGGATGTCAATGCCCTGGGCGTTGAGCTCGTCGTAGATGTTGGAGCGAACCTCGTGCAGCATGCCGAGGTAGTCGTCGCACTGGCTCCAGCACATGACGTTGAAGTTTAGCGACGAGGCGGCCATGTCGACGAATGCGACGGCTGCGCCTGGGTCCTTGAGCACCAGCGAGCTCTTGTTCGCGGCGGCGAGTAGCGCCGTCATCACGACCTCGAGGTCGGCTCCGTACGCAACGCCTGCGCTGACCGTGCCACGGACCGTGCCCTCCTTCGTGTAGTTGGTGATCGTGCCACCGGTGACCGAGGAGTTCGGGACGATGATGGTGTGGTTGTCCGGCGTCTTCAGCGTCGTCGCAAACAAGCCGATGTCCTCGACCACGCCAGTCTCTCCACCGGTGGTGACCTTGTCACCGAGGGCGAAGGGGCGGAAGAACAAGATCATCACGCCCGAGGCAAAGCTCGACAGCGAGCCCTGCAGGGCCAGGCCGACGGCGAGGCCGGCGGATGCGAATACGGCGACGAGGGACGTCGTCTCGACGCCAACCTTGCCGAGGGCCGCGATGACCGAAGCGGCGAGCACGGTGTACTGCGCGATCGAGGCGAGAAAGCGCTTGAGCGCCTCATCGAGGTTCGAGCGGGTGCCGGCGTTGGTGACCGCGCGGTTGGCCCATTTCGAGAAGATCCAGCCGAGGATGAGGATGACGAGGGCCATCCCGATGCCGAACAGAACTGGCGAAGCCATGTCCCAGTAGGCCTTGATCTCTTCGGGAGTCATGGTGCTGAAGTCGGGCATAGAGCCCTCCTTGATTCAGGGGTGAGACCTGAAAGTGAGTGTGCTTTAGAGGATCGAGGCGACGAAGGTGACCGACGTGGTCTGGTCGAGCTTGCGGAAGTCCACGGAGACCGGCTGGTTGTCGAAGGTCAGGGCATTCGAGAACCGCAGCGAGAACTTGTCGGAGAGCTTGGCGACGATGGCCGCATTGTTGAGAATGCGCAGGTCCTCGGGGTCCTGGAGGTTCTCGTAGACCTCGAGGGTCTCTTCGAGGCCGACGTTCTCGTTGAAGGCGTGGGTCAGGCCGATCATGGCGCGGGCGGCGATGATCTGCCGCGGGTTCTGGGCCGCGGGGGTCGCTAGGTCGTCCCGGTACTTCTCTTGGGCCCAGTCGATGCCGAGCTCCGCGAGCAGCTTGGTGGGCTCGGTACTGATCAGCGTGCGGCTGTAGCCGAGCTGCTCGTGAGTGCGAAGCGCGAAGCCGTTGTAGTAGTCGTGCAGGGCTCCGGCGAGGGCGTACAGCGAGTCTTTGTCACTCAAGTAGCGGTCGTAGCGCGCATCGAGGAAGGCCTTGCGGGCGGTCTGGACCATCTTCACATCGCGCTCCGCCTCGGAGAGCAGGCCGTCGCCGTCTCCATCGACGCGGGAGCTACCGATGTTTACGCCGGCGACGGTGCCGAGCTTGTTGCGCTTCCACTTGTACGAGCCGTTCATGCCGGCACTCAGCAGGTAGAACTCGGTGTTGCCGCTCGTGTACTGGCCTCCGAGCTCTGCACCGAGGTGGGCTTCGGGGGCTTCGGCCGTCTCGGCGCCTTTCTCGGTCTCTTCGAAGACAGTGTCCTGGGCGAAGACAAGCGTAGCTAGCAGCAGCGGGATCATGGTTCCTCCAAATGGTGCTCAATGGATAGAGCGCGATGCCGTGACATGGCATTGCATGCGCGTGTCGCTTCCCTGTCGCCATCATGGCAACTGCGGAATGCGAGCGCGTCGGTTTAGGTCAAAAGTGCGTTATCGCGCGTTTTGAACGCCGAGTCCTTCGAGGAGGAGCTCCACGATACGGCGCTGCATACGGATGCGCCGGGGCTCGTCAAAGCCCATCCAGGTCTCGACGCAGATGCCGATGCAGCCAAACGCGTCGACGATGACTTCGGTCGACGACGTGGCGACCGGGTAGTGCTGCGTGGCCCAGTGCTCGCTATCGTCGGTCAACTCTGCGTTCATCTGGTCCACGACCTGACCGACCAATGGCGGCATCGGACGCACGCCGTACACCAGGGTCTGGCCGAAGGACGGATTGACGTTGGGGTCGTAGCGCTTCTTGCTCTCGTGCAGTGTGGCCACGAGGGCAGGGGACTCGTCGCGAACCAGGTCCATGAACACGGCGGCCAGGCGTTGCTCACGCGCCTTGGAGTGGTGATCGCCGGGGAAGGAGCGGTTCAGGTCTTGGCCGTCGTCGGTCTTGCGCTGGCGCACCCGGTAGGCGGGAACATTCATCACGGGCACGATGAGCAGGCGACCATGGTCGGGTCGGAAGGACTCTTCGAGCAGTTCTTGCAGCGCGTGCACGCCCGCGACCTCATCGCCGTGAATGCCGGCTTGGATCAGCGCGGTGGGCCCGGGCTTCCCGCTGTCGAGCACGGTGAGATGGACGTTCGGAGCGAGGGTGTAGTGGCCTTCGGCGCGCGGCATGACGACATCTCCAAGGAGCGTGACCCCTCGCTTAGCTGCCGGGCGCGAGAGCTACCACGAACTCCGCCGGAATCCCTGTGATGCTGAGGTGTTTGCACCCATGTCGAGGCGCTGCGCTAGAGTGCGGCCGACGCACTCGGATCTGGAGGTACGTTGCTGTCGCTCTGGTTGTCGCTCGCATTTGCAGGACCTTCTGCTGTCGTGGCTGTCGGGGACGGGCTTGTCGTCGGCGCGATCCCTGAAGGCGCGACCTCTGCATCCGCGGGTGGCTGGGTCGCGGGCCTCGGTGACTGCCTGAACGAAGGGGCGCCCGGGCGCTTCTCGGTGGTCGACCGTGTGCGCTCCGGAGAGACCGCGGTGAGCGCGACTGAGGTCGTCGATGCGACGCGCTCGATGAAGCCCCAGCTGGTGGTGATTGGTGTCGGGGCCCAAGAGGCGGTCGCTGGCGCGGATGTCGACGCGTTCTCGGCCCAGTTGCGCGGCCTGATCGATGGGCTGAAAGACTCCGGACGACGCAAGCCCAACCTCCTCGTCGTTGGCGTGGTTCCGCCGGTGGTGGGCGATGCGCAACAGGCCGTCGATGACAACGCGGCGCGCTGGAACACTGCGATCGCCTCGACCGCTGAGTCCGCGGGTGTGCGCCATGTCGATCTCTGGAGCGACTGGCCGCGGGCTGCTGCTGAGCGGGCTCCGCTGACCGCCGACGGGTGGCGGCTCACCGACCAAGGACACGCCCGAGTTGCTGCGGCAGTTTGCGATGCCGTGCTCTCATGGAAAGATGGCAGCGAGGAGACTCCATGACCCGCATTCTTCTGGCGCTCGGCTTGCTCGCCGTCACGTCCGACGCCCAGGCGCTTGACCCGTACATGTGGGGAATTGGCCCGCGGATCGGAACCAACGTGATTCCAGCCGCCTACCCGATGAAGTTTCCGCCGGCTGTCATCAGCCAAGAGGGGTCCACGCTCGAGCGCGTGAACATGGACCTCATCGTCGGCGTCGACGCGGTCTACTACGTCACTGGCCACACCCGCATGGCGATGTCCGGCGGCTTTGGCTTCGGAAAGTCCTATTTCGATGGACACTTCCTGGTGAAGTACAACTACGTGTCTCAGACCGGCGCGATGGACTTTCTCATCGGTGGTGGCGCGGGCTTCGGTTCGTCACGCTGGGCGGGCCAGGACTCCGAGTCCCTTCGGGTGCCGTACTACCCGCTGCGCGCCGAAGCGAGCGCGCTCGTGCGCGACAACTCGCGTGGCTACCAGGGCACGGTCTTCTTCCAGTACAACCTGCCGGCGAACCACTTCTACAATGCGCCCGGCGGCGACTCCGTCGAGGTTGGAAGCGGCATCTACCCGACGCTCGGTGTCGAGCTGTGCGTGTACTTCGGCGACTTCACGCCTCCACGCCCGCGTCGACGGGGCGGCGAGTAGCCTCTACCGAATCTTGTCGCGCCATTCGCGATTTTGGGCGCATGCTGACTCATCCACGGAGTTCGCATGCGTTCTGCTGTTTTTGGAGTCTTCGCGCTCGCTCTAGGCGGGTGCTCACCACCGCCGGGTGGGGTCGACGACCCTGTCACCCAGGACTCGGACACGGCGACCGCAACCGACACCGGCTCGGTGGATCCGAACCTCGACAGCGACGGCGACGGGCTCACCGACGCTGAAGAAGCCACCCTCGGCACCGATCCGCAGGTGGCCGACACCGACCTCGACGGCTGGGACGACGGGGACGAAGTCGATGGACACACCGACCCAAACTCAGCGACGGATCACCCGTACACCGGTGGCTGGGCCATGGGCGCGTGCCGCGATGATCTGGTCGCTTCCGGCAATGGCGTGGGGCAGGTCACTGCTGACTTCGCCTTGCTCGACCAGCACGGCGACACCGTTCGCTTGCACGACTTCTGCGACCGCGAGGTGCTGCTCGTGGGAGCGGCCTTCTGGTGAACCAGCTGTCAGGCGGAAGCCGACGACCTGGAAGGTCTCTACCAGCAGTACAAGGATCAGGGATTCATCGTGATCACCCTGCTCGCCCAAACCAACTCCCAGCAGACGCCGACGCAGGCGGACCTCCAGCTCTGGGCCGACACTTACAGCCTGAATCATCCTGTCGTGGCCGACCCGAACTTCGGGGTGACCGGGCGCTTCATTGACGGCAATACCATCGCGTTGCCGAGCATGACGCTGCTCTCGGCGGGTGCCCAGGTGGTCAGTCGAGACTCGTGGGTGACGGGCTCGCAGGTCGCCGCGAACTTGCCGAACTAGACGAGGGCCCTGGCGGTGATGCCCGCCATCAGAACCATGCAGATCAGCTGAGTGACGAAGAAGGTGAAGCGCACGTTCACCGCCATCGCGCTGCCGCTCGAGACATGCACCCCCGTCTGAAAGAAGCGAGCGACGAGCACGACGAGGGCGAGCGTGGCCAAGCTCGGCTCTTGAACGTCGGCGACGGCACCGGCGAGCACGATGGCCCCGAAGATTGGCAAGTTCTCCGCCGTGTTCGCGTGGGCGCGGTTCAGGCGCCAATAGCGCTCCGACCCGTGTTCCTGGCCGCTCTTGAAGCCGTTTGACGGGATCTCGCCCCGCAGAACCTGGACGGTGCGCCACGTGGCGACCGTGGACACGAGCAGGACCGTCCAGAGCGCGAAGCCGAGCAGGCAGAGCAGCGGGGTAGTCATCGGGCCTCCGCAAAGAGCTTAGGTCAGGAGGTGCCGCACGTCGTACAAATGACAGGGCGGGCCAGCGGCCCCTGGCTAGGACAGTCCTCGGAGGCGACGACGTGAACTCACTCATTCCTCGCGCAATGGCGATCACCCGTTGGGAGAGCGCCTCGAGCGAAGTCAGCAAGGCGCTGTCCCAGCGGATTGTGCTCGCGTTTCTCGGGTCGGCCTCTTCGGGTAAGGACTCGGCGATCAAGGCGCTGTTTGGCATGGACTTCGGAGAGGTCTCGCCGATTCCCGGGTCGACGGACAAGGTGCGCATCGCACCACTCGATGACGGGCGCGTGCTTGTCGCGAACGCCCCTGGCTTCGGGGACATCCGCGCGAGCGTGGACCAGGCGGCTCGTCAGGTGCTCGATCACGTCGATCTCACCGTCTACGTCGTGAACTGCGAGGGCGGGGCGACCATCGATGAACGGCGGGACCTCGACGCCATTCGCGCCATGGGGCGGCCGGTGCTCGTGGCGCTGAACAAGATCGATCTCATCCGCCCACATCAGCGCGAAGCCTTCATCGAAGCCACGCTCGAGCAGCTGGGCGTCGATCGAAGTGATGCCGTCGTGACCGCATTCGACCCGCTGCCGGCGCTGTCGAAGGAGCCGCTGGGTGTGGCCGAGACGACCGAGTGGATCTTTCGGACCCTCGACAAGCAAGGCAAAGCCCTGCTGTTCGCCAAGCAGCTTCGCAACAAGGCCGCGGCGTGCGAGCCGATCATCAAGTCGGCAGCAAAGGCGGCGATGGCGGCGGGCGCGATTCCGGTCCCGGGCGCGGACATCACCGCGGTCACGGCCGTTCAAGTGAAGCTCATCACCGACATCGCGGCGGTCCACGGCGAAGAGATCGGCAAGGACCTGGTGCTGTTCATCATCGGAGAGGCGCTCGCGGGAACGAGCAAGGGCTTCATTCGGTGGGCGGTGCGTGCACTGAAGGGGGCGGGATGGATTCCGGGCGCCCAACTCGCGCACCTCGCGACCTCGGCTTTGGGGGCAAGCGTCGCTGGCGCCTCGACCTACGGCGTGGGCCAGGCCGCAGTGGTCTTCATTCAGCGGGGCAAGGACCTGACGCCGGACCAGCTCCGCGAGGTGTTCGATGCGGCGGCATTCGCCTACCGTGAGCGCGCTTCGACCGATGACGAGGACATCGTTGACGTCGAGGTCATCGAGGATTGAGCACCGACCTCGCCCGCCACGGACGTGACCCGCTCGCCGATTTGCTTCGGCGGTGCCACCGCGAAGAGCTGCTTCCTCTCGCGCGCCGGGTAGGGGTCAACCCTCAGGGACTCGGCCTCGACAAGCTCGCCACCATCATCGGTCACGCGCTTCGTCGACGGGGCTCGGGTCAGGTCGCGAATGCCGTCTTTCGTGGCGGACACGGCCCGAGCTACGAGGCCGTGCTCGACCGACTCGTACGCAAGGCAGGCATCCAGCCCTCGGCCGATGCGGAACGCATGGAGCTCGCGCTGATGGAGTGGGTGCTTCGTCGCAGCTGGGACGCGATGGATCATGCTGAGAAGCAGGTCGTCTGGGCTGATCTCGAGCTGAGCGGGCCGCTTCCCGGTGACGGCGACACGGCCGTATCGAAGGCCAAGAACTCCCTGGGCTCGCGCTTTGCGTGGACGATTGCGCGCACGATGGGCTTCGGTGCGGCGAGCTTGGCCGGGGTGGTGCTGCCGATGCTCCTGCCGATGGCCGGGTGCGCGACGCTGTTCTACTTGGCCCGTCCTCGCGACGAGATCGTGATTCCGGCGGTGCTCGAGGTCGGCCGGCTGCGGCAACAGCTGCGGCATCGCGTCACGGTCGGCGTGGTCGGATCGCCCTCGTCGGGCAAGGATGCCGCCATTCACGCCATCTTCGGGATCGAGGGCCACATCAACCCGGTCGCTGGCAGCACGACCGAGGTGGCCATCACCAAGCTTCCCGATGCGACTGCGCTGTACGTGGTCAACACCCCTGGCATGGGCGATGTGGTCGAGGCGGTCACCGAAGAAGCTCGGCAGGTGCTGGCGCTCATCGATGTCTACGTCTACGTCCTCAATGCGCAGGGTGGCGTGCAGCAGCGAGAGCTCGCCGACTACGGCATGTGCGTGAACTCTGGACGACCGGTGCTCGTCGTCGTGAACAAGATCGACACCCTCCGTGACGAAGACCGGGCCGGCTATCTGGCCGATGCGCGCGACAAGCTCGGCGCTCCCGAAGAGAGCTTCCTCGCTGCGGCCTTCGATCCGCTGCCGCAGCTGTCCGAGACGCCGATTGGCGTGGAGGCCGTGCAGAGCTGGCTGGCGTCGAGTCTCGACGCCCTCGGCAAGGACACCGGTGAGCTGCCGTGGACCGACGACGTGGTGAGCGGATAGGGGGCGGCACCCGGAGGCCGCGTGCGTTCACTGACCCTTGCCCTTGCACTCCTGTTTGCGACGCCGGCTCTGGCGCAGAACGCGACCCATGACGCGAAGGGGCCGTGGCGCACGGTGGTCACCGATCACTATCGGCTGCACTACCCGGTGGCGGCTGAGGTCTGGGCCCTCGAGATCGCCGAGCAGCTCGACGGCATTCGCGATCGGGTGAGCGAGGAAGTCGGGTTCGCGCCTGATCACCGGGTCGACATCGTCGTGATGGACCCATTCCGGGACTCGAATGGCTTCGCGATTCCCTTCTTACGTCGACCGCGCATGGGCGTGTTTGCCACACCGCCTGGCGCCTCGTCTGCGCTCGGCAACTACCGGACCTGGGCCGAGGACCTCGTCGTCCACGAGGATGCGCACCTCGTTCACATGATGCGACCGACCCGCGGCCCTGTGCGTCGTGCGCTTCAGTCGGTCGTGGGTATGGGGCCGGTCTCGACGAACTCCCCCGCGTGGGTCGTCGAGGGCTACGCGACAGTCGTCGAGGGACGCCTGACCATGCGCGGACGGCCAAACTCCGACTTCCGCGCCACGCTACTGCGGTCGCTGGCCCAAGAGGGACGGTTGCCGACCTATGAGGGCTTGAACGGCTCGGAGCGATGGGGGAGCCGTGGATTCCGATACCTGATCGGGTCCGCCTTTTTGGAATGGCTCGAGGCCCGGGAGCACGACGGAGCCCTGCGCGACCTCTGGGCGCGGATGACGGCCCGCACGAAGCGGAAGTTCGAGGCGTCCTTCGAGGGCGTATTCGGGGATGACCCCAGGGCCCTGTACGGGGAATTCGTGGCTGAGCTGACCCGCGACGCGATGGCCATCGAACAGGCACGCACCGCGCAGGCGGGCTCTCGGTACCTGGACCTGTCCGGTTCTACGGGCACGCCGGCACTGTCACCCGACGGGACCCAACTCGCCGCGGTCGTCTCGAGTAGCGATGGCCCGCGCCGTCTCCGCGTCTGGTCAACGGACCCGAACGACGAGGCCAGCGAGAAGTGGGACGAGGCTATCGCCGAGCTCGTTGAGAACGATCCCGAGGACGTGCCGGCCGATAAACCTGAGTTCTTCAAGCCCGAGGAACTCCACGTTCGCGCGCGCAACGACCGCGGGGTGAGCGCCCCACGCTGGACTCCAGACGGCCAGCTGCTCTTCGCGAGCTGGACCGCCAATGGACGCGGATGGGCGCGGCCCGATCTGTACCTTTGGAATCCCGAGACCGGAAACGAGCGCCGCATCACCCGCGGCGCGAACGTGATCGAGGCCGACGTGCATCCCGATGGGGAGCGGGCCTTCGCTGTCCAGACGGACTGGGGTGTGCAGCAGCTCATCGAGGTCGATCTCGACTCGGGGGACTGGACACCGTTGACCGAGGCGTCCACCGACGTGCTCGACGCGCCTCGCGTGCACCCCGACGGTGAGTCCATGGTCTACCTGCGCAACGCTGGCGACGGGTGGGAGCTGGTGCTTCGCACGCTCGTCAGCGGGGATGAGCGGGTTGTGCCGACCCCGAAGGACGCCATTGCCTCCGACCCGGCTTGGACCGCGGACGGCACACTTCTCGTCTCGCTGGCTCGCGATGGCTTTATCGAGCTCGCGGCCTTGGACCTCGACAGTGGCGAGCCGCGCCTGCTTACCGCAACGCGTGGAGGCGCCTTCGCGCCGACCGCGGGCGCAGATGAGGTGTTCTTCCTCACCATGGATGCGGTGGGCCGGGACATCCACCGGATTGCGCTTCCTGGCGGCCAAAGCGAAGACGGGGTCGCTGCCGCCGCGAGTGAGGCACCCGCAGAGCTGCCGGAGCCAGCGGAAGAAGCCATCGAGACCGCCGGCGAGACCGCCGAGACCGCCGCAGAGGCGATTGTCGCCACCATCGCCACGGAACCCCTTGCCACCCTGATGGCAGTCGATATCGTAGACCCAACCACTTTCGCCCCTGTAGCTGGCAAACCAACTGGCCCCGTCGGGATCATGTTGTCGGCCCAGTTCGGTGAAGTCCTGTTGATTGACCAAAAGGAGGTCGCCCTATGAGCGCCCAACCAGAGAACATCCGCCGTAACACCGTCCCACAAATCGCAAAGCGTAAGGGTGGCGATCCAATTGTCTCATTGACCTCTTATCACGCGCATACGGCTGCAATCGTTGACAAATACGCCGATTTCATCCTTGTTGGTGACAGCCTTGGCATGGTCATGCACGGCATGGATAGCACCGTGGGCGTGCCACTTTATCTGATGATCATGCATGGCAAGGCCGTGGTGCGCGGCACAAAAAAGGCGCTGATCGTGGTCGATATGCCGTTCGGCTCTTATGAGGAATCGCCAAACATGGCGTTCCGCAATGCAGCCAAGATCATGAAAGAAACCGGCTG
>JAGSGY010000143.1 GCA_023954855.1 Pseudomonadota bacterium | reverse complement strand
TCGACGGTCGGGGAAAGGTCGCGCGGGCGACACTCCTCAGCGATGACGAGGGCGTCGCCGTCCTCAGCATCGACGAGCCCTCTCGCTTGGCGGCCCCAGCGCATGCCGCGCACCTGCTGATCGGCATCCCCAAGGGGCCGGCCATGGACCTGGCGATTCGCATGGCCACCGAAGCGGGGGCGACGCACATCCATCCGGTTCTGCTGCAGCGCTCGGTCGCAAAGGGAGACCGCCACGACCGCTGGGCCCGCATCGCCCGGTCCGCTGCTCAGCAATGTGGACGTGGCGACATTCCCGAGCTCCTGCCCCTTGCGAAGCTCGAAGAGGCGGCAACACGCCTACCTGAAGACGTGGGCCGGTACGTCGCACACCCCGGTGGCGAGGCCGCATCTTCCGCGACCGGCGCCTTTGCACTGCTCATCGGCCCAGAGGGCGGGCTCACAGACGATGAGCTGCGCCGTTCCGAGGCCCTTGGCTTCGAGCGTCTTGGCCTGGGCCCGTGGATCTTCCGCGCCGAGACCGCCTGCGCCGTGGGTATTGCCGCACTCACGGCTGAGAGCAGCCCCTAGAGCAAGTGGCCGGACTTCTCTTTCTTGGTCCGTAGGTAGTCCACGTTGTGCTCGTTCGGCGCCATCTGGTGCGGCACGCGCCCGTCGACATCGATGCCGTAGCGCTGCAGGCCCTTCACCTTCTTCGGATTGTTCGTGAGCAAGCGTACCGAGGTGATGCCGAGCTCCTCAATCATCTGCGCAGCAATGTCGTACTGCCGCAGGTCATCCTCGAAGCCGAGCGCAAGGTTGGCCTCGACGGTGTCGAGACCCGCGTCCTGAAGGGCGTAGGCGCGAATCTTGTTGGCCAAGCCGATTCCCCTGCCTTCCTGGCGGAGGTAGAGCACGGCACCGCGCTCAGCCTTTCCGATGAACTCGAGCGCAGCCTCGAGCTGGTCGCGACAATCACAGCGGTAGGAACCCATCAGATCGCCGGTGAAGCACTCGCTGTGCAGGCGAACCGGCACACCCTCTTGCCCACGAATCTCGCCCTTCACGACCGCGCCGTACTCCTTGCCATCGACCGACTCGAAGGCGACAACGCGAAACTCACCGAAGCGGGATGGCATGGTGGCCTCCGCAGCAAGCCGAACCAGACGGCCTTGGCCAAGCTCATGCTCTTCAGCGGGACGGAACGGCTCCATGATTTCCTCCGTTGTGTCGAGTAACTGCTCGCCCGTGCGCGCGAGTCGTGCTTACCCCACTGCAGACAACCCTCGACACAATTCCGATACAGGACAAGGGGTCGTCCCTGAACGCAGTGTTGCGCCCACAAACAAGAAAGCCCCGACCGAAGTCGAGGCTTTCTGCACGTCGCTCCGAAGAGCGAAGAGACTCAGTCGCGGCTGTTGAGCGCGTTCTTGAGGCCCTTGCCCGCGCGGAACACGGGGATACGCACGGAGCGGACCGGCATCGGGTCCTGCGTCTTCGGGTTGTGGCCGATGAACGCGGAGCGGTCGGACACGTTGAAGGTTCCGAAATCAGAAATCGTCACCTTCTCGCCCTCGACCAGCGCTTCGCGAATCGCGGCGGTCAGGATGTTGATGTAGTTCGCAGCCTTCACCTTGGGGATGCGGGCGCGCTCTGCAAGCTTCTCGGTAAGATCGGCCTTGTTCATGGTCTCCTCCGGTGGAATCTAGTTCCAAGAGATTGAAATACCCGTAATTAGCTCAGCCCCGCATAGTTGCGGACGTCGCCAGGCCCCAGTCCCAATAACCACCCTCCGAAGAGAGCAATGGGCTGAAGCCTCATTCAGTCCGCGCATGCGGGCTGCCGGTCCCTATTTACGAGATCACCCCCGCTCGTGCAAGCGATAGTGCCACTTTTTTTGGGCCTAATCGGCGAAAACGCCCGCATAAGTGCAAATAATCAAGATCCGCGGCATTCACGTTCGGTATCAGACGTTGCGCCTATTTTCTCGGCTGGGGCCCCAACGACTACCAGCCAGCGAGCACCGACACCACTCGGGGAAGCACCTCGAAGGATGCGTCGAGCGTGCCGGGCTGTTCACCGTCCACATCGATTCGGACCCGCTCGCCACCGACGACCTTGGCCTCGAGCTGGCTTGCCTGGAAGCGCCGGATTCCCCGCACGCGTTCTGGCGTCCCCGTGTAGAGGCGCGGGAGGCTCTGGAGCTGGCGAAGCACACTCAAGTTCGGCACCACCGTCACGTCGACCAGGCCATCCTGCATGGAGCCGCCTCGACCAAACCACATCCCGCCGCCGGCGTACTCGGCGTTGGCGAGGAAGCAGTTGAGCAGCTCGCCCTCCCAGTCATGCCACGTCCCCTCTCCATCACACCAGCGCAGCTGCACGAGGACGGGACGGTAGGTGAGCACCGAGGCCACCGTAGCGCCGAGGAACGTCAGCAAGCCGCCCATGCGCTTCGAGCCCTTGTTTACGCGGGCGACGACTTCGCCGCCCATGCCAAAGTCCAGCACATTGATGCACATGCGAACGCCCTCTGCGCCATCGTGGTCGACGAAGCGGGCTCGCAACACATCGGTGGGCCGGCCTTGACGCTGCGCGATGATGCGGAAGGCCGCATCGAGGTCCCTGGGCATCTTCAGTGTCTTGACGAGGTCACAGCCGGTTCCGGCCGGCACGACCGAAAAACAGGCGTCCGTCTCAATCGGCTCACCGTCCACGAAGAAGCCGTTGATGACCTCATTCGCGGTGCCGTCCCCACCAATGCCGACCACCGCGTCGAAGCCCTCCGCGATGGCCTGTCGCGTCAGTTCCGTGGCGTGGGCGGGCCCTTCGGTCTTGCGAAGATCCCAGGCGGTGAATGCGGCGTCGGCGGCGCGTCCGATCTCGGCGAAGCGGCTTGCCGTGCCGCCTCCGGCGGAAGTCGGGTTGACGATGAGGCAGACTCTCCGCTTCACAGCGCCTCCACCAGCTGATCGAGTAGGTCCGAGGCATCGATGCCGCTGTTGCGCAGATGCTCTCGACAGCGCGCGTCCACGAGCCGAGCCCCGTCCCACCGCCGAGCGAAGGCGCGGGCAAGACGTGCCGCGTCTTCGGGGTGGTGGTCAGCGAGCGGTCCCCCACCCCCACAACAGGCAAGCGGTCGTTCGCCTCCCGCGGCGCAGCTGCCCGTGCACCCGTCGCTGTCCGCCAGCTCCGACAGCCATGTGAAGGCCACTCCCGCGGATTCCAGTGCCTTGGCGACGCCGCCGTCCGCCACGACGAGCTCGCGTCCCTCCGCCCAGTTGCGCAACGCGGGCTTTCGTTCGGACCAAATGGCCGGCGAGTCGATCGCTCCGATACCCAGCCGGTCCGCCGTCTTCCAGCGAGCGACGCGCTCTCCTGAGAGCTTCTCAACCACGTCGCCCAGCGGCCGGTCGTCCGCTTCGATGGCCACACGCCGCGCATCGCCATCGATGGGCCTTAGGGGTTCCGCAAGGCGGTCCACCGCCACTTCCTGCCGCGCCTGACGGAGCAGCTCTGGCAGTGGGTGATGGATGTGGCAGTGCTCCTCGCACGCGCCACAGTCGGTACACAAGCTCAGCGCCGCCTCCGCAAGCGACGCCTCGATACGACCACGACGAAACTCGATCGCCATACCCGCCAAGAAGGTGGGCACGGCCGCCTCCCGGCCCGTACCGGTGGTCACAGGGCAGGCAGGTCGGCAGAGGCGCGGACAGAGCGCGCAGGTCGAGAGTTCTGCGCTCACGCGCCCTCCACAGGTCGAAGCACATCGAGCTCGGTCACAGCGACCGCCGCCGGGTCATCCACGGCGCAGGCCTCGAGGGGCCCGCCGGCCAACGGCGCAGCCTCATAGGAAATCTCGGTGAGACCACCAATCACCCTTGCGCTCGCGAGTTCACCAAGCGCCCGAGCTGCTGGCCCGCGAAAACCAACGAGCAAGCGCCCTTCGACAACCGTCAGTACGGCAGGTCTGAGGTCTTGTCTTAGAAGTGCACGGGCCACCTGCCAGGGTTGGTCGGGCCGCCCTTCGCCAAGCCAGCGCTCACCGCTCGGCACCGCAACAAACGAGGCTCGTGCATCCTCGGACTCTGCAATGACGGCGCGTAGGTCAGGGCCCGCGGCGCTGCGAGGCCCGCGACCGAGCCAGCACCGACGGCCTTCGACGGTGCCATGCACCTCGGTCCACCCGATCTCCCAACGCTTCCGCTGCCAGCGAGGCGGCACGTCGCCCGCCCACGGAAACTGTAGCTCCAGCCCTGCGGCGGCTGCCGAGACCCGGCGTCCGTCGAGATCGGCACTCAGTGCGACGTCGACCATCCCGTCCTCCGGTACGAGAACCGCCACTTCCGGAGCATCCACCGCTTCGTCGTCGGTGAAGACGTTGCCGGGGTTCATGAGGCCGTTCGGGTCGAGCTCGCTCTTGAGTCGCTCCCAGCCGATCCGCGCCGCGCCTATCTCCCGCGAGGCGACGCCGGCCTTTAGGCGCCCGACCCCATGGTGGTGCGTACAGGTTCCGCCCGTGGCCTCCACAGCATCCATCGCCCGCTTCCAGGTCTGCTCGTAGGTCGCTTTGTCTCCGCGCCCGGCGAAGCTGAAGTAGATCGAGCCGCCCTCGGGGTAGAGGTGGCTCATGTGGGCCATCACGACTGCACTCCCGCCGACTGCCTCGCGCACGGCGTTGTAGACCGGGACCAGTGAGCTCCATCGCGCCGCGACTTCCATCGTGTCCGCAAAGCCTCCGCGCTCGAAGATCGGAGCGAGCTTGTAGGAGACGGCGTGGCGGCTGTGGAACCAGCGCTCTCCCGGATCGGGCCCAAGGTCTTCGGCCTCTTCGCAGAGCAGCGCGTGGCCGGCCTTGGCGAGGACGTCGGTGACCTCGGGATCCCCCTCCCAGCCGATGATCAGCAGACAGCCGCCCGCAGCCCGTTCGAAGACCTGATTCACCAGCCCCGGAAGAGAGAGTGGAAGCGTGAGGAGGCGCTTGCGTACCGCAGGCAACGCGTCGATGCTCAGCAGCCACTTCTTGAAGAAGGCATTGGAGCCGCCGTGCTCACTCTTCGGCTTCGTTTTACCGCCAATCTTCGTGTCGACGGGGTCATAGAGTCGAACCACCGCGGGGTGCAGCTCGGCCTGCATCAGTCGCCGCATACAACGGACGGCCGTCTCGACGTCAGGAACCGCATAGCCACGCAGCCAGCGCTTCTCGGGCATGGGCCAGACGCGAAGGCGTAGCTCGGTGATGACGGCCAGCGTGCCCTCGGAGCCGAGCAGGAGTTCCATCCACCCATCCGGTGCGTCCCCGCCTTCCCCCACCGTAAAGGGGGCGCGTCCTGGGGCGACAGCCCGCATGGAGAGCACCATGTCCTCAAACACACCGTACCGACTCGAAAACTGCCCTGCCCCACGGGCTGCTGCCCAACCACCGACCGTGGAACACCAGATCGAGCTTGGGCTGTGACCGAGGGTGAAGCCACGCTCGTTGAGCCAATCCTCGAGATGCTGGCCATTGACACCAGCCTGAACATCCACGGTCCGGCGGTCCTCATCAAGGCCAAGGATGCGGTCAAGGCGCTTGCAGTCGAGCACCCACTTTCCGTTTCCGCCGCGGGCACCGCCACAGACACCACTACCCGCGCCGTAGGGAACGATCGTCGCGCCGGACGCCGTCGCCTCGTCGAGGACGGTCACCACTTCTTGTTCGGTCTCCGGCCAATAGACCCGCTCCGGCTCGGGAGCATCTCGAGACTGCCAGAAGTCCAGCGTTCCGCCGGGCCAGAGGTCGCGCGCGGCCGCGCGTAGATCAAGGGGATGGTCGCTGCTCGAGACGTCGGTGCTCATGAGCGCGTTTATACAGCCGGCAAGCTGTGGAGTCGACGACCACAACGAGAAAGCCCGAACCCAAAGGGGTCCGGGCTTTCCTGCGGTGCTCTGGCCGGGGCCACAAAGCTCTGCATCTCCACCGTCTTTCACTGCGAAACTCGTGCCAACAATGGCCCGACCCCGCGATGACCGCGTAGCCATGGGCATTCCCACAATTGCGGGTGACAGTTCGAACTGGTTTTGAAGGCGAAACCACGACATCTGTGTCATGCACACCTGCGAGAGGCCGTCGCCACGCCCAACAAGCAAACATTGATAATGTTCCTTTCTCCAGGATAATTCGCCACCAAGTCCCGCTATTTCCAAGACAGCGGACAGAGGGTCTGCACCCGACGGCTCGAATGGGGCCGGAGCTCCACAATGCGCTGCAGAGGCCTACCTCCACAATTTTCCGGCGGTCCGTCCGAAACCATGACATCAATGTCGCGCCGCCTCTGCATGGCGAAGTTGTCGGACCGCAAGAAGCGGGGTACGACTGGAGCTGAAAACTGCAAGGGAAGCACGTGTACGACCTGATCATCCGCGATGCCACACTCGTCACCAACGCCGGACGCCAAGTGGCGGATGTCGCCCTCAAGGGCGGCAAGATCGCCTATGTGGGCCCACGTCCACCTCGAAAGGGCAAGCAAGAGATCTCGGCCATCGGCAAGTTTCTCATTCCGGGTGTCATCGACACAGGCGCTCAGTTCGACCCGAACGGAGACCCCAAGGCCTGGGAACGCGAGTCACGCGCCGCCGTCACGGGTGGCGTCACCACGGTGATCGGTCTCCCTTGGGGCGACCAGCCCAGCATCGATCGCGACAGCGCACGTGCGCGCCTCGACCGAGCGAAGGGCAAGTCGTGGTGTCACTTCGCTCTCTGGGGAGCCGCGACGGGTACAAACCAGAGCGAGCTCGACGCAGCCACCGAAGAGAAGTTGATTCTCGGTGCACTGGCCTACCTCGGGCAGCGCCAAGACGGCATGAGCGTCACCCCCAGCCAGGTCAAGAGCCTGATGCAGGGCTCCGGTCTGGTCGGCGTACAGATGTCCGAGATGGCCCAGGACGAGCGCGACACCGCCAACCTGATTCTCAATGCGGTCAAGAGCGCCACCGCGCGCGTGCACCTCATGCACCTCTCGACCACCGAAGAACTCGACCTGCTCGATCCTGTGCGGGGCCAGCTCCCCCTCACCGCGGGCGTCACCCCGCACCATCTCTTCCTCTCGATCGAGCCCGGAAAGAGCGCGGTGACCACCTTCCCACCGATGGGCGAGGAGCACGACCGTCGCACCCTATGGACCGCCATGAAGCGCGGACGCCTCGACTGCATCGCTTCGGACCACTACCCGAGCACCTACGTGAACGGGTCGACCGTGGGTATTCCGAGCTCTGAGCTGCTGTTCCCGCTGCTTCTCTCGGCCGTGAAGTATGGCCGCCTCTCCCTCGAGCTGCTGGCGAGCCTCTGCGCAGAAGCGCCCGCGCGAATCTTCGGCCTCGAGAACAAGGGCTGCATCAAGAAAGGCGCAGACGCCGACCTCGTGCTGTTCAGCGAAGGCGAGCTCACCAAGGTGAGCGACGGCGATCTGCTCTCCGGAGCCGGCTGGTCGCCGTATCTTGACCGCGAGGCCGCTCCGAAGCCGGAGTTGGTCTTCATCGACGGTGCCATCGTGGCCCGCCGCGGTGAGCTCGTCGCCAAGAAGCCGACCGGCCGCCACCTGCTCGACTAGCGGCGAAGATCGACGGACTTCAGCGGAAGCTCGTCGAACCCGCTGGCGACGGAGACGAGGCGCAAGACCACGCCCTCGTAACCGATCGGGTTCGTCGTTCTCCGTCGGCCCGCAATAGCGACAGCCCCCGTGGATCCCCTGAACAAGCGGTTCTGAGCGCCCCACCGATGTGGCACACCCCTCGCATTGAGCCGAGCGGGAGGTGGACATGGCGGTGCGAGCCCTGTCCGGCGCCATTCAAGGCGTCGATGCAGTTCCAATCGAGGTCGAAGTCGATCTTCTTCGGCGTTTACCCAAGATCTCAGTCGTCGGGCTCCCCGCGAGCGCGGTGAAGGAGAGCGCCGAGCGCGTGCGGTCGGCCATCGTGAGTGCGGGATTCGACTTCCCGCGCATGCGCATCGTCGTCAACCTCGCTCCAGCGGGCGTACGAAAGGAGGGAACGGCCCTCGACCTGCCTATCGCGCTGGCGATTCTCGCCTCCTCCTCCGCACTGCCGGAAGACGCTCTCGCCAAGGTCCTGGTCGCCGGCGAACTCTCTCTCGGCGGCGAGCTCCGGGAAGTGCGGGGCGCGCTGTCACTATCGATGCTCGCTCGCGAGCTCGGAAGGACCCTCATCCTGCCGCCGGGCTCGGCATCTCAAGCCGCAGTGGTTCCCGGTGCGAAGGTCCTGGCGGCCCGTGACCTCTACGCAGTGGTCGCGCATCTACGCGGCGAGGCCAACCTGCCCACGGCCCAGCCCAACGCCGCGGCACCTCGCACCCATGGGGTCGACCTCGCCGAGGTTCGAGGCCAGGAGGTCGCACGCCGAGCCCTCGAAGTCGCAGCTGCCGGGGCTCACCACCTACTCATGATGGGGCCCCCTGGCTGCGGCAAGAGCATGCTCGCGCGGCGGCTGCCGACCATTCTTCCCTCGATGAACTTCGAGGAGTCCCTCGAGACCGCCCGCGTGCGCAGCGCCGCCGGCCTCGATGCGGACGGCGCACTCATCGACGACCGCCCCTTCCGGGCGCCGCACCACAGCGTCACCGTCGCAGGTCTGATTGGTGACCGCACACTACGGCCAGGAGAGGTCAGCCTCGCCCACAACGGGGTGCTGTTCCTCGACGAGGCCGCCGAGTTCCGGCGCAGCGTGCTCGAGGTCCTTCGCGAGCCCCTCGAAGATGGCACGGTCCGCATCACCCGAGCCGAGGGAAGTGTGGAGTACCCGGCTGGTGTGACCCTGGTCATGGCGGCCAACCCCTGCCCGTGCGGCCGTCGTGGAAGCCCCGTTCCCTGCATCTGTACCGACCACGACGTGCTCCGCTACCGGCGTCGCCTCTCGGGCCCGATTCTCGACCGCATCGATCTGCACATCCAGCTCGAGCCCGTCGACACCGAGGCGCTCCTCGCAGACACCAGGGGCGAGACTTCGGCGTCTGTGCGCACGCGAGTGACCGACGCACGCCAGCGGCAACAGTCGCGTGGCCAGCAAGTTCCCAATGGCCGGCTGAGCCCGCATCAGCTTGACGCGTTCGCACCGATGAGCCCCGAAGCGACCGAGGTGCTTCGCCGCGGCATGCACGCCCATCACCTCACAGGCCGAGCCGCAAGCCGCATCCGGAAGGTGGCTCGGACCCTCGCCGACCTCGACCACGACGACACCATCGGCCCCCAGCACATCGCGGAGGCCCTGGCCTTCCGACCCGTCGAGGGGGTCTCGTGAAGTCCTGCCTCGCAGCCCTGCTCCTCGTGGGCGTCATCGACCGCATCGAAGGTCCATTCGCAGTCGTCGAGTGGGACCACGGCGGGCTCGAAGACGTCCCGCTCACGCGCATCCCCTGCCCCCGTGAAGGGGCCCAGCTGCACGTTCGAGCACGCAACCATTCAACACCCGACGTGAATCTTCGC
>JAGSGY010000113.1 GCA_023954855.1 Pseudomonadota bacterium | reverse complement strand
TCGCCACCGTCGTCGAGGATGAGGTTCAGGCCGCCATCCCAGTCGAGGGCCTGAAGCGTGCACCACCAGTACTCGGCGAGAGTCTCGCCCTTCCAGGCGAAGACCGGCGGGCCCTGGATGTCGGTCGCGGAGCCGTTCGGGCCGGCGACGATGGCGGCGGCAGCGTGGTCCTGCGTGGAGAAGATGTTGCAGGAGACCCAGCGGATCTCGGCGCCGAGGTCGATCAGCGTCTCGATGAGGACGCCGGTCTGAATGGTCATGTGCAGCGAGCCCATGATCTTGGCGCCGGCGAGCGGCTTCTGGCCGGCGTACTGCTCACGCAGCGACAGCAGACCGGGCATCTCGTGCAGGGCGAGATCGAGCTCCTTGCGGCCGAAGGTGATGGCCTCCTGGCTCAGGTCTGCGACCTTGTGGTCGAGGCCGGAAAACAGCGGCAAGCCGGTGTCGAGAAAGTGGTTCGTGGACGAATCGAGGACGGCGGACATGGAGCCTCCAGGCTTTAGGGGATTCGTCTATCCGGATAAACGGATAAAGGCAACGTGACAGTTGCGCTTCACTCGCGAGGAGGTCTCGGCGATTGTGACGGTCCGCGCCTAGCTGTCGCGCTCGAGAACGGCGAGGAACAGCGGTGGTCCGAGCGCATCAGGGGTCGGGGTCAGCGGGCGGTGGGCGGTGAGCCTTAGGCCGGCGGCGTCCGCTTGGGCCTCGAGTTCGCTTCGGGAGAACCCGAGGTGATGGTGGCCCATGGTCCGCCGGTACTCACTGCGGTCGTGAGAGACCATGTCGACGATGACCGCGCGCCCTCGTGGCTTGAGGACCCGCTGAATCTCGCCGAAGGCGGAGTCGAGACGCTCCACGTGGTGCAAGACCAACATGCACAACGCCGCGTCGAGGGTTGCGTCGGGAAGGGGGAGGTCCTCGAGACCACCGCGCAGTAGCTCCACACCATCCTCGCCGTCGAGTCGGACAGCCGCAGCGTCGAGCATGGCCTGTTCGCGGTCCACGCCGATCACGCGATCACACACTGGGGCGAGCTCGACAAGAGCAGAGCCAGTGCCGCAGCCGAGGTCGGCGACCACCCAATCCCGGGCGAGCAGTGCCAGCAGAGCGGGGGTCGAAAAGGCCTCGCCGAACAGCTCGGTCCGAAGCGCGTCCCAGCGAGCGTGCATGCGGCCGAAGAAGGTGGACGGGTCTTCCTCCCGAGCGGCGAGGACCGCAGCAAGTCGCGCCTCGTCTTCCGAAGCCTGGGCTGATCCACGGAAGTCATCGCGTACGACCGCCCAGAGCGCCCCGGCCCCGCTCGGGGGCGCATCCATTTGGAAGAGGCCGGCCGTGCCTTCAGAGCGTCGCTCGATCCACCCGGCCACGCGAAGCGCCTTGAGGTGGCGGGAGACGGTTGACTGTGGCAGCTGAAGCACGCGCACGATCTCGCCAACCCCGAGTTCCTCGCGGTCGAGCAACGAGAGGAGCCGCACACGGACAGGCTCTGCGAGGAGGGACAGGCGTTGGGACAGCGCATTCATGGCCAGCGAGGGTAGCTCATCTGCGGCGGAGACACCCAATTCCGAATTCTTCGAGAATTTGTGTTGTCGATAAACTGACCCGCGGGTATGTTTTGAAAAGAGCCGCTTTGGGGTGTGGTTCAGGGGGATGTTCATGCTCGCGCTGATCACGCGGCGACGGCTGCTGCAGATGGGTATCGGCGCCGCCGTGGCTACTGCCGCGGGTGGCGGAGCCGTGGTGCTCAAGCCGGCCGCTCAAGGCGCGATGGTGCTGTCGGCTGAAGAGATGGCCACCGTCTTCGCGATCACCGAGGTCCTGTTTCCGAAGGAACCGATGGGGGTGTCGGGTCTCGAAGCGGGTGTGCCCTATGAGGTCGACCGCTTGGTCTCCGAGTGGCTCGATGACACCCGCCGCCCTGCGTTTCGCTATGTCCTCCGCGGGCTCGAGTGGGGCACCTATGCCTCACGTGGACTCCGGTTCAGTGCGCTGTCTCTCGAAGACCGCCACGAGGTGCTCGAGGCGTGGGCTGACCCCACGGTCCTACCGCGCCGCCTCGCCGCCGACTCTCTCAAGGTTCTGTTCTCGACCGCCTACTTTCGAAGCCCAGAGGTGAAGAAGGCCATGGGCTACGTTCGACTCTGTGGTGGAGGCGCAGCATGACCTTTGAATCTGGCAAGCACGGTTCGGCTGACTACCCGCATGCCCTGACGCTCCAGGCCGACGCCTGTGTGATCGGCGCAGGTGCAGGGGGCTCGGCCGCGGCTCTCGCGCTAGCCGAGCGCGGCCTTCGCGTGGTTCTCCTCGAAGAGGGCCAGCACCTCAAGCCGAGCGACTTCAAGCCCGAGTCGGGGCATGCACTCACTCAGCTCTACCAGGGCAGGGGGGCGCGCTCAGTGCGTGGAAACGTCGTGATGCTGCTGCCTGGAGGCCGGGGCGTCGGTGGCTCGACGCTGATCAACTCGGCGATCTGCTTTCGCACACCTCCAGAGGTCCTGGCACTCTGGCGCGACGAACAC
Organism: Pseudomonadota bacterium; assembly: GCA_023954855.1. Classification (GTDB taxonomy): domain Bacteria; phylum Myxococcota_A; class UBA796; order UBA796; genus M1803. The sequence continues at coordinate 12,017 of JAGSGY010000113.1, read as the reverse complement.
GGCTGTAACGAGCTCACCGACGCACGCTTCGAGGGCTACTTCGACCGGCTCTGGTCGACGCTCGGCGTGTCGGTCAATCCTGTGGCAGTCCAGCGAAACAACAACCTGATCTTTAAGGAAGGCGCCGAGAAGCTTGGACTGGACGGAGCCTTCCTCGCGCGAAATGCGCCTGGATGCGTGGGCTGCGGCATCTGCCAGTACGGCTGCCCCTCCGGTGGAAAGTCATCGGTCGACCGCACCCTATTGGTCGAGGCGCTCGAGTCCGGCAACCTGGGCATCTACGCGGACTGCAGGGCCTCTGGCGTCGAGACCGATGGCGACCGCATTGTCGCAGTCACGGGCCAGACGATGGACCCGGTCACCCAGAAGCCGATCGGGACGGTCCGGGTCGAGGCGGCGCACTTCGTCCTCTCTGGCGGCCCGATCGGCTCGCCAATGTTCCTGCTCTCCAATGGGCTCGCCGACAATACGCACTGCGGACGACACCTCGTGGTGCATCCCACAGCGCCAGTCCTGGCGCGCTTCGAGCAAGAGATCCGGCCGTGGTCCGGCGTGACCCAGGGCTATTACGTCGACCGGTGGAAGGAGGGCTTCCTGCTTCAGACGTACACGGTGACGCCCGACCAGTACTACATGACGCTGCCCTCGGGTATCGGCGCCGAGAGCCTTCACATCATGAAGAACCTCAAACACCTCGCGTCGGCCGGTGCACTCGTTCACGACGAGGACAGCGAGGGCAGGGTGCGTATGACTCCCGCCGGGCCGGACCTCTACTACCACTTCGGCGATGGCGATAAGCAGCGCTTGATCGATGGCCTGCGCCTCACCGCCGAGGTCTTCTTCGCAGCTGGCGCGACCGAAGTCTATCCAGGACGGGTAGGGGCCCCGACGATTCACTCACCAGAGCAAATCGCCGCTGCGCTTCCTTACGACGTGCCTGCATCCCACCTGTTTATGTACGCGTCCCACCCAATGGGTACGTGCAGAATGGGCGATGATCCAAGCCGCTCGGTCGTCGACCCCCAGGGGCGGGTCTGGGGATGGAGCAACCTACGGGTGGCCGACGCCAGCGTCTTCCCGACCAGCCTCGGCGTCAATCCGCAGATCACCACCATGGCGATGGGATTGATGGTGGGCGAGAGCATCGCCAGCGCTTGATTAGGCCTCTAGAAAGCCGCGCGTCTCAAGGTAGTCGACCACTTCCTGTGCGGAGGCATCGACAGTCTTTCCGTCGGTGAGCAGATGCACTTCCGGAGCCGTCGGCGCTTCGTAGGGCGCACTGATGCCCGTAAAGTTGGCGATCTCGCCGCTTCGGGCCTTTTTGTAGAGGCCCTTGGGGTCTCGGGACTCACAGACCTCGAGCGGCGTGTCGACAAAGACCTCGACGAAGCGCTCGGCGCCGACCAGCGCACGCGCGGCGTCTCGGTCGCGCTGGTAGGGCGAGATGAAGGCGGTGAGCGTCACGGTGCCCGAATCCATGAACAACTGCGCCACACAGCCGACGCGGCGGATGTTCTCGCTGCGATCCTCGGCCGAGAATCCCAGGTCCTTGTTGAGACCGAACCGGAGGTTGTCGCCATCGAGGCCGTAGGTGACGACCTTGCGCTCCAGGAGAAGCTGCTCCACGCGGCGGCTGACCGTCGACTTGCCGGACCCGGAGAGTCCAGTGAACCAGACCACGCACCCGCGCTGCCCCAACAGGGCTTCGCGCTCGTTGCGGTCAACATTGGCGCCATGCCAGCGGATGTGGGTGGACTTGGGCTCGGACACGTGGCCTCCGTCAGACAGGCGGGCTCGTAACGCGCAGTGAGGGGCGCCGCAGTGACGGCCGCTGACGCCCGTGCGTTACCATCCATGAGGGGGGCGCACACACGTGATTACGGTCGCACTCGATGCCATGGGTGGAGATGCGGGTGTTCTCGCGACAGTGGAGGGCGCAGCGTCGCTCTCGCTCGAGGACTCCGATATCGATGTACTCCTTGTGGGGGATGTTCCGTCGATGCACGAGGTGCTCGCCGATCTCCGCTACGACCCCGCGCGCCTCCGGCTGGTTCACGCGAACGGCCATGTTCGAATGGACCAGGACCCGCGCGTTGCGCTCGACGAGATGCCCGATTGCTCCGTGGCGACCGCGGCTCGTTTGGTCCGGGACGGCGACGCCCAGGCGCTGGTGTCGTCTGGGCATACGGGTGGATTGATTCTCGCCTCCGCGCGTCAGTTCGAGAAGCTTCCCGGCATTCGGCGGGCAGCGCTGGCGAGCGTGTACCCGACCGAAGCCCGGCACGGCCCGCACAACGACCCGTTTGCCCTGATGCTCGACATCGGAGCGACCCTGTCGGCGAGTGCCGAAGACCTTCAGGGCTTCGCGTTGATGGGCAGCGCCTACAGCTCGATTGTGAGCGAAATTCGCGCCCCTCGAGTTGCACTGCTCTCGAACGGAAGTGAAGCCAAGAAGGGGACCGCCGCCATCATCGAGGCGCACCAGCGCCTGCTAGCCGGTGACCTGAACTTTGTCGGGAACATCGAGGGCTTGGACATTCCAAAGGGCACGGTGGACGTTGTCGTCTGCGACGGATTCCTCGGAAATGTCGTCCTGAAGATGCTCGAAGGCGTGAGCGAAGTGTTCCGCGATATGGCCAAAAACGCCTCCAGTCGCAGCATTCAGTGGCGAATCGGCTTGTCGATGCTCGGGGGTGGACTGCGTCAACTCCGCCGACTCACGGACTGGAAGGGGTATGGCGGCGCACCCTTTCTCGGCTTTGACCAGGTCGTCATCAAGGCCCACGGACGAAGTGAGGCTCGCGCGATTCGAAATGCCTCCAAGGTGGCTGCCAAGGCGGTCCGTGGTGATCTGATCGGTCGCATCCGCGACGGTGTCGAGGCTCAAAAGGGGGCGGAGTGAGTGGCGGCGGCTGGTCCGAGCAGGTCCGGAATCGCTGGTTCTACGGCTTTCTAGCGGCCAGCACCCTGGGCGTCATCGCGCTGTTCTGGCCGTTCTTCGTCACCTTGCTGTTTGCAGTCGTGACGGTCGTCGTGACCTGGCCCATCCACGCTCGGGTGCTCGACCGCACCGGTGGGCGCCCCGCGCTTGCCGCCATTCTGACGGTTTTTCTGCTGTTCTTCGTGGTGTTTGGGCCGCTCGGGACGGTGCTCTATCTGTTCGGCGTCGAGGCTGGGCAAGTCCTGCAGCAGGCTCTCGCGTTCATCCAAGATGGGCAACTCGAGGTCTGGGTGACCTGGGCACAGACCGAAATGCCGATGATCGAGGAGTACCTGGGCGGCTGGCTGCCCGAGGACTTCGACCTCATCGGCGCTGTGGTGGCCGAGGTGCAGTCCGTGCTCGTGACCGCAGTGAACCGTGCAGCGGGGGCGGTTCCGAACATCCTGACGTCGACCTTGAGCTCCGCACTCCAGGCTTTGATCTTCGTCTTCGCGGTGGTCAGCCTGTACATGGAAGGCCCAGTCGTTCTCGGCGTGGTGAAGAACCTCTCGCCGATGGAGGACAGCTACGAAGACCGTCTGTTCGACGTCTTTCGTGAGTTCGCCAACAACATGGTGCTCGGTAGCGTGGTGTCGGGAGCGCTTCAGGGGGTGGTCGCCGGGGTGGGCTACGCCATTGCCGGGGTCGACCGGGTCGTGTTTCTCGGCATCATGACGGCGATGTTCTCGTTCATCCCTCTGGTCGGGACGGCGGTCATTTGGGTGCCTGTTGCGCTGATGGTTGGCGCCACAGAGGGCCTCGGCTGGGGTGTTTTCGTCGCGGTGTGGAGCATGGCCTTCACGGCGAGCGTCGACAACGTCGTCAAGCCGCTGATGATGCGAGGCAACACCAATATTCATCCGCTGATGATCTTCTTGGCGGTGTTTGGCGGCATGAGCTGGATGGGGATTCCAGGCGTGTTGGTCGGCCCTGTGCTCGTGGCCTTCTTTCTCGCGCTCTACCACATCTACGTACGCGACCACCTCGGGCTCGAAGTGCCCGAAGAGGGCGGTGGCGGCCCGGCGCTGCCGGCCTGGCTCGTGCGTTGGTGGCCCGCGGGGACGTCTGAGAGCTAGGGCGCGGCCCCGGAACCCACGCCCGGTGTAGGCTGCACCGAGGAGGGCGCCGAATGAAGCGAGCCTTGACCGTCTGGCTTGACTGCATCGCGCGCGGGGACTCCCATCTCGAAGCCGTGCGGTCGGCGGCAGAGTCCCAGGCCAGCAGCCCGTGGGAAGTCGTGCAGAACGCGGGCTTCCTCGCTCGATGTCGGCCAGAGGTGGCCGAGCGAGACATCGGCCTCACGCGTGCCCTGAAGGTGCGAAAGCCCGGTGGTTCGGGGGTCATTGCCCACATCGAGGCGGGGCAGCAATACCCCGTGCCGGACCACGGCGGGCGTCGGGCGCGTGGGGCCTTCGACACGTCTGCGGCCATGGCTCGCGAGACGGTCGCAGCTTCACTGCGCGCATCCCGAATTCCCGTGAACAGTGGACTCGATCCCGCCTGTGGCACGGGTGCGTTCCTGGTCGCCATGCAAGAGGCTGGTGTTCCGGACATTCGGGGTACCGACCTGGACGAGCTCGCGTTGACCGTGGCTCGCGTGGCGGTTCCCGGTGCGACGATTGAGCGGCGTGACGCGCTGCAGCCCGGCGACTTTATGGACCTCGTGGTCGGTAATCCACCGTTTGTGCCTCCGGAACGGCAGAACAAGGCGTTACGCACCAGGCTTCGGACGCGATTTCCATGGCTGCGGGGGCGCTTTGATCTCGTGATTCCGTTCGCGGCGATCGCTACAGAGACCTGCCGTCCGGGCGGCGCCGTCGGCCTGATCCTGCCAGCGGCCTCGATGGTGCAGAACTACGGTGCTCCGCTCCGCCGTCGCTGGGTCGAGCGTCATCGGGTGGCCGTGCTCGACGGGCCGATGCCGTTCCCAGGGGCGGCTGTCGACGTCGTGCGGGTGGTGCTCTGTGCAGATGACGGTCCGGCCGAGATCGCCGACACCAAGGTGCATGCGTCGGCGCTACTTGCGCTCGACCATGTGCCGTTGGTCCGCACCATGGCTCCCGGCGACATTGGTTTGGTGGACAAGGTTCGCGAGGTCTCGGTCCCGCTAAACAGCCTGGCCCGCGTGGATACCGGGGTGGTGGCGCATGGCGTTCACGGCTCGAAGGACCGGGTCATCCATGCTGAAGAGGGGCCGGGTCGGGTTCCCTACGCCGATGCCCGCGAGTTCTTCGCGGGAACGCATCGCTGGCTCGACTACAACCCGGCTCGCATGCACCGCGCCAAGACTCCGGAGCTGTTCAACGGTCCTAAGATCGTGCTTCAGCGGCTGCGCGGCTCGGGTCCTGTCCGTGCGGCGATCGATGAGCAGGGCATCTTCGTTGGACACACCTGTACCGTTGTCGCGCCAAACTCCGACGCCGTGCCACTCACTCGGCTGCTCGACTTGGTGCGCTCGCCACTGTCGAGTGGTGTGCTTCGGGTAGAGAAGGGCTCCCGTCTGGATCTGTATCCCCGCGATGTCGGCAGCTTTCCCGTTCCGAAGGCGTGGCTCAGTGATCCGGACATGCCGCTGGAAGAGGCGTGGGGCCTCGATGCCCGACAGGCCTCGCGACTCACTCAACTGGGCGTTGGGACCTGAGGCCGGTCCGGGTTATCCGCCCGTCTCTTGGGAGAAACGATGCTCCGCTCGATGACCGGATTCGGACGCGGTGAGGCGACCAGCGGCGATGTCACCGTCGTCGTGGAGCTGCGTAGCGTAAACAATCGCTTTCGCGACCTGCAGTTGCGCACGCCGAGGGAGTACATGCCCCTCGAGCCGAGGATCAACAACCTGCTCAAGGAGCCCTTCGCTCGTGGTCGGATCGATGCATTCGTCCGACGTTCGGCCTCTGGGTCGCGTTCCCGAGTGTCCGTGGATGCCGACCTCGCACGGGCCTACGTGTCCGCAGCACACGAGGTTGCGGAGACCCTGCCGCAAGATGCCGACCGCGCTCTGGCGCTGGCCTGGGTTGCCAGTCAGCCCGGCGTTCTCGAGGTGACCGAGGTCGAGACCGACGTCATGACTGAGTGGACGGTGGTCGAGACGGCCCTTTCGGCGGCGATCGAGGACTTGGTTCGCATGCGTGGTGTCGAGGGCCAGGCCCTTCACGCCGACCTCACCTCGCATCTCGGTGAGCTTCGCGACACCGTGGACGAGGTCAACGATGTCTCTGTCGGGGTGAACGAGCGTCTCCGGCAGCGTCTCGATGCGCGCCTTTCTCGACTGCTAGGCGACCGCGGCTTGGACAAGCACCGCCTTCACCAAGAGGCCGCCGTGCTTGCCGACAAGGCCGATGTGAGCGAGGAAATCGCTCGTCTTCGTAGCCACTGCGACCAGTTCTCCGACGCGCTCTCGGCAGATGAGCCCGTCGGCCGTCGCCTCGACTTCATCCTCCAAGAGATGAACCGCGAAGTGAACACCATCGGCTCAAAGTCGGCCGACCATCCGATCTCGCATCGTGTGGTGACCATGAAGTCGGTGCTAGAGCGCATGCGCGAACAGTCCGCGAACGTGGAGTAGCGGTGGGCTGGCAACTTCCGGATCGAGGTGCGCTATTCGTGGTCACCGGGCCGTCCGGAGTTGGCAAGTCGACCCTGATCCGCCGTCTTCGCGACTCGCTGCCCGGCGTTGCCTTCTCGATCTCGGCGACCACGCGCGCGCCGCGGGTGGGGGAGCAAGATGGGGTCGACTACCACTTCCTCACGCCAGCTCGCTTCGAGGAGCTGGTGTCCGAAGGCGCTTTTCTCGAGCACGCACAGGTCTACGAGCGGCGCTACGGCACGCTGATTGACCCGATCCTCTCGGCGCTTGATGCGGGGCAGTCAATCCTCCTGGACATCGACCTCCAAGGTGCCCGAAACGTCCGCGATCACTACGTCGAGGTGGTCAGAGCACGGTCCGGCGTTGAGGCCACGGCCCCCGTCCTCGTCTATGTCCTGCCGCCTTCCATCGCCGCGCTTGAGCAGCGCTTGATCGCCCGCGCGACCGACAGTGCTGAGATCATTGCGACGCGCATGGCCAAGGTCGAGGGACAGCTCGAAGGGGTGGCCGAGTTTGACTACCTCGTGGTGAACGATGACCTCGAGACGGCCTCAGCGGCGTTCACGGCCGTCTTCATGGCGGAGCTCTCGCGGGCCGGCCGTCGGCAGTCCTGGGTACAGAAGGTCGGGGAAGAGCTCGCCGGTCGTCGCTAGGCGCGCCCCGATCAACTCGCGAGCCAGCCAGGCGCTCAGCGGCCTGTGTTTCCGAGGACCTTGATCACCGGGCTTGAGTCGGGCGTCTGCGTGAGTACATTCGCGAGACACGTGTGCAAGGCGCATCCGGCTAGCAATCGTGGAATACTGCCGCCTTGCACGTCTTCGCCGAATGGACCTTGTCTGTGACGCGGGAGGGGGCGCACCTTGACGCAAATCTCCGACATCCTCGAACAGGTGCGAAGCTACGCGCCCGACGCCGACATGGGACCGGTGATGGCGGCCTATCTGCTCGCGGCGAAGGCCCATGCGGGGCAGACGCGGAAGTCTGGCGAACCGTATTTGTCTCATCCGCTAGCGGTCGCGATGATCCTCGCCGACCTACGCATGGACGTCGAGACCATCTCGACCGCACTCCTGCATGACGCCCTCGAGGACAATCCGCTCTCGATGGAGGAGATGACCGAGCAGGTGGGCCCGCTGATCACTCAGCTCGTCGACGGAGTCACCAAGATCGGCAAGCTGAAATTCCGGTCAAAGGAAGAGCTTCAGGCCGAGAACTTCCGCAAGATGATGCTCGCCATGAGCCGCGACGTGCGGGTGATTCTCGTCAAGCTCGCCGACCGTACGCACAACATGCGCACCATCGAGCATCACCGGCCCGCAAAGCAGATCACGATTGCGACCGAGACGACGGACGTGTTCATCCCGATCGCGAATCGCCTCGGCATCACCAAGCTCAAGGATGAGCTCGAGGAGATCTGCTTCAAGACCATGCATCGCGACGCCTGGGATGCGATCACGGCCTTTCTCGACCGGACGCAGTCCGACCGCGCGACCTACATCGCCGAGACGCAGAAGATGCTCGAGAAGCTGCTCATCGACGAGGGCATTGAGGGTCGAGTCTCGGGACGTGCGAAGTCACCGCACTCGATTCACAAGAAGATGAATGCCCAGCGCCTGTCGGTCGAAGACGTTCCCGATGCATTGGCCTTCCGCGTAATCCTGCCCGACGGTGGCCAGCCCTACGCCGTGCTCGGAGGCATTCACGCGCGCTTTGCCCCGGTCCCGGGCCGCATCAAGGACTACATCGCCCGGCCCAAGCCGAATGGCTACCAGTCGCTTCACACGACCATCGTCGGCCCAGAGGGGCGCCGCGTCGAAGTGCAGATTCGGACCGAGCACATGCATCGTGTCGCGGAAGAGGGCATCGCCGCTCACTGGAAGTACAAAGAGGGGCACCTAGCGCTCTCTCCAGACGACGTGGCGTCGATTAGCCGGGTCCGAGAGCTCTTCGAGACCGCTCGTGACGCCGAGAATGCCGAAGAGTTCATGGAGACCGTCAAGGTCGAGCTCTACGCGGACGAAGTCTTCGTCTTCACCCCGGCAGGCGAGGTCAAGCGCCTTCAGAAGGGCGCCACCGCTCTCGACTTTGCGTTCATGGTCCACACCGACGTGGGCATGCACTGTGTAGGGGCTCGTGTCGACGGCCGGATGGTGCCGCTTCGCTATGAGCTCAAGTCCGGTGACCGCATGGAGATCCTCACGTCTCCGAGTCAGAGCCCGAACCGCGACTGGCTGCAGATCTGCAAGACAGGACGCGCACTTCAGAAGGTCCGGCGTTTCCTTCGCGAGGAGGAACGTGAAGCCGCGGTGCGCATTGGCCGTGACATGCTTGACTCAGAGCTCAAGAAGTACAGCTCCTCGGTCAAGAAGGTCCTCAATGGACAACCCTTGAAGGAGTTTCTGAGCGATCGGCCAGAACGAGATGCAGACCAGCTCTTTGAGTCGATCGCTAGGGGTCAGGTCGGGCTGTCCACGATCTGTAGGGCCCTGCTTCCCGAAGGTGAGTTCGAGCGTCTTCGACAGAACTCGGGCACCCTCGGTCAGTTTCTCAACCGCTTCCGCCGGCCGAGCCAGAACCCGGTACTGATTACCGGTGAAGATGGCGTGCTGGTGAACTACGCCCGCTGCTGCTCGCCCCTGCCTGGCGAGGATGTTGTGGGGTTCATCACCCGCGGTCGCGGCATCACGGTACACAAGGCCACCTGTGCACAGCTCTCGTCGCTGGACGGGGCTCGGCAGATTCCCGTTGAGTGGGACATCGCGCGCGGCGGCTCGCATGCCGGACAGATTCGCATCTACTGCACGGACCGACCGGGGCTGTTGTCGAACATCACCGCGGTGTGTGAGCAGCAGGCCGTCAACATTCTCACGGCCTCCGCCAGTGCGCGGACGGGTGATGGCGCAGTCGTGACCCTCGACCTCTCGGTGCAGGACGTCGGTGAACTCACCCGCGTGATTCGCAACATCGAGAAGATCAAGGGCGTTGAGTCTGTCGAGCGCGTCACCGGCTGATCCACCAAAGAGGGCCGCCCGAAGGCGGCCCCTAAGACGCTTCGCAGCAGTCTACTGGCAGGTGTCGCTCTTGTCCGAGCAGCAGTCGCCGTACTCCTCGCAGGAGTCGTCGCAGTAGCACTCGGTGCCAGGCGCTGGGCTGGAGGAGCCGCAGTGGCCCTCGCAGGTCGCGACCACCGGAGGAGCCGTGCCTGCACCGCCGCAGGTGTCGGCCTGGTCGTCGCAGCAGTCGTTGTAGCTGGTGCAAGCGGCGTCGCAGTAGCAGACGGCGCCGGAGGCCGTCGTCTGGGCTGCCGAGCTGTCGCACTGGCCGGCGCAGGTGGCGGGCTCGGGCTCGGGCTCGCTCACGGCCGCGCAGGTGCTGGCATCGTTCGAGCAGGCCAGCAGTGCCTGCACCTTCGAGTACGCGATGTGCGGGTTGTCGTCGTCGCCGCCGAGGTCATCGCTCTGCTCGCCCCAGCCCTGCGGGTTGACCGCGGCCCAGAGGAAGTCCGGGTGGAGCTTCTTGCTGTCCTCGCCGTGGGTGACCTCGGGCTCCTCAATCCACTCGCCGCCGACAATCGTGCCGTCCGCGGTCATCTCGAGCACGTAGTTGAGCTCGACCTCGTGCAGGGGAATGTCGCGGTCGTCGGCCTGCTTCAGCATTTTCGAGTCGGAGACGCCGTCCGAGACCATCCAGTAGGAGAGGTGCACGCGGGCGAAGCGCTCGGCGGTGACGTTGAAGCTGTACTCGCCCTCGGCGCCGACGAGCGCGTTGGCCTCTTCGGCAGTGACCTCTTCAGTCGTGTGGACCTTGAACTTCTTGAGGGGGAAGTTCCAGACCTCCCAGTCGTAGCTGTGGTCGATGATGAACGCAGGACGGCCCTGCTCCTTGGTCGACATGTTCTCGGCGCCACGTGCGAGCAAGCCGGTGACGGCGATGTGGAACGTGCCGGGGTTCATGTCGCGACAGGCGGGGTCGGTCGGCCGACCGTACTCGTCGCGCTCCATCTCGTCGGGGCTCTCCTTGCAACGGCGACCGGCGAAGGTGGCCGTGTCGGAGAAGTAGAGCTCGGACATGAGTGCTTCGATGTCGCCCATGCGGACGAGCACACAGCCCTCTTCGGTGCTCGAGGCACACTCGATGATCTTGTCGTCGTCGACCTTGACGCGGATGTCGCGGGTCGGCGCGCCGAGCTTCTCGGCGGTAGCGTAGGAGGCCCAGCCGTTGCAGTGTCCCCACCAGTGGTCCGGGTGCGCGAAGCTCTGGTAGTTGCCGTGGTTCTTCAGCTCCCATGCGGTGGCCGGGCCGACGACCGTGATGGCCTCGTGCTCGTGCTTGTCGGCACGCTCGTCCTCTGGCTTGCGAAGTTCCGGGTAGTCGTGGTGCTCGACCTTCTCGACCTGCACGGGCTGTCCGGGGTTGAACAGCACGTCGTACTTCTCGGAGGGCGACATGTTGTCGACTTGGCTGTGGTCGCTGTAGCTCTGGGTGCCGCCGGTCCAGCGCTTCGCAATGCCGTTCTTCGACTGCGCCCACCAGGACGAAGCGAAGATGTCCCAGTCGCTCTCGCCGCTCGTGATGTCGGCATCAAAGAGCGTGTAGTCGCCCTTGAGCTCCGGGTGCAGCCGACTCGGGGTGTTCGGTGCGTCGATAGCCTCGCGCACGTCGCGGTCTTGGGACGGCACGATGACGGTGTGGGCGCCGCCCGTCCGCTGGGTACCGGTGGCCTCGTCTGCGCCCATCACGTAGCGGTAGGCGGTGGGGGCCTTCGGGTCGCCCGTGCGCCAAGGGGCGTAGTCAGGCGTGCAGGCTGCGGAGGTGGCGACAAGGGCGCAAAGCGCAGAGATGCGAATAGACGACATCGAAAAACTCCCGCGTCCCAGAGGGGACGAACGCGGCGTTTGTAAACCGACGGTCAAGACGCGGCAAGCGGGATGTCAGGAAAATTTCAAGCGGCCAAGCCCAATGCCTATAAACAGCGTGCCGAGCAGGCAACCCGCGAGCGCCAGGCCGGGCGCCAGCGTGGGGAGGGCAAGCAGAGCAACCGACGCCAGCAGCCGGGCGGCGATGCCGGGTAGGGGCGAGCGAGTGTGCATCGCCAGCACGGCGAGTGGAAGGCCGACCCCGATGCCGTGAAGGGGGTCAAGGGGCGAAATGGTCAGAACAAACGCCCCCAATGCGACCCATGGCCCCACTGCCCGCTGCAAAAACCCGCGAAAGACGAGTTCCTGTCCGATCACGACGGCGACCAGTGGGAGCAAGAGCTCTGGCTGGAGGGCGTCACCCAGTCGAGTTTGAGCGGCGGCCAACGCCGGGCGCAGGGGAACGGGAGCCAGCCCCCGCGAGGCCACACCCGCCGCGACTGCCGCGGCGACGGGCAGGGCGGGCCACCAGCTTGTGGACGGGCGGAGCCATGCATAGTCGTCGGCGTCTCGGGCGATGCGAAGTCCGGCAAGCAGG